>NZ_JIBU02000045.1 GCF_000633595.2 Clostridium drakei | reverse complement strand
TCACCATCCTTAATTTTATAACAAGCTGATCTATTATCTCTTGTGCTTCTGCTTCTGTTATAACACCATTTTTCAAATCTCTTTCTATATATATATCTAAGAATGTAGTATTTCTTCCTATAGACATTGCTGCTCCATTATTTTCTTTTACTCCTGCTAAATATCCAAAGTATAAGAATTGAGCTGCTTCTACAGCATTACATGCTGGCTTTGATATATCTATGCTGTAAGATGCTGCCATAGCTTTTATTTCACCTAAAGCTCTAATCTGCATTGATACTTCTTCTCTAAGTCTTATAAGTTCATCTGTAGTTGGCCCTACTAACTCATTTAAATCTTTTTTCTTCTGTGCTGTTAAAAAATCTATTCCATAAAGAGCTATTCTTCTATAATCACCTATTATTCTTCCTCTTCCATAAGCATCTGGAAGTCCTGTAAGAAGTCCCACTGTTCTTGCTTTTCTTGTAGCTTCTGTATAAGCATCAAATACTCCTTGATTATGAGTCTTTCTATATTTACTAAAATAATTTTCTATATTCTCATTCATCTTAAATCCATATTCTTCTAAGGACTGTTCTACCATTCTCATTCCACCAAAAGGATTCATTATTCTCTTTAGTGGTGCATCTGTCTGAAATCCTACTATAACTTCATTTTGCTTGTCTAAATAACCAGGTTTAAAATTATTTATACCTGAAATTTCATTAGTTTCAACATCTATAATTCCTTTTTTGATTTCTTCTATAATTAACTCTTCTGCTTCTTTCCAAAGCTTATTAGTTTTTTCTGTTGGTGCTTCTAAAAAACTTTTATCTCCTTCATATGCTGTATAGTTTTTTTGTATGAATTCTCTTACGTCTATTTCCTCTGTCCATATACCTGATTTAAATCCTTGCCGTTGTTTCATAATCATAAAAAATGCCTCCCTAATTAATTAAAATATTTTTTTACATATCCAGGAAGCTTCAAAAAATATAACGCCGCCTGGACAGTTTGCCCAGGCGGTCGACATTTTTTGTATAAATCACACTCCCTGTGGTAAACTCCACTTCCGCCAGTTATGTGATTCTACTAAAAAAATCTTTAATTACGTTACTTTCAAATACAATTAAATAATGATTTTTTTAGTTTTTTAAATTTAATAATATAATAGTAAACAATAATTCGTTGTTTGTCAATTTATAAATATACAAATATTCATAAATAACTAAATTAATTTTTTAACTATGTTAAACTAAAAACCACTACTAATAACATTTTAAACTTTTCTGCAGCTAAAAGTGCATGTGGCACATGTGCTGGCATTACTATAGTTTCACCTTTCTTAACATTAAACTTTTCATCTCCTATGGTTATTTCAGATTCACCATCAAGAATATAAACCATAGCATCTCCTCCTGCTGAATGAGAACTGATTTCTTCACCTTTATCAAATGCAAATAAAGTTACACTAAGAGCTTTTCCTTGAGCTAAAGTTCTGCTTACAACTCTTCCCTCCTCATAATCTACAAGTCCTTCAAACTCTAATGGTTTTGCAAAATCGATATTCTTTATAAAATGTTTCTCCATAACTTCTTACCTCCTAACAATATAAGTGTTTCCTTATATCTAAATAGTAATACTAATTATATGATTAATCTGTACCATTAGTTACAAAAGAATAAATTTTATTATAAAAAATAACAGCTAAAAATCAGCTGTTATTTTTTACTATTTGATTGTAAATTTCATTATGATAGGTTTAGATATTTTTTGTCCTGAATCTGAAGTAACATTTGTAGTTACCACTAAATAATACACTTTACCTGATTTATAACTTTGCGCAGGTTTAACTACTAAAGTATCTTTGGTAACATCAAAGTTTATATCAACATCTACTTTGTTATATAATTCATCTAATACATATATATTATTTTTATTTGCTGTAGAACTAGCTACAGTTTTAGTAAATTTTAATTTCCATGACTTATTTGGTTCTATACCGGTCTTTTCCTGCCACTGTCTAGAATTATTAAAGTCTACTTCTGTATCGTTAACTACTGTTACAATACAAGTATCTTTAAAACCTCCATCATTTGATACTGCATTTATATAAACCTTACCAGGTTTCAAAGCCTTTATACTTATTCCATCAAAAGAAATTAATCCTTGCGCATCGAATCTCCAAATTATTGAGTTATCTGAAGCATTAGCTGGTAATACATTTGCAGTTAATGACGTAGTTTCTCCTACTTTTAAAGTTATCTGATGTTTGTCCAATACTACAGATTTAACTGGAACATTAGTAATACTTAAATCATAACTTGTATTAGCAACTGGATATTTTGATCTATTCCATGCATGATCTTTAACCAATTGATTGTCTGTTAAATTATAATAATCATATCTTACTCTTCCCTGAACATCTGGTACAGGATCATCCCATGTACAATCCAACTGGTACCACTTTCCATTAAGATTTACTAAATTCCAAGCATGATTTTCCACACTACTTCCATCTACCATACCAACTACAATTTTAGCTGGTACACCTGCTTCATTTAACATTTTATATGCTAAAAGTGCATATCCTTGACACACTGTAGTTCCATCATGCAATGCATCATAAGCACTATGTTTTACAAGAGTTTCATCATAAGCAGTATTTGCAACTATGTAATCATGTATAGCTTTTTCTTTTTGATCTTGTGTCATAGAATCTCTTATTATATTTTGAAGTATAGAATTCACCTTCTGATTTACCCAATTTTCCTGATCATATGTTAATAAATATTCTACAGTAAAATCTATATCTACATCTTGATTATATCCATGATACCTTACTTCAGAGCTTACAATAGAATTTGCCAAATAATCATCAGATTCATCAATATAGTCTAATACTTCATTTAATATACCTTTCAGATCCGAAAAATTCCCTGTATAATGTATGGAAAAACTTGTATTTCTATTTAAATAATTATCTTTAGCCACCTGCTTAATTTGATTTATAGTGCTGCAAGAATTATTACTATATAAAAGATTGGGTTGTTTTACTTGCTGTTGTACAGCTGCATTAAGAAGATTTTTATTTTTTCTACTTACATTTCCACTATAATATTTTTCATTAATATTATTTATTTTAATATTATAACTAGAATCTTCAGTGGAATCATTCACCCCATGTGCTTGTACAAAAACAGGTGCAAAAGTAACTAAAGATATAACTATCATACTAGCGATTAACTTCCAAATTCTTTTCACATATTTCACTTCCTTTTGCAAGATAAATTTGTATACATTATACCATATATTTCATCTTAATTTCCTTAAGTTCTCAAAAATAACTCCTTTTATAACAAATTATTTTTATGTAGATGTTAATAAATATATTTGAACTTCTTTATTATTCATAAGATAATAATAACAAACCTATGTAATAGTTATAAAAACTATATTTTATGTTTGTAAATCTTACTTTTTTACAATATTTAGCCTAAAACCGTTATTGAATAGATTCCCATAACATGATAATATTTGTATAAACTTAAAATACATAAATATTAAGGAGGATATATAAAATGTTTACTGAAAGGAAAACTTTAAATCTTTACACTTCTTCAGAATCCTATAATAATTCCAATCCGGATATAGTCATAAGTGATGTAAGTATAGAGGTTCAAAGAGAAGGTTTTTTAGTAATAAAGGATCTCAATGGATATACTCACATAATAAATGTAAATAAATTTGTAGCTATCGTTTATTAAAAATCATCACCCTAAAATACTTAAGAAAGGAGTATGGTTATGTTTTATTATGATTTTCATAACCAGTTATATTGGTTTGAATTATCTTGATAACTATAATATATATGATATCTATTTAAAGTGGAAAAACGGTACTGAACCTTTTCAGTGCTTTTTTAAATCCACACCATTTGTTTCTATCAAAAACTATCCAAACTTTATTATAAAAAAATTTGATATTGCATCTAATGAAACAAAAGAATTTAACGAGACTAAGCATATAATAAATAAATACAAGAGACATAATACTATTTTCATCTTAGACATACCTGGAAGCGAAAGCATTAAATTTGCTTATATGCTTCAAAATAGTCTAAAGATTAAGCCTGTACTTACTTTTAATGCTATACTTCATCCCTATGGTTTAGTTCAAGGAGAAGACTTTATAAGCAATTTAATTACTTATGGTGAAAAAATTTCTGATATAAAAACTGAAGGTTACATTTTCATCTTAGATAACGGCAGATATATCTCTGATTCTACAGGTACTGAAGAAAACTATTTTAACAATCAATATGAAACTACTGAAGAGGATATGCCTTCTCATGAATTGTTGAAGGAATTAAACTTTGACAATGTAGTTTATATTTATAAAACATCTATTAAAGAAGATATTTCTTGTTATTTTGATTATCTAGAGCATTATAGTATAAAGGTAAACAAATATATGATTGGAGAATAAAATTTATGGATAATAAAAAATCATGGAAATATAAAGCGGCTGCACTAAGTCTTGCAGTATCAATGGTGTTAGTAAATCCATTGGCATTAACTGGCTGTGCACATCAAAATAGAGACAAAGATAAAGAAGATGATAATCAAAATCAGTCTACTTCTTACTCACATTCAACCCCTTTTATATTTAACTCTAGTTCAACATCTAGTGGCAGTAAATCTAGCATCAATACAGGCAGTACTGGTGGATGGAAGGCTTGGACTACACCATCCTCTAATGGTGGATATTCTGGAGTACATGCTGGAAGTGTATCTAGTTAAATATATTACTTTGTGGAGATGATTTTAAAGTGTACAACTCTTTAACTGATAAACTTTTGTTTGACTACTACATGATAGATTGCAGAAGAAAAGAAACTATATTTTCTCCCTGTCCCTTCTATCTCGATAATAAAACAGTAGATAATATGAAAAAGTCTGCAGAAACTTTAGATCTTTTAGTTAAAAGAATAATAAAAAATATTAATGGAGATTTTTTTGATTTTCAACAATATATAAAAGACTTTAAATTTAAGCAGAATATTGTAGATCTAAAAATCCCATTAAGTCCTATGTTTTGGGTAAGATATGATGCATTTATAAGAGAAGATGGCGGGATTTTTTTCTCTGAATTTAATTATGACAAGCCTTGTGCTCAAAGAGAAATTTTAGTTAGTGAATACTTGGAAACACATAATAATTTAAATAGTGGATTTAAAGATAAATTTATAGCTTCTTTTAAAAATATAGTAAATGATTTTTTCAAAAATCATTTACATAAAACCTTTAATATAGCTGTACTTGTAGATCCTTGTCATTTAGAAGAATGTCATTTATCATTTTTATATAAAGATATTATGGAAAATTCTAATTTTCATTTTATAGCTGTAGGTCCTAAAAATTTAAAAGTTGTAGATGGTAATTTGCTTGCTTTTGGTAAGAAAAAAATACATGTAATTTTAAGACAATTTCCTACAGAGCATATGGATGAAGTTTGCCATATAGAAGAAATTTTAAATTTATATAATCAAGGTAAAGTTCTCATCATAAACGATCCTAGAGTAATCATTGGTCAATGCAAAAGTCTATTTGCTTACCTATGGTCATTAATAGAGAAACAGGACAAAAGATTAAGCGAGCATGAAAGAGAAGTAATAAAAAATACTCTTCCTCAAACTCGTATTTTTAAAAAAGATTATTTAAAAGATGTACTAAAAAATAAAAATAAATATGTTTTAAAACCTATTTATGGAAGATATAGCGAAAATGTATTCATTGGAATATTGCACTCAGAAGAAGAATGGAAAAAATCAGTAGAATATGTTTTGGAAAATCCAGATGACTTTATTCTTCAAAAATTTTGTGCTATTCACAAGGATGCTGTAACTACAGTATCAGAAGATAGATTTATACCTAAAGAAGCTTTTGGAAACTTTGGAGTTTATCTTATTAATGGAAAAGTAGAAGGCTTTTGTACTAGATGGAATGAAAGCTATTTAACTTGTGACGAAAGCACATGGATAACGCCAATAGGATGGTCAGATAAACATATAGATATACTCCATTTTACAGGAAACAATAGAAAAGAAATTTGGGATAAAATAAGTGACAGAGCTATGATGGAGTATGATTTTACTGGAAGTTATTTTAGAGATAAAGAATATACATCCCTAAACAGCCTTATCTTAAACAAAAGCAAATTTGATGAACTAAAAAACGCTGCTAATAATATATGTACCATATTTAAAAAGGCTCAAAATCTAGTATTAGAAAATATTAATGCATTTTCTGATATTCTAGGTATTCATGGGCTAGAAAATATAGTTAAAGATAAAAATACAAATTCTTTTTTATTTTTAGGAAGAATAGATTGGTGTCTTAACAATAAAGGTGAGTGGAAACTTTTAGAAATCAATTCTGAAACTCCTGCAGGTTTAGTTGAAAGTATTGGTATAAGTAAAATAATACAGGAAGAATTAAATATTCCATATAAAAATCCTAATGAAAACATGGTTAGCATGATAAGAGAAGAATTTTTTAAAATATTAAAGGATTATTCTAAAAATCATGATATTAGTAATATAGGCATTTTATCTGGAACTTATTATGAAGATTGGTATAATACAAGCATTATATACAATATAGTTAAAGATCTTCCTTATAAAATAAGTATGGGAAATATCTATGATGTAAAAGTTAATAATGATAAATTATATCTTTATGACAAACCTTTAGACGCTGTATTTAGATATTATCCTTTAGATTGGTTTATTCATGAAAGTAGAACAGATATACTAAATGCCATGAAGCAAAATACTCTTAGTATAAACCCTCCCCATACCATAGTTACCCAAACCAAGGCTTTTTTAGCTTTAATCTTTGAATTAAAACAACAAGGATTTTTTTCTAAAGATGAAAATCTTATTATCGAAAAATATATATCAGAAACTAGTTTTGATGTAAGAAAACTTAATACTACTGATATTTGTATAAAACCACTTTTAGAAAGAGAAGGCAATGGTGTCTTATTAGGATATGAGGTGTCTAAAGAGCCTGAATACAGTTTTATTTTTCAAAAACGAGAGCATATGACTCCAATAGATTATGATATTTACTCAACTTTACACAAAGAAAATAGACTTCTATATCCTATTTTTGGTACCTACATAACTGGTGATAAATTTTGTGGTCTTTATACTAGATTGGGAAATTTGATAACTACCAGTTCCTGTATATATTCCCCTATCTTCATAAAGGAGGACATTTAATGGGTAAAAAGAACGAAATTACATCAACAAAATTATTTGAACAAAATAAGAAAAAACACATTAATAAGCATACAATAATTAAAGTTATCCTATGTATTTTAGCAATTATTATTATACTAGGAATATATGGTCAAACTAAATATAAAGAACGACAGAATGATAAAAATTTAGTAGGATATGCTGTGCAAAACGAAAAACTAGTAGATACTTGTAATCTAGTCAATATAGACGGTTTTTATCTCGGTAAAGGAACTTTAAACGGACAAGTTCATTACATTTTTCAAGGCGAAAAAAACAATGAAAAATCAAACAATATAGATGTAATTGATAAGCAAGTAGAAATACATTATGTTGATTCTTCTAATTCCTTAGATAAGCCTGGCACAGTTAAAGCCTATGCCACAGACTATGTAAAAAAGGACAAAAACGGCAACATAATAAAAACTCAGAAGAGATATTACTATAAAGTATATATCCCTCAAAATTCAATAAAAGATTGTGGTGAACTTACTGCATCAGATGATGAATAAAATAAGCATTATGCTTATTTTATTCATTTATATAATATTTTGAAATCCTTCGCCAAGAACTTCATTTATTTCATTAACAGTGATAAATGCTCTATCATCAATTAAACTTATATATTCCTTTAATTTAAAAAATTCTTTTCTACTTATTACTGTAGTTATAACTTCTCTTTCATTATTTTTATATGCACCTTTAGCATAGTATACTGTAGCACTTCTCTGAAGCTTATCAACTATATAGCTTTTAATTTTCTCTCCTTCATTGCTTATTATAGCCACATGCTTATAGGTATTGATACTTTTTATTACTTTATCAATTATAGTTGAGTTTATTATAACTCCTAATATAGCATACAAACCTTTATCTATTCCAAACACTAAAGATGCAGCTGCAGTAACTACTATATCTGGAATCAAAACAGATTTTCCTATACTAATTTTAAAATACTTATTTATTATTTTACCAATAATATCAGTTCCACCTGTGGACGCTCCTTGATTAAACACAATTCCCATACCTAATCCAGAAATCAATATTCCAAATATAAGCTGCACAAGAACATCGTTACTTAATGGATGTTTCGGAAATAGCCATTCTAAAAGCAGCATCATTCCAGATATAGTAAAACTACAAAATACAGTTTTTCCTCCAAACACAGGACCTATAACTATTATTCCAATTGTAAATAATATAACCTCCATTGCCATCATCAATATGCCAATAGGTATATTAGGAAAAATACTATTTATAATTATGGCAGCTCCACTTATTCCTCCTGCTGCAATTTCATTTGGAGCAAGGAAAAAATAAGTTCCAAATGCAACAAGAAATGTACCTAATAAAATTAAAGAAAAATTTTTTAATTTACTTTTCATACTCACTCCTCCTAGTATAATATTCACTAAAAAGAGCATATAAATCCAAGTAAAATATTTCCTCAGATTTATATGCTCTCATATCACACATTACAAAATTCTTGTATGAATGTCTTTTCATAAGTTAAGTTATAACTCAATTATATAGTATCACATGATACTTTTTACTGTCAATATTTAGTTTAATTTTTATGAACTTTTAGTTGACAAAAAAAATTTTAGGTATTAGAATTTAAATAAATGAGTGAGTACTCATTTATTTTTAAAAAATAATGAGGTGATACCATGAACTTAAATGACGATCAAATAAAGGATGACATAGAAAAACTTTTGAATGATCAAGGGGATTTAGAAGAAAATATGACCAAAAGGCAGTGGCAAATACTTGAAGCAGCTATGAAGATATTTTCAGAAAAAGGATTCCAAGGCAGCAGAACCAGCGAAATAGCAAAAGAAGCAGAAGTTGCAGAAGGTACTATATTTAGATATTACAAAACAAAAAAAGATCTGTTAATTGGACTATTAATACCTTTAATTACAAAATTTTTTAAACCTTTGGCCATTAAATCGGCAGAAGCAATAATAGAAAACAAAAAAAATAAGCCTATTGATAAACTAATGGAAGATTTGCTTTTGGATAGATTAAATTTAATACATTCTAACTTTCCATTAATTAAAACCATATTTATGGAAGCTGCATACCAACCAGAACTTCTTAAAACTATTCAAAAAAATTTAGGACCTATAGTAATACCATTTATAAACAATTTTATGGAACAAAATATTGAAAATGAAAATTTTAGAGATAAAGAACCCATACTAATAACAAGAACTATGATGAGTTTGCTTATTGGATATATAATACTTAGCAATGTTTTTCCAGACTATTTTAGCAGTGAAAATGATGAAGAAGATATAAAACAAATGGTGGATATTTTTTTACACGGAGTTGCAAAATAATATTAGGAGGGTTTTAAAATGAATAAAAAAAGAATCTTAAAATTTGCAATTTTATTTATGGTACTTATATTATCATTTTCCATTTTCTTTGTAGTTAAATCATTAAAAGACAAACAATCTGACGAGTTCATCTATTCTGGTACAGCAGAAGCCGATACTATTAACATAACTTCTGAAACTTCAGGTAAAATCGGCGATATCAAGATGAAAGAGGGTACTAAAGTGAAAATAGGTGATTTAGTGGCAGTAATATCATCAAATGAAACTGAAGTTAACCTACAAAGTTCTCAAATTAGTATAAAAAATGCAGAAAATGAACTTGGAAAAATAAAAGATGGAAATAGAATAGAGGAAATAAAAGCTCAACAAGCATTAGTTGAACAGGCTCAAGCAGCCGTAAAACAAGGAGATGCAAATGTAAATAATTCAAAAAATAATTTAAATGCTGCTAAAACTAATTATGATTATAAAAAGAAATTATATGATGATGCTGTTACTCTATATAACAGTGGCTCAGAATCAAAATACAAAGTTGATGCAGCTAAAAATGATTTAGATAATGTATCTAATACTCTAAACAATGCAAAAAGTGCACTAGATATGTCTCAAGCTCAATTAAATAATTATAAAGCACAGTTAAATGCTTCCAGTGAAAAATTAAATCTTTTAGTAAATGGTGCTACTGAAAGAGACAAAAACACTGCTCAATATAATTTAGATAAAGCTCAAAATTCCTATGAATTGTCTAAAATTCAATTAGATAAAAATAATTTAGTATCAGCAGTGGATGGTACTATACAAACTATCAACTTTAAAAAAGGTGAATATGTTACTCCTGGAACAGCTATAGCTACTTTAATTGACACAAATAATGTTTGGGTTAAGATTTATGTGCCTGAAAGTATGCTTCCCAATATCAAATTAGATAAAAATGTAATTCTAAAAAGTGATTTTATAAAAAACAAAACTGTAAAAGGAAAAATCACATATATATCACCAGATGCTGAGTTTACTCCTATGAATATAGTCACTAAAAAAGATAGAATGAAAATAGTATACGCAGTCAAAATACAAATATTAGATAACTTGGATATTGTAAAACCAGGAATGCTTTTTGATGTAAATTTAAAATAAGAGGTGTTATATTATGGATTATGCCATTTCTATAAAAGGTCTTACAAAAAAATTTGGTAATTTCACAGCAGTAGATAACTTATCTTTTGACATACCTAAAGGTAAAATTTTTGGATTTCTTGGGCCAAATGGATCAGGAAAATCTACCACTATAAGGATGATTTGTGGTGTATTAAGCCCAACATTAGGTGAAGGAAAAGTTTTGGGATATGATCTTATAAAAGATACGGAAAAAATCAAACAAAATATAGGATATATGTCTCAAAAATTTAGTCTTTATGAAGATCTAACCGTAGAAGAAAATTTAGAATTTTATGGAAAAATATATATGCTTCCTAAAAAACTTCTGGAAGAAAGAAAAAAAGAGCTCATCATTATGGCAAACTTAAAGGGAAAAGAAAAAAGCTTGGCCGGAACTCTATCTGGAGGATGGAAACAAAGATTAGCACTAGGATGTTCATTAATCCATAACCCCAAATTACTTATATTAGATGAACCTACTGCAGGTGTAGATCCTGTTTCAAGAAGAGAATTTTGGCACACCATAACGGAGCTTGTTAAAGATGGTATAACAGTTCTTGTAACTACTCACTATATGGATGAAGCCTCTATTTGCGATATTATAGGTTTTATATATAATAGCAAGCTTATTACTATAGACACTCCTGAAAATCTTTACAAAGAACATAATACAGAAAATTTGGAAGAAGTATTTATAAATTATGTTAAAAAGCTTTCTAATAGACAAGTTATATCTTCATTCAATGATTTAAAAGCATCCGAATAAAAGAAGGTGATATATATGCAATATAAAAGATTACTTACTATTACTAAAAAAGAGTTTATCCATATAAAAAGAGATAAAGCAAGTCTGATTATAGCCTTACTAATGCCTGTCATGATGCTTTTGCTATTTGGATTTGCTGTAAATACAGATGTAAACAATGTAAACTTAGCCATTTATGATGGAAGCAACACATTAGAAAGTAGAGAACTTATAAGCAAATTTACTAATTCATATTACTTTAAATTATATGGATCTATGAATTCTTCTGAAGAAGTAGAAAAATATATAAGCATGGGTAAGGTAAAAGTAGGGCTGATAATACCTCCTGATTATACAAAAAATTTAAGGAGAAATTCTCAAACAGAGATTCAAGTTTTAGTAGACGGATCAGACCCAACTATAGCCAGAACTGCCATGTCATATTCTCAGCTTATAGCAAATAATTATTCACTTAAAATAAAATCTGTTAATGTAAAAAGATTAACTTTAAAACCTTTAGTTCTCTATAATCCAACACTAGAAAGCAGTAAGTTTAATATTCCTGGAGTAATTGGACTTATTCTTCAAAATATCACTGTAATACTTACATCTTTTGCTATGGTAAGAGAAAGAGAAAAAGGTACCATAGAGCAACTTATTATGACTCCTGTTACACCTTTTGAGCTTGTAGTTGGTAAACTCATACCTTATACTTTAATAGGATTTTTTGATTTAATAATTGCTTTATTACTGGGAAATTTAATATTTGGTGTAGTTGTAAAAGGAAGCATGGCATTACTAATATTTCTTGGAACTTTATTTTTAATTTGCTCTCTGGCAATGGGCATGCTTATATCTACAGTATCTAAAAATCAACTTCAAGCGATGCAAGCTTCTATAGCTTTATTACTTCCAAGTGTACTCCTTTCTGGATTTATGTTTCCAAGGGAGGCTATGCCTAAATTTATATACTATTTAAGCAACATACTTCCTATGACTTATTTTTTACAAATACTAAGAGGAATAATTGTTAAAGGTGTAGGAATTTCTTATCTAATAAGTCCTATTATTTCACTACTAATTTTAATTTTTATAATCATAGGAGCGACTATGAAGAAGTTCAATAAAACATTAGATTAAAAAAACAAAGTTCACTTCAATAAAGGAAGTGAACTTTGTTTTAATCTAATATTTTTAAAACTTCTACTTCATATTCTCCATCTGGTGATTCAACAGCAACCTTTTTACCAACTTCAATTTTGTATAAAGCCGCACCCAAAGGAGATTCTATACTTATTTTCATATTTTTAACATCGGATTCTACTGAACTTACAAGAGTAACTTCTTCAGTATCATCAATATCATAGAACTTTACAAGAGCCGTTTTATTAATACCAAATACATGTTCCTCATCAGAATCTTCAATTATAACAGCATTTTTAAGCTGCTGCTCTAATTCCATTATTCTTGTTTCAGTCATGGATTGATCATCTTTTGCTGCATCATAATCAGCATTTTCACTTAAGTCTCCCTGCGCACGGGCATACTTCAAAGCAGATTTAATTTCTGCTCTTTTTACAGTCTTTAAATATTCCAATTCTTCTTCTAGCTTTTTCTTACCAGCTTCTGTCAACATTATACTACGCATTAAAAAATCACCTACTATCTTAAATTCTGTTAATCTAACATAATTAACCTCATTTTACTATTATAATATTAGTAAATTAATAATACAAGGTGTAGGCCAAGTTCATAATTTACTTAATTGTCTCAGGCTTACTATATTTTTTGTTAAAAGTATCCACTGTTACTTTCTTCATAACTTGTGTTACCTTAGGTTTGTCCTTAGAATCCCTATCTACAGAAACTATTTTATCCACTACATCCATTCCTTTAGTAACCTTTCCAAAAGCAGCATATTTTCCATCAAGGCTTGGTGCATCTCCATGCATAATAAAAAATTGTGATCCGGCTGAATCATTTTCTCGTGACCTAGCCATAGAAATTACTCCTCTTGTATGTCTTAATCCATTTTCATAGAATCCGTTTTCAGCAAACTCACCTTTTATTTTATAATCAGGTCCTCCAGTACCATCTCCCTTTGGACATCCACCTTGAATCATAAATTTAGGTATAACTCTATGAAAAGTCAATCCATTATAAAAACCCTTATTGGCTAAGTATACAAAATTGTCCACAGTATTTGGTGCTGATTTAGGATATAATTCAACCTTTATTTCATCACCATTTTCCATGGTTATTGTAACTATTGGATTAGCAGCATCATGCAGCGTTTTTTCATCTACAACTTTAAATTTTTTAGATCCCTGTATAAAATTTTTCTGAGAGCATCCAAAAATTATAAAAGCAGCTATCACACATAAAATCAAAATTATAATTTTATTTAATTTCATTATTACACCTTCTTTTAAATATACTCATTTCAGTATAACTAAAGTAAATATAATTATCAACTAAATATTCATAAAAGTATTACAATAACTAAAGCAACACAAATATAATTAAATTTTTTACAAATACTAGTTAAAAGAAATTAAAATTCTTTATCAAATGATAATACATATCACTTTTAAAAAACTGTTGACTTTTAAGCATTATACATTTATTATATATGTATATTTTATTATCAATTGATAATAAATAGTAATTTATAGGAGGCTTTAAAATGAATTCAAAAGTAAAGGTTGCAAGACTTTCTATACTTTCTAACTCAAGTCTTATATTAATGAAAATATTTGTAGGCATATTTACAGGTTCAGTAAGTATTATATCCGAAGCAATACATTCTACTATGGATTTGGCAGCTGCAATCATTGCCTTCTTTTCCGTGAAAATATCTGATAAACCAGCAGATGAAGATCATCCATATGGTCACGGTAAAGTAGAAAATATATCAGGTGTACTAGAAGCATTACTTATTTTTGGGGCTTCTGTATGGATAATAGTAGAAGCCGTAAAGAAAATAATGCATCCTGAAATCGTAGGTTCAATAGGTATCGGATTTATAGTTATGTTTATATCTGCTTTGGTAAATCATATAGTATCAAAAAAAATATATAAAATTGCTAAACAAGAAGATTCTATAGCCTTAGAAGCAGATGCTCTCCATTTAAAGGCAGATGTTTATACATCCTTAGGTGTTGGTGTAGGACTATTGCTAATATGGATCACAAAGTTACACTTTTTGGATCCTATAGTTGCCATTATAGTTGCTATATTCATTTTAAAAGAAGCTTACTCACTTTTAAAAACAGCTTTTGAGCCTCTTTTAGATGTAAAATTATCTGATACACAAATAAACTCAATAAAAGCTGCCATTGACAAACATAGTGCTGTATACTGTGACTTTCATGACCTTAGAACTCGAAAATCTGGACGTACCAAATATATTGATCTGCATCTAGTTTTTCCTGAAAATATGACTATAAAGGACGCTCATGATATTTGCGATATAATAGAAAATGATATTGAAAAATCTCTAAAAAATACTCATGCCACAATACATTTAGAAGCCTGTGACAAAAATTGCTCTTATTGTAAGTTCACTAAAAAAGAGAAATGCAAATAAAAAATATCCGTATTTATAAACCATAAATACGGATATTTTTATTATACTTAATTGCTGCTTTCTAATATTATTCTATCTATCTAAAGCATTTAATGCTCTTAGTAAATTTTCTATATCCATGCCATGAACTTGAGCAGCTTCTTCTAATGATTCAGCTTGTGCTGAAGGGCATCCTACGCATCCCATTCCAAAAGTCATTAAAGTTTCAGCAGCTTTTGGATTTACTCTTATTATTTCTCCAATTGTCATATCCTTAGTTATTCTTTCCATAATCAATACCTCACTTTTACTTAATTTATAATACTAGATTTAGTATCACATTGTAATTGTAATACTTAGTCATTTTCTTATCAAGTATTATTATTTCTTTTATAGCAAAAATTTATTATTATTTTTTATTTATAAGCTTAAATTCTGAATTAGTAATTTCAAAATTATTTTTTAGACCATCAGTTATATAAACTTCTTTATTTTTAGTTACAAATATGGCATCTACTCCTTTTAATGTTTTCACATATTCAGGACCCTTTTCCATACCCTTATAAAATATGTTTTTAGTCATAGCATCTGCATCAATGGATACATCTGTAACTAATGTAACACTGGCAAGGGAATTATCCATTGGGTAACCAGTAAAAGGGTTCAAAATATGATGATACTTTTTACCATCCTTTTCAAAAAACCTTTCATATATTCCAGAAGTTACAACTGTTTTATTGGTAACATTTATTGTAGCAAAATAATCTCCTGTAGTATTAAATGGATTTTGTACACCTATTGTCCATGGTTTACCTTCTGGATTATCATTAATAGCAAGCACATTACCACCAAGGTTTACAATAGCATGCTTAACGCCATTTTCCTTTAGTATTCTCGTAGCTTCATCTGCAGCATAACCTTTTGCAATACCACCTAAATCTAAAGACATTCCAGGTTTAGCCAACATTACCTGCTTATTTTTCTCATCTATAATAAGATCTTTATAATTTATTAAAGCTTTTTTTTGGTCTATTTCCTGTACAGAAGGCAATTTAGCATTATCAGTTCCTATTCCCCAAAGCTTAACTAAAGGTCCTATAGTTATATCAAATGCTCCATTAGACTGCTCCGAGTAATATTTTCCTTTTTTCAAAACATATAAAGTATCATCGGATACTTTAACATAAGACTTTCCAGCCTTATCAGCAACAGCATCCAACTCAGTTCCGCTTTTATTTACACTCATCTTATTTTCTATATCTTTAATTCTTTTATATGCACTGTCAATAGCTTGTTGCTTATTGCCATCGTATACCTTTATGGAACAAACAGTACCTAACATATATTCTGTTTTATCAAGTGGTTCTAAATTCTTTTTTCCACATCCATAAAATAATGAAATACATGTTACCATAAAAATTGCTATACTTATACTTTTAACCACTTTTTTCATACTTGTAAACCTCATTTTTATATTTTATTCAAGTTTTATTTTCTTTTTGTACACACAAAATTTTGCCTTAATATAGTTTCTCTTAATCATTTAAGTCTAATAGGGAATCCACATGCAACCATATAAGCTTCGTCACTTAAACTTCCTATATATTGATTGATATGGCCTAAAATATCACTAAAAATTCTTCCAAGCCTATAACCTGATACTATACTCCACCCCACCTCATTTGTTACTATAATTAATTCTTTATCTCTTTCTTTTGCTACTGTAATTACTTTCTTTACTTCATCTTTTATTTCCTTTTCTAGCTTTGATATTTCTTCTAATGAAATAGTATCAAAATCAATATTTTTGTCAAACATCAAATTTGTAACCATAGTGCCCATACATTCTAACATTATATATTTATTATTGTCTTTTTCCAGAATTTTATCTAAATCTTTAAACCCTTCATAAGTTGACCATTTTTGATTTCTACTCTTTTTATGAATTTCTATTCTTTTTTTCATTTCTTCATCTGTAACTTTAGCTGTAGCAATATATAAAACATTGTCCTTACCTTCTAAAATTTTTTCTGCAAAAGTACTTTTTCCACTTCGACTTCCACCTGTAACTAATACTATTTTTCCCATACTGACGCTCTCCTATCATATAAAATTCTTGACTAATATCGTAATAACAATTAATGCAAGTATTTCATTTAATTCATTGCTTGCTCCTAAAGTATCTCCTGTAAGTCCACCTATTTTACCTTTACAAAATAAATTGAATATAAATGTAAAAATCATTGCTGAAACCACCAAAATAACAGTATATTTCCAATGTATTATTAGCAACAACACTGCTAAAGTCATCATAAAACTTATACACAATTGATTTTTTCCTACATTATTTATAAGAAAATTTCCTGTCCCTGTATTCTTGGCAGTATTACCTATATAAGATATAAAAACAGTACAAAATCTAGATATTGCAGGAACTACTATAATTGCTACGGAATATCTAGGAGCTATATATGTTAAAAGTGAATATCTAAACAAAAAATTCATTATTGTTGCAATACATGCATATGTACCTATTCTACTATCTTTCATTATTTCAATTATTTTTTCCTCACCCTTAAAAGCAAAGAATCCATCAAAGGTATCTCCTAGCCCATCTATATGAAATCCACCAGTAATAATTACTCCAACTAAAATTACTATCACTACTACTACATCAACTGGTAATATCTTTACAAACGCTTCATATACTATCCATTGAATAATTCCAATTATTAACCCTACAATAGGCAAAAAAGTTGATCCTCTCCTAAAATCCTCCATTTCACAAGGTAAATTCATATTTACAGGTATTCTAGTAAAAAACTGAATTACTAACAAAAAACTATTGAATACTTTTTTCATAATAATCTCCTTTACTATCACGCTTAAATTGTACTTCTATATTAAATTTAATTATAATATATTTCATAATTTTTATGTTCAGTTAAACATGGCATATACTATCTATGTATATATTTCCATACTCATACTTTATAAGAGTTATATCGCCATTTTTTGAATTAAACTTCCAAAAAAAATCTAAATTATTGTCTAAAATATAACAATACACAGATTTTATAACACCACTGTGAGTTACAATGAGAATATTGTCATCCTTAAGTTGTAAAATACTATCCATAAAATCTTTTATTTTTCCATAAAACTGCATATAACTTTCTCCATTTGGTGGTACTGCATTCTTCCAATCTTCACACCAAACCTTCCATTCTTTTGGATAAAGTTCTTTTATCTCATTATAATTTTTCCCTTCAAATGCACCAAAATTTCTTTCATTTATTCTGAAATCTTCAGTTATACTACATTCTTTTTTATCCAATATAATCTCAGCCGTTTGCTTAGCTCTTTTCATTTTACTTACATATGCTCTATTAAAACTTATATTTTCAAGCATTTTTGAATCCTTCTTTGCTTGGATAAAACCGATTTCACTAATTGGTACATCTAAATTACCATAATAGAGATTACTTTTGTTACATTCAGTTTCTCCATGTCTTACAAAATATAAATTCATACATTCCCCCCATTCCTGTAGTTCACAAATAAATTATATAGCAAATATGCAAAATGGACAAATTATTATTAATTTAAATATACATTTTGTATATAAAAATAAACCTGTAGATATTTTTTATCTACAGGTTTTCTCTTAAATCTTAAGCAGTATATTCTTCATCCGCTTTTTTAAATTTATTCTTTCTTGATAAATATATAGGATAACCTATTACAGTAAGTAGGATACCTATTCCTGCATTCATAGGTTGGGTAAGTAAAGTGTTAAATATTATATAAGCTCCGCCTATAATAGCTATAGCTGGAATTATAGGATATAGTGGAACTTTGTATGGTCTATACAAATCTGGCTGTTTTTTTCTAAGAGTAATTACTGCACAGAATGTCATAACATAGAATATCCATATTACAAATACCAATAAGTCAGTTAACTGATCAAACTTTCCTGAAAATACAAGTATTATTGATACAACAGCTATTAATATACTACTATTTATAGGTGATTTAAAAGTTGGATGTAACTTTGATAACCACTTACTTCCTGGTAATTTATTTTCTGTTGCCATTGCATAAGGTATTCTAGCTCCTGTTAATATGTATCCATTTAGTGCTCCAAATATAGATACTAATATACCTACAGTTATAACTTTACCACCTGCTTGTCCGAAAATTACTTTTGCAACATCAGCAGCTGGTGTTTTTGTAGCAGCAAGAGTAGATGCTGGTAATACAAATAAATAAGCTACATTTATTATTACATATACTGCCATAACTAATGATAATCCGCCAACAATAGCTCTTGGTAAATCTTTACCTGGATTTTTCATTTCTCCTGATATAGCTCCAACATTAATCCAACCTTCATATGCAAACATTGTAGCTACTAGAGCTGACCCAAGACTTGTAGCTATTGGATGATTAGCAGCTGTTACTGGGAATAATCTTGCTGCTCCACCGCCGCCATTCATAAGTCCAACTATTATAATTGCAAATAAAGGTATTAACTTACCTACTGTAGATACAGTTTGAATAATTCCACCTGTTTTTGATCCCAATGCGTTCATGCATATTAAAAATATAATTACTATAATTGCTACTGGCTTTAACATTGAATCACTTAAACTTAATAACGATGTTACCTGTGTTGCAAATATTATTGCAAGTGCAGCTATATTTGCTGGAATATATATGATTGTTTGTGCCCATCCTAAAAGATACCCCCAAACATCACCATAAGTTTCTTCCAAATATGCTATCATACCACCTGTTTTAGGTATTGCTGCAGATATTTCAGCTGCTGTAAGTCCGCCTGCTATAGATATAATTCCACCTAAAACCCAAGCCATCATACCTAGTCCAGGAGCTCCTGTTGATGTAAATATAGCTGTAGGTTTAAAGAATACCCCTGAACCGATAACCATACCGATAACGATTGCAAGAGCAGGTACAAGACCTATTTCTTTTTTTAATTCACTTTTACCCATTTTGAGATTACCTCCCTACAAATTTTAAAATGTGATAAATTCTTATCACGATAAAATATTAACATCTATTTTGCTTTAAATCAAGATAAATTTTATAATAGTTTATGCATTTTATACAAAACGTTGAAAATTGCAGGATTTGACGAACATATTTTATAATTTCAAAATTTAACTTACTTAGTTCTACTTTTATTTCGTTATTTTTTTAACTATATTAGTGCAATAAATTAAAATAAATGAATAATTGGTTTCATTTACAAAAATACTTCGTTAACCAAAAATACATAACAATAACAAATATTATTTTAATTTGATATAATTTACTTTATAATTTTATAATTAGTTATTTCAAAAATAGATTTTATAATTAACTTTTTGCATAAAATCAAGCTTTATTCATTCTATATATTGAATAGATTTTATTTTCTGTTAAATTATAGCTTTTATTAATACTAAATATGGTATATTCTTTTTATATAAATAATTTGTTATTATTTATATTTTTATAAAAAACATACTAAGTACTTTACTATTTTGTTACTTTAGTGTATTATTATTTATTGGTATAAAATTACTTTTGACAACAAATAATTTTTATTATATAATATTATCAATTATATAATAAGGATGGTGTGTATGGATACTTTATCTAGTATTTTTAGAGAAAAAAAATTAAAACTTACTCCACAAAGAATTGCAGTATATAAATTTTTACAATCAACTAAAGAGCATCCATCTGCTGAGACAATATATACAGCGCTTCAACCAGAATATCCTACTATGAGCCTTGCAACTGTTTATAAGGCTTTAAAAACTCTAGTTGAAGTAAACCTTGTTCAAGAAATTAACGTTGGTGAGGGAAACTTTAGATATGATGGAAATGTTCTACCACATCCTCACATACAATGTCTTAGCTGTGGAAAAGTAGAAGATATAGACGGAATTTGTTTTTCTGATTTAAATGACAAAATTAAAAGTTATACTGAATATGATATAGTAGGAAATCAAGTATACTTTTACGGAATATGTAAAAATTGCAAAAATTAAATTTAACTTAATTAACTTTTTACACTTCAGATACTAAATTTAAAATCTGAAGTGTAATTTTTTTGAAACAAATGTGTTTTATGGAATAAAGTTAATTGTTTTTTACTTATAGGCATCATTTACAATCTCTTCCCACATTTTTGTACTTGGCTTGCCCGATAACAATTCATCTATTTTAGAGGACATTCCACTTTTTAGTTTTTCAGAAACATTTTCTAAAAAAATTATATTGTCTTCAGTACTTTCTTTTAGATGTTTAACCACAACAGATTTAACCCCAGATTTTATAGAACTATTTACCTTCTTGTTTCCAGTTACAAAACCTTCTCCCAAAAGCTTTTTCTGAAAATCGTCATTTATAATAAATTTTACGAAACTATTTATTTCTTCACTATTTTTACTGTTTACAGGTATGCAAATTATAGAATTACAAATTACAGGTACAACCATTTTTGAAGAATTGCTACCGGTAAAACTATCCATAATTTTTATATCTTTATTTTCATCTTTAAAATCTTTAACATAATATGATGAACTTATAATCAAAGGTAAATTCCCTTTTATAAATTTATTTATACTGCTTTCATTTCCAATTTCAAAAGTGTTTTTGTTTATATTATTTTGTTTTATAAAAGCTGCCATATCATCAAATGCCTGCTGAATTTCACCTAAAGACTTGTAAAACTCAGCTCCACTATCATACTTGCTTTCTAATTTTCTCATACTGACTTTGTTATTTATTATCATAGAAGCTAATCCATTGTTTATATCTAAATCTTCTGTTAAAATTACAGGAATTTTTATTGATTTTTCATTTAAACTTTTTAATGTGTTTTTTAATTCATCAATACTAGATGGAATTTTTAAATTTTCTTTTTTAAAATAACTTTCATTATAAAAAGTTTCTATTGTATATGGAATTAAACCAATCCCGTAATATTTATCATTAAACCTTCCATAAGAATTTAATATAGTATAATATTTATCATTAAGATTACTATCATCATAAAGATTTCCTATATCACTTAATAATCCTTTTCTACTTAACTTAATCATATTATTCCTAGAAGTAACTACTATATCAGCATTATTATTCTTACCTATATCTTCTTCTATTTTACCTCCCATAGCATTATTAATGCTAACTTTTACTTTAGGATTATCTTTTTTGTATCCTTCTATTGCCGATTTCAATATACTTGAACTCTCTTTATCTTTTAAATCCACATATATATTTAATTGTTTTTCTTTTTCTGAATCCTTTGCCTTATTACAAGCCACAATATTGATAACAAATAGCAATATTAAAAATAATGCTACACTTTTTTTCTTGCAAATCATAAAGTTTAGTTACCTCCTTTCTAGCTAAAAACTTAAACATTAAATTTTTCATATGCAAAGTACTTCTAATTTTATTTTGCACATAATAATTAAATATATAATAATTTCATATAATTAAATGGAGGTGAAACATATGAAATTTAGAGTGATATTTCTAAAAAAGAAATATATTTACTTTATAATACTTACATTGATAATTTTTATATTGATAGTTATACTACTTTTATCAAAGCATTATTCTCCAACTTTTAATACTGTTTCTGAAAGCAAAGTATTAAAAGCTGACTTTGATGGTGATGGAAAAAAGGACATACTCTCAGTAAAAAGATTTAATGATAAGTATTCTATTGATATTAAAATTAAAGATAAAAATTATCCTATTACTCCATATAAAAACTCTTCTGCTTTATTCAATTATTCATCTTACTGGCCTATGAGAGTAACTCTTATGGATGTATCAAGGGATAAAGTTCCTGAAATATTTATTCAGGCTTCAAATAAAGACAACCCTATTCAATATGTTTTTATTTGGAACGGTAATAAATTTGACAATGTACTTTCAAATTCCAATAATATTTTAGGATTTATTGATTGCAAAAATAATAAAACTCCAAAGGTAATATCAGGTAAGTTTCAAGGCAACACTGTTACTCTTTCAAATTATATATTTTTAAATTATAAATTTAAAAATTATAATTACGATAACAATACTACTTTTATGGGAACAGACACAATAGCTACTTTTATTCAATTTATACAGAGTCTTCCTCAAGAAGAATCTTATAAGCCTAAAGATATATTTACCCCCAACTTATCTGATAAAAATTTGCCACTTATAAAACAGCTATCTTCAGATAATAGTACTTATGTATTTCAAGATGCTATATTTAAAGAAAACAAGTGTAATGAGGATGGAGAAGTTTCTGAAGTATATTGGACTTTAAATTTCAGAGGTGTATCAAATTCAGATAAAAAAACAGTAAAGAATTATACTATCAACCTTTTATTAACTCCTAGTGAGGTCAATAAAGGAAATTATTACTTTAAAATTTCTTATTTATTTTAAAAAACAAAAGGGACCGTTTTACGGTCCCAAGGGGGATGGGGGGTTAT
Organism: Clostridium drakei; assembly: GCF_000633595.2. Taxonomy (GTDB): domain Bacteria; phylum Bacillota; class Clostridia; order Clostridiales; family Clostridiaceae; genus Clostridium_AM; species Clostridium_AM drakei. The sequence goes on along the minus strand of NZ_JIBU02000045.1, from coordinate 107,025 downwards.
AGTATCAAACAAACTCAAATATAATTTGCTTGACACTTTAGGAGATTATATCTCCTAATTACATTTATTATAATATCCTAATTTGAAAAATTTTATTCACTTTTTGATAAAGTTTTTAGTATTTTTTATACATATCTTCTATTTCTTTTTTTATTTCTTCTCTCAATTTTACAGGTTCAATAACTTCTGCATTTTTACCAAATCCCAATATCCAATTTTTCACTTCTTGAAATTCATCCAAATACATAATTAGCAATAATGATCCATCATCTAATTTTTGTAATTGCTCATCAGGATGCCATTTCCCATTTTCTATAAAGTCTGAAATATTTTTATCAAACCTTATTATAACTTTATTTTTATCTCCTTTAAAAACAGCCCAATTTTCTTCTAGATATGTTTTCAAAGAAAATGTGTGAGGTATCATATATATTTCATCTGTTATCTTTAAATTCTGTATTCTTGATATTTTAAAGCTTTCAACTCGATCACTCTTATAATAGTAACCTATTATATACCATGCACCTTCTCTAAAAATCAAGTTATATGGATCTACTTTTTTTATAGTCAAATTATTTTTATTTGCAGAAAAATAGTTTATGCTTAAAGTTCTTCCTCTACTCATAGCATAATTTATTTGAGATATCTTATCTTGTAAGTTTTGTAATCCACCAGCTTCATTAATTTTAAAATTTCCATTTTCATTTAAATACTTTAGTTCATCATTAGAATTCACACACAAACTCTTTATTTTTGTTACAGCTGTTTGTAAGTCTTTCTCATATGTAAAGCCATTTTCTTTTGTAAGTATTTGCGTAGACATGAGCAAAGATTGTAATTCTTCTTTGTTAAGCTTTGACGGTTTCATATAAAATTCTTGATCTATATAAAATCCTCCATACCTACCTTTTTTAGTATGCACTGGTATGTTAGCCTTATTTAAACTATTAATATATCTATATATAGTTTTTTTATCAACTTCTAAAGTTTCTGCTAATTCCGTTGCTGTAGTAAGTCCTTTGTATTGTAATGTAATTATCATTTCTATTAAATGAGAAATTTTAGACATACTTTTTTACCCCCAGTATAATTTTATCCTAATCTTTAATTATATCGGCATTTTTAGCAATTTTTTTAGCATTTTCATATAAAATATTAAAATAAATTTTTATCCGATCGCTACCATTGCTAATACCCCCATCTTCTTCAAGTTGGGGATAAGCACTGCTACGCGCCTGGATAAGTTCTTCTAAGACTCAGATGGAGAGAGGTATTCCTCACAAGCAAACTCCACCTGAGTCTAAGAATCACTTGATGTTTTTAAATTACTGACTAAACTGAAAGATATAAAAAATAGACATATATAGCTTGAAAACTATACATGCCCATTTTCACATGTTAACTTTAGATAATTTGGTTATTAACAGTACCATAGTAGTTATAAAATTAAATGTAAAATGATTGAATACAGAGTACCAATATCCCTTCTTTTCTATTAAATAGCAATTGTACATTCCTATCCAAATCAATAAAGGAAAAGCTCTCAAATTAAAATGAATAAAACCAAAAATTGTACTACTCAATAAAGCTGCTAAATAAATGCCTATCCTAGGTGTAAATATTTTTTCAAATATCAACCATCTAAAAATAAATTCTTCAAGTATTGGTGCAAAAATTATAACTATTGGAATTATTATCAGGAATCTATTTAATGGCATGTTAGACATCCAAGTAACTACTTCTTGTTCTTTAACTTGAACATTAAATATAGAAACAATCATAGTTTCTATATTAGCAATTATAATTATTACAACATAAGAAAAAGCTGTCAATTTTATAGCTGAAATAAGATTGAATTCTTTCAAACTAAATCCAAATCTCTTAAAATCATCACTTAATCTTTCACTTAAAGTATGTTTTAAATTTTCATTTGATAAACATAAGCTATATACTCTATTAGCTTTTTTTAAATATCTAATATTAATAACTGTAAAAATAAATGGAAAGATATTATTCGTAAATAAAGATGCTATCAAATACACTAAAGCTATTATAGTTAATAATATCTTACTTATATTTCTTTCTCGAGAAAATCTTATAAAAATTACAATTGGAGGAACATAAACAAATAGAAATACAAGCAGGTCTTTAATAAGATCATATTTTACCATTATATATTCTCCTTATTCCGTATCCTCAACTCTTATAGCAGCTATCTATTTATACACTGCTCAATTGCATCCAAAAGTTCTTCTTTACCCAATTTCTTTAACGAAGAAAAGGTGAACACTTCTTCTTCATTACTTAATTCAAATGTTTCTCTAATAACTTTCAAATTCTTTCTCAATTCAGCTTTTTTCAATTTATCAATTTTAGTTGCCACTATAATGGCATCATAATTATAATGCTTTATCCATTTATACATAATTATGTCGTCCTCAGTTGGTTTATGCCTGCAATCAACAAGTAGTATAACTTTTTTTAATTGTTCTCTTCCCGTTAAATATCTTTCAATTACTTTTCCCCAATTTTCCTTTTCTGACTTTGAAACCTTTGCATATCCATATCCAGGTAAATCAACAAAATAAAATTCATTATTTATAATAAAAAAGTTTACTAACCTAGTTTTTCCAGGAGTACCACTTACTTTAACGAGCTTTCTCCTATTAACTAAAGTATTTATTAAAGATGATTTTCCTACATTAGATCTTCCTACAAAAGCTATTTCGACTCTATTATCTTGCGGATATTGATTCGGTACAACTGCTGAAATTACAAATTCCGATTGTTTTATTTCCATAAATTTATTTTCACCTACTCATTTTTAACTAAGGCATTTTCTAAAACAATATCTATTTTATCTGCCAATATATAATTTATCTTACTTTTAACGACTTTTGGTATTTTTATTAAATCTTTTTCATTATCCTTTGGTATTATTACTGTAGTAATACCAGCTCTATATGCAGCTAAACTTTTTTCCTTAAGTCCACCTATTGGAAGGACCCTACCTGTTAAGGTTATTTCACCAGTCATAGCTACATTATGCTTAACCTTTATGCCACTTAATGCAGATATAATTGCAGTTATCATTGTAACACCTGCTGATGGACCATCTTTAGGTACAGCACCTTCTGGAACGTGTATATGTAAATCCTTCTCTTTATAGAAATTACCTTCTATTCCATATTTATGAGCATTAGCTCTAACATAACTATAACCAGCTTTAGCAGATTCCTTCATGACATCACCTAATTGACCCGTTAGTTCTAACTTTCCTGTTCCAGGCATAACACTTACTTCTATTGGTAAAGTATCTCCACCATATCCTGTCCATGCCATTCCCATTACTACTCCAACCTTATCTTCTTCATCAGCTTTATCATAAGTGAATATTTCAGGTCCAAGATAAGTCTTTACTTTAGTTGAATTGAGTATTATTCTCTTTTTATCTTTTTCCATAATTTCTGCTATGGCTTTTCTTATTACAGAAGATATTTTTCTTTCTAAGCTTCTAACTCCTGATTCCCTTGTATAACTATCTATTATAAGTTGTATAGCTGAATCAGATATTTTCACCTTATCATCATCTATTTCATGTGATTTTAACTCTTTATCTACTAAATGTTCTTTTGCTATATGAAACTTTTCTTCACTGGTATATCCTGAAACCTCTATTATTTCCATTCTATCTAATAATGGTCTAGGTATATTTTCCAAGCTATTAGCTGTAGTTATAAACAATACATTTGATAAATCAAATTCCAATTCAAGATAATGATCTCTAAATGTATTATTTTGTTCACTATCTAATACTTCTAAAAGTGCATCTGCTGGATCACCTTTAAAATCATTGCTCATCTTGTCTATTTCATCCAATAAAAACAAAGGATTTTTTGACTTAGCCTGCTTCATTCCATATATTATTCTTCCTGGAATAGCTCCTACATAAGTTTTCCTATGTCCTCTTATTTCAGCTTCATCCCTAACGCCACCTAATGACATTCTAACAAAATTTCTGTTTAAAGCATGAGCTATAGATTTACCTATAGAAGTCTTTCCTACTCCTGGAGGTCCAACAAGACAAAGTATTGGTCCTTTTAATGAATTACTCATCTTTTTAACAGCTAAATATTCAATTATTCTATCCTTTACGTCCTCAAGTCCATAATGTTCTTTTTCCAATACCTCTCTAGCTGATTTTATATCTAAGTTATCTTCTGTTTGTTTATTCCAAGGAAGATCTAATATCCAGTCAAGATATGTTCTTATTACTCCACTTTCTGCCGAATACCCTCCATTATTCTTTAATCTTTCTAATTCATATAAAGCTTTTTCTTTAACATTTTTAGGAAGCTTAGCTTTACTTATTTTATTCTTATATTTAGCTAATTCTTTCTTGTCTTCGTCTTCTTCTCCAAGTTCTTCTTGTATAGCTTTTAGTTGTTCTTTTAGATAATATTCCTTCTGTACTTTATCAATTTTATTCTTTACTTTTACACCTATTTTTCTCTCTATCTTTAATATGTCAACTTCATTAATCAATATATCTAAAAGTTTTTGAAGCCTTTCTTCTACTTCATAAGTGTTTAAAAGTTCCTGCTTTTTTTCTTGCTTAAGCATAAGATAGGAACTTATAACATCTGCAAGCCTTCCTGGATTATTCAACTCCTCAAGTGTAACTATCGTATCTATTGGTATACTTCCCGATAACTTTATGTACTCATCAAAATTTTTCCTAATAGAACGAACTAACGCTTCACATTTATTATTGTTAATACCATCTTCATCCACTAAGCTTTCAACTTCAACTTTTAAAAATGGTTCTTTTTCAATATATCTTGATAGCTTTCCTCTACTTTCTCCTTCTACTAATACTCTTATAGTATCACCTGGTAGCTTAAGAATCTGCTTTATATTACAAATAGTCCCCATTACAAATATATCTTCTTCTTCAGGTTCTTCAATCTTGGCCTCTTTTTGAGCTGCTAAAAATACTTTTTGTTCATTAAGCATTGCTTCTTCAATCGCACCTATAGACTTTTCTCTGCCAACATCAAAATGTAAAACCATATACGGAAACACAGTAATGCCTCTTAACGGAATCAGAGGAAGAACTTCTAAATTTTTCTCCATTATTTCTCCCCTCACTTTTTTAATTTATTTCAACTTAATAATAATTTAATATATAATTAGACTAATATATTATACCCATAAAATAGTTTTTTTTCAATTACTCTATTCAAGTTGTTATGTTTTTTAGATTATAAACAAGTAGCTTATCATTTTTAAATTAAAAATCATATAAAAAAGTATTTTAACACAAAAATAAATTTAGTATTAAAATACTTTTTTTGATTTTAAGCTTTTATAGATTCTGCTGCTAATACATCAACGTTAGTATTTATGCATTTAGATTTATCTTTCACCTTTTCTTTTTCCAACGCTATTTTTATAACTTCTTTTATATTTTTAACTGTTATAACCTCTACTCCATCTAACTTAGAAAAACTTTGCTGCCAATTTTCATCCGGTATTATAACAACTTTAGCACCTGCTTTTTTTGCTGCCTGAACCTTAGCATTTACTCCACCAACAGCTCTTACATCTCCATGTATAGACAATTCTCCTGTCATTGCAACTTCATTACTTACTGGGACATTGCTTATAGCACTGTATACTGCTGTAGCAATGCTTATGCCTGCAGAAGGTCCATCTACTGGTGCTCCTCCTGAAAAATTTATATGTATATCATATTCGTCACAATTTAACCCAAAGGTTCTCTCAATAACAGTAATAACATTTTCTACAGAACATCTAGCTGTACTAGTTCTTATCATTTTTCTATTTTGATTACTTATTTCCTCTTCTTCTACAATACCTGTTATTTTCAATACTCCTTTTCTAGTATTGGATTTTTGGGCCGTGGCCTCTATTTCCATTACAGCTCCAATGTTTGATCCATAAACAGCTAAACCATTAACATACCCCACAGCAGGCCTATCGTTTATTGTTTTTTCAAATCTTGGTGAATATTGTCCATTTTCAATTACCCATTCAACATCTTCTATTGTAATATCATTTCTATCCTCATTTAAAGCTATGCCTGAAGCTAATTGAATTAAGTTTACAGCATCTCTACCATTTTCACAATACTTACCTACCATACTACAAGCTTTATCATCTATGTTAAAACCTATTTTATTTACAGCATTAAGAGCTATTGTTCTTATTTCTTCTGGGTTAAGTGCTCTAAAAAACACTTCAACACATCTAGATCTTAAAGCTGGAGTGATTTCCTCTGGATTCCTTGTTGTTGCTCCCACGAGCCTAAAATCAGCTGGAAGACCATTCTCAAAAATATCCCTAATATAGGTTGGCATATTTGTATCTGATGAGTTGTAATATGAACTATCTAAAAAGACTTTTCTATCTTCTAATACCTTTAAAAGCTTATTCATTTCTATATGATGAAGTTCACCTATTTCATCAATAAATAATATACCTCCATGAGCCTTTGTAACTGCCCCTGGCTTAGGCTGAGGTATACCAGCAACTCCTAAAGGTCCTGCTCCCTGATAGATTGGATCATGGACAGAACCTATAAGAGGATCAGCTATTCCTCTATCATCAAACCTTATAGTTGTAGCATCTATTTCAATAAACTTTGAAACTTCATTAAAAGGAGAATATACTTTTTTCTTAGCATATTTAAGCACTAATCTAGCCGCAGCTGTTTTACCAACTCCCGGAGGTCCATATATTATTACATGCTGTGGATTTGGACCACAAAGTGCTGCTTGAAGAGCCTTTATTCCCTTTTCCTGACCTATGATTTCATTAAAATTTGATGGTCTGCTCTTTTCTGTAAGAGGTTCTGTGAGTTTTATATTCCTAAGCTTTTTTAAATTCTCCATTTCTTTTTTACTTTCTTTATCAATAACTATCCTGTTTGATTTTTGACCTTTAAGTGCATTAAAAAAATAAAGTCCCATAATTATAGTAAATACCATTTCAATAATCATTAAAGTGTACATCATCGTTTAAAACCTCTCTCCAATAGTTTTATTTCATGACTATAGGTTATAATATTATTATTTTTCATGGATACTGTCATTTTCATATTATGCACACTTTTCATTTTGTATATTCTATAAAAATCTTATATTATAAAATTTTTACTAAATTGTTATATGAACTTTATTTTAAAATAAAAAAGAGTACTGAATAAAAACAGTACTCTTTTATCATCATATTATGCGCTTTCCGAGCCTTTTCTTGTTCTAGACTTTTTTACTTTTATAGGAGTTCTTTTATCTCCTTCTGCATTAATAAGCTCTGGCTTCTTTGTTTCTATAGTATCTTTGTTTATAACTACTTTAGCAATTTCTTCTTTTGAAGGAATTTCAAACATTATATCCTTCATTGTTTCCTCAATTATAGCTCTTAACCCTCTAGCACCTGTATTTCTTTTTACAGCTTCACTTGCTATAGCTTCCAAGGCTTCATCTTGAAAATCCAGTTCAACATTATCGATTTCGAAAAGCCTCTTATACTGCTTAACAAGTGCATTTTTAGGCTCTTTTAATATACTAATTAATGCATTCTTATCTAATGCATCAAGAGTCACTACTATAGGAAGTCTTCCTACAAATTCAGGAATAAGGCCAAATTTCAAAAGATCTCCTGGCATTATTTCTTGCAAAAGTTTTCCTATATCTTTTTCCTTTTTAGACTGTATTTCAGCTCCAAATCCTAGGGTGCTTACTCTAGTTCTACTTTCAATAATTTTGTCAACTCCATCAAATGCACCACCACAAATAAATAGTATATTAGTAGTATTTATTTGTATAAATTCTTGATGTGGATGCTTTCTTCCTCCTTGAGGTGGCACTGAAGCTACTGTACCTTCAAGTATTTTTAACAATGCTTGTTGTACTCCTTCTCCAGATACATCTCTTGTTATAGATGGATTCTCTGACTTTCTAGCTATCTTATCTATTTCGTCTATATATACAATTCCTCTTTCTGCTCTTTCTATGTCATAATCGGAATTTTGAATAAGCTTTAGAAGTATATTTTCAACATCCTCACCTACATAACCAGCTTCAGTCAAAGTTGTAGCATCTGCAATTGCAAATGGAACATTTAAAAACTTAGCTAATGTTTGTGCTAAAAGGGTTTTTCCAGAACCTGTAGGTCCTAGTAATAGAATATTACTTTTTTGTAATTCTACATCATCATTGTTGGCATTTGAATTTATTCTCTTATAATGATTATAAACTGCTACTGCCAAAGACTTTTTTGCTTCATTTTGACCTATTACATATTGATCAAGATAGTTTTTTATTTCTATTGGTTTTGGAAGAGATGTCATATCTACTTGAGCATCTTCTTCAAAATCATCAGTTATTATTTCAGAACAAAGTTCTATACATTCATCACAAATGTATACGCCTGGCCCCGCTATTAATCTTCTAACTTGATCTTGAGTTTTACCACAAAAAGAACATTTTAATTGCTTTTTATCATCAATTTTGGCCATCTCTACACCTCTCTATAAGGTTATTTCTTCTTTACCATAATTTCGTCTATAAGTCCATATTCTTTAGCTTCTGCTGCTGACATAAAGTTATCTCTCTCTGTATCCTTTTCAATAATCTCTAATGGTTGACCTGTTCTTTCACTAAATATAGTATTCAGCTTTTTCTTTATTTTTAGTATTCTTTCAGCATGAATGCCTATATCTGTTGCTTGACCTTGGAATCCTCCTAATGGTTGATGTATCATAATTTCGGCATTTGGAAGTGCAACCCTTTTTCCTTTTGCACCTGCATTTAGTAAAAAGGCTCCCATTGAAGCAGCCATTCCTATGCATATTGTAGATACATCTGGTTTTATATATTGCATTGTATCATAAATTGCCATTCCAGCTGTTATAGAACCTCCGGGGCTATTTATGTATAAATATATATCCTTATCAGGATCTTCAGCCTCTAAGAAAAGTAATTGTGCAACCACAAGACTAGCAGTTACATCATTAACTTCTTCAGTTAACATTACTACTCTGTCTTTCAGCAGTCTAGAATAGATATCATAAGATCTCTCTCCTCTATTAGTTTGTTCAACAACTACTGGTACTAAACTCATAATTCTCTCCTCCTTTTAAATCATATGAATGATTTTAACCCATTTAAAATTTATAAGTTTAAAATTAATTGCCAGAAAAATTCCTGGCAATTAATCCTTTTAACATACTATGCTATTTCTTTACTATTGTCTACTAACATCTTTATAACTTTTTCATTAATTACACCAAGTTCTAAATAACTTTTCTGTGAATCTAGGATTAATTTTGATGTCTTTTCGATGTCTTTTCCGCCATATTGTTTTGCCATTTCTGCTGCTTTAGCTAAAAGTTCTTCTTCTGTTGCTTCAATTTTTTCCACTTTTGATATTTCTTCAACAGTTAAATCAGTCTTTACTCTCTTCTCTGCAGTTTCTTTCATATATTCTCTAACTTTTTCTTCTGTATTGTTGGTATATTGATAATATGTTTGAAGGTCTAATCCTTGATATTTTAATCTCATTTCTAGATCTTTTAGCATATTGTCAATTTCTTTATCTATCATAGCTTTAGGAATATCTATTGTTACATTTTCACAAACCGCATCAATAACTGCTTCTTCATATTCTCTCTTACTTCTTAATTCATTTGCTTCTTCCATCTTTTTCTTTAAATCTGCTTTTAATTCATCTAATGTATCAAATTCTGAAACTTCTTTAGCAAATTCATCATCTAAAGCTGGTAGCTCTTTTAATTTTATATCTTTAACAGTAACTTTAAAAGTTGCTTCCTTGCCATTTAGTTCTTCTTTACCATATTCTGCTGGGAATGTTACTACAACATCCTTTGAATCTCCTTTGTTTAAACCTACTAACTGGTCTTCAAAGTTATCTATAAATGTGCCTGAACCAATTTCTAGTTCATAATCTTTTCCTTCTCCGCCTTCAAAAGCTTTATCATCAACAAAACCTTTAAAGTCTACAATTGCTATGTTTCCTTTTTCAATTGAACCTTCTTCTTTTGTTTCAACTCTTGCATTTTTTTGTTGCATTGCTTTTAATTCATTATCAATTTCTTCATCTTTTATTTCATATACATTTTTCTTAACTTCTAATCCCTTGTAGTCTCCAAGTTTTACCTCTGGAACAACAGTTACTTTCGCTGTATATATGAAATCTTTTCCTTCTTCGATTTGAACTATGTCTATTTGTGGATAATCAACTGGCTTTACATCATTTTCTTGCAAAGCTTTTGGATATGTATCATCACAACAGAAATTTATTGCATCTTCATAAAATACATTATTTCCATAATATTTTTCTATTATATTCTTTGGAGCCTTACCTTTTCTAAATCCTGGTATATTAAACTTTTTAGCATTTTTATTAAATGCCTTTTTCATTGCTCCCTTAAATTCTTGTGAATCAACTGTTATTTCTAATTTTACAACATTATTTTCTATTTTTTCTACTTTAGCATTCATTATACTATTCCTCCTACTCACCATACGTGCTTATGTTAACCACAACATTATAACATATATTTAAAAGTATTAACATACATTGAATTAATGTTATGAGTTATTTAAGTTTTAGATTAAATTTCTGTATTATAATTATATACCAAAAAATATAAATTTTACAATTAATTTTTAATTTATATTTCATTAGTCAAAAATTGCTTTGAAGCTCTAATTTCATCATAATTAGAATAGTTATTACTATATACTTCAATAATTCCTATTTCATTATAACCTATTTCCTTTAATTTACAAGATATTTTTTTAAAATTCACATCACCTTTTCCTGGCAATAAACAAACATTGTTATCATCTCTATCATTTATATGAAAATTGACCATAGAACTCCCCATTATGTCCATGTACTTTTCTGGAAGCGTATGTGCTTTATATGCCTGCTTTATGTCTAACGTAAAATATACTGGATATTTTATATTTTCCTTTATCATATTTAAAAATCTTAAATCTGAAGACATACACCAAGATACATTTTCTTGAGCAAGCTTTATGCCTTCTTCCATAGCTAAATATGTTAATTTATTATATATTTCTAATGTAAATTTATAGTTTAAATCATTTATATTCTTGTATCGCATCCCATGAAAAGTATAACACTTAGCACCTAAAATCTTAGCTGCTTTACATATCTTTTTAAAATATAAAAACATGTCATCTCTTCTTCTCTTATAATCATCAAAAAGATAAGGTTCAAAAGCTGAAGATAAACAATGAACTGAATGAATTTTAAAATTATACTTAAGCTTTTCTTCCAAAACTTTTTCTGCAAAATCCTCTTCATATTCGCTAGGACTATTTAAAAATATTTCTCCACTTTTAAATCCTAAATTACTCATGAAACTTATACTGTTTTCAGTATCAATATTAGGATAAAAACTAGCTGACGATATACCTATTTCCATTATGTCCTCCAAACTTACTCACTAACATTTCCATCTGACGTTAAAAATAAAGTTTTACCACTTGAAATTACTGTTAATCCTCTATCTGTTAATTTATCAAATTTTACATCTTCACTTTCTGGAACATTTTGAACTAACATTTGATTTTTATTTGAAATAGTCTCAATCCAAACATACTTTGTAGTCTTTCCCAACCATGGAAGCTGGCTTATATATGCAATATTATTTTCATCTATAAACCTTGGTGAAGAACACCATATATAATTAGGTTGCGCTGAAAGTTGTGCATTCCTTGCTATTACTGTTCCATCACTTGCAGTATATTGCATATTGCTTACATCTTGCTTATTCCCATTTATATCTATAAGTATAATACCTTGAACTTTATCATCATAAACTATCATATTCTTTCCTGATGGACTTATACTATAAACTACGTTACCTTCCGTTGGCGATACCCCTTTAAAAACTTTATCTCCATTTTTAGTTTCATATATTGCATTTATACTTTTTCCATTACTTAAACTAATTGCATAACCTGCTGGTTTTTCTGTTTTTTGTTCCTTTTTAGGAGTTATTTCTGGTTGTTTTTTTGTTTCTTTAGTATTATCTGTAGTAACATTCTTAGCCTGATTTGTGTTCTTATTCATATCCTTAAATATTCCTTTGGCATATATTACTGTAAATATAACTAAAACAACACCTATAACAACAGCGAAGGTGATTGTTTTCCTTCTTCTTCTCATTTTCTTTTCATAGTCCTTACTAAATATACTTGGTTTTGCCACCTTCAATTCCTCCTACATAAAATATTAAAAATTATACTATTGTTCTTTTATTATACCATAATAACTCATTATTTATTATATCCCAAAAGGATAAATAATAATAATTTTTTGTTACTATTTTAAATACATCATTTGTAAGACTCAAATTAGTTTAAATAAAAAAATCTTATGAAAACAATTCCCATAAGATTTTTTAATACTAATTTAAATATTCTAACATGCTCATATACTCTATTTTCTCATTACTATTTTTAAAATTTATAGCTGTTAAAAATATTTTTGCAGTATCTATACATGTAAATACTGGAACCCTATATTCTGCAGCTTTACGCCTTAACTTAAATCCTTCACTTTCAGGATTGTTTCCTCTGGTTGGTGTATTTATAAGCATTTTTATTTTTCCATCCACTATAAGTTCTGAAACCTTATCCACACCTATTATTATACAATCCATTTCATTTTCCTTTAAATAGTTACCAGTTCCTTCTGAAGCATAAAATTTAAATCCAAGTTTTTGATACTCTTTTATTATGCATATTCCTTCTTTTTTATCTACATCTTTTAGTGATACATAAATACTTCCTTCTGTAACTATATTTACACCAGAAGCGCTAAATCCTTTATATATAGCCTTATCTAAAGTATGATCTACTCCTAATACTTCTCCTGTAGATTTCATTTCTGGTCCCAAGTACATATCTGCATCAGCTAGCTTTTCTCCTGAAAAAACGGGTACTTTTACAGCAAATAAATCTTTATTCTTTAAAAGACCTGTACCATACTTAAACTCACTTAATTTTTTTCCTAACATAACTTCTACAGCTATTTTAACCATTGGTACACCAGTAACTTTGCTGAGTATAGGCACTGTTCTTGATGCTCTTGGATTAACTTCTATTACATAAACATTATTTCCATCAAATACATATTGTATATTGACAAGTCCTATTATATTCATATTCTTTGCTATCTTTTTCGTATATTCAATTAAAGCATTTATTGTTTGTTCTTTTAAAGTCATATAAGGATACACTGTTATACTATCTCCTGAATGAACTCCTGTTCTTTCTACATGCTCCATTATTCCTGGCATTAATATATCTTCTCCATCACATATAGCATCAACTTCTATTTCTGTTCCTTTAATATATCTATCTATAAGAATGTTATGATCTGTTGAAACCTGAACTGCCTCATTCATATATTTTGTAAGACCTTTTTTGTCATATACTACTTCCATCGCACGTCCTCCGATTACATAGGAAGGTCTTACTACCACTGGATATTGAAGTTCATCTACTGCTTTATAAGCTTCATCAATACTTGTAACTGCTGTTCCTGTTGGTGATGGAATATCAAGTTGTTGTAGAAACTTTCTAAACTTATCTCTATCTTCTGCAAGATCTATAGCTTCAAAAGAACTTCCTAATATCTTCACACCTTTTTCACAAAGTTTTTGTGCTAAATTTATAGATGTCTGTCCACCAAGCTGAACTATAACGCCTTCTACCTTTTCTCTATTTACAATATTCATCACATCATCAATATGAAGTGGTTCAAAATAAAGCTTATCTGCTATATCAAAATCAGTACTTACTGTTTCAGGGTTATTATTTATTATTATTGCTTTATGTCCAGTTTCTTTTATAGCCCATACACCATGTACACAGCAGTAATCAAATTCTATCCCTTGTCCTATTCTTATAGGACCTGAACCTATTACCAATACTTTTTTATCATCAGTTATTATATTTTCATCTTCATCCTCATAACAAGAATAGTAATAAGGTGTTTGTGCTTCAAACTCTCCGCTGCAGGTATCAACCATTTTGTACACTGGATATATATTGTTCTTAACTCTAAAATCATCTATTTCTTCTTTAGATGCTCCTGAAATTCTATATATTTCTTCTTCTATAAATCCCATTGCTTCTGCATCATATAAAAGGCTCGCATTCATTTTTTCTGTTTTTAATCTATTTTCCATAACTACAATATTATTTATACCATTTAAAAACCATTTATCTATTTTAGTTATATTATGCAATTCCTCTACAGTGACCCCTTTTCTTAAAGCCTCTGTTACAGCAAATATTCTTTGATCATCCTGCATTTTTATTTTTTCTATAAGTTCATCTACAGTCATTTCTTCCATCTTGTGTATCTTTAAAGTAGAGAACTTTCCATCTAAAGATGTTACAGCTTTTAATAATGAACTTTCAAAAGTTCTGCTTATTGCCATTACTTCCCCTGTAGCCTTCATTTGAGTACCTAACATTCTCTCTGCTCTACTAAATTTATCAAATGGCCACTTTGGTATTTTTGTTACCACATAATCTAAAGTTGGTTCAAAACAAGCACTTGAACTTCCAGTAACATAATTTTTCAATTCATCTAAACTGTAACCAATAGCTATTTTTGATGCTATTTTTGCTATAGGATATCCTGTGGCTTTTGAAGCCAAAGCACTAGAACGACTAACCCTAGGGTTAACTTCTATTACTACATAATTGCTGCTTTCTGTATCCAATGCAAATTGTATATTACATCCACCTTCTATTTTAAGACTTCTTATTATATCTATAGCTGCTTTTCTAAGCATATGATATTCCTTATCTCTTAAAGTTTGTGAAGGTGCTACTACTATACTGTCACCTGTGTGTATACCTACAGGATCTATATTTTCCATATTACATATAATGATACAATTATCTTTTCCATCCCTTATAACTTCATATTCAAGCTCTTTCCACCCTGCTACACTTTGCTCCAAAAGTATTTGACCTATAGGACTCATTTTTATTCCCAAATCGCATATTTCTAAGAGTTCATCCATATTTTCAGCTATTCCGCCCCCAGTTCCCCCAAGTGTATATGCAGGTCTTATTATTACTGGAAAACCATATTTATCCACAAAATCAACACATTCATCTACATTAGTAGCTATAATACTCATAGGTATAGGTTGATTAGTTTCTATCATTAGCTTTTTAAATTCTTCTCTATCCTCTGCCTTTTTTATAGCTTCACTATTTATTCCTAAAAGTTTTACTTTAAATTCATCTAGCACACCATATTTTTTCAATTCCATAGCAAGATTTAATGCAGTTTGACCTCCAAATCCTGCTAAAATTCCATCTGGTCTTTCTTTTTTTATTATTTCTTTTACACATTCTAAAGTTAAAGGTTCTATATAAACCTTATCCGCCATATTGCTATCTGTCATTATAGTGGCTGGATTACTGTTTATAAGAATTGTTTCTATCCCTTCTTCTTTTATAGCCTTACATGCTTGGGTTCCTGAATAATCAAATTCAGCTGCTTGACCTATTATTATTGGACCTGATCCTAATATTAAAACTTTTTTTAAACTTTTATCTAAAGCCATTATTGCTACCTCCTGATTTCCAAACCTTTAGTTATGCTTTCATTGATTTCATAAATTTATCAAACAAATATGCTGAATCTTGTGGTCCTGGTGCACCTTCTGGATGAAACTGCACAGAAAATACAGAAAGCTCTTTATGTCTCATGCCTTCCACTGTATTGTCATTTAAATTCACATGAGTTATAATCATTTTCTCTTTTACACTTTCAGCATCTACTGCATATCCATGATTTTGAGATGTTATATACGCTCTATCCTTTTCTATATCATATACCCCATGATTTCCACCTCTATGTCCATATTTCATCTTATAAGTATCCCCTCCAACTGCTAGAGCCAACATCTGATGTCCTAAGCATATTCCAAATATAGGGTATTTATCAATTATACTTTTTATTAATTTTATTCCTTCCTTTACTGTTTTAGGATCTCCAGGACCATTGCTTAAAAGAATTCCTTGTGGATTAAACTTTACTATCTCTTCATAAGATGTATCATAAGGAAATATTGTTATATCACATTCTCTATGCTTTAAATTTTCTATTATATTTGATTTTACTCCAAAATCTATAACAGCAACCTTTTCACCCTTGCCCTCTATATGAATAACTTTCTTAGTACTAACCTCTTCCATAAAGTTTCCTTGTAATTCACTTTTGTCTAAATATTCATCAAGCTGTTTTTTGCTTAAATCTTCTGTTGATATTACACACTTCATAGCCCCTTTACTTCTTACCTTCTTAGTTATACTTCTTGTATCTAAATCACAAACTCCAACTACATTCATCTTTTTAAGCATATGATCTACAGTATTTTCGCTTAAGTAGTTAGAAGGATTATCTGATATGTTTTTAACCACAAAACCTTTTGCATGTACCTTAGTGGATTCATCCTCAAAACTATTTACACCATAGTTACCTATTAGTGGATATGTCATTGTTATTACCTGACCAGCATAGGATGGATCTGTAAGTATTTCCTGATACCCCGTTATTGAAGTATTAAAAACAAGCTCTCCAACAGAAGTTCCATTTTTACCAAAACCTTTTCCCTCATATATGCTACCATCTTCTAAATATAATAATCCGTTCATACTATTCACCTCTATAATTTTTTATAAATAAAGCCCCCTGCGTGCCACAGAAGGTTCAAGCCCATTTCACTCTAAACTTAAATTTATACAGCATTTATGTATAAAATAAAATTTGTCATTTGCTTTTTAATTGATTTTAGGCTGATTTTTAAATTTATCTTGCTTATTTTTATTCATTACAATTAATATTTATACATAGAATATCACAAAGATATCGTGTTGTCAATAACCCCTCAATTAAAGTATTTTATAAAAAACAGACCCCAAACTTTAATAGTTTGAGGTCTAAAATAAAAATATATATAGAACAATACTTAGCTATTTAATATTCCTGCTGCCAGGTTTTACATATGGTGTACCTTCTTTACACATAGGACATTCTTCTTTTTCATAACTTTTAATATCTAACTTTACAGCACTGTATAAAGGATATTCTACTTCTACCCCTTCTGCCCTTCTATCTACTATACAAATTATTCCTACCACTTCTCCACCTAACTCTTTAATGATATTTGCTACTTCTAGAAAAGACTTACCTGTAGTTATAACATCTTCTGATATTATAGCCTTCTGTCCTTTCTTTATTTCAAATCCTCTTCTTATAGTCATCTTTCCATCTTGTCTTTCAGCAAATATTCCAGGTTTTCCTGTTTGTCTTGCTAGTTCATAGGATACAACTACGCCTCCCATAGCTGGTCCTACTATAATATCAAAATCTACATCTTTAAGCTTATCTGCTACTACCTTTAAAACTTTTGCAGATTTATCAGGATATTGTAGTAATTTTGCACACTGACAATATCTATTACTATGTTTTCCTGAAGATAGAAGAAAATGTCCTTCTAAAAGTGCACCTACTTCTTTTAATGTATCTATAACCATTTTATCTGTGTTTTCCATTTTAAATTCCTCCATATGCATGAAATTTTATACAATTCCTCTTATTTCACATAAATCTTTTATATTTTCTTTTTCCATATAATTCTTTATTCCATTTATAATATCTAAACATATATCTGGCTTTATAAAATTTGCTGTTCCAACTTGAATTGCAGTAGCACCTGCCATAATAAATTCTACAGCATCCTTCCAGCTGCTTATTCCTCCAAGTCCTATTATAGGAACATTTACTGCCTTACTAACTTCATAAACCATTCTAAGTGCTATAGGTTTTATTGCAGGACCTGATAACCCTGCTGATATATTATCAAATACAGGTTTCCTTTTATTAATGTCTATAGCCATGCCTTTAAAAGTATTTACAAGAGATATAGAATCCGCTCCTGCCTCACAACATCTATAAGCCATATCTGTGATATCCTCTGCATTAGGTGAAAGTTTCACCATCAAAGGTTTTTTGCAAATCTTTTTAACTTCAGATACTACTTCAAAAGCAACTTTTGATTTAATTCCAAAAGCCATTCCTCCTGATTTAACATTAGGACAGGATATATTAAGTTCTAGTATGTCTATATCCGTACTATTAAGCTTTTCTACGCCTTTTATATAATCCTCAATAGCTGCCCCACCTAAGTTGGCTATTATAGCTGTATCAAACTTTTTCATATTTTTAAGTTCATACTGTATAAAATGATCAACTCCTGGATTTTGAAGTCCTACACTATTTAACATTCCGCCTCTTGTTTCAAATACTCTTATGCCATCGTTTCCTTCTTTAGGGTTCAATGTAAGACCTTTAGTGCATATTCCTCCTAATTTTGATACATCATAAAAATTAGCATATTCCTCACCAAAACCAAAAGTACCTGATGCAGCAATAACTGGATTTTTCAAATCTACTCCGCATATATTCACATTCATCTTAATTCTCCATTCTCAATATTAATTAAGAAGTCAACTTTCACTGTCCTATGTCCTCTGTCAATTGTCCTCTATAAAAGTTCTTCCCCTGAAAACACTGGACCATCTTTGCATGTTCTTTTGTTTCCATGCTTTGTTTTACAAGTACATACTAAACAGGCACCTACACCACAGGCCATATGTTTTTCCATAG
Organism: Clostridium drakei; assembly: GCF_000633595.2. Lineage (GTDB taxonomy): Bacteria > Bacillota > Clostridia > Clostridiales > Clostridiaceae > Clostridium_AM > Clostridium_AM drakei. Next base: position 88,236 of record NZ_JIBU02000045.1, on the reverse strand, counting down.
AAACATAAACTTTTACATTCTTATCTTTGCAAAGCTTAATTACTTTATTCATCATAATTTCTGGCCCACAACATAAGACTACATCATAAAGCTCAGGTTTAAATATATCCGTTATATATCCCTTATGTCCTTCTCTTCCAGTTTCAGTTGATACATTTACATTTTCAACAATTCCCTTAAATTCATCAATAATGTAGCTTTTATCCCTAAATCCTGCGTACAAATCTACCTTACACTCCTTAAGGGATTCTGCCACATACTGCATAGGTGCTGTTCCTATACCTCCTGAAACTATAGCTACTTTTCCTTTTATATTATCTATGTCAAATCCATTTCCAAGTGGCCCCATAATTTCTACAGTTTCAGATTTCTTCAACTTGCTTAAAATTTCAGTTCCTTCACCAACTACTTGATATAAAAAAACTATTTTTTCCTCATCTATATGATTTATACTTATAGGCCTTGATAAAATAGGTTCTTTGTTCCAACATTTCAACATATAAAACTGACCTGGCTTACCATTAAATTTGCCTTTAATAGTTAATTTATATACTGGATTTTCTATTTCAATATTTTCATAAACTTTTTCAGTTGAATAATTCATCTTTACTTTTTCCATAAATCATTCTCTCTTCCTTAAATAACTAATCATATATAGATTTAGCCATTAATCTTCAATTTACTAAGTATATCATCTCTCATTCTTACAACTTCTTTTCTTGCACACTCTCCGTAATTTTTTTCTCCATCTTCAACCTTTTTATAGGCAAGTAGTATTCCTCTAGAAGAATTAACTACTCCTCCATTTCCCTGATGCAAGTAAAGTGCTACATCCTCAGCTTTTCCTCCTTGTGCTCCATATCCAGGTATAAGGAAAAACATCTTATTTAAGTCAGCTCTAAGCTTTATTCCTTCTTCTACATGAGTACATCCAACAACTCCACCTATGGAACTATATCCACAACTTCCCATGCACTGCTCTCCAATTTGTTGTATCTTTTCTCCCACAACGTTATAAACTTTTTCTTTTTCCTTTGTATCTACATACTGTATATCTTCAGCACCTTTATTAGATGTTCTAACCAGCAAAAACAAACCTTTTTCTTTATTTTTTACATAAGGTAAATAAGGTTCCACTCCATCCAATCCCATATACGGATTTAGAGTTACAAAGTCACTTTCAAAATCTCCTTCAAAATGTGCCTTTGCATACATCTCTGCTGTTTTAGCTATATCTCCTCTTTTTATATCTGCAATTACTATAGCCTTTTTGCTTCTTATATATTCAAGAGTTTTCTTATAAACCATTAGCCCTGATATACCTAATGCTTCATAATATGCTATTTGGACTTTATAGCAGCTAGCTACATCTAAAGTTGCATCTATTATATTTTTATTGTATTCAAAAATAGCATCTTCTATTGAAGTATTCTTGTTAATTACCCACTTAGGAATATATTCTACATCAGTATCTAAACCAACACATACATGACCATTCTTTTCTACACTTTCAAACAATTTATCTATTATCATAATTGATTACAGCTCCATTCACACTTTATTGGATTTTTATGCTCACTTTTATATTTCGCTAAATACTGTATTTCCAGACTTTAATGTTCTTATCACAGCTCCATATACATTCGTTCCATTAAAAGGAGTATTTTTACCCTTTGATTTAAAAGTATCTGAGCATATTTCATATTTTTTCTCTGTATCTACTAAAACTAAATCTGCATCATAGCCTATTTTTATTTGTCCTTTTTTAACACCCATTATATAAGCTGGATTTTTAGACATTATTTCTGAAAGCTTACTAAAACTTATTTTTTCTTCTTTTACAAGCTTTGTATAGCATACTGAAAAAGCAGTTTCTATTCCTGATATTCCTGGTGATCCATTCTTTTTATCCTCTGCCGTATGTGGTGCATGGTCTGTACTTATAGCATCTACCCATCCATCTTTTATAGACTTTATTAAAAACTCAACATCCTCTTTTTTTCTAATAGGAGGATTTACTCTATAATCATTGTCTACAAGTGCTATATGGTGTGGTGCAACTTCACAAGTTACATTAATTTCTTTTTTCTTAGCTTCTATAATATATTCCATGGATTCTTTTGTACTTACATGTGCTATATGAACTGCACATCCTGTAAATTCAGCTAATGCTATATTTCTCCATGTCATAGTGTTTTCTGACAACCTTGTGTCTATATTACTAAGTAAATGTTCCTCACAATGGCACATAACAATTCTCCCTTTTTCTTTTGCTTTAACCATTGCTTCAAGCATAACCTTGCTGTCCATTACATCGCTTCCATCTTCTGATATTATTTTTACAGAAGGATCTAACCTATCCAAATGACTTATATCTCTTCCATCAAAATTATTTGTTATGCTTGATACTTGATGAACATCTATAATTCCTACTTCTTTCGCTCTATTTAAAACATAATTTATAGTATCCATACTACTGCATATAGGCTTGGTATTTGCCATAAGGTTTACCATAGTATATCCACCTTTAGCTGCAGCATAACTTCCACTTTCAATATCTTCTTTATTTGTAAATCCAGGTTCCCTAAAATGTACATGTAAATCTATAAATGATGGCAATAAAGTTAATCCTTCAGCATCTATAATTTCACAATCTTTTTTTAAGTTCTTTCCTATTTCACAAATTATACCTTCATTTATATAAATATCTCCAATGAAGTTCTGTGACCAATCTACTATTTTTGCATTTTTTATTAATAGTTCCATATAAGCATCCCCTTTCTTTCGATCAAGAGGACAAAAGATAATTTATCCTCTTAAAAATTATACTAAGTTCTACATATCTGAAACTCTGTAGGTTTCATCACAGTATAAGCATCTGTACTCTCCACGTTCCTCATCTGTAAGATGAAACACATGTGTTAAATCTCTCTCTACAGAAGTTATACATCTTGGATTTTTGCATTTTATTATATTTTCAACTTTTTCAGGTAACTTTAATTTTATCTTTTCCTTTATTTTTTCATCTTCTATTATATCTATTGTTATATTAGGATCTATAAATCCTAGTACTTTAAGATCCAATTCTAAAATATTCTCTATCTTAATTATATCCTTTTTTCCACACTTCTTACTTTCTGCATTCATTATTAATGCAACTGAATAATCAACATTATCCAATCCTAAGTAATTAAATATCTTTATTCCGTGTCCAGCCTTTATATGATCTATTACTATACCATTTCTCACACTATTTATTGTTAACATATTATAATCCCCCTTCAAAATTATCTAACACCTAAAAGCTTAGCAATTAATGCCATTCTTACATACATTCCATATTTAGCTTGTTTGAAATAGCAAGCTCTAGGGTCATCATCTACTTCATAAGCTATTTCATTAACTCTTGGAAGAGGGTGAAGAACTATCATATCCTGTGATGCTATAGACATTTTTGCTTCATCCAATATATAGCTATCCTTAAGTCTTATATAATCTTCCTCATTAAAAAATCTTTCTTTTTGAACTCTTGTCATATAAAGTATATCCAAATCTCCTATAACATCTTCTAACTTTTCTACTTCCCTATACTCTATATTATTTTTATTTAATTCTTTAATTATATACTCTGGGACTTTAAGTTCTTTAGGGGCTATCAAAACAAATTTATTGCCTTGATATCTAGATATGGCCTTTATTAAGGAGTGAACTGTTCTTCCAAATTTCAAATCTCCACAAAGACCTATTTTTAAATTTGACAATCTGCCTTTTATAGACTTAATTGTTAAAAGATCTGTAAGTGTTTGTGTTGGATGCTGATGTCCACCATCTCCAGCATTTATAACTGGTATTGGAGAGTTAATAGCTGCAACTTTAGGTGCTCCTTCTTTAGGATGTCTCATAGCAACTATATCTGCATAACATCCTACTGTTCTTATAGTATCTGCTACGCTTTCTCCCTTTGCAACTGAACTTGAATTTGGTTCTGAAAATCCTATAATCTGACCACCAAGTCTTAACATTGCTGCTTCAAAACTGAATCTAGTTCTTGTACTTGGTTCATAAAATAGTGTGGCTAGTAATTTACCCTGACAAACATGGGCAAATTCTTCTGGACTTGCAATAATTTGACCTGCTAATTTAAAAATTTCCTCTAGTTCTTCTAATGTAAAATCCATAGGGTCTATTAAATTTCTACCTTTTAACATAATATCTCCTCCTTCTTAGCCTCTCTGTGCTAAATTTAAAGGTATAAAAAAATGCCTTTCCTTTAAAGATTAAGGAAGGCATGGTTTCTCTACATACATTTTAACTATACTTTTTTCTTCAATTTGCCTTTCTAATCTCTCTGGATTAGTTTTAAAGGTTTAAATTTTCAATATTCAACTTTTATCTTATTTACTGTATCATAATTTATATGCAAAGTCAATATTTATTTCAAAGACTTTGCCACTAATGCAGCACCTATAGCTCCTGCATATCTGCCTAATTCATCAGCTTTGACTCTTGATTGAAGCTTTTCCGATAATTTTTCTATTATGTACTTATTGTTACTTAATCCACCTGTCAAAAAATAATTAAAACTATCCGAATGTTTTTGACATAAGGACTTTACCTTACTTGCTATAGAATCTACTACTCCGCAAGCAATATCCTCTCTTCTTTTTCCACTGCCAATTAAACTTATAACTTCTGATTCTGCAAAAACTGTACACATAGAACTTATAGTAACTTCTTTCCCTTGCTCTGACATTTCACACATTTCTGTTATACTAAGTCCCAAAGTATTTGCCATGAGTTCCAAAAATCTTCCTGTACCTGCTGCACATTTATCATTCATAGTAAAATTAGTTACCTTTCCATCCTGTACAGTTATTACTTTAGTATCTTGTCCTCCTATGTCTATAACAGTACAGTCTTCACCTAAAATATAATATGCTCCTTTTCCATGACAAGTTATTTCAGTAACAGTTTTATCTGCATAAGGTACAGAAACCCTACCGTAACCTGTAGCAACAATCTTAGAGTTATCTTTGTTCAAATCTAATTCTTTCAATTTTCCTCTTATATCCTCTGCTGTTTTCACACCACTCCAGCCTGTAGGCAAAACAAATGTATCTTTCATTTCATCATCATTAAAAATACAAACCTTTGAAGCAGTCGATCCTATATCTATTCCTACGTAAAACATTAAAAACCTCCAGTTTAACAGAATAGAGAATGGAAAACATGCTTTTCCATTCCCCATTTAAATTTTTTACTTACAAATATGGATTTTTTACCTTTTTATCCACAGAATGAAACCCTAAAATCTTCACATTGTGCATATCTATTAAAGCTTTTATCTTATCTTCATCCTCTTTATTATACATTATAGAAATACCGCAGCAAGTTGAAAGTTGCCTAGGTGTCGGTACTATTGTATACTTTATTTTTTGTTCTTTCAACACTTTCTCCAATTTCATACCCTCTGTATGAGATGGAAATAATATATAATATCTTATTTGCTGCATTTTGCTTACCTTCTTTTAAATCATTTCAAGGAAAGCTTCTACTCTTGTTTTTATTTGTCCAGCATCCTCTGTGGAATAATCTGTCTCTATATGCATAACAGGTATATCTTTTTCTTTTAAAGCTTTCTCAACTGCTTTATGTTCAACTGCATAAGTATGACAGAATGATAAATTAAAATCTATTACACCATCTACATTATATTCCTTTGAATATTTTATTATATCATCTATTCTGCCTGTGTTAGGAGTAAAACAAGCGCAGTTTATATTTAAATATCTATCTGCTAAATTTTTAATTAATTCATCTATAGTTTCTCCTTCTTCTGACACTTCATTTTCAAAATATCTTGTACCTGTACAAGTTTCTTCCACTATTACTTGTGCATTTAATCCTTCTATTATGGAATGAAGTTTCCAGTTTGGCAATGCCATAGGAGTTCCTGTTATCATTAATCTCTTCTTTCCTTGATCTTTTAAATTCTTAACTTTTTCATCTAATTCATCACAGAGTTCGTTTAATTTTTCAACAAATCTATGAGGATCATCATAAAAAGCAATTTGAGATATTAAAAGGCAATCCAAACCACTAATTGGTGATGGCTTGTACTTTCTTAAATCATACAATCTCTTTAATGCTCTTCTTTTAGCATTAGCTATTTTTATACCTTCTTTAAGGCTCTCTACTGTAACTTTATTGCCTGTAAGTTCTTCAACTTTTCCAATAAGATCTTTTATTTCACTACCCCATGATGTATAATCCTTATCTCTTTTCATCTGTGGTAAATCCATAACATGAACTGGAACATAATCTTCTAGTACTTCCCAAGCCTTTTTCTTACCATCACAGGTAGTTTCTCCTATTATCATATCGCAAGATTGGAAATATGGACAGGTACCACCAACTTTAGCTCCCATAAATGCTTTTATAAGCGGACACATATTTCTTGGTAAAACCTTTTCTCCATCTTCTATCCAAAATTGTGAACCTGCACAAAGTCCAACTCCAATAGCATTAGCTGCAAGTATTACTTCATCTGGTACAAATACACAAAAAGTACCTATTACCTTTCCGCCTTTTTTTCTATGTTCATCTAATTCTTGTATTCTAAGTCCGTGTACTTCAGCAACAACAAAATTAAAATAATTCATACCTTCTGGTCTGTCTTCTTGATTTAAATATGTATCACCATAAAGTTCTGGCAATACAGCACATAACTTATCATGCTTTTCCAAATCTACTCCTAGATCTGTCCATAATTTTCTATAATCTCCCATTATAACTACCTCCAACTACATTTTATACATACATATTAACATAACAAATCTTGAAAACGTTATTTTAATATTTAATAGTACATGTTGAATCTATAAATTATTCTTTTTCAAAAATTAAATCATTTCTATAAAAGCACCAATTCTAGTTTTAAGCTGTCCTATGTCCGTTTGAGAATAATCAGTTTCTATATTTAAATAAGGTATATTTTTTTCTTTTGTTACAAATTCTTTTATTGTATAAGCTTCTACATTATAAGTATGGCATGCTTGAAGTATTACATCTACAACTCCATCAACTTTATATTCATCTATTAGCTTAGACAACAATTCTATTCTATTATTATTTGGTGTCATACAAGAACAAGCTATATTTAGATATTTACTTGTAAGGGCATCCATAGGATCAATATTTTCATCTACTAAAAATCCTATATCTTTAACACCTCCACAATTTTCGAAGCAAACAACCACTCCTCCATTTTGTTCTATCGTGTTGATTATTTTATCAGTGGACTCACCTAAAGGACATCCTGTTACTAGTATTCTTTTTGCTGAACTAGATACTTTCTTTTCTCCTTTTTCATAAGCTTCTTTAATACTTTTTGTCATATCACTTATAGTTTTTATTTCCTCTTCCTTATCATAGCTAAAAGCTGCACCTCTAAGAACCTTTAATATATCTATGCCTTCAATAGGAGGCGGAGTCATTTTCCCTAGTTCATAGAATTCCCTTAAAGTTTCCCTCTCTCTATTTTTCAATTTAATTTCATCCCTTAAATTTTCTTCAGTTATCTCTACATTAAATTTCTTTTCCAATTTTTCTTTTAGTTTAATAATTTCATTTTTCCAAAGTTTATAAGAGTCTTCACCTTTTGTAGTCTGAGGTAACTGCATTACATGCACATCTTTTATCTTTCCAAGCATTTCATACATTTTTTTCTTTCCATCACAAGTAGTTTCCCCTACTATTAAATCTGAAAAATAGGTGTAAGGACACTTTTCTGTTATAGCAAAACCATAACTGGATTTTATAAGAGGACATAAATTTCTTGGCAGATGCTTTTCAGCATCAGGTATTGGCTCTTCACTAGTTCCACATATTCCTATTGGTATAGCTCCAGCTGCAGAAATCACCTCTTTTGGAGTAAACGCACAAAACACACCTACAACTTTTTTTCCCTCATCCTTAAGATTTTTTATAGTTACAAAACCTTTTCTTCTCTTTTCACCAAATTCATTTATTTTTTGTGGCAATTCATTCATTTTAAATCCTCCAATTTATACATTAAATTTATTCAAAGTACTATTCTCCATTACAATCGGAAAACATGACATTATAAACATTATCAATTTTATAATAGCATATATACACTACTGCTACTTATTATATTTATTTATAATCAATTATATATCTATAACAAATTTATATAGTTACTTATTATTATATTCTAATAACTTTGTAAAAATAAATATCAGCCGCAAGGCTGATATTTATTCAACAAATCTAAATTTATAAATTTAAGAGGATATTAGATTATTTTTTTATATTTATAACATATCCTTTATCTCTTAAGCTCTTTATTATACTCTCCCCATGTTCCTCAGATTGAACTGTAATTTCTAATGATACATCAGCAGATTCAAGCCCTCTTTCATTCCAGTTGCTGTTTTGTCTTACTGTAACAACATTTCCACCCATTGCTCCTATTTCAGATATTAAAGCTCCTAATGTTCCTGCTTTATCTTGAAGTTCTGCTTCAAATCTTATTCTTCTCTTTTCAAAAACTAATTCTCTTTCTATTATTTTAGCTGTAGTTGCTATATCAGTATTTCCTCCACTAACTAGAGCAATAACATTTTTGCCTTCTATTCCATCTATTTTTTTAGCTAACAAAGCTGCTAAAGGTGCTGCTCCTGAGCCTTCAACTATTAGTTTATTTCTTTCCATTATTTGAAACATAGCATGAGCTATTTCATCTTCACTTATTGTAACTACTTCATCTACATATTTTTGAATGTATTTAAAGCATTCGTCTCCTATTGTGCTAACTGATATACCATCAGCTAAAGATTTTGCTCCTGGTACAGTAGTAGCTTTTCCTTTCTCTAGTGCAACTTTTGCAGATGGTACTATTTCTGGTTCAACTCCTACTATTCTTATTGAAGGTTTTATTGATTTAGCTGCTACGGCAATACCAGATATTAATCCACCACCACCAATTGGAACTACTATAACATCAGCTTCAGGTAAATCTTCTAACATTTCAAGAGCTATGGTTCCTTGGCCTGCCATTACATCTATATCATTGAATGGTTCTAAAAACGTTGCTCCTGTTTCTTTTTGTACTTCTACAGCTTTATCATGACATTCATCATATACTTGACCTGCCTGAATAACTTCAGCACCATATCCTTTTGTTGCTGCTACTTTTGCTTGTGGTGCAGTTAATGGCATTACTATAGTAGATTTAACATTAAATGATGTTGCAGCATAAGCAACTCCTTGGGCATGATTTCCTGCTGAAGAAGCTATAACTCCTCTTTTCTTTTCTTCTTCTGTTAAATTAACTAATTTATTATATGCTCCCCTTAATTTGAAAGCACCAGTTTTTTGTTTATTTTCACACTTTAAGTATAAATTACAATCACATTTTTTTGAGAAAGTACTTGTATGAAACATAGGTGTTTTTCTTACTACTTCCTTAATATTTTCTTGAGCTTTTTTGATTCTTTCTAAATTTAATTCCATAACTTATTCCCCCTGCTTGTATAAATATTTTATATAATTCATCCTTAATGGATAATTTCTATCATAATTTTCAAATATTGAATTAAATATTTCATATATTTTTTGTCAAAGTTTTTATATTGTATATTTTTACAGTGTTGAATTTTTTTACATTTTGTCTTTCTATCAAACGTTTACACTTGTTCGTTGTACGCAGATATCTGTTTTTTTAAATAATTTCATCAGAATATGTTTAAAACTAATTTTATGTTTTCTTAATTTCTAATTATATTCTATCACACTTAAACGTTTTCTACAATTATATTTTGATTTAAATTACATTTTTTTGCGATATATTTTATAAATTTTGATTTTTTTATTTCATATGCAGAAGAAAAAATTTCATTTTCCTTTAAAAAACACATTTTACGGTACCAGATGCATCAAGTATTTATATTGTGCCCACTAATGATAAACTTTAAAACCTTTTAAAGTTAAAAAAACAAACAAATTTCAGCATCGAATTTTGTTATCATTCATATAACGTTTAGTTCATAAATTTACTGGTCTATAATGATTTTTTAATTATAATTTAATTTAAAGATAATATTCTATAATTTCATTAAAGTATAATAGTATTTTTGTCGAATATATATTTATATTGTTTATTTTGATTGTATTTTAGCTAAATATAAAACATTTTGAGTTATCCCCAAAATTTTATAATTTAGTTATTATAATCAGTTATTCCAACACTATTTACAACTGATTATATAAATACATATAAAAAAATCGAATATGTGCATCAAATTACAATGAAATTTTTAAGGAGGTATAAATTATGCAGATATTCGATCAGATCTATTGAAAATTGTTTATCAGCAGAACTTAGGTGACAAAAATAACTTAAAAAAAGAAATTAATGATTTGATTAGTAAAAATGATACAAGTATAGGTGATTATGAAAAAACACTATTATCTAATGAAGAAGAATCAACTTTTTTAAAATTAAAAGAAGATGGAAACACATATAAGGAGGCTTTTAATATTGTAATAAAATTTGTTGATGAAAATAATTATAAAGATGCTCAAGAAAAATTTTCCAATATTACCAAGGCAAGAATAAAAATTTATGAAGATATGGATAATTTAATAAAAATAAATTCTGATAAAGCAGATAAATCAGATATTCAAAATAGAATTACATATAAATCATCTTTAATTACTACCACTATTATAATTGTGCTAGGATTAGTAGTTGCAATTATGCTTGGTTTATTTATAGCATTTATGATTTCAAAGGAAATTACTAAGGTTTTAGAATTAGCAAAAGCTTTGGAAGATGGAGATTTAACTAAATCCATAGAAGTAGACAGCAAAGATGAAATAGGAAATTTAGGAAAAGCCTTAAATAAAGCTTGCGAACATATGAAAGATTTAATAAGTTCAATAATGAATAGCGCTGGAGATATAAGTGCTTCTAGTGAAGAACTATCTGCAACTACTGAGCAAATTACATCTATGATGGAAGCTGCAAACGAATCCACTGAACAAATAGCACAAGGCGCGCAAGAATTAAGCTCAACAACAGAGAAGGTAAACGATTCCATGCAAGAGATTTCTACTTCAACTAATGCATTATTAGACAAATCAATAAGTGCACAAAATTCTTCAGATGAAATAACAAAACGTGCAGTTGAAATAAGAAATAAAGCGGCTAAAAATATAGAAGATGGAAACACAATATATAAAGAAAAACACGATAATATTATAAAATCTATTGAGGATGGCAAAGTTGTCGAACAAGTTAAAATTATGGCTGATTCCATTGGAAACATAGCAGAACAAACAAATCTCCTTGCATTAAATGCTGCAATAGAAGCTGCCCGAGCTGGGGAACAAGGAAAGGGTTTCGCTGTAGTTGCAGATGAGGTTAGAGATTTGGCAGAACAATCTTCTCAAGCTGTACTAAATATAAAGAATATGGTTTCCCAGGTAAAAAATTCTTTTGATTCTTTGTCAAAAAGCGGACAAGATATATTAGATTATATATCAAATAATGTAAATCCTAATTATGCGCTTCTTATGAATACAGGTATACAATATGAAAAAGATGCTGAATTTATAAAGAACATGGCCGAAGAAATTTCAGATTCTTCAAAACAAATGGATAATGCTATAAGTAATATAAGTGGCTCAGTTGAAAATATATCTGAAACTTCAGAAGAATCAGCAGCTAGTTCAGAAGAGATAATGAGCAGTATAAACGAGATAACAAAGGCTGTAAGTGAGGTTTCTAAATCTGCTCAAAGTCAAGCTGAACTTGCACAAAACTCAATGAAATGGTTCATAAATTTAAAGTATAATTTTAGAAAAAGCATATATCTTTGTGTAAATTTAAGTTGATATGATAAAGTTTATTCGAAAATTACTACTGATATGGTATATACATCAGTAGTAATTTTTCATATATAATGTTCAATCCTATCTTCGAACATTATGCTTAGCTGAGCCAATGTTAAAAACCATTTCTGATTAATGGTAAAATGGAATAAAAATACAAAAAATTAAAAAAGCACTAACCCTAGTGCTTTCAATTCTTTATGGTGCGCCCAGCAGGATTTGAACCCGCGGCCTCTGGATTCGAAGTCCATCACTCTATCCAACTGAGCTATGGGCGCTCATTAGGATATTTGTGCGTTTTACTTACTTCCAGGTCTCTGAATTAAAACTTAACATTTAAAACATAAAAACGCATATTTGGAGCGGGTGAAGGGAATCGAACCCTCGTAACTAGCTTGGAAGGCTAGCACTCTACCATTGAGTTACACCCGCATGTTTGGAGCGGAAGACGAGATTCGAACTCGCGACGTTCACCTTGGCAAGGTGACGCTCTACCACTGAGCCACTCCCGCAATCTTTGTTGATTCAGAATACATGGTGCAGGTGAAGGGAGTCGAACCCATACACCGTTAGGCGCTAGATCCTAAGTCTAGTGCGTCTGCCAATTCCGCCACACCTGCATGTATTTTTAAATTATAACTTATAAGTATAAAATATACTTATTGGTGGCTTACCGGGGAATCGAACCCCGGACAACATGATTAAAAGTCATGTGCTCTACCAACTGAGCTAGTAAACCATATGGCTGGGATGGCAGGATTTGAACCTACGAATGTAGCAGTCAAAGTGCTATGCCTTACCGCTTGGCGACACCCCAATATTTGTTATTTGTTATATTTGTGGGGTGAACGAAGGGGCTCGAACCCTCGACAACCAGAACCACAATCTGGCGCTCTACCAACTGAACTACGTCCACCGCAATTTGGTGCGTCTTAAGGGATTCGAACCCCTGGCACACGGCTTAGAAGGCCGTTGCTCTATCCAACTGAGCTAAAAACGCATATTTGGAGCGGGTGAAGGGAATCGAACCCTCGTAACTAGCTTGGAAGGCTAGCACTCTACCATTGAGTTACACCCGCAAATTATCAAAATATAACAGAAACTTATTAACTTTTTTAGTACTAAGCCTCTTGGTCGGGGTGACAGGGATTGAACCTGCGACCTCATGGTCCCAAACCACGCGCGCTCCCATCTGCGCCACACCCCGGCATTTCAGTGATTTAATCACCTAAATAATCTTTTCAATGGTCGGGGTGACAGGGATTGAACCTGCGACCTCATGGTCCCAAACCACGCGCGCTCCCATCTGCGCCACACCCCGACATTCAAGACTTATCTTGAACGTTCTTAGAAGTTTTTATCAACTCCCGACAACATAAATTATTCTACACGATATATCGGAATTCGTCAATACATATTTTAAAACTTTTTTAGTTTTTTTTATTTAAACTCCCTTTATCCCTGGATTAATCTTACCATCTTTTATCTCTATTATAGCTACACTATAGAACTCATCTCTTGGTACTGCAGGGCTTCCCGGGTTTACAAACCATATACCATCCTCATAAGCAATTTGTGATACATGTGTATGTCCAAAAAGTACTATATCAGCTTTAATTTCTAAAGCTTTATACCTTATTCTGGATAAATCATATTTTACATCATATCTGTGACCATGAGTTATAAATACTCTTTTATCTGCAAGAACTTCAATTTTTTCACTAGGGACATCCACAGCAAAATCGCAATTTCCCTTAACATTTATAATCTTACCCTTATAATACTTTTCTATTTCTTTAACATCTTGCACATTGTCTCCTAAGTGTACTAATACATCTACATCTCCTATCTTTTTTATGGCATTTTCAATAACCCATACATATCTATGAGTATCGCTTATTACACCTATCTTCAACTTTTACTCATCCCCCATAAGATTTATAATTTCACGCTCCAATTCTTTTAGAGCATTCGCCCTATGACTTATTGAGTTTTTTAAATCAGACTTCATTTGTGCAAAAGTCATTTTATATTCTGGTATATAAAATACTGGATCATATCCAAATCCATTTGATCCTCTTTCTTCGTTTATTATTGTTCCATCTATTTCTCCTTGAACCTTTATTACTTTGCCTGCTTCCGATATTAGCACCATAGCACATACAAACTTTGCTTTTTTATCTCTATCATCTTTTTCTTTCAATAACCTTAACAGCTTTTCATTATTTTTCTTATTATTTCCATGCTCACCTGCAAATCTTGCTGAATATACTCCTGGTGCTCCATCTAAGCAATCAACCACAAGTCCTGAATCATCTGCTAATACCATTTTATTTTTTAAAATTTTATGTATCTCATTAGCCTTTTTATAGGCATTTTCCATAAAAGTAGTGCCATCTTCTTCAACATCAATATTTATATTTGCTTCCTTAAGAGACAAAACTTCTATAGAATATTTCGAAAGTATTTCTTTAATCTCTACTATTTTATTTTTATTGTTGCTTGCAACTATCAATTTTTTCATTTTCTCTCACCTGTTCCAATCCATAATGAATCCATCTTTAAACTTTCTTTTTGTATTTGGATCACATGATTTATTCCCTGCTCAGCAAGCAATAAAAGTTCATTTAAATCCTGTTTAGAAAATGGTTTTTCCTCTCCCGTACCTTGTATTTCTATAAATTCTCCCGAATCTGTCATTACCACATTCATATCAACATTAGCTTTAGAATCTTCTTCATAACATAAATCCAGCATTTTCACATTTCCTACAATTCCTACGCTTATAGCACCTACAAAATCTCTAACTGGATATACATTAAAGGGAGTTTGTTTGTGTAACTTATTTACTGCATCTACTAAAGCTATAAAAGCTCCTGAAATTGAGGCTGTTCTTGTTCCTCCATCTGCTTGTATAACATCACAATCTATCCATATTGTCTTTTCTCCAATTGATTTTAGATCTACTACAGACCTAAGTGCTCTTCCAATTATTCTCTGAATCTCCATAGTCCTTCCATCAATTTTTCCTCTATTGATATCTCTGATTTTTCTAACTTTAGTTGATCTAGGTATCATATTATATTCACAAGTAATCCATCCTTCACCTTTGCCTTTCAAGAATGGAGGTACTTTATCCTCTATTGAAGCTGTACAAATTACTTTTGTATCTCCTGCCTCTATCAACACAGATCCCTCGGCATACTTAGTATAATTTCTTGTAATCTTTGTATGTCTAATTTGATCATTTTTTCTACCATCTATTCTCAAATCTATCCCTCCAATGACTCTTAATATAAATTACACAACAATCAAACTATATTATTCTTTCTTCTAATACAAATAATTCATCTCTTTCTGGTGGAAGCACTTCCTTCTCAATATGTCCTTCTATCAAAATACCATTCTGTTTAACAATTTTGCCTATTATAGATGCTTCTATACCTTGTTCTTTCAATATATCTATCAATTTATCTCCATTTTTAGTTGTTATAAGCATACTTCCAGAAGATATAAGTCTTAGAGGATCTATTGAATATTTGTTGCATATCTTTTGAGTTATGTTACTTATAGGCATTTTTTCTTTATATACTCTAAATCCTAAATTGCTAGCTTTAGCGACCTCCCACAATGCACCTAAAACTCCACCTTCAGTTATATCATGCATTGAATTAACTCCAAATTTTCCTGCTATAACGCCCTCTTTTACTACACTTAAACTGTTTAAATATGCTTTAGCCTCTGCTATTTCTTCACATGTCAAAACACCTTTAATTTTATCCGTATAATCACTTACAACTATACCTGTTCCTTCAAGGCATAATGATTTAGTTACTATTATATCATCATCTTCCTTAGCTCCAGAAGTAGCAATGGACTTATCTTTCAATCCCTTTCCTATAACAGTACAGGATATCACCATTTTATTCACAGCTCTGGTTACTTCCGTGTGTCCTCCTAAAATTTCAACATTTAATTTTTTAGTTTCTTCTCCTATTTCCTTCATAACACTTTTTATGTCTTCTAAAGAAGAATTCTCTGGTGCTAATATTGTAACTAATATACCTAAAGGTTCTACTCCAGAAGATGCTATATCATTGCAATTTATATTTACCGCTAATTTCCCAGGATTTTTTTCTGCTCCAGTAATAGGATCTGTTGATACTACACATTCATATTCTCCAAAGTCTATTACACTGCAATCTTCTCCTATTCCGCTTTTAATTTTAACATCATTTCTAATTGCTCCTTTAGAGCTATCTATTATGCTTTTTAAATCATCCCAATTTAATTTTCCGACTTTCATAAAAATTTCTTCCTTTCTATAAAAATAAATAAGCACTATTTCACACTCTACTTCATATTATTTATATAAGGATTAATTTATGGTAGGTGTATGTTTTGAAATATATTGGCCCATTTTTAAGAATTAATAAATTAAAAAAAGAAAACATAGAACATCAACTCTTTTTTTTAGCAAAAGAATCTTTAAATCAAATTGTACTACATTCTAAGTGTGGAGTATATACCTCCATTAAAGAACTCAAAATAAAAAATTTATCTAGTTCTGATATTAACACATTTGGTAATGTTTCTCCACTTCTATGTCTGTATAAGAAGGGAAATCCTAAAATTACAAATATTGATGATGAAGTATGCTGGAACGATGAAAGCTTTAAAAAAGAAATAAATATTGATAGTAACGCACTTATGACTCTTTCTCTTCTTGAATTATGTAACTATTATAAACAATTTGAAGGTATCAATACTAAAAAATCGAACTTAGCTAAGCTTTACATGTGCATTTGTAAAAAACAACTTGATTTTTATGCAACACATTTTAGAAATGCAGATGGCGTTTTTGTTGATAAAAAAGAAAGTAAGGATTTTTATGATGGAGAGGTAAGTTTTGAAGAAAAGAATAAAAAATTCAAGTTTTCATCACAAGCTTTATTTATGGATGCATATTATAGATGTGCTTCTTTGAGTGATGATGAAGAAAAAGATTCCTATGAAAATTTTGCATTAGATATTCTTAATATGTTTATTGAGTTCAAAGAAGACATATATGTACTTTCTCTTGATGAAATATTAAAATTAACTTTAAACTTAAATATTTTTTATAGTTATTCAAAAAATAAACAATGTAAATTACTTTTACTAGATTTATGTGAATTGATATATGACAGGTTTAATAATACTCCTCTTACATCTTATGATGATAAATTAGAATATGATTGTCTGAAATATATAAACTACTTTCTTTTCTATAAAAATACAGGAATTATGAAGTTCAAGGAAGATGCTGAAAAAGTTCATACAAAGCTTTTAAATCTTTACGACCCTGAAAAAGGCATTTTTATAAAACATACTGAAAAGAAGGAAATAACATTTTCTTGTGTTGAAATATCATTATATTTGCTTGTGTGCCTAATTCACGAAAACATAAGTAAAGAACAAAGCGACAACAATTTGATTATATTAGATGTATTTAAACGCCAACTCATTGATTCAGGTATTATATTAAGCTGGCCAGATATTCCTGACCTAAATGACATAGAAAGATATAAAAACTATACTCTAAAGTCTGAAGATTTAATAGATGAACAGTTCTTTAGGACAGCTTCTTTGCCTACTCCAGAAAGCTGTGAAATTACCTCAGTATTTGTAAAACATGTTGTTTACAGCAGAAAGAAAGAAACCTTTGAACCATCTAAAACTTCTTTTGATAGTTACAAAAACATGTTTATATTCTTTCTAATCATATATCTTCTAAAATCCTAAAATATATGATTAAAAGACTATTATAAAAATACTATTTAAAAAACAAAAGCCATGTATAAATAAGAAAAAAATTTTCCTATTTACATGGCTTTATTCATCTTCAGAAAATACTAAATTTTTATGCTTCAGTTACTATCTCTAAATTATGAAAATCCAGATTACCCATTTGATTTATAGAAACCCCTTTTATATTATATTTTTTACAAACTAATATCTTATTAAAATACATTGGTATAACAGGCAATTCTTCCATTAGTATATCTTCAGCTGTCCTTAATTCAGCTATCTTTTTACTTCCATCACTTTCTATTCTTGCCTTTACCACCATATTATCAAATACTGCATTACTATATCCATAAACATTATTTTTAGAAGATGATTGCCATTGTTCTAAAAATGATAGTGGATAATCGTATGCAGCTTCATATTGTATTTTTGCCATATCGTAGTCACCTTTTTTCATCTCATCATTTAATTCTTCTGTACCATAGCCCTCACAATTCACTTTTATTTGCAAGTTATCTTTTAAATTTTTAGCTATATTTTCACAAATTTTTTTATTTTCTACTGTATCTAAATAAATTATTTTTAATGAATCTGAATCTTTATTATATTTACTATTCTTAATAAAATTTAAAGCTTTATCTTTTTGTATGCTAGCTGAAAAAAATTCCTTATTTATATAAACTCCATTAGTGCCATTACTTACTCCTTCTGGTATAAATGATAATCCTGATTTTGCTGAATCATTCAATATATTTTTTGATATGGCATCTCTATCTATACATTCAGATACTGCTTTTCTAAAATTCACATCTTTTACTATAGTATCTTTCTTTAAGTTAAAAACTAAAGCTCCTACAGAAAGTGACCCTTGTTGTATAATACTATCCTTACTCATAAGATTTTTAACTTCACTTATTGGCGGCTTTGTAAATAAATTAATTTTAGAACTTTGAAAAGCTGCTAATGACGCTTCACTGCCATCATTAAAGGTTATGCATATCTTATCACTTTTCACACTATCTTTATTCCAATAATTCTTGTTCTTTACTAACATCATTTCATTATTATTTTTAAAATCACTTATTATAAAATATCCAGAATACAATATATTTTTATAATTTTTACTCCAATCCTTTAAGTTATTATCTATTTTTCTTATGCCATATGTAGGTTGTGCCAATAAATTTAAAAAATAGCAACATGGATAATTTAATCTTATTTCTAAACTTTTTTTATCCAATGCCCTAATTGCTACATTACTAAAATCGGTTTTTCCATTTTTGTAATTTTCCGCTCCAAATATACAATAAAGCTGTTCTGCATATTTATTTTCAACATCTTTGTTCAAAATCTCTTTAAAAAAATTTACAAAGTCTTCTGCTGTAATATAAGTACCATCACTCCATTTTGCATTATCTTTTATTTTAAATGTATAACAAGTTTCATCCTTACTTAAAGTCCAACTTTGTGCTATTGCTGGAGTTATCTTTCCATTATCATCAAGTCTTATAAGTCCTTCAAATAAATTATTTAGTAAGTCCTGTTGTCTTATATTAGAATCATTAAGCATGAATAAGTCTTTTGGCATTTTCCCAATATTATATACTATATAATTTCTTATCTGTTCGCTTTTACTAGTTTGCACATCTTTTTCCACACAACCATTAAAAAACATAAAACTTATAATTAGCAAACAACAAATAATTTTCTTCATATAGCATCTCCCTTACATAACAATATATCTAGATTATTAGCAGTTATGCAAAAAAATAAACAAAACTTACACAATAAGTTTTGTTTATTTCTTTATTTTCATGGTAGGTATTGTAAAAAATTTAATTTATCAATGTTAGGTTGTTTTTTTATAAATTTCTTTATATCTATCTTTTTAATTTTTTTATGTAAATTATTATACATGTATTTCTCAAAAAAACCTGTAGTAATATAAATTCCTCTTTTTATTTCATAGCTTTCCAAATAATTTATAAATCCTTCATAATCATTCTTTGTTATAATATCTTTTTTATGATACTTTAACAAAATTTCTTTTTCTTTTCCCATAAGGTCTATAAGCAATGTATTCGAATCCTTTAAAATCATTTCATACTGTATATTATAATTCCAACAACTTTTAGTTATACTGTCTGATATTTCATTAATACTTACTTTTTTCAATTTCATCTCATAAAATTCTGTTTTTTGTCCGGTGAAACATGATTTGAAAAACAAGTTATTCACACTTCCCCCTCCGAAAATAACTAAGTATTAATTCATTATATGATTATACAAACGTTTTTGACACAAATCACATTTAGCATTTAACTTTCATATTATAATATTGTTAATAAAGAATTTTCAAAAGTTAAGAAATATAAAAAAGACAATCTTATAAAAAGATTGCCTAGTGGATTATTGAATTTCAATTAATTTTAGTAAACTTTCATAAATATAAAAAATATAGTTCCAATTGCAATTAGCACACAAGTTACAGGACATACAATACCATTTCTATTAGCTTTAAAATCAAACATTTTTACAGCCCAAATGAGCATGGTAAAAAATATGCACCATTGCATAGTATTATAACTGTTAAAATACTTTACATATGTAAATTGATATGTAGTAAGGAGTGTTAATACTAATGTAAGAATCGTTAAACAAACCCCTATCCACCCTAGTAGATTTATAGTTTTTTTCATTTTCTCTCCTCCACATATAGTACAATTATGTACAAGCTAAACCATTTTTATCATAACCCTTTTTCAGTATTTTGTAAATAGCCGGAAAAAACGCTCATCATCATTTTTTATAATCCATTAACATTTTTTCAAATTCTTCTTCATTTATAATTTTTACGCCAAGTTCTAAAGCCTTATAGTATTTTGAACCAGCTTCTTTCCCTGCTAAAACATAATCAGTCTTCTTACTTACACTTCCTGATACTTTGGCACCAACTGATTGTAATTTTTCTTTTATAGTAGTTCTAGTATAATTTTCTAAACTCCCAGTTACAACTATAGTTTTTTCACTAAATAAACTTTTTGACAATTCCTCTTCTTTAAAAATTGGTTTTACTCCTAATTCAAAAAGTTCATTTATACTCTTTATTATTTTGTCTTCATTAAAAAATTCTATTATACTTTTCGCAACAATTTCTCCTACATCTTGAATTGATACAAGATCTTCTTCATTACTTTGTATTATATTATTTAAAGACTTAAAATTCTTAGCCAAATCTGTAGCAGTTTTCTTACCTATATTAGGTATTCCTAATGCATATATAAAAGATGCCAAACTGCAATTTTTACTCTTCTCTATGGAATTTACAAGATTTTGAGCCTTTTTCTCAGCAAACTTATCAAGTTGAATTAAATCCTCTTTTTTTATTCTATACAAATCAGGTATAGATTTTATTTGAAGTTTTTCAAAAAGCTGTTCAGCCGTTTTTTCACTAAAACCTTCTATATTCATTGCTTCTCTACTTCCAAAATGCACTATACTTTTCACCATCTGCGGTTTGCATGACAAAGTATTATCACAAAAATAATGAACGCCATCTTGTACTAACTCACTACCACAATAAGGGCACTTTTCTGGTGCTTGTATTTCTATACTTCCTTCTAATGTATCCTGAACCACTCCCATTATCTCTGGAATTACATCATTAGATCTTCTTACAAAAACACTGCATCCAATTCTAACTTCTTTTCTCTTTATATCATCCATGTTATTAAGAGTAGCTCTTTTTACTGTAACTCCAGCTAACTCTACTGGTTCTAGTATTGCTGTAGGTGTGACTCTTCCACTTCTTCCTACATTCCATTCTACATCTAGAAGCTTTGTGGTGGCTTCTTCTGCTTCAAATTTATATGCAATTGCCCACTTAGGAAATTTTATAGTATATCCGAGAATTTCCCTTGTTTTCATATCGTTAATAGCTATTACTACTCCATCTATATCATAATTTAATTCAGATCTTATTTCTTCTACATACTTTAGTTCATTCTCTATTTCTTCTATACTGCTGGAAACTTTAATATAATCATCCAAAGGAAATCCCATATTCTTTATAAATTCCATCATCTCAAAGTACGTTTTAAAAGGAGCACCTTCATTGTATCCAACATCATAAAAGAAAGCTGAAAGTTTTCTTCTAGCCGTTTCCTTTATATTTAAATTTCTTAAAGCCCCTGCTGCTCCATTTCTCAAATTTTTAAGAGGTACAGCTGCAACCTTATTATATTCTTCAAAAGCTTCACAAGTCATTATAGCCTCACCATGGACTTCTATAACATGACTATTATTTATTTTTAGAGGTAGTGACATTATAGTTCTTGCTTGTGCAGTTATGTCCTCACCTATTTCACCTGTTCCTCTTGTAGCTGATTTTATAAGAATCCCGTTATCATCATAAGTGCAGTTTATAGTAAGTCCATCAAATTTTTTAGTAATAACATATTCAAGTTGTGGTAACTTTTCCTCATGAGTGGAATTATACTCATCTACAGCCTTCTTATTTCTTATATGCCAATCTATAATCCCTTGAATAGTTTGTGACTTGTCTAAGCTCCACAACTTACCTTTATGAGTATACTTCTGAAACTCTCTTAATATATTGTCGCCAACCCTTTGTGTAGGTGAATATGGCAATATTATTCCTGTTTCTTCTTCAAGTTTTAACAATTCATCATATTTTAAATCATACTCTTTATCTGAAACACTTGGATTATCTAAAAGATAATATTCCTGTGCGTATTTATTTAACTCCTCAACTAACCTTTCAATTTGTTCCTTTTTAGTATCAATTGTACTCATATTTTCCAGCTGCCCCCTTATACAAACTCCAGTGATGCTACTCCATACATTAAATTTTTAATTCCCATCTTGTCAAAAACTATGGTTAACTTTGTGTATTCTCCGCTTTTTGAAACACCTACAATAGTTCCTATTCCAAACTTATCATGCCTAACCTTTAATCCTGCCTTAATATCTTGAATTTTTAACGAGTTAGCATTTTCTTTATTTTTATTTGAAGTAGATTCATTCAAAGGAGATGACATACTATTATTTACACTTCTATTCATATGGTTAGTTGCACCATTATTTATAGTTGTATTCCTATTATTGTACGTACTGAAACTTTTTGATTTAATAGGATTTCTTGCTGCCATATTGTCATTCTCTTTTAGATCCTTAGATATTTCTCCTATAAAGTCAGACTCAGAATAAGATACGGTTCTTCCAAAAACTCTTCTTTGCTCTGCTGATGTCATGTATAATTGCTCTTTTGCTCTAGTTATACCAACATAGCAAAGTCTTCTTGATTCTTCCATTTCACTAAAATCATTCAATGATTGACTTCCTGGAAATATACCATTTTCCATACCAACCATAAATACTACTGGAAACTCTAAACCCTTAGCACTATGTACAGTCATCATAACTGCAGTATCTGCATCTTCATTAAAATTATCTATATCTGAAACTAAAGTAACTTTTTCTAAAAATGCTGATAATGATTTATCTTCTGAAGTACTTTCAAACTCCACTGCAGCCGATACCAATTCTTTCAGATTTTCAATTCTACTTAATGCATCTATATCTTTGGAATCCTTTAATTCTTCTAAGTAACCTGTAGTATCTAATATTTCTTTTATAAGACTTGAAACAGTTATTTCATCTTTACTTCTTATAAAACTATTTATAAGACTTACAAATTTTTTTATGGATGTAGTTCCTCTTGTAGGTATACTTGGTACCTGCTCTATATCAAGAAGTACACTGTACATACATTCTTCCATAGAATTTGCAAATTCTTGAACCTTTTTTACAGTAGCATCACCTATACTTCTTTTAGGTACATTTATTATTCTTCTTAAGCTCACATCATCAAGAGGATTATTTACAAATTTTAAATAGGCTAATATATCCTTTATTTCTTTTCTATCATAAAATTTTAGTCCTCCAATTATCCTATATGGTATATTTGATTTCATAAAAATATCTTCAAAAGTACGAGATTGTGCATTTGTCCTATAGAGCACAGCAAAGTCTTTATATTTTTTACCATTGTCCTTAGTAATTTTTCTTATTTGTGAAGCCACATAATTTGCTTCTTCCATATCAGAATAAGCCCTATATATCTTTATTCTTTCTCCATCCTCATTTTCTGTTCTAAGAACTTTACGTTTTCTTTCTGCATTATTTTTTATAACATCATTAGCAGCTTTCAATATATTTCCCTTGGATCTATAATTTTGCTCTAATTTTATAACTTTTGCTTCAGGATAATCTTTTTCAAATCCTAATATATTTCTTATGTCTGCACCTCTCCAAGCATAAATACACTGATCATCATCTCCAACTACACATATATTTCTATGTGTAGCAGCTAGAAGTTTTACCAATTCGTATTGTGATTTATTCGTATCCTGGTACTCATCTACCATAATATATTGAAATTTTCTTTGATAAAAATCTAAAACTTCCTGATTTTTCTTGAATAATTCTACAGTTTTATAGATTAAATCATCAAAATCCAAGGCATTATTGCTCTTTAATCTCTTCTGGTATAAAATGTATGCATCTGCAATTTTATTTAACCTATAATTACCTTCATTTTCTTTTTTATATTTATCTGGTGATATTAAGTTGTCTTTTTGTTCCCCTATCTTATTTATTATTTCTCTATCTGTTATGTCATCATCATTTATGTTTAACTCGTCCATACATTGCTTTATCAATATTTTTTGATCATAAGTATCATATATAGCAAAATTCTTATTATAACCTAATTTATCTATTTCTCTTCTTAATATTCTTACACAGCTTGAATGAAAAGTAGAAACCCACATATTGTCTGCTTCATTTCCTATCAAGCTTCTCACTCTATCCTTCATTTCACTTGCAGCTTTATTTGTAAAAGTTATAGCTAGAATTTTTGAAGGATATATGTTTAAATCTTTTATCATATGTGCTATTCTATGGGTTAATACCCTTGTCTTTCCTGACCCTGCTCCTGCCAAAATTAATAGCGGTCCGTTTACCTGTACAGCCGCCTCATATTGTTCCTTATTTAAAAGTATTTTTAAATCCATACCATCCACTCCCTGGTTTTTTACTATGTTTAATATTATATCATCTTTATGACTAATTTAATCACTACTAATATAAAAAATGTGTTGATTTAAATCAACACATCTTTTCTTGAAATACATAACCAAACCTATCTATTGTTACTACCTTGACTTAACTTATCTAAAACTATTTTATATCCTTCACTTCCATAATTTAAACATCTATTCACTCTGCTTATAGTAGCAGTACTTGCCCCTGTAGTTGCTGCAATATCCAAATAAGTTTTTTTATTTTTTAGCATCTTAGCTACCTGGAGTCTTTGCTCTAAAGCCTTTATTTCATTTATAGTACATATATCATCAAAAAACCTATAACATTCTTCTTTTGTTTTTAGACTTAACACAGCCTCACATAAAAAATCCATTTCCTCGCCTGCTAATTTGGATTTATATTCTTCCATGAGTTTCACACTCCTTATTTATCTACATTTTAATCGTTATATGTTTCATATAATTCTATCACGATTTAACGTATTAATCTATAAAATTAAAGTAATTTTACAAAAATAAATTTTTTTATTTATTTTCATAGGTAAATATGAATTTTATATAACATAATACAAAAAACAATGAAAATAAAAACAGCCCATTGGGGCATGGGCTGCCTGCTCATAAATAAAAAGGGGGCTATTTATCCTAATTATTTATCCTTGCATCCTATATTATATTAAAATTCTTTATAAATTTCAAGTTATTTTTACAAATTTTATTGGTAAAAATTCATTTTTTTGGCTAACACCATTGCACATAGCAATTCTACATGCAACTTTTATTTCATTTAAATATTTTTCAAACTGTTTATCTCTGTCTCAGATAATTCTCTATATTCTCCCTCTTGTAAATTTAAGTCTAAATCCATTGGTCCAAACTTTATTCTTTTTAAATAAACTACATTTTTTCCCAAAGCATTAAACATCCTTTTAACTTGGTGAAATTTTCCCTCTTGTATAGTAACTTCGACTTTTGCTCCATTTTCATCAGATTCTAAAATTTTAAGTTTTCCAGGAAGACATTTGTATCCATCATCTAAAGTAATACCCATTTCAAATTTTTCTGCATCATTTTGGTCTACAGGTTTATCTATCTCAGCATAATAAACCTTATCTACATGCCATTTTGGAGATATCAATCTATGGTTTAATTCTCCATCATTTGTAATCAATAAAAGTCCTACTGTATCCTTATCTAATCTTCCTACAGGAAATGGTTTAAACGCCTGATGTTCTGGCTCAAGTAAGTCTACTACTGTTTCATCGTAATTATCAAAAGTAGCTGAAACTACACCATCTGGTTTATTCATTATTAAATATATATTTTCTCTATAATTTATCATTTCACCTGAAACTCTTATTTCCTTATCTTCAGGATCTATTTTCATTCCACTATCTTTTACAACTTCATTATCAATTTCTACTAAACCTTGTTTTACCAAACCTTTAATTTCTTTTCTTGTTCCATATCCTAAATTTGATAAAATCTTATCCAATCTTTCCATAAAAATCCTCCTATATTCCAGCGGTTTATATAAATATTATATCCTGTTTTACCCAAAATAAAAACAGCCTATATTTAAGGCTGTTTTTAAGTTTATTTTCCTGAATAATATTTCATAACCTTATTTACATAATCCCTTGTTTCATAAGGAAGTCTGGATATTCCTGAAACATTTGATACGCCTCTGCTTTGTAAGGTTCCCGGACCTGCGTTATAAGCCGCTAAAGCTAATTGCTTATTATCCGCATACATATTAAGTAAAGACCTTAGATATCTTGTACCACCATCTACGTTTTCTTCTATATTGTAAGAATTTGAAACTCCAAGTTCACTAGCTGTACCAGGCATTAACTGCATAAGACCTTCTGCTCCAGCTTCTGAAACAGAATTAGGATTAAAATCTGATTCCTGTTTTATTACTGCCATTATTAAATTGCTATCAACACCATATTTTTGAGAAGCCTTTCTTACTGCTTCATTTATAGTTAAATTACTGCTTTTTATATCACTTTTTAAATCTTTGTATATAGAATTAAGTCTTTCCCCCGCTCCATAGCCAAGTTTACTTAAATCAGTTTCTCCCAAGGCCAACTTACTAAAATCCATATTTCCATTACTATCACTAAATGCTTTAGTTAAACTTTCTAAAATAAGTCCAAATGAATCTGAATCTCCAAAAGCACTTTTAAAAATTTGAGTCATAAGTTGAGCTTGTACAAGTTGTTCTACCTTTTTATTGTTATCAACATTCATTTTCTCACCAACCCTTAAAATATACCTTGATTAATTTTATCGTAATACTTTAGTAAAACTTTAGAAATCCAATATAACTTAAATACTATTAAAAATACACTACTCTGCAAAAAAATCTATCATATCATAGTCTTCATAAGATCCCTTATGATATTGGCTTTTAGCTAAAACTAGTATTTTATAATGACCTTTGCTAAATGGTATAAACGTATAATAATTCTTTTTACTGTAATTTTGAACTAAAGTCCAATCTCCTTTTTCCATTATAAAAAATTCATATAGAACATCTTTTCCACCTTCACTTTTAACAGTAAAAGTTGCTGAAGCATTACACAAAAATTTTGTTCTATCACAAATTATTTTTGTATTAGTTACTGGAAGTGCTTCATGAATTTTTACTGAAATACACTTTTTACAATCAAATATCCTATCACTTTCTTTATTTTTGGCATACATTTCTACAGTATATAAACCACTACACTTTGGCACAAATGCATATCTTTTATCTTCTGTATATCCTGTTTCTTCAACTTTATGATCATTTATCCTTAAAACATAATTAACTAAAATACTAGTAGTATTTTGAGTTATTACATTTAACATAACCTTATCTCCAACTACATAATAATCTTTTAAAGGGAATAAAACATACTCTATTTCTCCTGGTATAAATTTAAATACCTCTAAATTGAACACGTAATGACAATCAAATTTTCTATCAGAATACTTGTCCTTTACTCTAGCTTCAAATTGATAATTTCCTTCTTCTTTAGGGATAAAAGTTATAGTATTCTTTTTATCGTAATTAATTGTTTCTAAAACTCTTTTTTCTCTTCTTATTATAAAGCCAAACTCTAAATCTGTTCCTCCAGATGCATTGATTTTTACCTTTATAGGCTCATTTATCAATACTTTATGCTTTTTATCCATAATAACATCATTAATTTTTACAGGTTCTTTACTTTTTTCATCTACTGCAAATTCAATACATTCACAAGCTTCATATTTTTCTTCTGAGCTCTTATCCTTAACCCATAAATATATTTTATAATTTCCTGGTTTCTTGGTTTTCCAATCATAACTATTGGTTCTTATATATCCTGAATCCTCATTACAGCTTCCTTCTATAATATATTTATATAATAGTTCCTTTCCTCCAATAACATCTGCCTTTAAATTTATAACTGTTTCACATAACTGTGGAGGATTTAAATCCGTAGTAAAACTTTTTATGCAAATATCCTTATACTTCTTTACAAAAAAATTTATTATAGCCCTATCATCAAAATTTTCACTTGAATACATGTCCTTAACTAGGCATAAAAGTCTATATTCTCCACTTTTACTTTCTACATAACTTACAATTCTTTTTGTTGAATAATCTTGAATACATTCCGTTTCACCATTACCATTTATTTTAATAAATTTATAAAGGATGTTTCTTCCTTCTTCATGAAATGTTTCTACCTTAAAAGTAAGTTCATTACCTTCTATCAAATCCAAATTAACTGCATTAAAATCCTGTATCTCTACTTTCTTCAAATCCATTACATCAAATTCTACAGTTTGAAAGTCATCATAATTGTTTTGAGAATCAATATTCTTACATTCTACTAACATTTCACCTTTTCCTTCAAATTTTACTGTCCAAGAAAGTGTATTATCTGGTGAATAATCTTTTATAATTTCCCACTTATCATCTATTTTTAACCAATACCTAAACATAAGTGGAAGTTTATTTGTATTTACAAACAAATTAACTTTTTCTCCTAAATTAAGCTTATACTTATCTAAACCTATATTATTTATTAACTTTTCTTCAACTTTTCCTATTATATAATTTTCTCTTGATACATAATCAAAGCTTTTTTGACTATCTCCTCTACGAGCTTGTACCATTATTATGTATTTACCCTCTTCTTTTGGCACCCATTCAACACTAGTCGCTTCACTAAAATCTTTCAAAGTACTCCAAATTCCATTTAAGCCTACCATGTATTTAAACATTAATTTTTCTTCTAATACATTGTTTATACTAATGAGAATTTTCGAGTTTTTTTCTTGTGGACTTTCCAAATTATATTTTATTTCTAACTCATTCATCTTCTCACCTACCCTCAATATATAACATATTTAATTTATATTATACTATAATTCCATATTTTGTAATAGTGTTTTATTTATTTTATATCTCAATAATTTAGTTATATTTAATGATATTTGGGTAAATATATTCTAAAGGAGAGTGATACTGTGGATAAAATAAGTAAATATGATCCAAATTACACTTATAAG
This sequence comes from Clostridium drakei, assembly GCF_000633595.2. Taxonomy (GTDB): domain Bacteria; phylum Bacillota; class Clostridia; order Clostridiales; family Clostridiaceae; genus Clostridium_AM; species Clostridium_AM drakei. The sequence goes on along the minus strand of NZ_JIBU02000045.1, from coordinate 58,849 downwards.
AAAGACACTATAGATACTGGTATATCTGAAGAAGGCTATCCTATTATTGAAAAATCTACTAATGGTCTTATTTTTCCTGAAGGACCTCAAAATAATGTGGATATGAATGATGTTAAACCCTTTGATTAAAATTCAAGAAGGAACTCAATAAATGCTATATTTATCAAGTTCCTTCTTCTGAGTTATCCTTTATTAATTTAATTAAGTTTTTATAAAGTCTTTCATCATCTATTTTTGTCCTTTTTTTAGGATTTGAAGTTTTTCCACCATTGCGCCTTACTTTAGCCGATATATGCCTTTCAAATAAAAGCTTATCTATATTATTATCATCATAAATATACCCTTTAGGACTTATTGCATAAGCTTTCTTTCCAAGAGCCATGGCTGCCACTCCATAATCCTGTGTAACTATAATATCATACTTTTTAGCAGCATTTGTCAATGCTACATCCACACTTTGAAATCCTTTATCTACATATTTTACAGTACTATAATCACTGGTTATTACATGGGATATATCACAATACATAATTACATCTATACTATTTTCTTTTGCTGCCTTCTCAATAATATGTCTTCCTGGACATGCATCTGCATCTACTATTATTCTCATATAATGCTCCTTTTCAACCGACCATAAACTTACAATCTAAGCATATTACGACGTAAGCATATGTAAGCGAAGTAACTTTCATAATATTTGTATGTTTTAGCCTTATATTTTTCAATCACATAAATAATAAGTCTCTTTTAAGACATTTCAATAGAATAGAAAGCGGTTGCTTTTTTAACTAAATATATTAACCTAAACAGCAGGCTCCGCATTAATCTTTAGGTGTTGTTATGATTATAAATATAATTTGACTTATTTAAACTACTTATAACAATGTAATTAGGTACGTACACTTGAACTTGCTAGTTTGGATTTTAACTTTTAGGTAGTGATATATGCTAAGTGTGTCATCACATTAGCTAAATTGTTTTAGTATTATTCTTAGCTCAAAATTTTTGAAAGCCTTAGAACTTTAGTCCTGTTTGAGGGAACCGAGTTTGACAAAGTTCTTAGGCTTTCAAAAATTTCGAGCTTTAGAATAATTAAAACATTTAGCCGTGATGACACACTTAGCATATATCACGGACTAAAAGTTAAAATCCAAACTTCCACTGCACCCTTGTGTCGCAGTATTTTTACCATGTAAATTAAAGTCTCTGCTCTAATTCAGCCTTCATATTCTCATATCCTGGTTTTCCAAGAAGGGCAAACATATTTTTCTTATATGCTTCAACACCAGGTTGATTAAATGGATTCACTCCTAATAAATACCCACTAATGCCACAAGCTTTTTCAAAGAAATATACCATATTTCCAAAATAATATGGTGTTAATTCTGGAACATTTACAACCATAGCTGGAACATTTCCATCACTATGTGCTAAGATAGTTCCTCTAAATGCTTGTTGATTTACAAAATCCATAGATTTCTTTGCTAGAAAGTTTAATCCATCTAAATTATCCTTATTTTCTTCTATAATTACATTTTTTCTTGGCTTTTCAACGTTTATAAATGTTTCTGTTAAAACCCTTAAACCTTCTTGAATGTATTGTCCCATAGAATGCAAATCTGTTGAAAAATCTGCTGCTGCTGGGAATATTCCTTTATTATCTTTTCCTTCACTTTCTCCAAATAATTGTTTCCACCATTCTCCAAAGTAGTGTAAACAAGGTTCGAAATTTACTAACATCTCTGTAGTTTTACCTTTTACATATAGCGCACTTCTAGCAGCTGCATACTTATATGCAATATTTTTATTTATATCTGATGAACTATATTGTTCTCTTGCATCAACAGCTCCTTGCATAATTTCATCTATATTTATTCCTGCTGCAGCTATTGGAAGTAATCCTACTGGAGTTAAAACAGAAAATCTGCCACCTACATTGTCAGGAATCACAAATGTCTCATATCCCTCTACATCAGCTAAAGTTTTTAATGCTCCCTTTGCTTTATCAGTAGTAGCAAATATTCTCTCTCTAGCTCCTTCCTTGCCATATTTTTTCTCCAATAAATCTTTAAATATTCTAAAAGCTATAGCTGGCTCAGTGGTTGTTCCTGATTTTGATATAACATTTACAGATATATCCATACCTTCTATAGCTTCCAATAAATCGGCCATGTAAGTTGAACTTATATTATTTCCTACATAAAATATAGCAGGACTTTTTCTCTTATCCTTTGATATACTAGTACTAAATGTATGTGAAAGCATTTCTATTGCAGCTCTAGCACCTAAATATGATCCACCAATTCCTATAACTATAAGAGCATCAGAATTCTCTTTAATTTTTTTAGCTGCTTTTTTTATTCTTTCAAATTCTTCTTTATCATAATTTACAGGAAGATCTACCCATCCTAAAAAATCACTACCAGCACCAGTTCCTTCATGGAGCATTTTATGTGCTGAATTCACAAAAGCTTGTAGGCTTTGTATTTCGTGTTCTTGCAAATAAGGCATAGTTTTACTTAAATCTAAAGTTAAATTTCTTGACATTTTCTTCCCTCCGAATCCGTATTAATTAGTTATATTGAAATTTTATTCTATTTGTTTATATAAATCAAGTTACTAAATACATATTTTTCATAAAAATCAAAATGTAAACATTTACTTATAATTTTTTATTTATATTATTTCTTATAAAAAAATTTCTAACCAAAATAAAATGATTGGTATGCTTATTTTTTACATACCAATCATTTATTTTATTTATGAGAATTTGCTAACCTATTCAATTTATCTATAAGCTCTGTAACCTGCTGTAAATTTGCAGTAACTTCTTGAATAGCAGCAGATTGTTGCTCTGTAGTTTCTAATGTAGCTCCAGATGATTCTATAGTTTTATCTACAGAATTCTCTATCTTGTTTGTAAGCTCTGATATTTTTAAAGCTGTTTCTTTAGAGTTTTGAGACAAGCTTCTTATTTCCGTTGCAACGACACCAAAACCTCTCCCAACTTCACCAGCTCTAGCTGCTTCTATAGCTGCATTTAGCCCAAGCATTTTTGTTTGGTCTGCTATACTTTTTATTGAATCAAGTATTGTATTAATCTCTACAGATATACTTTTTACATTAACTATTTCTTCACTTAAGGTATGCTGATTATTAGTAACATTAACTGAGGATGCTGATAATTCTTCCATGGTTGCTGAAATTTGATTAAAATTATCTGAAAGCACTTGAGACATGTCTTTAATTTTTAATTCCTCATATCCTATTTTAGAAAGTGCATTAGCAACTATGTATAATACTTCTGCAGCTGCTCTTACACTTCTTTCAGTAGTAACTTTCACTTTATTTACTGCTTCTACATATCCATTTTCATTAACCCCTATTTCATTTGCAGTTTTTCTGAACCTAGATTCATCTGGAGAAGAGGTTAATATTTGTCCACCTAAAATTGTTCCTATTTGCTTACCCTCTATTAATATAGGTGCAGCAAAATCAATTAATCCTGCATGACAAGTATAAATATATGGCTTTTTTGTTCTTGCAGCTTCTTCCCCACCTCTTCTATGAGATTCGGCACACCTGTCATCACCTACTTTGGTAGAATGTGTGAATTTCATACAAAAATCTGTATAAGAGCTTGGCCTGGTTACTGGTTTTCCATTCATATCTACAGTTACACTGGCAATATTCATACTTTCCGCAAAATTATCTTGAAATTTTTGAAGTAAATCAATTTCAATAACATCTTTAATTTCTAGCGCTTCTAAATCTACATCTATTCCATTAGTAATTTTTATCATGATAACTCCTCCCAATTAATATTTTTTGCTTTAAATACAGCATAAACTTAATTTACATTTTTTTATAATTATATCACATAAATAGCTTAAATCAATGCAATTTTATCATTCAAAATTCAACTATATTAATCAAGTAATTCTTAGAAGAATTTATCGAAACTCATATAAATGGGATTAATGGAATAAATTTATTTAATGGTATTAGGCATTAGTAATATAACTAATGCCTATTAAAAAAAGCTAGCTTTTATTTCTCTAAGTTTTTAACTTAGGACATTAATTATTTTATAACTCAATTGTGTACTAAATGTTTACTTTTTAAAAACTATTTGTAAATTTTTTCCTATTATGTACTTTTTAATACATCAAATTTTGAAAATACCACATTAGTATTTTGTTTCCTAAAAATATAGTAAAAATTGAAGCCAATGCAATAAAAGGACCAAACGCAATATAATCCTTTCTTCCTTTTTTCTTTAATAATATTAGTAGTGTACTTATAATTGAACCAAATATGAATGAAAAGCAAATACTGATAACTGTCAATTTAATTCCAAGAAATAGTCCTAAATAAAAGCATATTTCAACATCCCCAAATCCCATAGCTTTAGTAAAAAACGCTATAACAGCCAATACTCCTCCACCAAATAATGCACCAAAAATATATTGCTTAAAATCATTATTATAATAAACACTTAACAATATAAATATGATTCCAAATACTATTCCTATAATACTTGTGATAAAATACACATCCGTAGTGTTTAGATCAATCATTCCAACTACAATTAAAATAGCTATAAGAACCACATATTTCATAAATTGAATACTAGGTCCATATTCCAAATAAGTTATGAAAAATAAAATTCCTGTTACAAATTCTATAACAGGATATCCAATAGATATCTTTTCACCACAATATCTGCACTGTCCTCTTAATAATATATAACTGAAGATAGGAATTAAATCATACCACTTTATTTTACTGCCGCATGCAAAACAATGTGATGAAGGATACACTATTGATTCTCCTTTAGGTATTCTATATATACACACATTAAGAAAACTTCCTACTATAAGACCAGTAATTATCACCAAAATTGAATCTAATGTAAACATATCTTCTCCTTTTCTATAGAATAAATTAAAAGCTTCCAAGATTTAAGTTAATGCTTGGAAGCTTTGTAGTAAATGTTTCTTTATAATTCTGGTCTATATAATCAATTTATAATCATGTTTTTATAAAATCATTTAATTACATTTTTTCTTTGCAAATTGTGTAATTAAGCAACATAGCAAATACAATAAACATCACAATCATATTAATCATAACTGCATATGGTCTCCAAATTAACATATCAAAATGGAATCCATGAATCTCTCGTATCACCTGTGAGGATGCCATTGGAAGCGCATTTAATAAAAATTGAGAAAATCTCCATGGTACATTTATAAATAAAGCCATAACTATATAGAAAATATTTATTGCAATTCCTATTGATGTAGTCAAATTTGTATTTGCTGTTTTATATGATATCCATCCTATAAGAACACTTAAAGTTAATGTTCCTAAAAATTCGCTTACAAACATTAAAGCTATTGCATCTCCTAATGTAAAATTTCCTATAGAAAATAGTGCCATTACCTTCAAACTACTTTTCAAAGTTTGAAACCCTGTGACTGAACCTATAATTAATATTGTACCAAGTGTTGCTGCTAAATTTAACAATAAACCATATATCATAACTGGAAAAAGCCGAATCTTCATCATTTTACTTCCCAATTTTGTTGCACAAATAATCTCCATACTGCCGTCTTCCATGCTATCAGAGTAAGTGGCTGCTGCAAAAAATGTAACTAAAAAAAGAATTATTAAGTATATAAATTTAAGATTATCAATAGCAAAATTCCAAAGATCACACCCCTGATACTTAACAAAAGGCGTCTTTACTTTGCTTAGTTCCTTAAGCGCCTTAGCTTGATCCTTTTTAGGAATCTTTTCTATAAGCACAATAGATTTTTTTCTCCAGCAATCATAGAAATTTTTAGCATATTCATCAGGAAAATCCTGAATTCTATTTTCAGAGTATAGTACTCCAGGATATTCCTGAACTAACCCACGCACAAAAGATGTAGGCAGTTCATATTTTATTTCTTTTGATTTTTCATCTCTCACCTTGTTAAGCCCAATCCATAATTTATCTTCTGTCATTTTACCAGAATATACAGATTCTTCTTTCAATATTTTAGGCAAATTTTTATCTCCGCCTAAGAGTATTACACTTAATCCAGCAGTTAAGAAAAATGTACCTATTATTGAGAAGATCACATACTTTGTAAAAAGTCGACGTTTTAATTCTTGATATATCATCTTTCTATCTCCTTCTATAGTTTAACGTAACTAATAATGTGCTGATAAAGAAAGTAATTCCGTTTATGATAAATAAAACTGAGGGCATGTAGAGAACTTTCCCCATAAGTGTTATCAATGGAAATTTCCTCAACTCTACAAATTCAAGATATGAAAATACCATTCCTCCTGGTAATAACATTTTAATTGCATCAATGATTGGAGATTCCATATCAATAAATATACCTAACATAAGAGCAATTAATAATGTCAATATAGAAAGCTGAATAGCTCTTGAAGACTTTTTTACTATAGATGAAATTAAGGTAGAAAAACTTGCTACAGTTAAAATTCCTACTGCTCCAAAAATAAACACTTTTTTAAGCAATTCCCCTATATTGTATGCGAAAAAACTTTTACCAGAAACTTGTATTGACGTATTTAGAGCATCCTGCGGCAATAAATGCATAAGGAGAAGAATATAAGTACCAACTCCACAAAGATAGATTATGGATGCCATAAGCAAAGGTATAATAATCTTTGCTGCAGTTAGAATCTTTTTACCTTGCATTGTAGCCTTAATGATTTCATCCATCCCATTTTCCTTATCCTTTGCTATCATAGAACCTGAAAAAATTCCTACCATAATCATAAGTACAAAAGAAAAAATCATTATATGTTCAATTCCTTCGCCCCATTGTTTAAAACCACTATAATAGATATATGGTTTTTTAACACTATTCCAAGTTGATAAAGCTAACGCTTTTTCACTTTCATTATGTGCATTTTTATCAATATAATTACGATAATATAAATCTTCATTTTCATAAAAATGCTTTCCTGAATCCTTGGGAATATGCAAGATATCCTTTGTAGATTCTCCCTTCATATTTCTAAGTTTTAACTCTTCCATAACTAACATATCAGCATATACAGAATATTTGAGCAATTCTTTATTAATTATGATATCTTTTTCATCACTACCCTTTAATGAATGAAGAAACGCATCACAGCCACTTTGAAATTTATCCTCAGTCATTTCCCCTGTAGTACCTATTCTATCTTTAGCAGCTGCTTCTATTGCTGATTTACCTTTATAATCTTTGTAACATCCTGTCTGCATAAAGTTTTCCGTGGCTCCACCTACAATAAACCAAGCCCACAATGTCGCCAAAATAACTGCAATTAATGTATATGTAAACAACCTCTTAACGTTAAATTGTCGTTTTAATTCTTGAAAAAATACATCCATTTTTTACACCTCTCTTACTTTTGAAAGATAAAAATCACTAAGAGAAGGAGATATCAACTTACTATTTGGAAGGGGATCATCTGCAACATAACGAATGGCAACCTTTCCTTCACCTTCATTACGAAAATTTGTAATTTTATATTCCTTTTGAAGTTTTTCCATACAAATTTCTGGCACCAATGTTTCGAACACTTTACCGGTAAGTGCTTGAATTAAAGCTTGGCTCTCCCCTGCTTCAATTACTATACCCTTTTCCATGAGTATAAGAAAATTAGCAATAAACTCAATATCTGAGACAATATGTGTAGATAAAATAATAATTTTCTCTTTACTTATTGTGGTCAAGTATTGACGAAATTTTCTTCTTTCTTCTATATCTAAACCAACAGTAGGCTCATCTACAATTATAATTTTGGGATCATTCAACATAGCTTGGCATATTCCAACTCTACGCTTCATACCTCCTGAAAGCTGATCCACTTTTTTCTTTTTAACTTCTAATAAATTAAATTGACTTAATAATTCACTAATTCGCTTATTTCTTAAGTTTTTATCAATCCCTTTTAATGCTCCAATATAATGCAGAAAATCTTCAACGGACTGATTTTTATCGTATCCAAACTGCTGAGGTAAATAGCCTATGTTGTCAAGATAGCTACTTTTAAGTTCAGCAATATCTACATCATTTAGCACTATTTTTCCATCACTTGGTTTTATATTCCCAACTAACATTCTCATTAATGTGGTTTTCCCTGCACCATTTGGTCCTAAAAGGCCCCAAATTCCTGGAGTAAATTCAAGATTTATATTACAAGCGGCATTTAAATCTTTAAAATTTTTAGAAAGATTATAAGTTGTTAATTTCATGTTTCTTCCTCCTATTAGAATTTATAAATATGAATTTTAAAATAACTTCTTAGTTCATCTCCAAGAAGTTTAATATAATAAAAAACCCTCTTTCATTCTAAGTATAACTAAGAGGAAAGAAAGGTTTATTCATAAATTGTTTAGTAATTATAAAGATTTTATTAAGAAAGAAACATATTAAAATTAAAATTATTTACTATGGATTAGGTATGGTAATAGTAAATATAGTGTGTCCATTTTGACTTTCTGCACTTATTGAACCTTCATGCTTTTGTATGATTTCTTTTGCAATAGCAAGTCCAAGACCTGCTCCAGCTGACTGACTTCTTGATTGATCTCTTCGATAAAACTTTTCAAATATAAGTTCTAATTCCTGTCTACTTATTATGTCACCATCATTTTCTATAAACAATTTCACACTGTTTTCTTCAATTTTACCATTTATTTTTATAACAGAATTCTTAAGGCTATATGCTATAGCATTTTTTAGTAAATTATTAAGTACTCTAGCAAATAATGAACCATCAACATAAAGCTTTATATCAGAAGGAAGATTTACATCAAATTTTAAGTTTTTATCCCTAAGTAAAGGATAAAGTTCCTCTGTCAATTGTTCTAAAAAAAAGTTGGCATCTAACAAGCTTTTGTTTAAAGGAATTTCCTGAAGATTAAAGCGCGTAATATCAAAAAATTGATTTGTTAGGTCTTCCAACCTATAAGATTTTTCTAAAAGTTTTTTAATGTACTCTTTGAGTATATTATCTGGAACTTTAGATTCATCTAAAATAGTAAGATAACCAATGATGCTTGTAAGTGGAGTTTTTAAATCATGTGCCAGATATGTTATGAGATCATTTTTTTTACGCATTTCTAATGAAATTTCCTTCTTCACAAATTCATTCTCTTGTATAAGATTATTTATTTCTGAATCAATAATTTTTAATTCCTGAAATTTTTGGGGAACTTCTGCCTTTATTAGTAAGGATATACGTTGTTCTATCTCATCTATTGTCATTTTACGCTCTTTATTCTTTGAGTATTTTGCTGTAAAATAAACGGCAATTTCTAAAAGAAGAAAGCCAAAAACAGCTATAAATATTAATATGTCTTTAAGCCGCGGCCAGTAGAAAATTCCTTTAGAACGATCTACTCCCAAAAATAATACCTTTTCTTTGTCAAATAATATTTCATTTTGAAAATATTCTGCTACTAATCCTTCAAATTTTAAATCAATGAGGAACATTAACATTATAAATATGAAAAAAGCTAAAATATAATAATTCCATTTCCATTTTCTACGCTTCAATGATATAACCTACCCCCCATACAGTTTTTATATATTCAGGGTGTTCAAAAGATTCTTCCATTTTTTCTCTTAAATTTCTAATATGAACTGCTACTGTGTTGGTAGATTTTGAATAGTATTCATCTTCTCTAAGCAAATGAAACAATTTTTCTCCATTTAAAACTTGTCCTTTATTTAATAGTAATATTTCAAGAATATTAAATTCTGTAGGCGTTAGCTTTAATTCCATACCATTCAAATTAGCCTGTCTACTTTTTCTATCTAAAATTAACCCTTTATAATATATAATACTATCTTCCTTGGTGTTTTCTCCATACTCCTTGTATCGTCTAAGCTGAGCTTTAACTCTTGCCATAACTTCCAGTGGATTAAAAGGTTTAGTAATATAATCATCTGCACCATAAGTAAGACCTATTATTTTGTCTTGATCTGCTGTTTTGGCAGTGAGCATTATTATAGGGTACTTATATTTTATTCGGATATTTTTACAAATATTAAGCCCATTTGTATCTGGCAGCATTAAATCCAAAATAACTAAGTCTGGCTTTCTGCTTTCAAGAATTTCAAAAGCCTCTTTACCATTTTCTGCTTCCCATGCTTCAAAGGATTCAGCTTTTAAATAGATTTTTAATATATCTCTAATATCTTTATCATCTTCCACAATCAATATTTTTTCCATTTCCTTGTTATATATCATTCAAAATCCTCCAAGCACAATTTAAATATCTTTGCTTCACAATAAATTGCTACATCTTAATCCAATTATATAGTAAATAAAAGAATTACTCCAGAAGTTACTATAAAAGGTCCAGTGATTCTTAGACTCAGGTGGAGTTTTCCTGTGAGGAATACATCCTACCTGAGAAAGTAGATTTACTTTGATTATTTTTTAATTTTTAAAATAGTTATTGATTAACGAAACAATGAAACTGCACAATAGACAAGTAGAAGAGCCATAACAGTGTTGAATACTTTATAATGTTTTACAAGAACTTTCTGAAATACAGAGCCAAACAATGACCAACAGCAGGTTCCTACAAAGCCAAGTAAAGCAAGAATCACAGAAAAACTTGTAAGCATGAACACAGATTTGTAATATGGTACGATAAATGTTGAAACGGTTGCAAGTGCATAAATAATAACGTTGGGATTGACGAACTGCAAAAGTAAGCCAGATAAAAATGTATTTGTACGCTTTTCGGGTTTGTCCTCACTGTTAGGTTTGCTCTTGTAGGTTTGCCATGCAAGCCATAGCATATACGCTGCACCAACAAATGACATAATTGATTTGATTGATGGGATAAAACTGTAGAGAGCTATACTAAAAATACTACTTAAAGCAAATAGAATAAAGACACCAAAGAATATGCCTACATTAAACATTATGCTCTTCTTAAATCCGTATCGGCTTGCATTTGACATTGACATAATAGTATTTGGTCCTGGACCAAAGTTTGCAATAAGAACATAGGATAAAAATGCTGTAAAATTTGGCATGGATATTTACCTCCTAACTATTGTATGATATAATGCACGAAAAGGATAATATATTATATTGTGCAGTATAATAATACTATTTGTGCAGTATACTGTCAATAGATTGGAGGAAATTTTTTTGGAAAAACTTAATTTTATTATTGCTGAAAACTTAAAAAAGCTTCGTGTAGAAAAAACACTTAGCCTTGACAATGTCTCAAAGTTGACCGGTGTAAGCAAAAGTATGCTAGGCCAAATTGAACGTTGTGAAGCAAACCCTACTGTATCAACGGTATGGAAGATTGCAAATGGGCTTAAAATATCATGTACTCAACTTATGAGCATGCCAGAAGATGACTTTGAAATCGTAGATAAGAATGAAGTACAACCACTTGTTGAGGACAACGGCAGGATTAAAATATTTCCTGTGTTTACCTTTGATAACGCAAGGCGCTTTGAAATGTATTCTATTGAAATTGACACTAACGGTTATTTATCTTCAGAAATTCACCAACAAGGTACACAGGAATTTATTACTGTATTTTCTGGTAATCTTACTATGACTATAAATGGTAAAGATTTTGTTATAACAACAGGTAATTCCATACGATTTAAGGCAGACTGCCCTCATGCTTATCAAAATACCGGCAATACAATTTGCTCATTGAGTATGGTTATTTACTATCCAATATAAAAATTAATCAATGTAGCTTTAGAGATTATTTAAAACAGATATTTATATGAAGCCCAATTTAATATTTTAGGGTGTGATCCGATATCAACAACATTTCAAATACAGCCAAAAACAGAAGCCGTCGGATAAAGCCGCTGGCTTCTGTTTTAGTAGGATATGCTAGTATTATGCAATAGATGGTTTAAAATTTATCAAAAGCCTAACTCCAAATTCAACTGTGGATATAAATGTTACCTTTTTACATATACAAATAACCTCCTAAATCACTACAACAAGCAAAAAAGTAACTAAGATATTTCTATCCTAATTACTTTTCACTAACTTAATTATTCTATTACAAATCTATTCTAACACCTTAAAATACTGGTTTAGCATCCATTTACTTTTATTCCCACTCTATTGTAGCAGGTGGTTTTGAGGTTATATCATAAACAATTCTATTTACTCCATGAACTTCGTTAACAATTCTTCTTGAAACTAAATCTAAAACTTCATAAGGTATTCTAGCCCATTCAGAAGTCATTGCATCAGAAGATGTTACTGCTCTTAAAGCTATTGTATGGCAATAAGTTCTTTCATCTCCCATAACTCCTACAGATTGAATATTTGGTAAGCATGCAAAGTACTGCCATATCTTTTCATCCAATCCTGCATTAGCTATTTCTTCTCTGAAGATAGCATCTGCTTCTCTTGTTATTTCCAATTTTTCTTCTGTTATTTCTCCAAGAACTCTTATTGCAAGTCCAGGTCCTGGGAAAGGCTGTCTCCAAACTAATTTGTGAGGAATCCCAAGCTCTTCTCCAACAGCTCTTACTTCATCCTTAAATAGTTCTCTTAAAGGCTCTATTAGTTTAAATTGCATATCTTCTGGAAGTCCACCAACATTGTGATGGCTTTTTATTGTAGCAGAAGTATTAGTTCCACTTTCTACTACATCTGGATATATAGTTCCTTGAACAAGGAAACTTATTTCTCCAAGTTTATTTGCTTCTTCTTCAAATACTCTTATAAACTCTTCGCCTATAATCTTTCTCTTTCTTTCTGGGTCACTTACACCTGCAAGCTTTCCTAAAAATCTATCTTTAGCATTTACTCTTATCAAATTCATATCAAATTGCTTTTTAAATATTGTTTCAACTTGATCTCCTTCATCTTTTCTAAGAAGACCATGATCTACAAATATACATGTAAGTTGTTTTCCAATAGCTCTATGTACAAGTACAGCTGCAACAGATGAATCCACTCCACCAGATAAAGCACATATAACTTTTTTGTCGCCAACCTTTTGCTTTATGGCTTTAATCTGATCTTCTGCAAAAGAACTCATTGACCAATCTCCCTTTAAGTTACAAACTTTAAATAGGAAGTTTGAAAACATCTTTTTACCAAAAGGAGTATGTTCTACTTCTGGGTGAAATTGAACTCCATATATTTTTTTCTCAGTATTTTCCATAGCTGCCACAGGACATTGACTTGTAGTACCTATTACCTTAAATCCTTCTGGAGCCTGAGACACATAATCTGTATGACTCATCCAGCAGCTTTGTTCTTCATCTATTCCATCAAATAGTGCAGACTTATTGTTTAATTTTACATTTGCTTTTCCATATTCTCTTACATCTGGGCTCTCAACTTTTCCACCTAAAGTATATGATATAAGCTGTTCTCCATAACATATTCCAAGTACAGGAACTCCTAAATTAAATATTTCTTTATCTATTCTTGGAGCACCTTCTCCATAAACACTGTTAGGTCCACCTGTGAAAATTATGCCCTTAGGATTTTTTTCTTTTATTTTATCTATTGTATATGTATAAGGTATTATTTCACAATAAACATTATTTTCTCTTACTCTTCTAGCTATTGTCTGATTGTATTGACCACCAAAGTCAACTACAAGAACTAATTCTCTTTGCATAATTACCTCCAAATATTTTAATTAAAATTAAGAATTGTAAGCTACAATTCTTAACTTTAACTATAAACTATTAAATTTTATTGATTAACACTATAGTTTGGTGCTTCTTTAGTTATTGATATATCATGTGGATGACTTTCTCTAAGTCCTGCTGATGTCTGTACTACAAATGTAGCATTTTCATCTAACTCAGCTAAAGTTCTAGCTCCTAAATATCCCATACCTGAACGTATTCCACCTAAAAGTTGGAATATAGTGTCTGCTACATATCCCTTATAAGGCACTCTTCCTTCAACACCTTCTGGAACCAATTTCTTATTTCCTTCTTGGAAATATCTATCTTTACTTCCACAAGCCATAGCAGCTAATGATCCCATTCCTCTGTATACTTTATAGCTTCTTCCTTGATATATTTCAGTTTCTCCTGGTGCTTCATCACATCCAGCAAGCATTGATCCCATCATAGCAACTTTTGCTCCAGCTGATAACGCTTTTACTACATCTCCTGAATACTTTATACCACCATCTGCAATAATTGGCACTCCATGTTTCTTTGCTTCCTCTGCACAATCCATTACTGCAGTAAGCTGAGGTACTCCAACACCAGATACAACTCTTGTAGTACATATAGAACCAGGTCCTATACCAACCTTCACACAATCCGCTCCTGCAAGAATGAGATCTCTTGTTGCTTCCGCTGTTGCAACATTTCCTGCAATAACTTGAAGATCAGGATAGTTTTCCTTTATTAATTTAACAGAATCCATAACTCCTTTAGAGTGTCCATGAGCTGTATCTAAATTTACAACATCTACTCCAACCTTAACTAAAGCTGCAACACGTTCTAGCATATCTGAAGTAACTCCTACTGATGCTCCACATAAAAGTCTTCCTCTTTCATCCTTTGCACTATTAGGAAATCTTTTTACTTTTTCAATATCTTTTATAGTTATAAGTCCTCTTAAATTATTGTCATCATCTACTAATGGAAGTTTTTCTATTCTATGATTTTTTAATAATTCCTTTGCTTCTTCTATGGTAGTATCTTCTGGTGCAGTTATTAAATTTTCTTTAGTCATTACTTCACTTATTTTTCTAGAATACTCTGTTTCAAATACAATATCTCTATTTGTTATTATTCCAATAAGTTTTCCATCTACAGTAATCGGAACCCCTGATATTCTATACTTACTCATAAGTGATAATGCATCATTTATGCTGTTATCCGGTGAAAGAGAAAATGGATCTGTTATTACTCCATTTTCTTGCCTTTTTACTCTATCTACTTCCATAGACTGTTCTTCTATACTCATATTCTTATGTATAATACCTATTCCGCCTTCTCTTGCCATGGCTATAGCCATTTTAGAGTTAGTAACAGTATCCATTCCAGCACTCATAAGTGGTATATTTAATTTTATTTTTTTAGTCAAATTAGTAGTCAAAGAGACCTCTCTTGGCAACACCTCTGATTTATTTGGAACTAAAAGTACATCATCAAAAGTATATGCTTGTTTTAAAATTTTTCCCATTCAAAATCAACTCCCTCTTATATTATAAACAATAATTAATAAACAAATCATTAAATATTTTTAGATTTTTTGTAAAAAAAAACACATTAAATCACCAAAGAGTGAAATTAATATGTTTATACACAATAACCTCACTCATAGTCGGAAATTTACGGCTTCCGGTAGATACTCCCTGCCATATCCAGGGGATATATGAGTCGAATGAAACTTTTGTTTCATATATTAATAAAATTGCAACTTATTAATCTATATTATTTGAACTATTTACATTATTTTATTCAATTTTTATACCTTTGTCAATTATTTTATTTTAAAATCGTCATGTTTTGAGGCATATATATACGTTTTCATAATAAAATTCTACAAAATTCATAAAATAAAGTAGAAAAATTCAAAAAGCTTTCTATTATAATTAGTATTATGTATAATATAACTGCATTTTAATAACAACAATATACTTGATAACATGAATTAGTATGAAAAGGAGCTTTATTTACACATGATAAATTTTGAAAGAAAATATAATAGAATGTTTTTAAAAAAAATTATACAGTCTATATCTAAATTCAATATGATTGAAAGCGGCGATAAAGTAGCTGTAGGGCTCTCTGGAGGTAAAGACAGTGTATTCCTACTTTTCTGCCTTAAACTCATTCAGCAGACCCATATAAAAGACTTTAGCCTTATGGGAGTTAATATAGACATGGGGCTTGGAATGAACATGTCCCCTTTAATAAACTTTTGTAATGAAAATGAAATACCTATAATTATAGAAAATACTAATATAGCTGAAGTAATTTTTCAAGAAAGAAAAGAAAAAAGTCCTTGTTCTCTATGCTCTAAATTAAGGAGAGGAGCTTTAGTAAGAGTTGCAAAAGCTAATAATATTAACAAGATAGCTTTAGGCCATAACACAGATGATGTAATAGAAACTCTATTTATGAATGTGATAAAGGTTGGTAAATTGGGTGCCTTTCATCCTAATATATATCATGAAGACAACAAGATGAGTATAATAAGACCTATGATATATTTAAGAGAACCTTTAATAGAAAAGCTTGTTAAAGATTTAAATTTGCCCATAATAAAAAGTCTTTGCCCTGAAGATAAAAAAACTACAAGGGAAGAAATGAAAAATTTATTATTTTCTCTTGAAAACATCTATGAAGATGCTGCTAATAAAATTATAAAATCTTTAGATAATGTTGATTATAAAAGTTTATGGAATAAAAAGTAAAAGTTAAACCCAGCACTTTAAATGTGCTGGGTTTATAAACAATCTGAGCATTATTTTTGACTTAATTTTAGTACATTCCGTCCATTCCCATTCCTGGTGCTCCACCTGGCATTGGGGCATTGTTCTTTTCTGGAATATCAGCTACTGCAGCTTCTGTAGTTAAGAATGTAGAAGCTACTGATGCAGCATTTTGAAGTGCTGATCTTGTAACCTTAGTTGGGTCAACTATGCCTACTTTTAACATGTTTACATAAGTATCATGTAAAGCATCATATCCTACTCCAGCTTCATTAGCTTTAACTTTTTCAATTATAACTGAACCTTCAACTCCAGCATTTGTAGCTATTTGTCTTACTGGTTCTTCAAGAGCTTTTGTTATTATATCAATACCTACTTTTATATCATAAACATCTGAAGTAAGTTTTGCTACTTCTGGAATTGCATTAATATATGCTGTTCCACCACCAGCAACGATTCCTTCTTCAACAGCTGCTTTAGTTGCAGCTAGTGCATCTTCTATTCTTAATTTTTTTTCCTTTAATTCTGTTTCAGTTGCAGCACCAACTTTGATTACAGCTACTCCACCAGCAAGTTTTGCAAGTCTTTCCTGTAATTTTTCTCTATCAAAGTCTGATGTAGTTTCTTCTATTTGTTTCTTTATTTGAGATACTCTATCATGAATGGCAGTCTTATCACCTTTTCCATTTACTATTGTAGTATTTTCTTTAGTGATTTTAACTGATTCAGCTCTTCCAAGCATTTCTATTGTAGTATCTTTTAATTCTCTTCCTAATTCTTCAGATATTACTTCTCCACCAGTAAGTATAGCTATATCTTGAAGCATTTCTTTTCTTCTGTCACCAAAACCTGGAGCTTTAACAGCTACACAAGTAAAAGTTCCTCTTAGCTTATTAACAACTAAAGTTGCTAATGCTTCTCCTTCTACATCTTCACCTAAGATTAATAATTTTTTACCCTGTTGAACTATTTGTTCAAGTACTGGTAATATATCCTGGATATTTGATATTTTCTTATCAGTAATTAATATATATGCATCTTCTATGTTAGCTTCCATCTTTTCTGTATCTGTAACCATGTATGGGCTTACATATCCTCTGTCAAACTGCATACCTTCAACAACATCTAATTCAGTTCCCATAGTTTTTGATTCTTCAACAGTTATAACACCTTCATTGCCTACTTTTTCCATAGCATCAGCTATAAGTTTACCTATTTCTTCATCAGAAGCTGATATTGCAGCAACTCTTGCTATATCTTCTTTTCCATTAACTGTTTTTGAACTTTTCTTTATTTCTTCAACAGCTTTATTAACAGCCATTCTTATACCTTGTCTTATAAGTATTGGATTAGTACCAGCTGTAACATTTTTCAATCCTTCTCTTATAATTGCTTGTGCAAGTAATGTTGCTGTAGTAGTTCCATCTCCTGCTACATCATTTGTCTTTGTAGCAACTTCTTTAACTAATTGTGCTCCCATATTTTCATATGCATCTTCTAATTCTATTTCTTTAGCTATAGTAACACCATCATTAGTTATAAGTGGTGATCCAAACTTTTTATCTAATATAACGTTTCTTCCTTTTGGTCCAAGTGTAACTTTTACAGTATTAGCAAGCTTATCTACCCCTGCCTGCATTGATCTTCTTGCTTCTTCGCTAAATAAAATACTTTTTGCCATATTAAAACCTCCTATACAATTATTCTATTACTGCTAATATGTCATCTTGTTTTAAAATAGTGTATTCAACACCATCCATTTTAATTTCGTTTCCTGCATATTTGGAGAATAAAACTTTTTCTCCAACCTTAACTTCCATTTTAACTTCTTTCCCATTAACTACTCCGCCAGGTCCTACAGCCACAATTTCAGCTTCTTGTGGTTTTTCCTTTGCTGCTCCTGGTAAAACAATTCCACTTTTTGTAGTTTCTTCTGCCTCTAATCTTTTAATAACGACTCTGTCTCCAAGTGGTCTAATGTTCATTTAAACCCCTCCTTAAATTACTTTTAATTTATTTTATATAATTAATTAGCTTTTATTATTAGCACTCACTTCATTTGAGTGCTAACACAATTATTATAATAATGAATAATGTCTATATTTTCAAATTTCAATTTCATACTTATTAAATTATTTACCGTAAAATAATGAAATAATCACATCATAGGTAAGTATTTCACCCTTTTCCTAAAGATTTCATCAATATACTAATTATTCAAAATAATTTCTATATTATACACTTGATTATTTATTGTTATTTTTTACTTATCAGGTTATAATACACAATATAAATCAATAATTTTAGTTATAATTAAAAACTAAATAAAAACCCTAGGAGGATTTTTATTATGAAGCTAGACACATACCTTAAACTTATATTTTCTATTTCCATATCCATATTCATACTATTATTTTCTATAAAGACTACTTTAAACTTTAAATATCTTTATTATTTCGACATAAAGCATTTAAATATAGAAAATAGTACCTCATTATCACAAAAAGAAATACAAATTACTTATGATTATTTAATAAATTATATAAATGGTCCCCAAAAACAAACATTTAATATACCAACACTTAACTCTTCTAATGAAGGCAAAATTCATTTTTTAGAAGTTAAAAATATATTCAGAAAATTAAATTCAATGTTCTTTATTTTTACTATAATAGGTATATTAGGTGCTTTATATACTTATAAATATAAACTTTTTTCTATTTTCAACTGGACATCCAACTTACTTTTGTTCATATGCTTATTTGCTTGGATACCATTTTATGTGAATTTCAACAAAAGCTTTAACTTCTTTCACGAAACAATCTTTAAAAATAATTATTGGTTATTTGATCCCAATAAAGATCCAGTAATTAATATTTTACCTGAAAAATATTTTTTTCATTGTGCTATTTCAATAATTTTAATTACGCTTACTGGAAGTTTACTTTTAAAAATACTATATCTTAAAAATAGAAATGGGAAATAGATAAATATAATCTATTTCCCATTTTTAAAGGAACTATGTTTAATAATCTTCTTTACTAAATTCTCACCTTTAAATACTCCTATAGCAAATAATAAAGTCATAATAACAGCTATAAGTATCAATGTCGTTTTATTACCAGAACCAATTTTAGCACCAAAATATGCAGATATAAATATTCCTGGAATCCTTCCCAATGTAGAATATATAATAAAATCTTTAAAAGTCACATTTGAAACACCGCATATATATGCTAATACATCTTTAGGTATACCTGGTATTAAATACAACAAGAAAACCACAAAATTCATATGCCCTAAGTTTAAAATTCTTTTAAAAAAATTTGTATCCTTGTTAGATATTATTTTATCTATTAGGGGCTTACCATAAAAATTAGAAATCCAAAATACAATCATACTTCCAGCCGTTATTCCTAATAAAGATATAATACCTCCACCTATTGTTCCATATATGTATCCTCCTGCAATTTGCACAATTTCTCCTGGAATAAAAAATGCTACAACCTGTATAACCTGAAGCATAAAAAATACCATAATACTATATTTTCCATAGGACATTATTATGTATTTTATTTTATTAGGATCTTTAAACAGGAAAAAATACTTACTGTAATAAACATATGCTGAATAAATTAGAAATATGCATATTATGCTTAAAACAATATATGATTTATATTGTTTTATTTTATTAAAAATCTTCCTAGTAAAACCTTCAATCATATTTTCACCTTAATTCTATATATAATAAACATTTATTATATATTATCAACTAACTTCAAAAAAGTAAACGAAATAAGCAGCTCTAAACACTATTTACATTTAAAGCTGCTTTTAATGCTAATTAAATTATCTTTCTAAATTTACATTTTCAAACTTATTTAATTTTTCATTTGAAAGTACCGATTTTTTAGAAGATTGTCCACTAAATTTCGAAAGTTGCGGTTTTGACCTCATAATCGAAACCATAGTAGCTGGTCCACCTATACATCCACCTTCACACATCATTCCTTCTATAAAGTTTCCTGGAAGTTTTCCAACCTTAGCCATAGTCATAGCTCTCTTTATTTCATCCATTCCACTAACTTTTACTGGTTTAAATTCTTCTTTAATTCCTTTATCTGATACATAATTTTGTATTGCTGCTGTAAGTCCACCGCCTTGAGCAAAACCTCTTCCAAAGCTTGAAGCATCTTCTACTAGCGTATCTTCACAATTTTCAGGATCTATTTCAAAGGCTCCCATTAAAGCAGCTATTTCTTCAAAAGTCATAACATAATCCACTGCATCTTTTATGCTCTCTCTTTGAATTTCTGTCTTTTTAGCTGTACATGGTCCTACAAATACTACTAAAGCTTCTTTATCAATACTTTTTATCATTCTTGCTGCAGCAACCATAGGTGAAACTGTACCAGAAATTTTTTCAACTTGATCTGGAAATTTATTTTCAATATAATTCATAAAGCCCGGACAACATGAATTTGTCATATATTTTTGTCCTTCTTTCATTCTTTCAACAAATTCATTGGCTTCATGTACAGTTACAGCATCTGCTCCACATGCTGCTTCTACCATATCTTCAAATCCTATTTTCTTAAAAGCATTTTTAATTTGTCCCACTGTTACTTTTGGTCCAAATTGTCCACTTATAGCTGGAGCTACTACTGCATAAACCTTTTTGTTATTAACTAATACATCAGTCACATCTTTAATGTAACTTTTATCTGATATTGCACCAAAAGGACATGCTGCCATACAAGCTCCACAATTTATACACTCTTCTTTTTCAATCATTGCCATTTTGTTATCTGAATTAATTTCCAATGCACCTGTAGGGCATACTCTTTTGCATGGTCTCATAACCTCAGCTATAGCACCATATGGGCATGATTTTTTGCACATTCCACACTCTTTGCAAAGTTCTTGATTTATATATGCACTTCCTGCTACTCTGCTTACAGCACCTGCTGGACATACTTCCATACATTTATGTTGAATACATCCTCTACATGCATCTGTAACTGTATATTTATCTATAGGACATTTATCACATGCTGCTGGTAAAACATACATTATTTGTTTATCATCTTCAGGTATAGATAAATTATTTATAGTATCACCATTAGGTAAAAAACCTGCAGCTAATTGAGCCCTTTCAAAAACTACTGCTCTTTCTTTATATACACAACATCTATATTGAGCTTTATCACCCTGTATTACTTTCATAGGAACTTTTTCTAATTCTCTTTTTGTAAGTCTGTTTTCTTTTGTCATAACTGCTACTTCTTTTAATACTAAATACTTAAGTTTTTTTAATTGGGTTTCAAAAGTTACCATCTTATTCTTTATCCTCCTATATACTAGTAAATTAAGATTTTTTAATCTGTTCTAAGGTATTTCATTGATATTTAAGCACTATGAAATATAATCACTAAATGTTTAAATAAAATATGAAAGCTAAAAATTATATTATAATTTTTAACTCTGTAATTCTTAACTTGCTAGTTAAATTATTAACTTTGATAAAATTACTTTAATTTTGAATTTAATTTATTTTTTAATAACACAGTTGATGATGTTTTGTTATCATCACTCTTCAAACATTATAACAGATTTTTTAAATTAATGTAACAGGTTTTAAAACAAAATTTATTGGAATATTTTAATCCAAAATTAAGTTACTTTTCATGTAATTGTTACCATTTTAACAATATTAGAAGAAAATTTATTTTACTCCTCAATTAATCCTCTTCAAATTTAATTTCATTCTCTCTTGCATAATAAAACAAATATTGTTGTGCAAATCCAGCTAAATTTGTAAATTTATTTATACCAAATTCCCTTATTTTTTTGAGAGAAACATCTGGTGCCAAGTAAAAATGCTGCATTGCTCTTTTCACCCAAACATCTACAGGAAAAGCAGAATATTTTTCCATAGAAAAAAGCATTATACAATCCGCAACTTTAGGTCCTATTCCCATAAACTTTTGAAGTTCCTTGTGACATTTTTCAGCCTCTTGACTCTTTATCCACTTAACATCATACTGTTCATCATATTCTTTGTTTTCAATATTTCCTTTAGTATTTATATTACTAACTGTATCCTTAATATATTTTGCCCTAAATCCAACACCACAACTTTCTAATTCCTCTAATGAAACAGAACTTAGCTTCTCAATAGTTGGAAATGCATAATATGTATTTTTCTTATACTCTAATTTTTCTCCCCACTTAGAACTTATATTTTCGATTGCCCTTTTTATCATTGGTATTCTATTATTCGCAGATGTTATAAAAGACACTATTATTTCAAAAGGTTCTTGTTTTAATAATCTTATACCATGACCAAAGTTTACTGAAATGCTTAATGTTGGATCTTCACTCAACAAACTTTTTATTTCAGAGTAATCTCTATCTAAATCAAAATAATTAATCCATATTTTATCAAAGTCTTCCTTACAAGTATTATAAATTATAACATCATTTTCTTTCTTTTCTACTTCTATTACCTTTCCATAGGCTACCCCTATGTAATTACCATTCTTTTGTCTATGCCATCTAAAACACTGTCCACAATCAAATATATGAGTAAGTTCAAAATTTTTAACATCCTTTACTATTACCCCATTTTTAAATGATTCTACACAACTAAAGTCCATTTTAACACCCCTATTCTTAATTTTTTATATTGTTACAAAATGAGTACATTATCACGCAAGTGAATGTAAGCGAAGTAACTTTCATAGTACTTATTACCCGACTTATACATACTTTTCAACAACCTAAACAATTAATCTCTTTCGAGATATTTCCATAAAATAAAAAAAGCTGTTCTTTAAACTAAATATTATTAGTACAGCAGCAGGCTCCGCCTTAATTTTAAGCGTTATTAGTTATAACTAAATATAATTTTGAATTACTAAAATTACCTATAGCAATGTAATTCTATGTGTATATTTGAAGTTACTAGTTTAGATTTTAACTTTTATGTAGTGATATATGGTAAAAGTTAAAATCTAAACTTCTACTGCACCTTACATCGCATAATTTTTATTCTATACAGCTAAATATTTTGCTTTAACCTTCAGCCTTCATTTCTCTTTCCACAATTCCTTCTAATATCTCTGCTGCTGTATCAACCATAATGATACATCTAATTTCATCATTCCTATACTTTTCTTTCAATATTGCACATTCACTAGTACCTAGTTTTTCCTCAAATTTTTCAAAAAATTCTTGTGATAATTCTTTTATTTTTTCACTCTCGTGAGCTCTCACTTTGGTAAATAATATTCCAAGTACAGCTAAAGAACCACTTATAACCCCACATGTACTTTCAATACCCATACCGCCTCCAAAAGCAGCCATAGTCTTCAATGTTTTTTTATCAAGTTGCATATTATATTCTTCATTTGCACCATATATCATAGTTTCTGCACAATTTAAATTATACTCTTCATCATAGTACTTTCTAACTGTATCCTTTAACATTTTCACCACTCCTTTTAATCTTTTCTTAAATTATAACTTAATATTTAATTTTTTTAAATAACTATTATTATATATGTTCTAGATTTATATAACATAAAACATAACTTAATATCTTGTTTTTTCTTTCTGTGCAATATAGAAATCTTCTATACCAGCATTTTTCATATCATCATTATTTTTCTTCCATATTTTAGAAAGTGATTCATTGTATATTGTAGGATTACACGGATATTTAGAACATTGGAAACAAAAATCCACTTTTTGTTTTTTGTGGCATTTATTTATACTGCATTGGCAAATAGGCTTATCACTAAAGCGACATCCTGGACAACTTCCTTTTGAAAAATGATTTAAAATTGCTAAAAATTCTTCATAATGATTAAAAATAGGCATAAAAGATTTTATTTTTTTAGCCATATTTTCAAAGTTTGCCAAATTCTCATTGAGTTCTTTACTTAATAATACTACTTTACTATTTTCATAACTTACACATCTTGAGCAATCATTTCCGCACGGAGCTAAATCCCTTACTGCTTGTTCATAATTATTCATTACAATTCCTCCTCTTATTCCATAAAATATTTCTTTTCACTTATATAGATGCATGAAAAATGAGGAAGTCACGTTTTATATGAAATTTTATTTAATTTTTACTAAGATACATTTTACTTATAATATTAATAACTTTTTCATACCACTCTTTTGGAGGCTTTTTATCTGGCATATTTTTATATAAGAAATTTATCTTTCCACGTACTTCAGAATTAAAAATATAATTTGATTTAGTATAATCTAATTTTGTTATTAATCTATGAGAATTCTTTTGCAAATTATCCCGCGTTTTAGAAAATTCAATCCAAGCTTTGCAGCTGCAAGGGTTGTTTACATCCAAAATATTACAATGACTACTAAAAAATGAATCTAAGTTCATATGAGCACGGTAAAGAAGCCCCTTAGTGGCACTTTTTGATATGCCAATTACTTCTGAAACTTCTTCTAAAGATAACCCAAACATATCAATTAATGAAAATGCTATTCGTTGATGCAGGGTGAGACGTCTTACCATAGCAAGAAAACAACCATTTTGTAGATCCTTGATAGCTTCTTCTACAATTACTTCATCTTCAGGTCTAGGAAGATCATTCACAAATAAGCGTTCTTCTTTTTCAAGAATATCCATATCCTCATAAAGCAATTCACTATATCCACTATTTTTTCTTTGTTTCATAAGAAAATTATTAAAACATATTTTTCTAAGCCACGCTCTAATTGCATTAGAATTTTCTAAAGTTTTAATTTTTAACCATGCATTAACAAATGTTTCTTGTGCTAAATCTTCTGCAACATTCGGATCACAACTTAATTTTAGTGCGTAATTAAAAACATAAGTTCCATACGTATTTATAAGTATTTCAATGCTCATTTATTCACTTCATTTCTATATTTTTTATTAATTATATCATGCATAATGTATTTTTTGTGTTTTATTAATAACATCTTTATTTATAAATAACATTCTCTTATTTTTTAAGTTTCCCAATACTCTAAAATTTATATTTGAAAAGAGTGTAAAAAAATAGTAGAAATGAGTTCATTCACTCAATTTCTACTATTTAAATCATATATACTTGATTGTATATTTATTTACTTAAATACTCATGTATAGCATTAGCAGCTTTCTTTCCAGCTCCCATAGCAAGTATTACTGTTGCAGCACCTGTTACGGCATCTCCACCAGCATATACTCCTTTTCTTGAAGTTAAACCAGTTTCCTCTTCTGCTACTATGCACTTTCTCTTATTAATCTCCAAACCCTTAGTAGTTGAAGATATTAATGGATTTGGTGATGTTCCAAGAGACATTATCATAGTGTCTATTTCCATTTCAAACTCTGAACCTGGAATTTCTACAGGTCTTCTTCTGCCTGATGCATCTGGCTCTCCAAGTTCCATTCTCACACATTTCATTCCCTTAACCCAGCCCTTTTCATCTCCTATTACTTCTACTGGATTCGTAAGAAGATCAAAGATTATACCTTCTTCTTTTGCATGATGTACTTCTTCTGCTCTAGCTGGAAGTTCTGATTCTGATCTTCTGTAAACTATGTGTACTTCTGCTCCTAATCTTAAAGCTGTCCTTGCAGCATCCATGGCAACATTTCCTCCACCTACTACAGCAACCTTTTTACCTGCTCTTATAGGTGTATCATATTCTTTTTTAAATGCTTTCATTAAATTATTTCTTGTTAAAAATTCATTTGCTGAGAATACTCCATTTAAATTTTCACCTGGTATCCCCATAAACTTTGGTAATCCTGCACCTGATCCTATAAACACAGCATCAAAGCCTTCTTCATTTACAAGTTCATCTATAGTTACAGTTTTTCCTATAATTACATTAGTCTCTATCTTAACACCTAATTTTTTTACATTTTCTACTTCATGTTTAACTACAGTTTCCTTTGGAAGTCTGAATTCTGGTATTCCGTAAACTAAAACTCCACCTGCTTCATGTAAAGCTTCAAATATAGTCACATCATAGCCTAGTTTAGCTAAATCTCCTGCACAAGTAAGTCCTGAAGGGCCACTACCTATCACTGCAATCGTTTTGCCATTGCTAGGTTCTTTTTCTGATAGATCCACATTATTTTCTCTTGAATAATCTGCTACAAATCTTTCAAGTTTACCTATAGCTACTGCTTCACCTTTTATTCCAAGTACACATTTACCTTCACATTGACTTTCTTGTGGACATACTCTTCCACAAACTGCTGGAAGAGCACTTGATTTAGCTATAACCTTAGCAGCTGCTTCGAACTCTCTATTTTTAACACATTCTATAAATTCTGGTATATTTATAGATACTGGACATTCAGATACGCACATAGGCTTTTTACAATGCAAACATCTTGAAGCTTCTTTTACAG
This sequence comes from Clostridium drakei, assembly GCF_000633595.2. Classification (GTDB taxonomy): domain Bacteria; phylum Bacillota; class Clostridia; order Clostridiales; family Clostridiaceae; genus Clostridium_AM; species Clostridium_AM drakei. The sequence continues at coordinate 31,976 of NZ_JIBU02000045.1, read as the reverse complement.
CTTCCTCTTCATTATATCCTAAACAAACCTCTTCAAAATTGTGAGCTCTAGCCTTTGGATCTTGCTCTCTTACTGGTACTTTTTTCATTTTTTCATTATCCATTATTTATCACCATCCAATCCTACATGACATATATGTCCTTCTTTTCTTTCTTGCTCTTCCATTGATGCCTTTCCTTCTTCTGTCTTATATAATGTCTGTCTTCTCATGGCTTCTTCAAAATCAACTAGATGTCCATCAAATTCTGGTCCATCTACACAGGCAAATTTAGTTTCTCCTCCAACAGTAACTCTACAAGCTCCACACATACCTGTACCATCTACCATTATTGGGTTCAAACTTACTATAGTTTTAATACCAAAGCCTTTCGTAACCTTACATATAAACTTCATCATGATCATAGGCCCTATTGCCACTACATGATCATATTTTTTCCCCTTTTTTTCAATAAGCTCTGTTAATAAATCAGTAACAAATCCTTTATATCCATAAGTTCCATTATCCGTTGCTATATATAAATTCCCTGATACCGATTTCATTTCTTCTTCTAACAGCAAGTATTCCTTTGACTTACATCCAACTATTACATCTGCATCAATTCCATGTTCATGAAGCCATTTAACTTGAGGATATACTGGTGCAGCTCCTACTCCTCCAGCTACAAATATTATATTTTTCTTTTTTAATTCTTCTATGCTTTCATTTACTAAATCCGTAGGTTGTCCTAAAGGTCCTACAAAATCTTTAAATGTTTGTCCAATTTCATAATCAGCCATTTTTTGTGTTGATCCACCAAGTGTCTGGAACACTATAGTTACAGTTCCCTTCTGAGCATCATAGTCACAAATGGTAAGAGGTATTCTTTCACCTTTTTCATCCATTTTAACTATTACAAATTGTCCTGGTTTACATGACTTTGCAACTCTTGGTGCTTCTATGTCCATTAGAAATATACTAGGAGCTAATTTCCTTTTGTCAACAATTTTATACATTTTATTCCCCCCATTGGTAAATATTTTTTAATTATACGAATTTATACATATTATTATATCACATTCATTGTAGAAATTGCATAACTAAATAACAAATAATGCATACTATATTGACCTATCTCTTATACATTTTTTTAGTTTTATTTTAAAATATAAATACATACATTAAATCCTTTAACTAGTCATACATAATATTTATTATATAAAATTTAAATATTTAAGTTTTATAACGACTATATGCGACATAAATCAACTATAACTTTGTTAATAATTAAACTTAAAAAAAGATAATAATTGAAATAAAAATTTCAATTATTATCTTTTTTTAAGCTACAGCCATCACTTATTCATTATCAACATCACCATCATTTAAAAGGCAAGTTAATGTCAACAAGCTATCACTCAAATGTACATTTTCTACTTTCACATCATCTGGTATAACTAAATCTACAGGTGCAAAATTCCATATTCCTTTAACACCATTCTTTACTAAAGTATCACATACCTTTTGAGCACTATTAGCTGGTACACATATTATTCCAATTTCTGTAGGATTCTCTTTCAAATAACTTGGTAAATAATCTATATCTCTTATTTCTATATCACGTATTCTTATACCAATTAATTTAGGATTTATATCAAATATAGCATCTAAGTTAAAACCAGTTTTTTCAAACCTAGTATAATTTGATATAGCCTGACCTATGTTTCCTGCTCCTACTACTACAGTTTTGTATGGTTTAGTAAGTCCAAGTATATTACCTATTTGGCTATGCAGTTCTGTTACATTATATCCATATCCTTGTTGACCAAAATCTCCGAAACAATTTAAATCCTGCCTTATTTGAGAGGCAGTAAACCCTATCTTTTCACTTAACTCCTTTGATGATATTCTATCTACATCATTCTTCATTAACTGTCCTAAATACCTGTAGTACTTGGGCAATCTTTTTATTACAGCCATTGATATATTTTTTTTCTTATCCATATAGCACCTCTTATTATATATATTTTCTAGTATATTTGTTTCTATATTGCATTTAAAAATTTATAATACAAAATGAAAACAATTTTTCATGAATATTTTGTTATACAATTAACATACTAATTCTTTTTTCTATACTACTTTTTATAGTATTATTTAAGTATGCACTATGTCAATAGTTTATTTTTCTAAATTTATGATTTTTTATACTTTTTATCATTTTATTAGTTATTTAATAAACCATTAATTATATGATAATTTGTGAAATTAGACTACAAAAAATTCATTTAACATAGTAAAATATTAATGATTAAGGAAGGTGAGATTATGGTTGTTTTAAGTTGTAAAGATATTCATAAAAGTTATGGAATAGATGTTATACTTGAAAATGTAACTTTTAATATAAATGAAAGTGAGAAAGTCGGACTTATAGGTCCAAATGGTGCTGGAAAATCCACACTTTTTAAAATTATAACAAATCAACTAGAACAAGATTCTGGAGAATTATTTATAGATAAAAATAAAACTATAGGCTATTTAGCTCAACATTTATCTTTAGATTCTAATAACACTATTCAAGAAGAAATGTTTACAGTTTTTAAAGATCTATTAGCTCTAGAAAACAAATTAAAAAAATTAGAAAATTTAATGAATGAACCTTATAATCCACAAAAAGAAGAATATCATAGTAAAATAATTAAAGATTATACTATGTGTTCTGAATTGTACACCAATAGAGGTGGATATACTTATAAGGGCGAAGTATCTAGAGTCTTAAAAGGACTAGGATTTTTAGAAAATGATTTTAATAAACCAATAAATATTTTAAGTGGTGGTCAAAAGACTAGAGTTGCTCTTTGTAAACTATTGTTAATTAATCCTGAAATTTTGCTTTTAGACGAACCTACAAACCATCTGGATTTAGATGCTATAGAATGGCTTGAGGAATACTTGAAAAGTTATAAAGGTACAGTAATAGTTATTTCTCATGACAGATATTTCTTAGATGCTATAACTTCAAAAACTATAGAACTTATAAATGGTCATATAAATTGTTACAATGGAAATTATACTACTTTTTTAGATTTAAAAGAAAAAAATTATGAGATACAATTAAAAGCATATAACTTACAACAAGCTGAAATTAAAAGACAAGAGGCTATAATAGAAAAATATAGATCCTTTAACAGGGAAAAAAGTATAAAAGCTGCTGAAAGCAGACAAAAATCATTAGATAAAATAGAAAGAGTAAAAGCACCAGATAAAGAAGAAATGCTCGGTCACGTTGAATTTGAAACTACCATAAAAAGTGGTAATGACGTTCTTCACATAGAAAATTTAAGCAAAAGCTTTGGCGAAAAATCTTTATTCAACAATCTTTACTTAGATATAAAAAAAGGTGAGAAAACAGCTCTTATAGGAGAAAATGGAAGAGGCAAAACTACATTATTTAAGATAATAATGAATACTATTAAATCTGATTCAGGTTTTTCAGTATTGGGTAAAAATGTTTTTATTGGTTATTACGATCAAGAACAATCTAATCTTGATGATGATAAGACCGTAATAGATGAAGTATGGGATGATTTCCCTGAATTAACCACAACCCAAGTTAGAAATTCATTAGCTGCTTTTCTTTTTACAGGAGATGATGTATTTAAAAAAGTAGGCTCTTTAAGTGGTGGCGAAAAATGTAGAATTAATTTATTAAAATTAATGCTTTCTAAATCCAACTTCTTATTATTAGACGAACCTACAAACCATTTAGACATAATGTCTCGTGAAGCTTTAGAAAAGGCTATACTAAGCTATGATGGTACTGTTCTTGTTATATCCCATGATAGATATTTCTTAAATAAAGTTATAAATAAAATATATGAGCTAGTGGAAGATGGCGCAAAAGAATATTTAGGTAATTATACCTACTATATTGAAAAGAAAAAAAATCCATTGAGATTTCAAGAGGAAGAAGATAATTTAGGAAAAACGAAAACTCAATTACAACATGAAAAAAAGAAAAAAAGAGAGCTTGAAAAAATACAAAAAGAAAAAAATTTAAAAATAAAAAATATTGAAATTGAAATTTCTACTATAGAAGATTTAATAAAACAGCTTCAACAAAAGCTTTGTCTGGAAGAAGTTTATTCAGACTTTGATAAAAGTGAATCTATAAACAAACAATTATTAGATTCTCAAAAGCAATTAGATAATTTATATGAAGAATGGGAAAACTTATCATAGTAAAAATGACGGATTTTTTATTCCGTCATTTTAATTTTTGTCCACAAAAAGGACAGAACGAAAAATCTTTCTTCGAACCTTCCAAATCTTGTCCACAATATGGACAAAAAGAAAACCCAACATTATTAGCTTTTTGTAAATTATTAGAGTCATCAGGTTTATTTAAAAATTTTTCTAAAATAGTTTTTAATTTTTCTTTTTCTACAGGAACGTGAATAACTTCATCAATATACTGTTTAGAATAATCTTCTAACCTTATTTCGTTAGCTGAAGACAGTATACATATTATATTCTTATTTATATCTTTTATGCTTTTTATAAGCTTTTCTCCAGTTATATTCTTCATAATTAAATTACATATAACTATATCTGGATTGAATTTTTTTATTTTAGCCAAAGCTCCATATTCATTTGTAAGATTGACCTCATAACCAAGGTCATTTAGCATATCTTTCATAATAATGCTTTGGAACTTGCAATCATTAATAAGAATTACCTTCTTCATGGTTTCACCACCATACAATAAATATATTTACTATGATTTTAACTTATAATTCCCTGTTTTTCAATGCATTTTATTCATATTTATTAAATTCATGTATAAAAAAACAATGACTTCCATGAATAATTAAGAAAGTCATCTAAAATTCTATATTTATTTTCTATATTTATGCACTTTTTCATCTATAGTAACGCCTTCACTTTTATAATCTATCTTTACTACAGACATAACTCTTTCAGCACCATTTTCTACACATATTTCTTGCGCTTTTTTCACTATTTCTAAAAGCTCATTCATTTCACCTTCCATAGTAGTCTCCATAGGACCAACTTCATACTTTACACCACAGGAATCTATATATTCTATAACTTTATCCACTACTCCATATAAATCCTTTTCCTTTACCACCGGAAGCACTTGTAGGCTAACATTAACACTTGACATATTATATATCCCCCTTAATAATTTAATATACCTTTATACTATACATTCTTCCATTTGATGTCAATAAGAAAGCCTCTTAAGTTAAAAACTCAAGAAGCTTTTATCAGGTTATTTTAGGTCAAAATCATATGCTACTTCCCCAAGTATTCCCTTATCAAGACCTTCTATTTCTATTTTTTCATTAACTCTTACAGGATCAACTAGATCTACAATCTTAAATATTATAAAAGTTATCACACAAGTATAACTAGCTACTATTGCAACCCCTATCAACTGTACATAAAATTGATGTGCATTGCCATATATTAAGCCATTAATTCCATTTACTGATTTACTTGCAAACACTCCTACAAGTATTGATCCAAGAATTCCACCTACTCCATGTACCCCCCAAACATCTAATGCATCATCTAAATCAAATTTTTCTCTTAATTGCACTGCTGCATAGCACACAATTGCTGAAAGCAATCCTACTATTACTGCCGACCATGGTTCTATATATCCGGCACAAGGAGTTACTGTTGCAAGACCAGCTACTGCACCAGTTAAGGCTCCAATCATGCTTGGTTTCTTTTCATGTGCCCAAGATATTAAAAGCCACATTATCATGGCTACCGATCCTGCTATATCTGTATTTGCAAATGCTATTGCTGCAACTCCATTAGCTGCTAAAGCACTTCCTCCATTAAATCCAAACCATCCAAACCATAATAGTCCTGTACCTAAAGCAACATAAGCTATATTATGAGGAGCTGTACTTTCCTCTGAAAGTATTTTTCTCTTTCCTACATACATAACGGAAACCAAAGCTGCTACACCTGCTGTTACATGAACAACAATTCCTCCAGCAAAATCTATTACACCTAATTTAGCAAGAAATCCTCCTCCCCATATCCAATGAGTTACTGGTACATATACAAATAAACTCCATAGAGCTAAGATTTTTAAATAACTTTTAAAATTAACTCTATCTGCAAAAGCTCCTGTAATAAGAGCAGGTGTTATTACTGCAAACATTTCTTGATAAACAAAAAATGCAAGAAAAGGTATAGTTGGACCATAGCTAGGATTAGGAGTCATTCCAACTCCATTTAATACAAAATACTTAAAATTTCCTATAATTCCTCCGATATCTCCTGAAAATGCTAAGCTAAAGCCTCCAAATACCCATATAAATGTAACTATGCCCATAGATATAAAATTTTGCATCATAATGGTTAAAACATTCTTCTTTCTTACTAGTCCTCCATAAAAAAATGCTAAACCTGGAGTCATTAAGCATACTAATGCTGCACTTATAAGTACTAATGCTGTATCTCCTGCGTTAATATTTGTCATTTTCTAAATTCCTCCTTAGGTAATATAGTTTAATTATTGATACCTAGCTATTTATAGCAAATTGTATGCCATTCTTTATGAAAATGTTTACTCTGTGTATTCATGCGACTTCCACTTACATTAAATTATTTTTTACATTTTATATTGCATATTAATACATTTTTATAAATAAAAAATGGGACATTTGTGTCACACAGTGACACAAATGTCCCATTTTGCTAATCTTCTATATTATACTTACTTATTTTTCTATGTAAAGATCTTCTACTTATACCTAGCATTTCAGATGCCTTAGTCTTATTTCCTTCACACTCTTCTAAAGCTTTAATTATAATATTCTTCTCAGCTACATCTACTACATCATTTAATTTTCCTTGATTAACACCATCACATTTATCTGATTCCCATATATATTTTGGAATATCGTTTACATCTATAACCTCTAAATTAGTTATCACTACACATCTCTCAATTACATTTTCTAATTCCCTTATATTTCCTGGCCAATTATACTTTATGAGTTGCATTAGTGCATCTTTTGAGATATTTTTCTTTCTTTTTTCAGACGAATAAGAACATTTTTTTAAAAAATATTCAACTAAAGAAGGTATATCTTCTTTTCTTTCTCTAAGTGGCGGCATCTTTATTGGTACTACATTCAATCTATAATATAAATCCTGTCTAAAAAGTCCTTCATTGACCATATCTTCTAAGTTTTTATTGGTAGCAGCTATAATTCTAACATCGGTTTTTATTGTTTTTATTCCACCCAATCTTTCAAATTCTTTTTCCTGCATTACCTTTAGCAATTTCACCTGCATAAGAGGTGTAATATCTCCTATCTCATCTAAAAATATAGTTCCTCCATTGGCTAACTCAAATCTTCCTGGCTTATTTACAACTGCTCCTGTAAATGCACCTTTTTCATACCCAAATAACTCACTTTCTAATAAAGTTTCTGGTATAGCTGCACAATTTACTTTTATGAAAGGTTCGTTTTTTCTACAACTTAGATTATGCAAAGCTTGTGCCGCTAACCCTTTACCTGTTCCAGTTTCTCCATATATCATTATAGTAGTTTTAGTATCCGCTATCTGCTTTATAAGGCGAAGAATTTCTTCCATACCTTTACTTTTACTTAAAAAATAATTATCTATAGGCTCTAATTGTTGTAATACTTTACTGCCTCCAGCTATATTCTTTATTGATTCAATTACATCCTTTAAATTAAAAGGTTTTGTTATATAATCTCTAGCACCCATTTTCAAAGCTTCTATTGCAGTGTTCATAGTAGCAAAAGCTGTAATTAATATTACCTCTATACTTGGATCCATTAGCTTTATTTCACTTAAAAGCTCTATACCACTCATTCCTGGCATCTTAATATCAGTGATTACAATATCTATATGATGATTATGTATTATATTTAAAGCTTCACTACCACAAGAAGCTATATATGTATTATATCCTTCTTTCACAAGAACCTTTTCCAATAATTTAGTAACATTTATTTCATCATCTGCAATTAAAATACTAACTTCTAACATAAAATCTCCTACCTTAATATACATCACATTGGAATTTTTATAGTAAACTTTGTACCTTTTTTTCCATTACTAGCAACTTCAATAAATCCATTATGATTTTCAACTATTCTTAAACAAATAGGAAGTCCTAATCCAACTCCTTTATCTTTAGTAGTAAAAAATGGTTGAAATATTTTATCATAATCTTCAGTTGATATTCCAACTCCAGTATCTTCTATATCCACAAAAATTATTTTTGACATTTTTATATACCCTGTATTTATAGTTAAACTTCCTCCATATGGCATAGATTGAACACCATTAATGGCTATATTAAGTATTACTTGGTATATTTGGTCTCTATCCATTAATATATTAGGTACTTTATTTAAATTAACATTTAACTTTATATTATTGCAACACGTATCATTACTTAATATTTTTTTGACATCTTCTACTATATCATTTATACTTTCTGATTTTAAACTTAACTCCTTAGGTCTAGCAAAACTTAAAAACCTATCTACAATTCTATTTAATCTATCAACTTCATTAATTATTATGGATATATCCTCTTGAAGTTTATTATCTTCTGATAATTCTAATTGAATATATTGAGCATATCCACTTATAGATGTTAATGGATTTCTTATTTCATGTGCCATACCTGCAGACATAGTTGCTAAAGCTTCTAAACTTTTGGCTCGCATCACACTTATCTCTAATTCATTAGAGATCTTTATAACTCTTTGTTCCATAGATTCTAAGTTTAAATTCATTATTTTAAATGGTTTTGTTATCTTTTCAGAAGCTATAAGTGCTACAATAAATATTATAAATATAGAAATTATAATTACAACCAAAGTAAAATTTCTTAAGTTGTAGCTAACTTCAAAAGCATCCTTTTCAGGCTGTTCTATCACAAGATACCAAGTATTTTTTTGAGTTTCATATTTTTTTATTGGATAAAAAGTATATACAAATTTACGTCCATCATATTCATTATAGTATACCTTTCCTTGTTCTGCATTTAAATTTATGTGAGGATTGTTTTTCCTATTATATAATATATAGCTTCCATTATTTGAAACAAGATAAGCGCTCCCAGATTTATCCAGACCAACATTTTTCACTATATCCGTTATGGAATCAAGTTCTACTTTTTCTACTATCTTACCAGTTACTGAACCTGTATCATCTTTTATAGGTGCTATAAAATAAATAAAATATGCTTTTTCTTGTGGGATATAAGTAAAATCCGATACAAAAAATTCATTATTCCTAGCATTATCTATCCATTTTTTATAGTTATAATCTCCTTTTAAATTACCTGAAATAGTTTTTATATTTCCATAATTATCTGTAGTTAAAATATATTCGTATGTTTTGTATGCATTTCTAACACTTTTTATATACCCCAACTTAATGTTTTCATCTATGTCATTTCTATTCAATATGGATGAATTACACATTACTTCTATATCACCATATCTTTCAAAGAAAAATCTTTCTATTTTATTTGCTGTTTCCTTAGAAAGGGTTTTAAATTCTTTTTGTTTAGCATCTATTACAATTTTTTTATTACTTTCAAAAAATAACAAGCCTACTGATACAAATAAAATAACTGAGAGTAAAGCAAAAAATATGGTTAATTTTATTTTCATAGATAATCTTTCAAACTTCATATAATCACCAATTAATCTAAATTTTCATTTGTTCTAAATTCCAATTATCTCTTTTAACTTCTTCACATTGTTACGACTTATAGGTATTTCTGATCTATTATTATCATCCATTACTAACTTATAAGTACCATTAAACCAAGAGTATAATTCCTTGATATTGTCCATATTCACTAAATAACTTCTATGAGCTCTAAAAAAATCAGTTTTTCCTTCTATTTGTTGAAGTGTAAAACCAACTAAATATGTACCATCTTTAGCTTTAACATAAGTTTTTTCATCTTTTATGTAACAATAGTATATGTCTTTTATGTTTACTAATACAATTTTTCCGTTTTTTTCACAAGGTATTTTCTTTACAATTCTTTCTTCTTTATCGATTTTATTTATTATATCGTTTATAATATCAGGAAGTTTTTCTTCATCTATAGTTTTATTTTTAAATTTATTTACTAATCTTTTTACAGTAATATCTATCCTTTTCTCATCAAATGGTTTTAAAATATAATCAAGTGCATTTACTTCAAAAGCTTGTACCGCATGTTCCTCATAGGCTGTAACAAAAATTATATATATGTTTTCATTAAATTCTCTAACCTTTCTTGCAAGTTCTATTCCATTTTGGAGCGGCATATTTATATCCATAAAAACAGCCTCAGGCTCTTTATTTTTAATAAGTTCTAGTCCACTAACGCCATCATAACCAATTCCTACTATATCTATTAATTCATGTTGAGATAATATATATTTAAGTTCTTCTGCTGCTGGAATTTCGTCTTCTAACACAACACATTTTATTTTATCCATCGACAGATTTTACCTCCTTTGGTATTAAAAATTGGACTTTAGTACCCTTATCTATGTTTGTATCTATTTTCAAGCCATAATCTTCTCCGTATAATAATTTTAATCTTTCATTTACATTTTTAAGTCCTATGCCTGGCCAATTATTTACAATCTGATTTAATGTTTCTTCATCCATACCAACTCCTGTATCCTCAATTAAAAATATCACTTCTTCACCACAGCAATTAGCTTTAACAAAAACAGATCCTCCTAAAGGCTTAGGCAATATCCCATGTTTAATAGAATTTTCTATTATAGGTTGAAGCATAAATACAGGCATTTTAATATTCATTAGGTTTTCTGGTATATCTATAATGATTTTAAGTCTTTCTCCAAATCTAGCTTTTTCTATAGATAAATAAGATTGTATAAATTCGAGTTCATCTTTCAACGAAACAAAATCTTCTTCTCTTTTAAGAGTTTGTCTAAAATAATTAGACAAATCTATAATCAATTCTTTAGCCTTTAAAGGATTAGTTCTACAAAAAGAGGATATTGTATTTAAAGCATTAAATAAGAAATGTGGCTGTATCTGAGATCTTAAAGCTCTAAATTCAGCAGTAGAAGCCTCTTCTGCTAGCTTATTTACTTTATATAATTCTATTTGAGTAGAAAGTAATTCACTTAATTCTTTAACAAATTTCCATACATATTTGTCATTTTCCTTTCCTAAATCAACTTCTAGCCCTAAAACTCCTTCAAAGCTAGTATTAGATATTAAAAATGGAGCACATACAAAAAATGTAGGTTTATTATTACTTATAAATTTAATTAAACTATAATCTGGAGTTTCATAATATACCTTCAATTTCATTTTCAACTTTTCTTCATCAACACCTCTACCACAATAGCTAAGAAACTCTTTCTTATCTCCTATGAATACTCCTTTAGTATCTGTTGTCTCATATATAATTTTTGATATACTTTTTGCAGTATTTTGATTTAATCCTTGCCTCATGTAATCCATAGTTTTTTTTGCAATTTTTAACACTTTTTGAGTTTGAATAGCTCCAATTCTATTATATTCATCTCTTGCATTCTGTATTATATTTAAGAAAATAATTACTCCTATAGAATTTATCGTTATCATAGGTAAAGCTATAAATTTTACTAAACTTGCCGCATCTGGTAGAGGTCTTGCAAAAATCAGCAGCATTACCATCTGCAGCATCTCAGCTACAATTGCACCTATAAATCCACTTTTTACACTAAAATCACCATTTTTTGAATACTTTCTTGCTAAAGCTCCTGTAATTCCCTCTATTACTGTTGCAATTCCACAAGCTAAAGCAGTATATCCACCCATAAAGTACCTATGTGTACCTGCTATTATACCTACTATTATTCCAATAACTGGCCCACCAACATATCCTGCTACTATTGCTCCTATAGGTCTAGTATTTGCTATGGCATAAGGTTCCAAACTTATTCCTGTATATGTTCCTATTATTGATAATGAACAAAAAAATATAATCATAATTATTTTATCTGTAATCTTGAATTCATCCTTAATCAAATTTTTAAACATATGCAATTGATTATATATATATGCTGCTAGAGCAATCAGTGCCATACGTTCCAATAATTGCACATATATCAATTTTATTCACCTCCTTTTATTTAAGTATATTATTATACTACTTTAAAGGAAGGTATAAATGCAATGCCTAATATTGATCAAATAAAAATGCATTTTAATTTTCAGATTATTCTTTTTTTATCATGTCAAACACCTATCATATTTTACCATACACCTCCTTTTTTTTATCTTTCAACCATATATACATTTTTTTTTCTCCAGAATGTTATATTATTTTCTTGTAATCTTTTATTTTATTGTAAAGGTTTGCAAAAATAATATTATTAATTAAGGGGGGCCTTATACTATGAATTCGATCGTACTTGTTATTATCGGTGCACTTGTATTAATTTTAGCTTACAGATTTTATGGATCATGGATAGCTGCTAAAGTATTAGTTTTAGATGAAACTAGAGAAGTCCCATCTAAAACACATGAAGATGGACGTGATTATGTCCCTACCAATAAGCTAGTGCTTTTTGGTCACCATTTTGCAGCAATTGCTGGAGCTGGACCACTTATTGGACCTGTTCTTGCCGCACAGTTTGGTTATCTTCCTGGAACACTATGGATTCTAATTGGAGGTGCACTTGCTGGTGCTGTACATGATATGGTGCTACTATTTGCATCAGTTAGACACGATGGAGAATCCATTGCTGAAATTGCTAGAACAAATCTTGGAAATCGAATGGGATTTGTTACTTCTATCGCTGTATTATTTATATTAATAATTGCTATGGCTGGTCTTGGACTACCAGTTGTTAACTCGCTTTACAACAGTCCATGGGGTACTTTTACAGTTGGTTTTACTATTCCGGTTGCTTTCTTAGTTGGTTTGTATTTAAAATTTTTAAGACCTGGCAAAATTCTTGAAGCTACAATTATTGGTATGGTTCTTATAATGGTTGGAGTTATTGCAGGTCCATATATTCAACATACTGCCTTAGCACCATATTTAACTTTTAATGCTAAGCAAATGTCTTTAATACTTGCAATATATGGTTTTCTTGCAGCAGCTCTTCCTGTATGGCTTCTATTACTTCCTAGAGATTATCTAAGCACATACATGAAAATTGGTGTTATTGGATTCTTAGTAATAGGTATAATATTTGTTAGACCAACTATCCAAATGCCAGCTGTTACTAACTTTGTAAATGGTGGAGGTCCTGTAGTTCCTGGTAAAGTATTCCCATTCTTATTTATTACAATAGCCTGTGGTGCTTTATCTGGATTCCACGCATTAATAAGTACAGGTACAACCCCTAAGCTTATAGCTAATGAGCGTGACATTCTTCCTATAGGTTTTGGCGCTATGCTTTTTGAATCCTTTATAGCTTTAATGGCACTAATTGCAGCAACTTGCCTGCCAACAGCTGATTATTTTGCTATAAACTCAGCACCAGCAGCATTTGCTAAACTTCATATGATACCTAAAGAACTTCCAATGCTTTCACAAATGGTTGGTGAAAACTTAGCTGGAAGAACAGGCGGATCTGTATCTTTAGCAGTTGGTATGTCTTACGTATTTTACAAACTTCCAGGACTTGAGAGCTTAATGTCTTACTGGTATCATTTCTGTATAATGTTTGAAGCATTGTTCATATTAACTACTATAGATTCTGGTACAAGAATAGGAAGATATCTACTTCAAGACTTATGTGCTAAGTTCTATAAACCTTTTGGAAACAAAGAATCTTGGTTTAATCTTGTATTCTTTAGTGCTTTAATCTCGTTTAGTTGGGGATATCTGTTATTCACAGGTAATGTAAATACAATATGGCCTTTGTTCGGTATTGCTAATCAATTGTTATCGGCTATAGCCTTCGCTATAGGTACTACAATAATTATAAAGAAAGGCAAACCAATGTATGCCTTAATTACATTTATACCAATGATATGTATAACTGTAATAACAATAACTGCTTGCATAGAAAATGTATTAATTAATTATATACCTCAGGGTAAAACATTATTAGCTTGTATGTCTGTCATACTTATAGTACTTGTATTAATTATATTATTTGAAAGTGCTAAAGTATGGATTAAAGATTTGAAGAAAATAAAATCATCTGAAAGCACTACAGCTTAATAAAAAAGCAATCCACATTGTGAGCAATTAATTATTCACAATGTGGATTATTTTTTATCTTTGTCCTTTTTCGTATGGTGCCCCATCTGCAGCTGGTGCTGTGGTTTTTCCTACAAACCCTGCAAGTGCAAGCATTGTTAATATATAAGGTATCATTGAATAAATTTCTGTTGGTATATTTAGCGAAAGGCTTTGAGCATTTATTTCTAAAGCATTACCAAAAGCAAATAGTAAACATGCCCACATAGTTCCTTTTGGCTTCCAGTTACCAAATATCATAGCTGCTAGTGCTATGAATCCACGTCCTGCCACCATTCCTTCTTTATAAACTGGAGTCATACCTATTGATAAAGCAGCTCCTCCTATACCCGCAAGTATTCCTGAAAGTATTACACAAGAATATCTAATTTTATAAACATTTATACCTAATGTATCTGCTGCACTTGGATGTTCTCCTACTGCTCTTATTCTAAGTCCTATAGGAGTTTTAAACAATACAAAGTTTGCTACAAATACAAGTACTATGGCAAGTACTACAAACCAGTTTAATCCTGCCAAAAATGGCCCTATTACAGGAATCTCCTTTACAGCTGCCGGTATTGCATAAGGAAGTCCTGTTACTATATCTGTTTGACCACCTTTTTTAAATATTTTAAATATAAGAAAACTAGCAAAAGCTGTTGAAAATAAATTTATAGCAGTACCTGATATTATTTGATCTGCTTTTAAAGTTATACTTAGAAAAGCATGTATCAAAGCTAAAAGTCCACCTGCTATTGCTGCAAATAAAATTCCCATTATAGGACTTCCCGTAACATAAGAACCAAAAACTGCGAAGAAAGCACCTATTGTCATCATACCATCAAGTCCTATATTTACAACTCCTGATTTTTCTGAAAATACACCTCCAAGGCCTGCAAATATTAAAGGTGTTGCCATTCTTAGGGTAGATGCCAGTATTATTATAATAAGTGTTACCTTATCCATTTGCAATTACCCCCTTTCTTCTCTTTCTATTCTCTAAGTATTTAACTATGTAGTCTGTGGCTACAAATATAATTACAATTGATTGAATCAAATAAACTATTTCCTTTGGTATTGAATTCAATTGAAGTATTCTTGAACTGCTGTTTAATGCTCCAAATAATATAGCCGCTGGTATACATCCTATTGGATTACTCTTCGCTAAAAGAGCAACTGCCATACCATCAAATCCATATCCAATGTTAGCCATTAAATCTGTTGCATTATACATGACTCCTGCCAAGTGACAAGCTCCACCAATACCTGCAATAGCTCCTGATAAAACCATTGCTAGTACTGCATTCTTTGCTACATTTATCCCACCATATTCTGCTCCTAATGGGTTTAAACCTACTGCCCTTATCTCGTATCCTATAGTTGTTTTCCAAAGTAACCAATATATAAAAACAGCACATATAAGCGCAAATATAAGTCCTATATTTGCTCTACTACTTCCAGTAAACTTTAAAAGTTGAGCACTTGCTTGTATAGTTGGTGTAGATGCTTTTGATGCAACACCAATAGGAGTCCTAAGCACTATAATATTAACTACATTTAAAGCTATGTAATTCATCATTATCGTATTTATAACTTCACTAGTTCCATACTTAGCTCTTAGGTAACCTGGTATTGCTCCCCAGATTCCTCCTCCTATAATACCTGAAAGTATTATTAGAGGTACATGTACCCATGGACTTAATCCAGGTATTAAACCTACTATGGCAGCTGCTATAAGTCCCATTGTAAATTGTCCTTCAACTCCTATATTAAATAGTCCACATTTAAAAGCAATAGCATTTGCTACTCCTGTAAATATTAAAGGTGTTACAAAAACCATTGTTTCTAAAGTTTTAGCAGTATCTCCAAAACTTCCATTTATTATAGTTCCAATTAAATCTGTTAGTGCAGTAAAGTAATCTCCTATTCCATATCCTTTTGACCACATTACAAAAAATACTGCTACAAAAAATGAAACAATTATTGAAAATAAAGGAAATGCTAAACTTTTTATAACATTTATCACTGCCTGTTTTATTTTATTATTATTCAACGGTTTTTACCTCCTTTTCCTTATCTAAGGTTCCTCCAGCCATAAGAATTCCTAGTTTCTTTTCATCTGCATCTTTTCTATCTAATATATCAACTATATTTCCATCATACATAACAGCTATTTTATCTGATAAAGCTAATATTTCATCTAACTCAAGTGATATCAAAAGTACAGCTTTTCCCTTATCTCTTTCCTGTACCAATCTTTTGTGTATATATTCTATAGCTCCTACATCTATGCCTCTTGTTGGCTGAGATGCAATTAAAAGTTCCGGGTCCTTTGCTATTTCTCTTGCTGCTATAAGCTTTTGTTGGTTTCCTCCAGAGAGCGATGCTGCTGTAACTTCTTCATTTGGAGTTCTTACATCAAATTCTTCTATAATGTTTTTACAATACTTACGTATTTCATTGTAATTCATTACTATACCCTTACTAAAAGGTTTTTTATGATAAGTACCAAGTACGGCATTTTCAAATAAAGAGTATTGTAGTATAAGTCCTCTTTTTTGCCTATCTTCTGGAATATGTCCTACACCAGAGTCTGCAATTTTTCTTGGAGATTTACCAGATATATCTATTCCATTCAATGTTATATTTCCTGACTCTGGTTTTCTAAGTCCAGTTAGAACTTCTACAAGCTCCGTTTGACCATTTCCATCTACTCCTGCTATACCAACTATTTCTCCTGCTCTAACCGTTAAACTTACACCCTTTACTGCCATTATACCTCTATGGTCCTTTGCTTCTATGTTTTCTATATTTAAAATTTCTTTACCTAATTTTGCTTCATTTTTATTAACAACCAAAGTTACTTTTCTACCTACCATAAGTTCTGCTAACTGATCTATATTAGTTTCCTTAGTGTTAACTGTTCCTGTAACTTTTCCTCTTCTTATTATAGTTACTCTGTCACTCATTTTCATAACTTCTTTTAATTTGTGAGTTATAAGTATTACCGATTTTCCTTCTGCTTTAAGATTATCTATAATAACGCCCAATTCTTCTATTTCCTGTGGAGTAAGCACTGCAGTAGGTTCATCCAATATTAAAACATCCGCTCCTCTGTATAAAGCCTTTAATATTTCCACCTTTTGCTGTTGACCTACAGAAATATCTTCTATAATATCCTTTGGATTTATATTGAAGCCATATTTATCTGCAATTTCTTTTACATCTTTACAAGCTTTAGTTATATCTATTTTTAAGCCTTTTTTAGGTTCTATACCTAAAACAATATTTTCAGCTATTGTAAAATTGCTAACCAACATAAAATGTTGATGCACCATTCCTATACCTAACTTTATAGCATCATTGGGATTTGTAATTTTTACCTCTTTGCCATTTACACGTATTTCACCCTTTTCTGGTTGATACAAACCATAAAGTATGTTCATAAGTGTGGTTTTTCCTGCTCCATTTTCCCCCAATAATACATGTGTTTCTCCCTGCAGCAATTCAAAATTTACATTATCATTTGCAATAGTTCCTGGAAAAACTTTGGTTATCCCAACCATTTCAATTACTTTTTCCATTAATTTTTCTGGTTACCAACCCTAATAACATTGTAACCAGTGCCCTCCCTTCAATTAAAAGATATTTTAATTTTTCATAAATTATATTTTTTAAATTGATTCTACAATACCTTTCATAAGTTTTACAAACTTTTCTCTTGTAATTTCTGAGGTTTCCATTACTTCTTTATGATTTAGTGGCTGCTTTAGTATTCCTGCAGCCATATTAGTAATACAAGAAACTCCTATAACTTTTATACCACTATGATTAGCTATTATTACTTCAGGCACTGTAGACATTCCAACAGCATCTCCACCTAAAACTCGTATCATATTAATTTCAGCTGGTGTTTCATAAGTTGGTCCACTCATGCAAGCATACACACCTTCTTGAAGTGGTACATTAAGTTGTTCAGATATCTTCTTTACTTTTTCTCTTAGTTCTTTATTATATGCTTCTGACATATCAGGAAATCTAGTTCCAAAGCTATCTAAATTTTTCCCAATTAAAGGATTGTTCCCTGATAGATTAATATGATCCTTTATAAGCATTAAGTCTCCAGGCTTATAATTCACATTTACGGCTCCTGCAGCATTAGTAACTATTAATTTTTCAATTCCTAAAAGCTTCATAACACGAATAGGAAATGTAACTTCTTGCATTGCATATCCTTCATAATAATGGAATCTTCCTTGCATCGCTATAACTGTCTTTCCTTTTAAATTTCCTACAACTAATCGACCAGCATGTCCTTGAACAGTTGAAATAGGAAAATTAGGAATCTCACTGTATGGATAGTATTCTGCATTTTCTATTTCATCTGCTAAAGCACCAAGACCAGAACCTAAAATAAGCGCTATTTCTGGTTTATGCTTTGTTTTTTCCAGTATATACTTTGATGCTTCTTTTATGTTTTCTTCCAAAGTCATATTGTACTATACCTCCTAAACTCTATTTGATTTAAAAATTATTTTTAAAAAATTATATCTTTATCTATATATTAAAAATATAAATTTTAAAATTTACACAATAAAGAGTAACCGCTTCCACATAAAAATTCTCTAAAATTTATTATATCAAATTTTTTTAATTACTTGTAAAATACTTTTTAATAATTTACTTTTTTATGAATCTTTCTGATCCTTTTAGAACTAATTTAGGCGCAATTGTAATCTTTTTCACTTTAAAATGTTCTATATTTTTTATATTTTCCATAAGAATTTTCATAGCTGTACTGCCTAATTCTGTTGTAGGCCCATCAACAAAACTGATATTCATTCCCAAGGAATTTAAAATATCAATTCTATCAAATCCAATTAAGGCCATATCTTTCGGTATTTTTAATCCTTCTTCAGTAAGTGCTTTTATACATCCAATAGTCATTTTATTACTGCTAATAAACACTGCTGTTGGTCTATCCTGCATTAACAACATTTTTTTTGTAAGTTCATAAGCTAATTTTTCCCCATAATCACCTTTAAATACGTATTTTTCATTAAAAGGTATATTATTTAGAGCTAAAGCTTTTTTATATCCTATCAGTCTATTTTGTGCTGCGTCAGAATTCATTCTTCCTGTAATTATCGCAATTTTTTTATGTCCAGCTTTTATTAAAGCCTCCGTAGATTCATATGCACCTTTAATATTATCCACAAATGCTCCACTAAAATCAGCATATTTTACATGTCCATCTGCTAATACTATAGGTATACCTAGCTGCTCAATAGTAATTAAATATTCACTATTAAAATCATCTTCAACAGAAGTTGGTGCAATTATTATTCCTTGTATTCTTTGCTCTTTAAGTACTTTTAATGCCTTTACTTCTTTTTCTATATCATTATCAGTATTACATAGTATTATATTTTGATTATACTCAACTGCAACTTCGCTAATACCCTTTATAACTTCACCATAAAACTGGTTATTTATTTCAGGTATCACTACTCCTATAGTATTAGTTTTATTCTTAGATAAACTCCTAGCTATTGCGCTAGGAGTATAATTCAATTCATTTATTGCACTTAAAACTTTTCTCTTAGTTTCTTCCTTAACATATCCTGAATTATTCAAAACCCTTGATACTGTCGTTAATGAAACTCCTGACTTTTGTGCAATATCTTTTATTGTTGCTGGCACTTTAATTTCTCCTCATTTCTATAGGATAATTATAAACTTTTTTAATTACCATGAAGTAATTAGTAAGCTTAATTTAAATACATAAAGAAAGTATGTTACCGGTTTCATATATAATATACTACATTTCTGAATATACCTCAATAAAATTTTTATATTGTCTTATTATTCTGTATATTAATTTTTACAAAGCAGCTTTATTTCATCTTTTACAATGCAAAGGAACAGTCACACTAGGAAATGTAACAGTTCCTTAAAATTCACAATATAAAATACTTATTCAAATAAATTCACTAAATTATTAAACAATGATTTATTCTGTTTTATTTTTTCCTCATTACCTATAACACATACATAATTCTTTTTCATTGCACTGGATATCATTTCTCCAAATCCTTTTATATCATCGATTTTAACATTTAGTACTTCTTCTCTTTCCTTTTGTATGTCTTCATATTTAATATGCTTAATATATTGTTCAGCTGCGCGTTCTCCCTTCATAGAAGGAGTTAATGGAAAATCTAAATCTGATATTGTTCCTATGATATATTTTGTCATCTGCCTATCATCTGCATCAAACTTTTTGAAAAACTCTCCTGCATTATCATAAGCATTAATGGTCTCTTTTAAGTTCGGATCCCTATAAGATGTAAAGAACATATTCCCATTTTTCTGAAATGCTGCAAAGCTTCCATAAGCGCCACCTTGAACACGCACTCTATTCCATAAATAATCATAATTTGCTATAGTCTTTAATACTAATAGGCCTCCTGTATATGAATATCCAAGTTTTATAAAATTATAAGCCTTAGCTACATACTGAACTTTTCCAGAAGTCATCAAACCTTCATTTTCAGGTGCAAATTCAAATTTATATTCAACTTTTGTTATTCTACTGTCTCCAATTTCGTGGCAAACTAAAGGAAGCTCCTTTGCGAAAGTTTCATAATCTTTTTCATCTGCAGTAACATTAACTATTAAATTATTTTTATTAAAAATAGTTTCAGCAACCTCTTTTAAATTATTACTGATTTCTTCAGCTTTTTCATCAAAATTTTTCTCCAAATCAGCTATAAATTTATAAAATGATAAACCGCTTATTATATCATCATATTTACCCATAGGTGAAAAATAGGAAAATAAATGACTTGCTGATACAATATGACCTTTTTCAAACATTATCATCTCTAAACGTGATTTTGTTTCTTGAATTATCTCTTTAATACGTTTATAGTCATCATACTTAGTATAACCTATTATTTCTCCAAGCAAAGTTATTAGCTTAGATATATTACCTGTTAGCACCTTAGATTTTACAACAAACTTAGGATAAAATTTATCACAGTCTCCTTTTTCAGCATAAGTTTCTGCTGCATACCTTATACCACCAGTATAAATATTAATTTCTTTTACTAAATCTTCATACTGATATTTTTCAGTACTTAATTTTCCTATTACAGTACTTAATATTGATACATAAGGCAGCATTTCTTCCTTAACACCTTCTGTATCAAAATACATATTCATATATATTATGCCATTAGTAAACTCAGGATGATAAAGTACTTTGACTCCATTTTCTTCTTTTTCAATTAAACTAATTTTTTTAGCTTTTAAATCAATATCTTCTATTGAAAGAAGTGGTATTTTCTTTAAGTTCTCTGGAGAATCTTGAGCTACTTGCCTTTCCTTTAATGCGTTAGTATTATTAATAAGTTCTTCTATTTCTTTATCTGAAAGCCTTTCTTTGTACTCCTTTAATCTTTTTTTTATTGCTGCTTCCTTCTCTTCTTCTAATCCTTTAGCTGGCTTTACAATTAAAATAGAACCGTGATTATTTTTCAATATATACTTTTCTATAATATCTTCAAAATATCTTGTTTGTAACGATGTTTTTATTTTATTCAAAGTATCTTCATATGCTAAGTGAATCCATGGTTTTTCATCATATAGCCAGCTGTCCATAGCCTTCATGCTGTATATAAGTCCTTTAGGATATCCTTGATAGTCAGCCTCTCTAAGTTGAAACTCTTTTATATTTATAGATGCTTCTATAAGCTTTTTATCTATTCCATCCTTTACAAGCTTAGATAAAGTATCTCTAACTATATTTACAAACTTTTCTTTTTGATCTTCATTAGAATTTTTAACAATTATACTAAACATAGGTTGAAGAATGCCACCTTCAAAAGAACCAAAAACATCTTTTCCTATTTTAGCATCAATCAATGCCTTTTTTAATGGTGCAGAAGGTGTTTCTAAAAGTAAATGTTCTAGTATATCAAAAGCAAGATATATTTCAGTGTTTGTAGCATTTCCAACAGAGAAATTCATACTCAAAAATGTCTTATCTTCTTCTTTTTCAGTGCTGGATATAGGATATTTTATAGTATTTTCATGAATCTTTTCAAAAGGCTTTTGAAATAATAACTCTGAGTCTACATTTTCCTTTGTGAAATCCTTAAGATATTCTTCATTTAAAAACTTTAACTTTTCAATAATGTCCATGTCACCATATAAATAAATATAACTATTAGACGGATGATAATACTTTTTATGAAAAGCTAAAAATTGTTCCTGTGTTAAATTAGGTATAAAATCTGGATCTCCTCCTGATTCAACTCCATATTGTGTGTCAGGAAATAAGTACTCAGAAATTTTTCTAAACAATATAGATTCAGGTGATGAGAACGCACCCTTCATTTCATTATATACAACACCCTTATATGAAATTTCTGCATCCTTGTTCTCTAGCTCATAATGCCATCCTTCTTGCATCATAATTTCCTTGTATTTATATATGTTAGGATAAAAAACTGCATCTAAATAAACATTCATTAAGTTCAAGAAATCTTTATTGTTTCTGCTAGCTACAGGATACATAGTTTTATCTGGGAATGTAAATGCATTTAAAAAAGTGTTCATAGAACCTTTGATTAATTCTACAAAAGGCTCCTTTAAAGGAAACTTTCTTGAACCACATAATACAGAATGTTCTAATATATGCGGAACTCCTGTGCTATCCTTTGGAGGCGTTCTAAAACTTATAGAAAAAACTTTGTTGTCATCCTCATTTTTTAAGTAAAATAATCTAGCTCCACTTTTTTCATGTTCAAATAAGATTCCTGTAGAGTTAATTTCATTAATATCCTTCTTCTCTACTAATTTAAATCCTTCATAAACTTTACCTATTTCTAATTCCATATTTTCTGTTCTCCTTTCGAGTTTACTCTATTTCAATCCATTTTTTTAATTTATCATAGCTCCTTTTTCCTTCCTCATATCCTTGCTCATATAAATAATTCAATTTATTCTTATCTCTTTCTACTCTTCTTACCTCTAACTTTTCAGTTG
The DNA here is from genome assembly GCF_000633595.2 of Clostridium drakei. Taxonomy (GTDB): domain Bacteria; phylum Bacillota; class Clostridia; order Clostridiales; family Clostridiaceae; genus Clostridium_AM; species Clostridium_AM drakei. The sequence continues at coordinate 8,676 of NZ_JIBU02000045.1, read as the reverse complement.
GTCTAATTACAAAAACTTTGCCTTCTTTTTCAAGCTCCTCTATATATTTTATCGTTTCATTATATATTTTATAACGATTTAGCAGAGCTTTTATTAATCCTATGTGTTTAGGATATGCAATTTTTAATAAGCGTTTAAATTTAAAAGGTTTTTTTTCATATCCTTTGTTTCTAGTTAAAATTATTACATTTTTTGAATTACCATCCTGCATAGACTTCTTTATTGGTATTGGATCTGATATGCCACCATCTAGTAATTGCAAATCCTCATAATTAACTATAGAATTTAGCAAAGGTAAGCTGCTAGATGCTCTTATTACTTTTAGTACCTGATCTTTACACTGATTTTTTTCAAAATACACAGGTTTACCTGAATTACAATCTGTAGCACCTATAACAAATTTTTCTTTAGCGTTATAAAAAGTATCAAAATCGAAGATTTCTAAATTATTGGGGATTTCCTTAAATATAAAATCCATCCCAAATAATTCCTTTTCTAGTAACAATCTTCTATAGCTTAAATATCTTTTATCATTAACATAGTTTATGTTTATTATTTTATTTCTTCCCTTTTGTTTAGAAATATATGAGGCTGCATTACAAGCTCCCATTGAAACCCCTATAACATATGGAAAATATAGATTTTTATCCATAAAAAAATCTAATATGCCAGAGGTATAAACTCCTCTCATTCCACCACCTTCAAGAACTAAACCTAGGTTTTTCATGGCATTTCACATCCTTAATTTCACAATCAAAATTTATACTATTTAATGTAATTTATTATATCATATAATTTATGTGCATTTCACATTATATCTAAAAAGCTGATTACATTAAGCAATCAGCTTTTCTAATAAAACGTGGCTAATATTTTTATAATGATAGTATAAATTTCACTATTGAATATACTCCATAATATAAAGCTCTATCATCCGCATCAAAATTACTAGAATGTAATGCTTTACTTCCTTGTTTTTCATTACATATACCTAACCTAAAGTGTATAGAAGGAACTTTTTCTGCAAAGTACGAAAAATCTTCTGCTGCAAAACTTTTCTCAAGTGGAAGTATATTATCTTTTCCTAAAGTATCCTTGGCACTTTCTATGAACTTATCTGTAAAGTCTTTATCATTTATCAATGGCGGATATCCATCTTGATATTTTATAGATACATCACAATTATATTTTTCTCCACAAAGCTTAGACAAATCCTCTATATCCCTCTTAACACTTTCTCTAATTTTTTTGTTAAAGGTTCTTACTGTACCCGATATTTCAGCATTATCAGCAATTACATTAGGTGCATCACCTGCATTCATTGAAGCAAATGTAATTACAAATGGATCTAATGGATTATTTTTTAAGCGTACCTTATTATTTACAGTTTGTATAAGATCTAATGCTGGATATATTGGATTATTACATAAATGAGGCATAGCAGCATGACCTCCTTTTCCATGAAAGGTTATGAAAAAGTCGTCCACTGAAGCCATAGAAGGTCCTGATATAACCTCTATTTTTCCAACTTCTAAATTAGGCCACACATGAAGTCCTATTATGTATTTAACCTTTGGATGTTCAAGTACGCCTTCTTTAATCATTGGAGCTGCTCCTCCTGTGCCTTCTTCACCAGGTTGAAATATAAATTTAACACATTTGTTATACCCTAACTTCTTCAAAATTAGAGCGCATCCTAAAACTACAGCCATATGATAATCATGACCACACGCATGCGATACCCCATTTACAGGTAGAGCATCCATATCAGCCCTTATAGCAATAGCTTCTTCACCTTCATTTAAATTTCCCACTATTCCTGTATTAAATAAAACTTTAGTGTTTATATCTAGCTTCTCCAAAAAATTCTTTACTATGTTACTAGTTTTATATTCTTCAAAGGACAATTCTGCATTTTCATTAAGCTTTTTTCTTATATCTATTATTTCATTCATATTCTCTTCTATTAGTTTTTTTAAGTCCATTATATTTTCATCTCCTTCATATAAAAATAACTCTACCATTCTAAGGCAGAGTTATTTTTACACTATTTAAGCTTAATTAACAATTGTCCTGATTCAACCTGTTTGCCTTGGCTAACAAATATACTTTCAACTGTTCCTGAAGTTGTAGCTACAATATTAGTTTCCATTTTCATAGCTTCAATTACAACTAAACTTCCACCTTCTTTTACTGCATCTCCTTCTTTTACAAGTACTTTTACTATATTTCCTGGAATACTTGCTCCTATTTCTTTTTCATTATCAGGATCTGCCATAGCTATTGATTCACCAGCACTTTCAATTCTGCTGCTGCTAACCTTATCTTTGATTTTTACTTCTCTTCTATTTCCGTTTATCTCAAATACCACTATTCTGTTTCCACGTGAATCAATTTTTCCTATTTCAAGAAGTTGAACAATTAGCACTTTTCCTTCAGCTATTTCCACTTCACAAGTCTCACCTTCTCTTAATCCATGGAAAAATATGTCACTTCCCATACGGCTTAAATCGCCATATTCCTTTACATATTTTAAATAGCCTTCAAATACATCAGGATACATTGCATAACTTAGTGCATCTTTGTCTGTTGGTTCCATTTTGAACTTTTCTTTTAAATTAACTTTTATTTTTCCAAAATCTTCTGGAGGCAACATTTCTCCTGGTCTACATACTATAGGTTCTTCTCCCTTTAATACTACTTTTTGTAGCTCTTCAGGGAATCCTCCCATAGGCTGACCCATCATACCTTTGAAAAATGCTACTGAAGAGTCAGGGAAAGTCATATTTTTTGCCTTATCCAATATAGTTTCAGGTGTTATATCATTTCTAACCATAAATATAGCTAAATCACCAACCATCTTAGATGATGGAGTAACCTTTACTATATCTCCTACCATGTGGTTTACTTTTCTGTACATTTCTTTTACTTCATCAAATCTATGACCAAGTCCAAAGCTTTCCACTTGTGGTTTTAAATTAGAATATTGACCTCCTGGTATTTCATATTTGTATATTTCTGCTGTTCCAGTTTTTAAGCCTGATTCAAATTGCTGATATACAGGTCTTACTGCAGCCCAGTAATCTGACAACTTTTGTAGACCATCCAAATCTATACCTGTATCTCTTTCAGTATTCTTAAGTGCTGCTACTACTGAGTTTAACGCTGGTTGACTTGTAAGTCCTGACATACTGTTAAGCGCAGTATCTACAATATCAATTCCAGCATGTGCTGCCATAAGAACTGTTGCTACACCATTACCTGTAGTATCATGAGTATGAAGATGTATAGGTATGGATATCTCATTTTTTAATGCTCTTATAAGCTTAAGTGCTGCATATGGTTTTAAAAGTGCTGACATATCCTTTATTCCAAGAATATGAGCTCCTGTTTTCTCTATTTCCTTTGCCAAGTTAATATAATATTGTAAAGTATATTTATCTCTATCTGAATCTAAAATATCTCCTGTATAACACATACAAGCTTCTGCAACTTTTCCTTGCTTTAATGTTTCATCTATAGCTACTTCCATTCCTTTTAGCCAGTTAAGAGAATCAAATATTCTAAATACATCAATACCTGATTGTGCTGATTCTTTTATAAATTCTCTTATAACATTGTCTGGATAATTTTTATAGCCTACTGCATTAGCACCTCTAATAAGCATTTGGAATAATACATTAGGTACTTTTTTTCTTAATTGCACCAATCTATCCCATGGTGATTCTTTTAAAAATCTGTAAGCGACATCAAATGTAGCTCCTCCCCACATTTCCATTGAGAATAAATCTTTTCCAATTACAGATTCGGCTTTTGCTATCTTCACCATATCTTTTGTTCTCATTCTTGTAGCCATAAGTGATTGATGAGCATCTCTCATTGTAGTATCTGTTAAAAGTAACTTATTTTGATTTTTAATCCAATCAACTAATCCTTCTGGACCTTTTTCATCTAATATTTGCTTTGTACCTACTAAAGGCTCTTCTATTTTAACTTTTGGAACTACAGGAACATCAAACTCTGTTTTCTGACCATGAGTTTCATTAACAACCTTATCTCCAATAAATTTTAATATTCTTAATTCCTCATCTGGACTTGATGATATATCAAATAATTCTGGATGATTAGCTATAAAATTAGTATCACATTTTCCTTCTGCAAATTGTTCATGATTAAGAACATTTATTAAGAAATCTACATTTGTTTTCACTCCTGAAATAGTAGTTTCTTTTACTGCACGTATTGATTTTCTTATTGCATCATTAAAAGTTCTTGACCATGATGTAGTTTTAACTAAAAGACTATCATAATAAGGACTTATAACAGCACCAGTGAATCCATTACCACCATCAAGTCTTATTCCAAAACCAGAACCTGTTCTGTATACATCAATTTTTCCTGTATCTGGTGCAAAATTATTAGAAGGATCTTCAGTGGTTATTCTGCATTGAATAGCACAACCTCTTGGTTTTATATCATCTTGAGAAGCTATTCCCACTTCCTTGCTTCCTAATTCATAACCCTCTGCTATTAAAATTTGACTTTGTACAATATCTATTCCTGTAACCATTTCAGTTACAGTATGTTCAACTTGTATTCTAGGGTTCATTTCTATAAAATAATGATTTCCATTTTTATCTACTAAGAATTCTAATGTTCCTGCACTTCTATATCCTACAGACTTTGCAATTTTCAATGCATCTTGACATATAATATTTCTTTTTTCTTCTGAAAGTGCTATTGCCGGAGTAAATTCTATAACTTTTTGATGTCTTCTTTGTATAGAACAATCTCTTTCATACAAATGCACTATATTACCATGTTTGTCTCCAATTACTTGTACTTCTATATGTTTTGGATTTTGAACATACTTTTCAATAAATATGTCATCTATACCAAAAGCTTTTTTAGCTTCATTTTTACAACTCTTATAAGATTCTATAAGATCTTTTTCATCCAGTACTATTCTCATACCTCTTCCGCCGCCACCAGCAGCTGCTTTTAACATAACTGGATATCCACATGCTCTTGCAAATTCTACAGCATCTTCTTCAGATTCAATAGGTTTTTGAACTCCAGGAATAGTTGCTACTCCCGCGTTTTTAGCTGCTATTTTGGATTTGATCTTATCTCCAAGACTTTCCATCATTTCTGCTGTTGGTCCTATAAACTCTATTCCAGCTTCTTCACATTTTCTTGCAAATTCAGCATTTTCAGATAAGAAACCATATCCAGGATGTATAGCGTCAACACCCTTTTTAAGTGCAAGGTTTATTATTTCATCAATATTTAAGTATGCTTCTACAGGCCCCTTATTTTTTCCGATTAAGTACGCTTCATCTGCTTTTGTTCTAAATAGAGAGCGCTTATCTTCATCAGAATATATTGCTACTGTTCTTATACCTAGTTCTTGACATGCCCTAAAGATTCTTATTGCAATTTCACCTCTATTTGCTACAAGAACTCTTTTAAATTTCTTAACCAAATCATTCAGCCCCTTTTTAATAAAAATCGTAATTACTTGAATATTTATTAATAATTTCTTATAAATTTTAACAACATAATATTATTATATATAAGTATTAAAATTATTTCAATTGCATTGTAAAAAAAAATTACTTGCATTTTCTAGTAAAAACTTTTAGTATGAAACTATATATGAATAAAGTACTTATTTTGGCATTCAAATTTCAAATTATTTTACCATTTTTTTATAAAAATAATTATTACAACTTTTTATTTATATAAAAACATTGTAATTTATTATATAACCATACAATATATACTTTGTTTTATATATAGTATATCACATATACCCAATAAAGTATAGTCTATATATTTTATTTTCGCGATTAATACTACTCAATACAAAAAAATTATATAAATATTTAAACGATTGCATATTAATAACTGATACACTACTTAATGTATATTACATTCCAAAACTACACAAAAAATAATAAATATGTATTAACTACAGCTATTTAATGCATAAATATACAGTTCAATTACTAAACTTACATTTTTAAGTATACAAAAAAGATTTACTTAAGTTTAGTTAACTTGAGTAAATCTCCCTGTTTTCATCCATTATTCTTATAATTTAACACTATCTCTCGCCAAGTTTTAAATTAGGTATGGCATTTAAATTTAACGGAGCTACATTTCCTTTAATATATTCAAAATAAGCAGCACTTCCTATCATAGCTGCATTATCAGTACACAATATAAATTCAGGAAATAGAACTTTTATATTTTTACTATTACCTTCCTTTATCAAAGTATCTCTAAGGCAGGTATTAGCTGCAACTCCTCCTGCCACCGCAATTTTATCTACATCCTTCAACTTACAAGCTTTCATTGTATTGTCCACCAAAAAACTTACCACTGCCTTTTGAAAAGACGCCGCTACATCTGCTCTATTTATTTCTTGTTTTTTCATTTCCATTTGATTTAAATAATTAAGTACTGCTGACTTAAGCCCACTAAATGAAAAGTCTAAAGATTCACCATCTTGAAACCTCGCTCTTGGAAATTTTATAGCTTCTGGATTTCCCTCCTTTGATATTTTATCTATTTTAGGTCCTCCTGGATATCCAAGTCCTATAGCTCTAGCAACCTTATCATATGCTTCACCTGCTGCATCATCTCTTGTCTGTCCCATAACTTCAAACTCTCCATAATCCTTCATATACACTATAAATGTATGTCCTCCTGATACAACTAAACATACAAATGGAGGTTTTAAATCCTCATATTGTATAAAATTAGCACTTATATGTCCTTCAATATGATTTACACCTATCAATGGTTTTCCTATAGCATATGCTAATCCTTTCGCATACTGAAGCCCTACTAGCAATGCTCCTACTAATCCCGGTCCATAAGTAACCCCTACAGCATCTATATCCTGTAAAGTAACACCAGCCTCATCTAACGCCTCCTGAACTACTACAGCTATTGCCTCCACATGTTTTCTTGAAGCTACTTCTGGCACAACTCCACCAAACTTAGTATGTATATCTATTTGAGATGCTATAATGTTTGATAAAACTTTTCTACCATTAACTACTACCGCTGCCGAAGTTTCATCACAACTACTTTCTATAGCAAGTATTTTTATATCTTTATCCATAACCTCACCTCACTCATTTTCCCATAGTTTCTTTTAAATACCTTAACAAACATCAACAATAATTATACTTTATTGAGAATTTATAATCAATATTAACAAATTTCTAATAGGATTCAGGTGAATAATGTATAATGAAATCTTTAAGACTATAAGTATTTGTTCTTTAATATGAAACTGTTTTGTTTATTGTGTATAAAATAGTTGTATAAATTATACATAATAACTTATTTCATTATGCTATATGTAATTCAAAATTGTAAATTTACTTTTTTAAAAACCAAAAATACTCAAATTTGAGACATGCGCTCAAAAGAAAGCACAGAATCTAATAGCTCAACAGCGTAACAATTTTATATTCACAGAATATATTGGTATTAGTACTAATTCTCATTTTAAACTCCTATGACTTGAATCGCAATGAACTTTATTTGAATTAGTATTTCAAATTATATTAGGTTTAAATTAAACATAATATTGCTTATATCTGCTATTAACCAAAACCATTATATAAAGCAGTTATGTCAATGCCTTGTGTTAATAATTGAGTAGCTTTTAACACTGATATAATTGTCTTTGTTATCCTCAATTCTCAAGGAGATATACCAAATATTAATCCCAGTATAATTTGATAATAATCCATTAAATTTGAGAAAAACCACATGTTTTAAGTTGAAAAAACTTCCTGATTTATTTTAGCAATTGACAGCATGAGAATCGTTTAATATTTTATAAAAATTGAAGCATGTAAGAAAGGAAGTACTTTTATGGCCACATCTATTATAATTTTTCCAACTGATAGTGTTTATATTTCACAATTTTATCAAAATACAAACTTCGGGGCCAGCAATCAATTGTTTACAGGACAATATCTTGTAACTGTTAAAAATCACTGTAAGCTAGACGCTTATAGAACGCTACTAAAATTTCATATCGATTTATCTTGCTCAAGTACAATATGTAGTGCTATTCTCTACCTTTTTATTAACAGAAAAGATAAACCTGATAATGAGTTTTCACCCCAAAAAGTAACAATATTTGAAAATGAAGATGACTTTAACCAATCAACTGTTACCTGGAATACGGCACCAAGTACTAGCATTACCCCTTATTTCTTTAATGTAATTGATTGCGATGTGGGAAGTTATATACCTATTGATATAACAGGTTTAGTCCAGAGCTGGAGCAATATGTGTAATGAAAATTTTGGTGTTACACTTATAGGAAATGAATGTAAGTCAGATATAATCATTGGGTACGAAGGTATGAATAATCTCAATCCACCATATTTGCTCGTAAAATATAGCTCATGTGCAGGAGCTACAGGGCCTACTGGTGCGATTGGTCCAACTGGTCAAGCTGGAGCGACTGGTGCGACTGGTGCAATTGGTCCAACCGGTCCAGCTGGAGGAGCTACAGGACCGACTGGTGTAATTGGTACAACTGGAGTCTCAGGACCGACTGGTCCAACTGGAGTTACAGGACCTACTGGTGTAATTGGTACAACTGGAGTCTCAGGACCGACTGGTCCAACTGGAGTTACA
>NZ_JIBU02000044.1 GCF_000633595.2 Clostridium drakei | reverse complement strand
TCCCATTACCATACAAGGTGTTCTGTACATATCTGCTGTATCAAAAGCATCTTGAATTAAATCAACCATTTCCTGTATTGATGCTGGTGCAAATACTGGCATTTTATAGTCTCCATGACCACAGCCTTTTGTTGCTTGAAAATAATCTGACTGAGCTGGCTGGATACTTCCAAGTCCAGGACCTCCTCTAACTATATCTACTATAACGCAAGGCAGCTCTGCACCTGCTATATATGATATACCTTCTGCCTTTAAGCTTATTCCAGGTGAGCTTGATGATGTCATAGATCTAACTCCAGTACCTGCTGCTCCATAAACCATATTTATAGCAGCAATTTCACTTTCAGCTTGTATAAATACTCTTCCTATTTTAGGCATTTTTCTTGACATATAAGCTGCAACTTCTGTCTGAGGCGTAATTGGATAACCAAAAAAGGCTTGACAATTAGCTCTTATGGCAGCTTCGCCAATAGCTTCATTACCTTTTATTAATACTTTTTCTCCCACAAAGAATCCCTCCTTATTACTTTTCAACTGTTATCACGCAATCTGGGCATATTTTTCCACAGGATGCGCAAGCAACACATTCCTTCATTTTTTCTTCTGTAATAGTAGCTGGATGATATCCTTTCACATTCAGTCTATCTGCAAAGCTTATTATTTGCTTAGGACATGCTTCTATACAGTGTCCACAACCTTTGCATCTTTCTTCTCTAAAAGTTACCTTTGCCATAAGAAAGTTCCCTCCTTAATTTTGGTAATTAAAAGTTTTGCAATGCTAAATTGGTATACATTGCTGCAAAATAAATTGTTTAAAACTCATTTTATTTATGTAAATTTTATTTCTAGCACATACTTAAAATTTTATTATATTTATTTTCAATATAATACTTTAGTTTCTTTTTCAAATTTTATTATATTTTGCAACTTTTTATGCATATATTATTGTTATCTTTACTTTTCTGTTTTGAAAATAACATATAAAATTCTAATTTTAGTTATTTATATTACAAAGCATACTCAATATTTTCTCTTTTGTAATCGTATTCAAAAAGTGTAAAATAAAGTTCTTCATTTGCTATTTCAGTGTATCATGAATAAAATATATTAAATAGAACTGGTTTTATTTTTTCCAAACTGCCCTGTTAAAATTTCATAAAAATATTTGAATATGAAATTTTTTAATTAAAATCGATATGATAATGATCTTTTTTCAATCATATGTATATTATATCACAAAATTTTTAAATATTCTAACATAGTTTTTCATGTATATTATCTTTATTTTGTTCACTTTAATAATTAAATATATTTTGTTCTCCAATTTGCTTAATTTAACTCAGTTAATTTAGTTATTTTAAAATTTTACTTTAAAAAATAAAGAGTGTAAAATAAAAATCTTATTTTGCACTCTTCTTATATATTTTATTTATATTCTTTTGCTTGTTCTTCTCCACTTAATACTCTAAGTCCGCCTTGTGCTAAAGCTAATAATTCATCTTCTCCTGGATAAACTACAACTGGTGCAATAAATTCTATCATATCTTTTAGTTCGGCTGTAACAACTTTACTATAAGCTATTCCTCCAGTTAAAATTATAGCATCTACTTTTCCATGTAAAACTGCAGCACATTTACCAATTTCTTTGCCTACTTGTAATATAAAGGCATCAAATACTAACTTTGCCTTTTTATCTGTTTGTGATTTTTGTTCTACTTCTCTAAAATCATTTGTATTTAGATAAGCTACAACTCCACCTTTTCCACTTATCTTTTTCTTCATTTCTTCTATAGTATATTTCCCACTATAGCAAAGTTCTATTAAACTTCCTACAGGTAGTCCCCCTGTTCTTTCTGGTGAAAATGGTCCATCTCCATCTAAAGCATTGCTTACTTCCACAACTTTTCCTTCTTTATGAGCTCCAACAGATACTCCACCACCCATATGTGTGACTATTACATTTAATTCATCATATTTCTTACTGTTTTCTTTTGCATATCTCTTTGCCACTGCTTTTTGATTTAAAGCATGAAACTTACTTTTTCTTTCTATTTCAGGCATTCCGGATATTCTAGCTGCTTCATCTAATTCATCAACAACAACTGGATCTACTATAAATGCTGGTTTATTTATAGATTTTCCTATTTCATTAGCTATTATTCCACCTAAATTTGAAGCATGCTCTCCTTGTACTCCAACTTTCAAATCTTCTAGCATGGCATCATTAACTTTATAAGTTCCACTTTCAATTGGTTTTAATAATCCACCTCTGCCTACTACTCCATCTAATGTATTAATATCAAAATTCTTTTCTTTTAAAACCTTTAATATAACTTCTTTCCTAAATTCAAATTGATCATAAACAGTAGCATATTTCTCAATTTCTTCTGAAGAATGTCTTAAAGTTTCTTCTAAAATTTGATTTTCTCCATCATATACTCCTATCTTAGTAGATGTAGAACCTGGATTTAATATTAATAATTTATATGACATTTTACCCCTCCTACAAAATAAATATTTTTAATATATGTAAATTTAATAAAGTTCTATTTCTTACTCTTTAATTGATGTGCAACTAATGCTGCTAATGCTATTGCATTCATCTTTGTTTCATGGCTATCATTTCTTGATGTCAATACTACTGGTGCTGACGTTCCAACTAGTAAAGCTCCACTCTTAGATTCTGTTGTATAAGCTAAAGTTTTGTACATTATATTTCCTGCTTCTATATTTGGCATTAATAATATATCTGCTCGTCCTGCTACATCTCCTTTTATTCCTTTATGTTCAGCAGCTTCTACAGATAGTGCATTATCTAATGCTAATGGTCCATCAATTAGACAACCTTTTATTTGTCCTCTATCATTCATTTTTGAAAGTATTGATGCATCTACAGTTGCTTGCATACTAGGATTTACAACTTCTACAGCACATATTGGAGCTACTTTTGGTGTTTCTATTCCTACTGCATGCGCAACTGTTACAGCATTTTTAACTATATCTATTTTATCTTTAAGTTCTGGATACATGTTAAAAGCAGCATCTGTTAAAAATATTAATCTATCAAATTTAGATATTTCAAATACTGCTACATGAGACATTAATTTTCCTGTTCTTAAACCAACTTCTTTGTTTAAAACTGCCCTTAAAAAATTAGCTGTATCAATAAGGCCTTTCATTAACATATCAGCTTTACCTGATGAAACTAATTCTACAGCTTTCAATGCAGCTTTAATAGGATTTTCTTCATTAACAATTTCAAATTTTGTTAAATCCATTTTTATTTCTGCTGCTATAGCTTCCATCTTTGCTTTGTCACCAACTAATATTGCTTCTGATATTCCTTGTTCCTTAGCATCTCTAACAGCTTCAAGGACTGGTCTATCTTGAGCTACTGCTACTGCTATTTTTTTTGTTTCTTGATTTTTAGCCTTTTCTAAAACTTCTTGTAAATTTTTAATCATTTAATTTACACCTCTTCTTTATAATATTTAGGCTCTTCCTCAACTTTTGTTGTTCTTATGTTAACTACCTTAAAAACTATACCTCATATTGTAGATATAATTTATACTAGTTTAAAGTACTAACAATAGAACAGATTTAAATTTCAGGCAATCATTATATTATAATTCATATCAGTTATCCCATACATTTCCACTAAATCCAGTATAATTGACAAATGATACATTTATTTGTTTAGATTTAAAATTTAATTTTTATTAGAATTAGTCGTTAAATTTTTAACACCTAAGCGACCATCTACATCTCATTTACTGTGATTTTTTTACTGATTCTTGTTCATATATACATTGTTGGAGTTAATTTCAAGTATAAGATCATAATTTTCCATATGAATGCTTCCTGAAATCGTTATGCCTTATATTATATTCTACCAGAAATATTCAAAAAACACTGTTTTTCAGAATATTCAATATAATGGTTGGTATTTTTTTATGATATTCTCTGCTACTTTTACCCCATCTACTGCTGCAGACATTATTCCACCTGCAAATCCTGCTCCCTCACCACAAGGATAAAGTCCTTGAGCTGATATACTTTCCAAATTTTCATTTCTCAATATTCTAACAGGAGCTGAAGTTCTTGTTTCAATTCCAGTTAAAACACCATCATTACTATCAAAGCCTTTAATTTTTTTATCAAAATTTATAAATCCTTCTTTTAAAGCTTCTACTACATAATGTGGCAAGCATTTTCTCAGATCTCTAAATTCATAACCCGGCTTATATGTTGGTTTTACATTTCCTAACTTAGTAGAAATTTCATCATTCAAAAAATCTCCTATCAATTGTACAGGTGCAGTATACTTGCCACCACCCAAAATATAAGCTAAACTTTCATAATGTCTTTGAAATTCCATACCTTTTAATGGAGTATCTCCTTGAAAATCAGATTCATTTATAGAAACTACTATTGCTGAGTTAGCATTATCCTTATCTCTTTTAAAAAAGCTCATTCCATTTGTTACTAATCTTCCTTCTTCTGATGCCGCTGCTACTACCTCTCCTCCAGGACACATGCAAAAACTATATACACCTCTTCCTGTAGATTTAGTATTATATGTAAGTCTATAATCTGCAGCCTTAAGCTTAGGATGATTTGCATACTTTCCATATTGTTTTTCACTTATCATTTGTTGAGAATGTTCTGCTCTTACACCTATAGCAAAGGCCTTAGGCTCCATAGATATTCTCTTGCTATATAACATCTCATAAGTATCTCTTGAACTATGCCCTATAGCTAATACTAAATTTTCACTTGGAATTTCAGCTCCATTTACTACTATTGATTTTAAAGCCCCATTGCTTACAACTATATCTTGAAGTTTACTATTAAATCTTACTTCTCCACCTAATTCTATTATCTTTTCTCTTATATTTTTTACTACTTTTTTTAATATATCTGTTCCTATATGAGGCTTACCATTATACAAAATTTCTTTTGGAGCTCCAGCCTTAACAAACTTATCTAAAACAAAGTCACATCTAGCATCCTTTATCCTAGTCGTAAGCTTTCCATCAGAAAAAGTTCCTGCTCCACCTTCTCCAAATTGAACATTCGATTCTAAATTTAACTGTCCCGTGGTCCAAAACTTATTTATAGTATTAGTTCTATCCTCAACCTTTTCTCCTCTTTCTATAATTATTGGTCTATATCCTTTTTCTGCTAGTAAAAGACCTGCAAACATACCTGCAGGTCCCATACCAACTACAACTGGCCTATGTTTCATTTTCTTATTTCCAAAAAGAAATTCTTCATTATAAATTTCTTTTTCAATTTTAACATCTTTATCATTGGCTCTAGCTACAACTTTTGCCTCTTTATCACATTTTACTTCTACAACGTAATTAAATCTTATGTTATCTTTTCTCCTAGCATCTATAGATTCTCTCAAAATTTTAAATTCTTCAATATTTGTATGTGATATTTTTAATTTTTTACATACCTTATTTTTTAAATCTTCTATATTTTCATCTATACTTATATTCAGGTTATTTATTTTAATTGACATTTTTGCCCTCCAAAACTTTTTTCTTTGCTGTAACCTTAACTGATGATATATTTTGAGACACCTTTGTTATTCCATCTGGCAAGCTTACATTTAAGGGGATTGAATTTTCCCCTTCTACTATTGAACTTAAATCCACAGAACACTTTATATTTTCTACTTTTAAATTATTGATAACATTTTCTTCACCAGACACTACTATATCAACCTTATTTGTATCCAAATTAACACTATATTTACTGTTATCATTTATAGTTTGTATATTTAAACTCAATTCTTTCTGTATGTTTTTATTATTTAAATTAACTTTTAACTTTACAGTATCAGAACTATTTACAAGAGTAACTCCCTTAGGAACTACTAATTTAACCTCTATTGTATCTTTTCCATATACCTTATTTAAATCTATATATTCTGTATCCAAAGAATTTATATTGGATATTAAATCTTCTTCTCCTGCTATATCTATTTTATCTTCAATTGGTAATAAATCTTTTATGTTTCCCTGATTATTTTGTTGTATTCCAGATTTAACATTTATAGATACAGTTTTAATTTTTTTAACAGGAATAGTTACCTTTAAAGAGCTTGGATTAACTGTTACATCTTTTACAATTACACCTGAAGAATCTGATGGTTGAAGTTGTATATTTGCATCTATATCCTTTGAAGCATCTTTAATACTATATCTTGCTGATAAATACTTTACTCTTTCCACTGCTGCCTTAGGTCCAGTAACTTCCTTTTCCTTCACGGTAGGCTTAAAAGCATAAAATCCACTTTTAGTATTCCCATCAAAAATTATTTTAACTGGAACAGTTTTTCGTTTCAAATCATCCAAAGTAATTTTAACCCATAGGTTGTCATTATTTGTTATTCTAATATTAGATGGACTACTTTTAACCTCAACAGGTATTTTATTTTCGCCTTTTTTAACTGCATAAGAACTTAAATCTGATACAAGTTTAAAATCACTTGGTTTTATAGAATAAGTATCGGAAGCACTTCCTCTAATAGTTAAAGTTACTGTCAAATTCTCCTCTTCTACTGGAACTAAATCAGATTTTGCAACCAAATCTTTATTTAAAACCTGTACAGGCACAACAATATGTGTCTCTCTCATAGGATTTTCTACATTAAAAATATACAGCCATAAAACTAAAGAAGCTATTACACAACATATCTTAATAATTACTTGGTGATTTTTGACCTTTTGATCCATTCCCTCACCTGCTCCCTAAAGGTTAATTTTCTACTTTGTCTTTTTTTCATTATTCTAATCAGAATATCTTTAAGTCTTTCTTTGTTGTAACCCCTTGTTAGATTACCATTTACGGCAAGTGAAATGGTTCCTGTTTCCTCTGATACAACTATAATTAACGCATCTGAGTTTTCAGATATACCTAACGCCGCCCTATGTCTTGTACCAAGCTTTTTATTTACATTCTGATTATTGGTTAATGGTAAAAAGCATCCTGAAGATACTATTCTATCATTTCTTATTATCGTTGCACCATCATGCAATGGGGTATTAACTACAAAAATATTTTCCAAAAGTGCTGCTGAAACTACTGCATCTATTTTAGTTCCTGTCTTAACTATATCTTCAAGGCCTGTGAGCTGCTCTATTATTATCAAGGCTCCTGTTCTACTATTAGACAAATTTTCTATGGAATTAGAAATTTCCGTTATAACCTCTTCCATCACCTGATCATTTCCCAATATATGCTTGTCATTAAAAGCTGTTCTACCTAAATGCTCAAGTGCTCGACGAATCTCTGGTTGAAATATTATTATAAAGGAAAGTAAGCCTATGGTGATTGTCTTAGTTAAAATCCAATTCAGCATAGTTAAATGAAAAAAATTACTGATAGGTATAAGAAGAACTATAAGTATTATTCCTTTTAAAAGTTGCTCAGCTCTAGTTTCTTTTATTAGCGTATAAATTTTATAAAAAATATAAGAAACTACTAATATATCCATTACTGATGCTATACTAATATTTCTAATAGAATTAACTACCATATCCAATAGCTCCAACCACATCACCGCCCTAACAAAAATCTATATTTACAATTATACACTAATTTAATATTGTTTATATCAAAACCTTAATGAATTTTATAAAATATTAATAAAATTTTTTATACTATGTATTTTTTTTAAATTCATGGCTATACTACCATTAGCCTAAGTTTTTTATTAAACACGGGGAAACCGGAATTTTTTGGGGTGAATCGTATTTTGCGTAGGTTATGCCTTTACCGAACCCGTCAGCTAACCCCGTAGGTAACAAGGAGAGGATTTTATTGAGAAAATTTATTTTTTGTATAATATTTTTATTAGTACCAAGTGTTTCACCACTATTTAATGTAAAAGCTGCTGGTTCTGATAATATAGACTCTACTTTATTTAAAGAACAAGATCAAATTGTCGAAGTTTTTAATTACTCTGGTAGAAAGTTATATGTGACTCAAAAGGATATACATTTAATGGCTCAAGTAGTTTATGCTGAAAGTAATTGTGAACCTTTCGAAGGAAAAGTTGCTGTAGCTTCTGTTATATTAAATCGTTTAAGATATCCTGAATTTCCTAAAACTGTAGAAGAAGTAATAACTCAAAAAAGTGCTTTTTCTTGTGTTAAAAATGGTTCTATTGATGTTGTTCCTGATGAAAGTAGTTATAAAGCAGTACTTCAAGCTCTAAAGGGAAATGATCCTACAGGTCAAGCGGTGTTCTTCTATAATCCTAAGATAGCTACTTGTAAATGGATGAAAGGTATAAATAAAAAGAACGTTAAAACCATAGGAAACCATGTATTTTTTGTAGTAAATTAGACATATTTTTATTTAGCTAGTATCCTAGTTAAGCACATATATCCCCACAAATTAAAATTTGTGGGGATAATCTATTTTAAAGAATCCAAATATACAACAGCATTTAAAGCTGCTATTTGACCTTGACCTGCCGCTTTTATATATTGATAAGGCTTACCTACACAATCTCCTGCTGCAAAACAGCCTGCAATATTAGTTTTCATATCTATATCTACTTTAATATGTCCATTCTGCATTTCTATACCAGGAACAAGCTGATTTGGTGATACACTATCCTTTAATACAAAAACTCCATCTGTAATGATGTCTTTATTCTTCATCATTAAATTTTTAACTCTGTCTTCTCCCTTAATTTCTATTGGCTTATCTTTTATTATTTCAATAGTATCACTTAAATTATATTTTCCTTCATACATAGGCACATAATAAAGTTTGTTGGTCAATTCTGCTACATAATTAGCTTCTTCTTCCGCTTCTCTATTATATCCTATTATAGTAACAGTTTTACCTCGATACAATGGTGCATCACAAGTAGCACAATATCCTACTCCTCTACCTAAGAATTCTTCTTCACCTTTTAATGGCTTTGTATATTCCATACCTGTAGCTAAAATAACAGATTTCGCTTCATACATCTTTTCATTTACCATCAAAGTAAAATGTGATCCCATTGCATATACAGCATTTATCTTTTCACTTACTATGTCTATATTCATAGCTTCAATATGCTTTTGGAATTTACCTTTTAATTGTTCACCTGTAACATCATAAAATCCTAAATAGTTATTTATTTTTGGTGCTTTTAGCAGTTTATTACTTAATTCTTTAATACCAAACAATATAACTTTTTTGTTTCGAATTTTTGCATTTATAGCAGCTGATAATCCTGCTGGTCCTGTACCTATTATTGCTATATCATATTTATTAGACATACAATTAACCTCCTTTTGAAAAAATGACAAATTAACTTTTGCTAATTTGTCATTGATGTTTCATTCACAATATTAAATATGTTTTTCTATAACGTCCTTTATTGCTTCCTTTGGTCTAAATCCTACTAGAGTATCTACTACTTTTCCATCCTTAAATATCATAACAGTTGGTATACTTGCTACTCTATACTGGTTTGATGTTACAGGATTTTCATCTACATTCAATTTTAAAAACTCTACTTTATCATTAAGCTCTTCGGAAATTTCATCTATTACAGGAGCTAACATTTTACAAGGTCCACACCAAGAAGCCCAAAAGTCCACAACTACAGGTTTAGAAGATTCTTGAACAATCTTTGAAAAATCCATATCTTTTATTTCTTGTATCATAATTTATCCCTCCATTTATACCTTATTAAGGTATGCTTTATATTTTAATTTTATGTTATATTTCTTATTTAGTCAATAGTTGTTAATAATGATTATCGCTTTGTATGTTTTTTATTTCTTTATTAAACTTTTTATTACAGAATTATTATATATTGACTTAGGATATTTATCTACCAATTTTTGAGCATAAGTTAATGCTTTATCTTTATCTAAGTCCTTATACATAGTAGCTAAAGCATAAAGTACTGTTTCTTCATAGTCATCTGTTCCATATTTCTCATCATATTGAGTGTAATATTTTATAGCATTTTGTGAGTCACTTGATAAATAAAAGCTAGTTCCTAACATATAAATTATATGAGGATATAAATAATTATCTGCTCCTATTTCATAAGCTTTTATAAGATTATTTTTAGCATTAGGAATATCTTGACTATTTATATATCCATCCCCTTTTCCATAGAAGTATTCTACACCTTCGTTTTTCAATATAGTAATAACGCTAGAGATAACTTCTTTATCATCATTGGATATATTTTTATCTTTCCATTTTATATAATCATCATATAGATTATCAAAATTTTTATTTTGAATATCACTTTTAATTTTATCTGCTGGAAAAGTTTCCTGCTGAATTTTTTTTGGAGCTTCTTTAGTGGTTTTATTTCCATTATTATTAGATATTTTTGCCGCATTTACTTTTGAAGTCTTTGTACTATGAGATTTAGCTATATTACTTTTTACTTTTTTAAATATAGCTGTACTTCCAAATGTTACTACAATTATTAGTAATATGCCTATTAAACAATAAATGACTTTTTTTGTTTCAATTTTGTTTTTTATAACTCCACATTTTACTAATATTTTTTTGTTCTCTTTAGCCATACTATTGTTTTTATCTATTTTCATCACATTTTCTATACTATCTATAGCTTTATCATACTGACCTTTTTTTATATAGCACAAAGCTTTGTAATTATTCACATTAATGTAATTATAATCACTTTCTGAACATTGTTCCAAAAGATCTAATGCTTCATTTATATACAATCCTTTTATAAGTGATATTGCTTTTTCATAAGTATATAATCTGGTCTCATCACTTTTAGTACTGGCTAAATATTTTTCGGAAACTCCGTCATTATTTATTTGATGATTCATCTTCCAAAGCTTTCGAGCACTATCTATATCTCCCTTTAAATAATGTAACAATCCTTTAAGATTTATAGATGCTGCATTTTTTATATCCAATGATATACTTTCTTCACATAAATCCATGGCTTTATCTATATAACCACTATTATATTTATTTGATGCCTTAATATATATTTTCTTAGATCTATCCATATACTTAAGTTCCCCTTAATGCTATTTTCCTTAGTTAACTGTATATAAAACCTTTCCTTCAGAATTTTTTACTTCCATTGATTTATTTAAGCTTGAATCGAAAGAATAAATAGTCCAGTTTTCTATATTAGATTTATTATAGTTATCATCTTCATATACAGTAACCTTCAAGATTACGTTATTGCCAGATTTTTTTGATGACATTATTTGCTGCTTTTTATCTGATGTTTCTATAATTGTTGAAACATTTCCTGTACTTACATTTAGCATATATAAGTTACCACCCTTAGAAACAGTTCCTTGAGATGATCCTATTACAACTAATAAATTTTCATCATCCACCCACTCTATATTTCTAGGTGAAACCTTACTATTTCCTATAACTTCGTAGGTAAAGTTATTTCCATTAGTATTTTTCACAAATATTTTGCCTATACCTTCTTCTGATGCCTCTTCTCCTTTACCTTCTATACATGCTTCATATGTGCCATTAGTTGAATTTTTCAAAGCAGTATTAAATTTTGGCTTTTCACTTTTATCTAATTGTTCCTTTGCAAATTTAATAGTGCTAGAACTTTTAGTATTTGTGCTTTTAGTTTGAGGTTTTGCTTCCTGCTTTTTTTGGTTAACTTGCTCTGAAGAAGCATTCTTTTCTGACCCACTTTTTTGAGTAGATGTTGTGTCATTATTTGTTGATGTATTTTTTTCCTTATTTCCTGAACATCCTGTAAAAGCTAATGATAAAAGCACTGATATTGAACAAGCAATTGTAATTAATCTTTTTTTCTTTAAGTTTTTCATATTAATTTCCTCCCTATTATTGCACAAATATTTTCAATAAATCTTTTTATAAATAATGCTTAATCTATTTATATTATATACTAAAATGTAGTTTAAAGATAATGTTTTAAATATAAAATAAAACCTGATTGGAATAAAATTTCTAATCAGGTTTTACTCTATATATTAAGTTTGGTAAGCTATCTAAATTAGTTTTCCATTATTAATTGTTTTGCTTTTAATATAGAAGATGCACTCATTGAAAATTCATCTAAGCCATACTCTACTAGTGTAGGAATAGCTTTTTCATCTCCAGCCATTTCTCCACACATACCACACCATTTTCCTTCTTTATGAGCAGCTTCTATAGTCATTTTTATAAGCTTTAATACTGCTGGATGCATTGGATTATAAAGGTATGATATTTTTTCATTCATTCTATCTGCTGCTAAAGTATACTGTATTAAATCGTTAGTTCCTATACTAAAAAAGTCAACGTACTTTGCAAGGTCATCTGCACATACTGCTGCTGCAGGTATTTCTACCATTATTCCTATTTCCAATCCTGGGTTAAATTCTTTTCCTTCTTTTTTCAATTCTTCCATACACTCATTTAAAACTTTTTTTGCTTGTAAAAATTCTTCTAAAGAAGATATCATTGGGAACATTATTTTCAAATTACCAAAAGCTGAAGCTCTAAGTAATGCTCTTAGTTGAACTTTAAATATATCTTTTCTATCAAGACAAAGTCTTATAGCTCTATATCCTAAGAAAGGATTCATTTCTTCTGGTAGTGGTAAATATGATAGCTTCTTGTCTCCACCTATATCTAATGTTCTGATTACTACTGGCTTTCCTGCCATCTTTTCTACTGTATATTTGTACGCTTCAAATTGTTCTTCTTCAGTTGGCATATCATCTCTATCCATGTATAAAAACTCTGTCCTGAAAAGTCCTATAGCATCTCCACCATTTTCTAAAACCTGATAAACATCCTCTGGCTTTCCTATATTTCCTGCTACTTCTACTCTCTTTCCAGCTTTAGTAACAGTTTTTACACTTATAAGCTTTTTAAGTTCTTCTTTTTCTTTTTCATAGACTTCTCTTTTAGCTTCATATTCCTTAACAGTATTTTCATTTGGATTTATTATAACTGTACCTTCATTACCATCTACAATTACTATATCACCATTTTTTACTGAAGTTGTTATATCATTTAATCCTACAACAGCTGGGATTTCTAAAGTTCTTGCCATTATAGCACTATGTGAAGTTCTTCCACCTATATTAGTTAAAAAAGCTATAACTTTGCTCTTATCGAGTTGTGCAGTATCTGAAGGTGTTAAGTCATGAGCAACTACTATTGTATTAGCCACCATTTCTTCTGAATCTGCTGATATTTTTCCAGCAAGATTAGCAAGAATTCTCTTACTAACATCCTTTACATCAGCACCTCTTTCTCTCATATACTCATCTTCCATAGCTTCAAATATACCCGCATACATAGTTGAAACATTCTCAAGAGCCTTTTCAGCATTGATTTTATCATTTTCTATTGCCATATCAACTGCACCTGCAAATTCAGGATCATCTAATAACATCATATGGCTTTCAAATACAGCTGCTTTATCAGCACCCATTTCCTTTTCTGCTTTTTCCTTTATTTTAGTTAATTGTTCCCTTGAAGCATCTAATGATTTTTTAAACCTTTCTTTTTCTGACTGTACATCTTCTATTTTTCTTTCTTCAACTTTAACTTCATTTACCTCTTTTATTAAAACCTTTCCTATAGCATACCCTTTTGAAGCTGCAATTCCTTTTTTCATATTTTATTTTTCCTCCTCAGAATAATTACAATTTATCAAATTCTATATTTTAAAACTAAATTTCTATTTCAATGTAATTGTTTAAATCTAAAATATTTTAAAGCAATTATCATGCCAATTTTCAAAAAATTTAAAATCAACTTCAAAGCATTCCACAAAAACTCTCATTCATTAATGAAAATCTGAATTTTAAAATATATCTTTTTCAATTTCACTTATGCTGCATAATATTATAGTTAAAAAATATTGATAAAATTTATCAATTCAAACCATTATATTATTATAAAGTAATTTAAAAACTGGCTTTAATATCTAGACTTACAATGATTTTTAGGTTAATATTATACTTGATAAATTTTATCAACCTTTACGTATATATATGATATTTTTTATCAAAAGGAGATGGATTATGTATAAAAACAGTATAACCATAACAATTCATAACGGAATACATACACGAATTGCGGCCATGATAGTCCATAGAGCTACAGAATTGAAAAATAAGTATGGAATAAACCTATATATGAGCAATTCATCTACAAAAGAACCTTTAGCTATAAGCATGTTAGCATTATTATCTTTAAAAATAAGAGAAGGGGAAATGGTCGAAATCTCATGCAAAGAAAACTCTATAAATGGTCAACATGCAGTATTAGAACTGTGTAATTTTATAACCATGTATATTGCAAACAATAATAATTCAGTTTTGTCTAAAATAGATGACATAATTGAAGAAAATACCATTGCCTATGCTCAAATAGTAGAAAATATTCCTGTTGGAATACTGGTTATTGATGTAAACGGATATATTACAGCAATGAATGACTATGCACTTAAAATAGTTCATAAAAAATTAGAAGATGTCATAGGTTACTTTGTAAAGGACATTATACCAACTTCTGATTTGCCAAATATAGTAACTTCAAAAGAACGTAAAGTTGGAGAAACTCAGTATATAAATAATCGTCTTGTTTTAACTAATAGATCTCCTATATTTTCTAACGACAAAATTATTGGAGCTTTAGGAGTATTCCAAGATATATCTGAATTAATAGGTATTAAAGAGTTAAATGAAAAATTCAAAAAAATATTAGAAGCATCTCATGACTTAATTTGTTTTGTAGACGATAGAAGAATTATAAGTTATGTAAACCCATCTTATGAAAAACACTTTGGTATAAAAAGTAAAGACATTGTAGGTAAAGATTTAGCGAATATATCTCCAAGTGGACTACGAATCAAAGTATTTAATACAAAAACACCAGTTGAAAATAAAATTTATAGAAAAGATAGTATAAATATAATTTCTACAATAGAACCTATTTTTATAGATGGTATATTTAAAGGTGTTATTTCAATATCAAAAACTGTAGATGAAATCAAAGACTTAGTAAAAAAACTTGAAAAATCAGAAGAAGAACTGAACTATTATAAAGATGAATTAAAAAGACATAATTTCAGTAGTTCTTTTAATTCTATAATAGGATACAGCAGTTCTCTTAAGAATTGCTTATTTATGGCACAAAAAGCTTCCAATTCTCCATCTACTGTATTAATTCGCGGTGAAAGCGGAACAGGTAAAGAGCTTATTGCTAAAGCTATCCATAATAGCAGTAATAGAAAAAATAAACCTTTTGTTAGAGTTAATTGTGCTGCTATCCCAGAAAACTTACTTGAAAGTGAGTTATTTGGATATGAGAAGGGTGCCTTTACAGGTGCAATTAAAAGTAAACCTGGAAAATTTAATATAGCCAATAGTGGTACTTTATTCTTAGATGAAATTGGAGACATGCCTGTATCTATGCAAGTTAAATTACTAAGAGTGCTTCAGGAAAGAGAATTTGAAAGTGTTGGCGGCCTTACTACACAAACAGTGGATATAAGAATAATTGCCGCTACTAATAGAAATCTTGAAAAAATGATAAAGGAGGATAAGTTTAGGGAAGATTTGTACTATAGATTGAATGTTATAAGCATTATTCTTCCTCCTTTAAGAAATAGAAAAGAAGATATAAATCTTCTCGTTGAACATTTTATTCAGAAAATGAATATTAAGCTCAATAAAAATGTTACAGGCATAGATAAAAAATCACTTATGCATTTGCAGGAATACCATTGGCCTGGAAACATAAGAGAATTGGAAAACATTATAGAGAGAGCTATGAACATGTGTGAAAACAACTTAATAACAGAAAAAGACTTACCTTTTTATATTAAAAATGGTGAGTTAGAAACTGGTTCTTTGATAAACCTTAAAAATGGTAAACTTCAGCCTCTAGAACAATATGAAAAAGAATTGATAACTTTAGCTATGAAAACCTATAAAAGCTACAATAAAGCTGGAAAGGCCTTAGGAATTACTCATAGAACTGTATCTTTAAAATGCAAAAAATATGGAATAGATTTAACCTCTCTTTAAAAGTTATCCACATTTCCAGAATAAAATAATCCCCATTGTTTAAAAAGTTTTGGGGATTATTTTACTTGATCACATCTTGAAACTCCTGGGAATCCTTTACTGGATTAAAATCTTCTTCTTTAGCAGCAATACCTTTTATATCTGAAGACATATTCACAGCTGTTTTTAAATATTTTACTGTGTTCTGCACATCTCCTCGTCTTCCATATATGCTAGCTTTACCATAATAACTCCATATATAATTTTCAACCTCTAAATCTTTATCATACCAAGTTAATGCCTCATCATAATCGCCATGAAGCTCATAACCTAAAGCTTTATTAAATCTAGCATATCCAAAATCAGACTTTAATTGAAGTGCTTTATCTATATTTTTCATTCCTTCATCAAAATTACCTTTATAACATAATGCTATTCCCTTAATATTATAGGCCTTATAAAAATTTGAATCTACATTTATAATCTCATCAGCTAATGCTATTGCATTATCGTAGTTTTTTTCTCCAAAAGCCTTATAACTTTCATTATACTTTTGTTCTTCAGCCTTTTGAGCTTCTGTCTGCTTTGAAACATTATCATCTTTTTTTTCTTTTATAGCCATATTATTATTAGAACTCTCTTTATTTACATTTTCTATTATACTATTACTTTTTTTATTGTTTATTGATTCTCTATAGGCTATGCCAATTACTACACATACTGCTATACATGCTATTATCACTTTAACCTTCATTGGTATTTTTCCATATAATCTACCATCACTGTTTCTAAAAAACATAAAGTACCTCCACATTTCTGTTATATTACTTATTATAACCATTTCGTGAGAATATTTCATTCATTTTTTACGCTAAAGTACTTTATACCATTTACAATAATCTTCATACTTATTTTTAATAAACTCTTTTATTTCTTCTTCACTATGTTTTCTTGACCTTACGCAATACTGAGCAATATCGCTGCATATATAACATGCTCTTGGTTTAAAGCCCAGCATTCCTCTACTTAAACTATTATTGTTTTCATCATAAACATCTATATCTACATATCTACCTAAAAAATGTTTATTTTCTATATTAACTGTTATTTGTTTTGTGTCTTTAGCATTTTTATTCACAATAAGTGTTAATGATGGACCTTCTGCTGTTATAACAAAATTCTTATACTCTATATATTGCTTAAGCTCTTCCATTAAAAACTTATTCATAAACTTCATTATACCAAGTGTTATTGCATTATTTTTAACTACACCAGGATAGTTAACTCTCATAAAAACTAATGTTTTTTTATGAAATTTAATTAACTCTTCTTGCTCACAAACCCTTTCTTCTCTGCACATCAATATATCTTTTGGTGTATATTCTTTTATGCCTTTTATATTATGCTTTTTTTGTTTATCTTTAACATAATCTTCATAAGTGTAATTTGTTAACCAACATCTATTCATAAACTAATGTGGAGAGTCACTTTCTTGTATTTTCTCTCTTATCTCCTTTCCTATATTAGAATTAGTCGCTTGCGGAATTCCGCAAGCGTTGATTCGCCTAACTTTTTAGCCGTTAGGCTT
>NZ_JIBU02000043.1 GCF_000633595.2 Clostridium drakei | reverse complement strand
TAGAGAAACCTTGGTAGATGCTATGGAAAATCCAGAAAAGTATCCGACACTTACAATAAGAGTATCAGGATATGCTGTTCATTTTAACAGATTAACTAGAGAGCAGCAAATGGAAGTTATAAGCAGAACTTTCCATGAAAAGATGTAGTTTAAAATGCCAGATTCAGGTGCTTGAAAAGAAAAATCTTTTCAAATGCCTAAAATATAATAAAATCCTTATAATAAATGTACCCGTTGTATTAAGCAGCGGGTATATTTACAATTAAGATAGTGAATTAAAAAAAGTTTTTGAATAAGGAGGTAAAAGTATGACTTTGGGTAAAATGCATTCATTTGAAAGTATGGGGCTAGTTGATGGACCAGGAATAAGAACAGTGGTATTTATGCAGGGGTGTTCTCTAAGATGTGCATATTGTCATAATCCTGATACTTGGAACTTTCAAGGAGGAACAGAAATTACACCAGAAGAACTTGTTAAAAAAATTGTTAGATTTAAGCCTTATTTTAAAAATGGCGGCGGAGTTACGTTTTCAGGTGGAGATCCTCTAATGCAGCCAGATTTTTTAATAGAAGCATTAAAATTATGTAAGGAACAAGGAATTCATACTACAATAGATACTGCTGGATATGGTGTAGGAAAATATGATGAAATTTTGAAGTATACAGATTTAGTATTACTTGACATAAAACATGTAGATGATTGTGGGTATAGAAATTTAGTAGGCCAAAGTAAAAAAGGTTTTGATGAATTTTTACAAGCAGTTCAGGAAGCCAATACAAAGTTATGGATAAGACATGTAGTAGTACCAGGAATAACTGATTCAGAAGAACATATAAAAAAGCTAGCTAGCATAATAAAAAGTATAAAAAATGTAGAAAAAGTAGAGCTTCTTCCATATCATACTTTAGGAGTGGAAAAATATAATAAAATGGGAATTGAATATAAATTATCGAATGTAGATTCTATGAATAAAGAAGAATTAAATAAGTTATATAAAATACTTAACAAGGAAATGGAAGATAGGTAATGAAAACTAAAAAAGAACCTGTAACTTCAAAGTTCAGGTTCTTTTTTAGTTTTTATTATTGGAGAATGAAAAATGAGTAAAACAACTAAATAAAAATATATTAAAAATTATTTTGAACCAGTTTGTGTAAGTAATTCTAGAAAAAGCTTATTTAGTAGTCATTTTGATATTAAACGTGTGAATCATTATCATTATTGCGCATAACTCTTCCTTTGGCTGCATAAACGGATGGATTTCCTCTTTCCATATATCCATTTTGAGATTCTTGGCTATTATCGCTGTGATCTAATGCAGATCTAAGCTTTGCATCTTCGCCATGATGTGGTTTCTTTTTAGTCATAAGTATAACCTCCTATCTTCCAGAAAATTTACCGGATACTCCAGGTGTTTCCTTCTGTTGTCGTTTTTCGTCTTCGTATTTAGGTTCGTTTCTAAATTCTTTATCTCTTGTATATAGATCTTCTCTGTTATATATATTTGGTTTCTTTTTTGGCATAGCTAAGCACTCCTTTCGTATTTATATTTTCCTGTAAAAAAACTTTTATACTTGTGTGTTGATACGTTTAAAAATTAATTGGATGTGTTAAAATAATATTAAGACAAAAAGGAGATGGTGATTCTGTATACAAATATCTTGAAAATTGATAATGCATGCATATTTATTGCTGATATAAAAGAAGAATCAAATATAGTTATAGGAGTACCTCATCATACTCCATCTGGTACAATAAAGATGCCGTGTAATTCTCATCCATATAGTGACGAAAATGCGGGATATATAGGAAATTACATTGCAGAAAAGCTTAAAGCTTCTTTTTTATGTGCATGTAATTACTTTATAGATGTAAATAAAAATCACAATGATAATTACAGTGACTATTATACAGCACTTAAAAAATGTAACCCTAGCTATCTAATAGAAATTCATGGACATGGTATAGAACATTCAGGAAATGATATAGAAATATCCAGTGGGTGTAAAGAAGATGAAAAATATGCATTGGAATTGAAAGAAAGCTTAGAAAGTATTATTTTTAGAAAATGGAATGAAGATAGAGAAGATAGAGATATTTGTAAGATTAAAGAACTTAAGATAAATGCAAGCTTTGATAAAATATACTTTAAAGCTACAAAATCTTCTACAATAATAGATAAAAGATGGAGTAGCTATCACATAGAATTACCAGTAATATTAAGAATAATTCCTGGTGAAAAAAATAAATTACCTTCTTGTGGACAAAAATTCACTGAAATACTTTATGAAGCTATAAAAAGTGTATGTTAGTAATTTGAAAATTAGTTATCTTAAATAAATTTTAAAAAATGGTTGACATGTTTCGATTGAAATGGTATTATATAATAAATTTAAAAGTAAATCCTTTGATAAGGAAGAGTAACCAGGATGTTTAGTCATAGAGAGTTGAGGATGGTGTAATCTCAATACAATAACGAATGGTGAATGGACCTTTTAGGAGTAAATCGAAATTCAAAGTTTTGAAGAGTAGTGGTTACCGTTATCCATACGTTACAATGGATAGGATATGTTAGTATCCGAAAGAGTGGTGTTTTAGTACACAATTTAGGTGGTACCGCGGAAGTATCTCCGTCCTAATATATTTTTTAGGACGGAGTTTTTTTTATGCAAATTTATAAAGCCGGCTTTTTATATAAATTTGATTGTAGACATCTTGATGAAACTAGTATTTCAGCTATAAGGCATCATTCATTATACAAATGTTAATTGAATTTGGAAATATAAACTGTATATTTAAAAAAAGTATTAATTTTTAATTGAAAAGGAGATATTTATTATGAATTTAAAGAGATTGATTACAAATTCACTACTTTTAGCTATAGGTGCAGTATTGCATCAGATTACCCCTCCATTAGTACTTGGAATGAAACCAGATTTTTCACTAGCTATGCTATTTATAATAATGATACTAAATGAGGATTATAAATCTTGTATAAGTGCAGGGCTTATAGCAGGTATATTAGCAGCTGCAACTACAGGATTTCCAGGTGGACAAATACCAAATGTAATAGACAAATTGATAACTGCTAATTTAATGTTTTTATTCTTGAAACCTATTAGAAAAGCTTTGAATAATCAAATAAAAATAATTATAACTACGGCTATAGGAACACTTATAAGTGGTACAGCATTTTTGACATTAGCTTCAATTATGGTAGGTCTTCCAACTAGCTTCCGTGTATTATTTTTATCAGTAGTACTTCCAGCTATTGTTATAAATACTGTTGCAGGCTCAGTTTTATTTAATGCTATAAATGTAGCGCTTAAGAGAAGAGCAACAACTTAAAAAATGGTAATTTCATGAAAGTAAAATTTTTAAATGCAGTTAGTTTTCAATGAATTAAAACTAGCTGTATTTTTTATTGAAATAGTTTGCTATTGTAAAATACCTGTATATGGACATAATAATATAATCATATTAATAAATTTGATAAGAAAGTTGGAATGTTATGGTACAGGTTGGAATACTTCATTACACATATATAGCAATAATAGTATTTATTTTAATTATGATGATTTATAAAAAAGATATAGTTTTGCCTTGTCTTATAGGAATAGGAATTATAGGATATATTGCTACAGGAAATGTTTTAAATTCAGTACAAATTATATATAAAGCATTAGTGGTATCTGCAAGAGAATTTATCGAAATAATAGTTATAATTTCATTAATAAGTGCTATGTCTAAATCGTTGAGAGATATTAGAGCAGATGAGTTTATGGTGAAACCTATAAAAAAGTTTATGACAAATCCTACATTATCTTTTTTTATATTAGGATTTACAATGCTTATTGTATCATGGTTTATATGGCCGACTCCTGCAGTAGCTTTTATAGGAACTATAATGGTTCCAGCAGCACTAAAATCTGGCTTGCCAGCCATCTGGGTTGCAGTAGCTTTAAATTTATTTGGAAATGGAATGGCACTATCAAGTGATTTTTTCATACAAGCAGCACCAGCCATTACGTCTAAAGCATTAGGGCTTGATAATCCATTTTATTTAATAAAATCTAGTTTATTGCTTTGGTCAGTAATGAGCATATCAACCATTGTAAGTTCCTTTATTATGCTGAAAAAAGATATTGTAAAAAACCCAAAAGAAGAATTAGAAGAAGTTAATGAAGTTAAAACTATTTTAGTAAAAATCTCTACAAAGGTGATAGCTGTAGCTACACCCTTAATATTTATTATGGATATATTCTTAATATATAAATTTAAATTGAAGGGAACAGAAGCTACATCACTTATAGGTGGTACTGCAGTAATAGTTACTGTGGCGGTTTCTATAATAAAGTATAGTTTTAAAAGTGCTTTAGGAGAAGTGGCAGGGAGTATAAAGGATGGTTTTGTATTTGGCATGAAGGCATTTGCACAAGTTATTATTATAGGAGCTTTCTTTTTTCTTGGAAGCAAGGAAACTGCTTTGGATATATTAGGTAAAAGTGCTGGTTCTACAGGGATTCTTTCAGATTTAGGATTATATATATCTGAAAGGTTTCCTATAAATAAAATTTCGGTAATAACAATGCAATCATTTATAAGTGCTCTTTTAGGAGTTGGAGGTTCAGGATTTTCTGGGTTACCTCTTATAGGAACCTTGTCACAAGTTTTTTCTTCTAGTATTAATATAAATAAAGAGGGGCTTGCAGCTTTAGGACAGATAATAACTATATGGGTTGGGGGAGGAACTATAATTCCATGGAGTTTAGTACCCATTGCTGCTATATGTGATGTACAGCCTTTCGAGCTTGCAAAAAAGAATTTAATGCCTGTGTTTATAGGAATTATATGTACTGTTATAACAGCTATAGTATTTTTATAGAATTAAATAAAGTTCAACTAAACTTTTTTATGTCATAAGTTTAGTTGAACTTTATTTTTAGTTTTATAAGGAGTTTTATACATGGTCTAATAAGTTAGATTCTTCATGCTTAAATCTAAGACTTTAAATGAATGCGTTATAGCACCTGTTGATATATAATTTATCTTTAATTTGGATAAATTTTTGATGCTTTTCAAATCTACGTTACCCGAAACTTCTATTTCAGCGTTACCATTTATTATTTTTATAGCAGATTCCATTGTAGGAATGTCCATATTGTCTAGCATTATTATGTCAGCTTTGGCATCTAAAGCTTCAGTCAACTGTTCTAAACTTTCAACTTCAACTTCTATTTTTCTAACAAAAGGAGCATTGGATTTTACCATGTTAACTGCATTTTTTATGTTTCCAGCAGCAGCTATATGATTATCTTTTATGAGAACTCCATCATTAAGTCCAAATCTATGATTACAACCTCCACCAATGGTTACGGAATACTTTTCAAATATCCTTAAATTAGGTGTAGTTTTACGTGTATCTAAAAGTTTAATTTTAGTATTTTCAAGTTCGGCTGCAAAATTTCTTGTGAGAGTTGCTATTCCACTCATTCTTTGGAGAAAGTTTAAAGCAACTCTTTCACCGGTGAGAAGAATTCGTACATCTCCAGAAAGTTCTCCTATTTTTTTACCTTTAAAAACATGATTACCATCTTCTACAAAGAATTTAACTTCAGCATTTTGAAGAATAGTAAAAACTCTTTTAAAAACCTCTAAACCACATATTATTCCATCTTCTTTTGCTATTAAATCTACTTTTGCTTTTTTATAATTTTTTATAATGGATTCTGTGGTTATATCTCCATAGGAGATATCTTCATTGAGAGCATTTTTAATTATTTCATCAGCAATTAACCAATTCATTTTTTATATCTCCTCTCACCTTAACTAAAGAATCTATAAATATTTTATTATTTAATTCTTCATAGTATTTTTTATCATAATCTAATGAAGGCGTATCAAAGTCAATCATGGGAACTTCAAAAATGTTATTATTTATTTTTTTTGCACCACGTTTTGAAAAAACTAATGCTTCCAGTAAAGAATTACTTGCAAGTCTGTTAGCTCCATGAACGCCAGTACAGCTACACTCTCCAAAGGCAAAAAGATTTTTCATAGAAGTTCTTCCAAAGGTGTCTACTTCTATACCGCCCATAAAATAGTGTTGGGCTGGAGAAACAGGGATAAATTCTTTAGATATATTTATTCCATTTTCTAAACATTTTTTATATATAGTTGGAAATCTGTTTTTCAAAAATTCTTCTTCCATAAAGGTTACATCAAGATATACATTTGAAGTATGGGTGCTTTTTTCTTCTTCATATATATATTTGGTAACTACATCTCTAGGAAGCAATTCGTCTACGAATCTGTTTCCGTTACAATTTATGAGCTTTCCACCTTCACCTCTAACAGATTCTGATATTAAAAATTTTCTCTCATGTTCATTAGAGTTGAAGAAAGCTGTAGGATGAAATTGAATATAGCCCAGATTTTTTACTTTTATGTTATTTTTTAAAGCTATAGCAACCCCATCTGCAGTTAATATTTTTTGATTAGTGGAATTTCTAAATAGACCACCAATACCTCCAGCAGCCATAATTGTAATTTTAGCATGAATATTAAATTGACTATCGTCCTTTATGCATAGAGCACCTGCACAAACATTATCTTTTTTTAAAATATCCAGCATGGTGCAATTTTCAAAAATAGTTATATTTTTTTTTGATGGAATTTGCTTTAATAGAGTTTCTTCTAATTTTTCACCGGTTTTATCTTTATAATGTACTATTCTATTTATGCTATGGGCTCCTTCTCGAGTATAAGATAATTCATCATTATCGCTATCAAAATCAAAATCCATTTTACAAAGATCATCTATATTCTCCATGGATTCTTCTGCAAGTATTTTTACAGCATTAATATCATTTTTGTAGGAACCTGCCATTAAGGTGTCATTTACAAATAAA
Organism: Clostridium drakei; assembly: GCF_000633595.2. Taxonomy (GTDB): domain Bacteria; phylum Bacillota; class Clostridia; order Clostridiales; family Clostridiaceae; genus Clostridium_AM; species Clostridium_AM drakei. The sequence goes on along the minus strand of NZ_JIBU02000043.1, from coordinate 41,739 downwards.
TCTATATCATTTGTACCCCTAGCTACAGAAATACCACCTTGTGCTAGAGCGGTATTACATTGGTCTATTTTACCCTTTGAAATCATTGTTATTTTTAAGTTTTCTCTCAAGTTTAGTGCTGAATAAAGTCCTGAAACTCCAGTACCTATAACTAAAATATCAGTATAAATATCCATTTTATTTTCCTCCAAGTTCATGCATATTAATAAGTGCTTTATAAGCTTTCTTTCTTATGGATTCATCAAGTTCTATAGCATACTCCATATTTAATAGACTTTCATAAACATTATTTAAATAAGTTTTTTTCATATTTATGCAGGTCATACCTCCACTTGGAATATAAAATTCTTTATCTTTATTTTTAAGCTTAATTTTATGAAGAACACCTTCTTCAGTACAAATTAAGAATTTTTTATCAGTACTATTGTTTACAAAATTTATGATTTGCCCTGTACTTCCTAAAAAATCAGCAAGTTCTCTCACAGATTTTTCACATTCAGGATGTACCAATACTTTTATGTCAGGATGAAGCCTTTTAGCTTTCAAAATTTCTGTTGCTGAAACTTTTTTGTGAGTTATGCAGAAACCATTCCAAAGTATAATTTTTTTGTTTTTTACTTGTTGCTGAACATATTCTCCTAAATTTTTATCAGGAAGAAAAATTATTTCATCTTCTTGCAAATTATTTATTATAGTTACAGCATTAGAAGAAGTACAGCATATATCTGATATTGCTTTAACTTCAGCAGAAGAATTTATATAACACACAACTTTAGCATTAGGATGCTTGTCTTTTAATTCTAAAATATCATTAGGATTAGCCATATCAGCCATAGGACAACCAGCATCAAAGGCAGGTAGTAAAACTGTCTTTTCAGGTGATAATATCTTTGCACTTTCAGCCATAAATTTAACACCACAAAAAACTATTATATTTTCACTGCAATCTTTTGCAATTTTACTTAGATAGTAAGAATCTCCAACAGCATCTGCAATATCTTGTATTTCAGGTCTTTGATAATAATGAGCTAGAATTATTGCTCCCTTATCTTTTTTCAACTTTAGCAGTTTATCTTTTAAATCATTTTTCATATTCATACCTCCGATGTATACATATATTATTTTACATGTGTATATACAGTTATATATAGAATATAACATCAAAAATAAATAATATCAACTACATATATAAGTAAGTTAAGAGAATTTTACTTATAGTTATCCAGTATATGGTTGCTAAATTAACTTGATGAATTTTCAATGTAATGATAAAATATTTTTTATAGATACAAGTTTATTAATTCAGATACTTTGGATAACATCTGATGTATTTGATGCAATAAGTGTTATTTTAGTTCTAATTAAAAATGATGCCACCTAACAGAAAGGAATAGTCTAATCTGGAAGGGAAGTTTAAATACAAAAGGTGTTTGTAAAATAATGACCTTCCCTGAAACTATTGTTTTGGGGAAGTTTTTTGTATTCAAGAAAGGAATTATATGAAAAAATTTAAAGGATTAGTCATACCGTTAGTTATTATATTTATATGGTGTATTGGTTCTAAATTTCACATATTTAATGATTATATAATACCTAGTCCAATGACTGTGGCTAACACTACTTTAGAATTAATTAAGAGTGGTATACTCATAAAGAGCTTAGGAGTGAGCTTTAGTAGAGTTTTTATAGGATTTTTTATAACTTTTGCAATAGCATTTCCAATGGCTATTGTTTTAGGAATGAAGAAAGAACTTTTACCTTATTTAGAACCCTTTTTAGAATTTATGAGACACGTACCGCCTATTGCAGTTATTCCTATATTAATACTATGGTTTGGAATAGGAGAAACTTCAAAACTAGCAGTCATATTCCTTGCTACATTTTTTCCTATATTTTCAAATACTTTAAATGGAGTTACTAATTATGATGAAAAACTTCTAGAGGTAGGTGAAATCTTTGGATTTACCACTACGGATAAGTTTTTTAAGATAATTTTACCTCAAGCAGTACCTTCTATAATAACAGGTATTCAATTAGGATTAGGATACAGCTGGAGATCACTTATGGGTGCAGAACTTATAGCAGCTTCCTCTGGTATAGGATATATGATAATGGATGCAGAGCAATTATCCAGACCAGACATAATACTAGTTGGAATTTTTTCTATAGGAATTTTAGGGTATTTGGTTGATTATATTTTCATTAGGATAACTAGTAAGTTTGCACATTCTTATGGGAGAGAGGTGGACTATGGCAGGACTGGAAATAAAAAAGCTGTGCAAGAGCTTTGATATAAAAGGTACTAAGGTCAGTGCATTGAATAATATTAACTTATTAATAGAAGACGAAAGTTTTGTTACTATAGTTGGAAAAAGTGGATGTGGTAAAACTACTTTACTTAGAATAATATGTGGACTTGAAAATCAGACAGAAGGAAATATAAGTTTTATATATAGAGATGGAAAACTAAAAGAGAAGGATTCTAAAAAGAAGGTTGGTATAGTTTTTCAAGAACCCAGATTGATGCCATGGCTTACAGTAGAACAAAATATGGCTTTTCCACTTATTAAAAATAAGAATAGACAGGAAGTTTGTGATATAGTTCATAAATATTTAAATATGCTGGGATTGGAAAATTTTAAAGAAGCTTATCCTTCTCAGATTTCAGGAGGTATGGCTCAAAGAGTATCATTAGGAAGAACCCTTTGTTATAATCCTGAAATAATTCTCATGGATGAACCCTTAGGTGCTCTTGATGCATTTAATAGGAGTAAACTTCAAAGAGAGTTTATAAACATATTTTTAGAAAATAAAAAGACTATAGTTTTTGTTACTCATGATGTGGATGAAGCTATTTACTTAGGACAAAAAATAGTAGTTATGGACAAAGGTCATATAATAAAGGAAGAAATTATTGATATGGATTATTATAGAGATAGTTCTTCCAATAAGTTTTTAGAGATAAAAAACAGCTTGCTCAAAGAAATTTTAGCCTAAAGAACAAATGAAAATGTTAATTAGCCTATGGCTTAAATTAATAAAAAACAAGGGGGACTAACAATGAAAGCATTAAGAAAATTAAGCTTAGTATTAACAGCTGCTATGATTACTACAGCATTAGCAGGTTGTGGTGAGGCTCAAAAAAGTTCTAATAGCGCTGCTCAGCAGAAGGTAAGCAACATAAATATTTCTTATGTTAAATCACCTTTAAATGTACCATCTATAATAGAAAAGAGAAAAAATTTATTCCAGGATGAGTTTTCAAAGGATAACATAAAAGTAACATTTCCTGAGATTACAGAAGGATCAAAGATGACAGAAGCTGTAGCTGCAGGTTCATTAGATTTTTGTAATGCAATTGGAGCTACTTCAGTTATTTTAGGTGCTGCCAATGGTGTTGATATTAAGATAATAGGAATGTACAGTAGAGCACCAAAAGCATTTACAATTATGGCTAAAGATCCAAGTATAAAATCTATAGAAGATTTAAAAGGAAAAAAGGTAGTAGGTCCTAAGGGAACAATACTTCATCAATTACTTTTAGGTGCACTTAAAAATAAAAATATGAAAGCAAGCGATGTTCAATTTATAAATATGGGAATACCACAGGGAGTTTCAGCATTAATGTCTGGTAGTGCAGATGCAGCATTAGTTGCAGGAGCATCAGTACCACAAGCTTTGACAAAAGGAGCACATATTGTTACCACAGGTGAAGGAATACTAGATGCTACTATAGTGATTGCAGCTAGAAAGGATTTCTTGGATAAACATATGGATATAGCCAAAAGATATATGAATGTTCATAATAAGAGTCTTCAATTCATGAAGGATAATCCAGATGAAACTTATAAATTAGCTTCAGAAGAAACCCAGATATCTGTTGACCAAGTTAAGGAAATGTACAATTGGTATGATTTTAGTCCTAAGATAACGGATAAAGATATAAAAGAACTGGAAAAAACACAGGATTTCTTAATGGAAAATGGAATGCTTAAAAAGAAAGTTGATATAAAATCATTAATACAGGATATTAGTAAGTAATTTAAATTTTAGTTACATCATAACTAAATTAGGGAGCGTAAACAGATTTGTATAAGTTTAAATCTATTTACGCTTTTTTTATGTTTCAATTGACTTTAACTTTTTAACACCATATTGTAAAAATTCATATAATGAAGCAGGAGTCATGTTAAATATAAGGAGATGATGTTTTGGATAAAGTATGTGTAAAAAGTATTTATATGAACTACCATTCTTTAAAAGGTTTTACTAAGGCATTAGCAAATATAAATTTTGCTGTAGAGGAAGGGGAATTTTTAAGTATAGTTGGACCTTCTGGTTGTGGTAAATCAACACTTTTAAATATAATAGCAGGATTATTGAAGCCTTCTTTTGGCGAAATATATATAGATAATGAAAGTTTAACTAGTTTTTCTAGTAAAATGGGTTATATGTTTCAGCGTGACCAATTATTTGAATGGATTACTGTGTGGGATAATATAATGTTAGGTATTAAAATTCAACATAAAAAGGTAAGCGATTATACTGAGAATATAAATAAATTGCTTAGAAATTATGGATTATGGGATTTTAGATTTCATTATCCAAAGGAACTTTCTGGTGGAATGAGACAAAAGGTAGCACTAATAAGAACTTTAGCTGTAAACCCTGAAGTATTGCTTTTAGATGAACCTTTTTCAGCATTAGATTATCAAACTAGACTTAATATAAGTGATGAAATATTCAAGATAATAAAAAAGGAAGGTAAAACGGCAATTATGGTAACTCATGACATATCAGAGGCTATATCTATGTCTAATAGAGTTATAGTGTTATCCAGTAGACCTGCACAAATAAGAAAAATATTTAATATAGAATTTTCAGTTCCACAGGAATCACCATTGAAATCCAGGGAAGAACCAGAATTCAGAATATATTTCAATAATATATGGAAGGAGCTAAATTCATAATGATAGATGAAGTAAAGGAACATTCCTTATATATTAGTAATGTTGAAAAAAGAAAAAGAGAAATAGTATTTACGAGATTTTTAATTTTGATATTAATTTTTGCTTTATGGGAAATATTGGGAGATTTAAAGATAATGGATCCATTTTTAACTAGCACTCCATCAAGAATGTGGAAAAGCTTATTAAAATTATATTCAGAAGGCGCTTTATTTAATAACATAGGAATTACATGTATAGAAACTATATTTGGATTTTTATTAAGCACTATTCTTGGTACTTTAATTGCCATACTTCTATGGTGGTCGGATTTTGTATGTAAGGTTTTAGATCCATACATTGTAGTACTTAATGCACTTCCTAAAATAGCACTTGCTCCTATTATAATATTTTGGGTTGGAAATGGAATTAAGGCAATAGTAGTAGTAACGTTACTTATAGCTATAGTAGTTACGATAATATCCGTATTGAATGGATTTAAAGAGGTTGATACGGATAAAATCAAACTTCTCAGAACATTTGGTGCGTCTAAACTTCAAATATTGATACATCTTATAATTCCAAGTTCAGTACCCACTTTAGTTTCTGCTCTTAAAATAAATGTGGGTCTTTCTTGGGTAGGCGTTATAATGGGTGAATTTTTAGTAGCAAAGGAAGGGCTTGGTTTCTTGATAATATATGGAGGTCAGATCTCTCAATTAGATACAGTTATGCTAAGTGTGATAATATTATCTGTTTTAGCTTATGTAATGTATGAAGGTGTTGAATTTGTTGAAAAAAGACTTATATTGAGACGTTAATAATTAAACTATAAATAGCCTTAGGGTATAAGGCTATTTTTTACTATTTCTGATTTATGATGTAGGATTATTTTCAACAATATCAAGTTATATACAATTAAAATGAAGTGATAGTTTAGATTTTAATTGAATATATTTCATTGCATACATATGGATAATATAAAAAAGATAAATATTCTGCACAAATATTCTAATTATTTAGTATTTGTCATATTTCCTTGTTTTAAGCATTTTTTATTGATTATTATAACTTTAAGTCATTATATCTCAAAATATGACATTGGAAAGTATTGTAGGTTATTTGTTATAATGCTACTTAATTAATATAAATTTTAAATATTGCCAATTAAAACTGCTTACAAGAACTGAGTGCTATATATTAATGTTTTTAAAGCAATTATAAGCAGACAGAGAATTACTTTTACGACAATAATGATCTTGTAAAGAGTGGTATTTGTAGGAGAACAGTATAATTTAGAAGGAGTGACAAGATAATGGTATCAAAAGAGATGCATGAATTAGGATCAAAACGTTCCGTAATTAGAGAATTATTTGAGTATGGAAAACAGCAGGCTGCAATTGTTGGAAAAGAAAATGTATTTGATTTCAGTATTGGAAATCCAACTGTTCCAGCACCAGAATGTGTAAAAGAAGCTATTATAGAATTGCTGGAAACAAAAAAGTCAGATGAAATTCATGGATATACTTCTGCACAGGGAGATTTTGAAGTAAGAAAAGGTATAGCTGATTATATGAACAATACATATAATTCACAGCTTAAAGCAGACAATTTTTACATGACATGTGGTGCTGCAGCTTCATTATGTATTACACTTAAGGCCCTTACCGTAAATTCAGAAGATGAATTTATTATTGTTGCACCTTATTTTCCGGAATATCTAGTTTTTATAAAAAGTGCAGGTGCAAAGGCTGTAGTAGTACCAGCAGATACAGAAAACTTTCAAATTCAGATGGATTTATTAGAAAAATCTATTACTTCTCATACAAAAGGAATTATAATAAATTCGCCTAATAATCCATCAGGCGTTGTGTATTCAGAAAAAACCTTTAAGAATTTAGCAGATTTGTTAAAAAAGAAATCTGAAGAATATCAAAATACTTTATATCTAATATCAGATGAACCTTATAGAGAGATTGTTTATGATGATATACAGATACCATATGTTCCATCTTATTATGATAATACGATTTTATGTTACTCATATAGTAAGTCAATTTCCCTTCCAGGAGAAAGAATAGGGTATATATTAGTTCCTGATTCTGTGGAAAATGCTAAGGATGTTTATACAGCAGTATGTGGAGCTGGACGTTCACTTGGATATGTATGTGCGCCAAGTTTATTTCAAAAGGTAGTATTTAAGTGTTTAGGCAAAACATCAGATATAGCGCTATATGATACAAATAGAAAATTATTATACAATGAACTTACTAAAATGGGTTATCAATGTGTAAAGCCAGATGGTGCTTTTTACTTGTTTGTAAAGGCTTTAGAGGAAGATGATGTGAATTTTTCTGAAAATGCGAAGAAATTTAATCTTCTAATTGTTCCAGGAGGAGATTTTGGATGTCCAGGATATGTGAGAGTTTCTTATTGTGTTGATACAGAAATGCTAAAAAGATCTTTTGATGCATTTAAGAAGTTAAGAGATTTGTATAAATAAAAGTAGATGTAAATTGGACTATATCTAGGAATTAGTATTAATTTTTAGATATAGTCTTTTTTATATGATGCTGCAATATTTTTAGATTTATAATAAAATTTGCTACTTGAGTAAAGTTTTAAGTTTTATACCACTACTGTTAAATAAGATGTTATAATGTATTTGAATTAAAAAGTGTGTGAAGATTATAATAATTTAGAAATGGAGGGAATCTAGTTAAAAAGTTAGTTTAACTAGAGATTTGTATGACTAAAATAATGAGAATAGGAAAGAAAGATTTTGAAATTGGTAAAAGAACTTATATAATGGGTATTTTAAATGTTACTCCAGACTCTTTTTCAGATGGTGGTAAATTTAATGATATAGAAAAAGCTATACAGCATGCCAAGGAGATGATAGAGCAGGGGGTAGATATAATAGATATAGGTGGAGAATCTACGAGACCTAATCATACATCAGTGTCAGAGGAAGAAGAATTAAACAGAGTTGTTCCTGCAATAAGAGCATTAGTTAAGGAAATAGATGTACCAATTTCTGTTGATACATATAAGGGGAAAGTAGCAGAAGAAGCTGTAAAAGCAGGTGCTGCTCTTATAAATGATGTTTGGGGATTTAAAAAGGATAATTATATAGCAAAAGTAGCAGCAAAGTATGAAGTACCATGCTGTTTAATGCATAATAGAGAAAATAAGGATTATAAAAACTTAATGGAAGATGTATTAAGTGATTTAAAAGATAGTATAGATATTGCATTAAAAGCAGGTGTAAAACCTAAAAACATCATTTTAGATCCAGGAATAGGTTTTGCTAAAACTTATGAACAAAATTTGATTGTTATGAACCATTTAGAGGATTTTCGTAAATTTGGATATCCGTTGCTTTTAGGAACTTCAAGAAAGTCTATGATAGGCAATGCTTTAAATCTTCCTACAGAAGAAAGAGTTGAAGGTACTGTAGCTACTACAGTTATAGGAATAATGAAAGGCTATGATTTTGTAAGGGTTCATGATATAAAAGAAAATAAAAGAGCATCTATTATGACTGATGCTATAGTTAGGTTAAGTTAATAGAAAAGTGTATATAAATTTCTAATATTAATCACAAAGTAGCTAGTTTTTTAATAGTATAATATAGTGTATTAATATTAAAAAGGTGATGTAGCTTGAAGGCATATGCTGTTTTTCAAGGTGGAGGAGTTAAGGCTATAGGATTTGTAGGAGCAATTACTAAGTTTGAACAAATGGGATATAAATGGGAGAAGTTAGCTGGAACTTCTGCAGGGGCAATTATAGCTTCATTATTGGCAGTAGGATATACTAGCAAAGAATTGAAAAATGTAATGAGTACATTGGATTATACTAGATTTTTAGATAAAAATAGATTACAGTCTATTCCTATTATAGGCAAAGTGCTAGGAATTGTTGCTCAAAAAGGACTTTATCAAGGAAATTATATAGAAATTTGGATGGATGAGCTATTAAAAGCTAAAGGTAAAACTAAATTTAAAGATGTAAGTAAAAATGGAGCATCAAATCTTAAAATAATAGCTTCGGATATAACCAAAAAGAGTATCCTTATTCTACCAGATGATCTTGGGAAATATGGAATTGACCCTATGGAATTTGAAATTGCAAAAGCCGTCAGAATGAGCACTAGTATACCTTTTTATTTTAAACCTGAAAAATTAAGATATAGAGATAAATATAGTTTTATAGTAGATGGAGGAATATTAAGTAATTTTCCAGTTTGGATATTTGATGTTACAGGAGTGCCTAAATTGCCTACTTTTGGATTTAAGTTTCAAAAAGTATCTAAATCATGTGGTGAAAAAGAAAGAAATGATTTTTTATGTTTTGTAATGGATTTAGTGGAATCTGTAATTGATAATTATGATGAAACTTATTTAACAGATAAAGATCGAGTGAGGACTATATCTATACCTACTGCTGATGTCAAAACTACAGATTTTGATATAACAAGAGGTAAGGGGTTAAAGCTATTTGATTTAGGATATGAAAGTGCAGAAAGGTTTCTTAGTGAATGGGATTTTAGAGAGTACATTAGATGTTATGTTCAGAAAAAAGTTTCAATATAAAAATATTGCGAAGCAATATTTTAAGAGGACAATTAACAATTGTCCTCTTAAAGATGTATTTTCAAAAAGTGGTATTTAGGTGATTTCCAAGTTTTTAAATAGGATATGTTTAATGCTTCACGAGAATGTTGAGAAATTAAGGGCTTATTTTGAGAAAAACCTGTTATAATTGCTGAGTGAAATATAATTTTTTTACTATTTTCATAAAATATTAAATCTCCTAATTTTAGAGAATTAATATCAGTTGTTTCAACTCCTTTACAGCCAGGAAGATTTAATTCTGTATTTATTTTTAAATACCAGTAAAGAGAATGTGCTAAAGTCCAAGAAAGTGACTGATTAATATTGTTGTACCACCATGGATTTTTGGAGTTAAAAATCATTGGTGCTCCTCCAGCATATAAGCATTGTGAAACAAAATTTGAACAATCACCACTGTTATTTTCTATTAAAGGAAAATATCTATATTTTTTATTAGGGTTTAAAGCATACTTCAAAGCGTATTTTACAGAATCGCTTTTGGAATATTGTGATGCTCTAAGTATATACATAATTATTTATACCACCGTAATTATAGTATTATAGTAATAGTATATGTATTATATAGTGTAATGTTAAATGTATCTTCTCTATAGATATTTAAGAGAAGATACATTTAAAAGTTTATCTATGCTTTTTACTCCATTGTTTATATAAATATGGGTATTCTTCCTTCAATATTTCCATAAATTTAGATAATACTGATAGTTCTCTTAATCCTTTCATTATTTTGAGAGGGTAGTTAAGTTTCCTTTCAAAAACTTTTCTAGGATCTATTACTCTAACATCTTCATTAGGTTGAACAAAAATATGAGCAAGTCTTATATCTAGTTTTTGGAATCCATCAGCTTTAAAGCTTTCTACAAGTTTAATAAGATTTATAGCTAATTTTTTAGAAAGTCCATTTTTGCTTATATAATTTTTAATGCATATTCCAGGAATATATTCCCTTATCATAGCTTTATTACTATAAGAATATACTTTAGCAAAATGAGGATTATTTTGTACCCTTAGTAATATTTCTGTTTCACCTTTGCAACCTTTTTCTTTATTGTATATTTTAATAATTCTTTTTTTGTCTGGAAGAAGGTATACTGATCCTTGACGACCCTTACCAATGAATTTACATTCCTTTAGATTAACTCCTAAATACTTCTTATCTACTGAGTTATTCATTTTTTTACCTCCATATTACGTGATTTTAACAGTATATGATGTCTGTTTAGTATATAATATTAAATGTTATTTAAATTTGACATCACTATAATAAAAAATTACTATAAATATAGATGATGATTATAAATAATAAAATTTGAAGGGAGATTTATATAATGAATAATATATTAAAAATAATAAAAGATAAGACATTAACTTATCAACAAAGATTAATAGCGCTTGCAGGTGGAGCAGAATCCAGCTTAAACGTATTAAATATAAGTGATGATGTACAAAAACTTAGAGAGGAAGGAGTAATTTGTGACCTTAATGAAGGTAATGCACCTTATAGGCCAAGATATGTATTGCCTGATTATGAAAAATTCATGGAACAAGGAAGTGAATTTTTAGGATTGAAGCCTCCAAAAGATATTTGGGAAGCTGTAAATAATTTATTAATACTGTATAAGCATGTGCCATCAGTTACAACAATGCCTGTTTATGTAGGAAATGTTGATACTTTATTAGAACCTTTTATTGAGGATGAAGAAGAAGCGTATAAGGCAATAAAATTATTCTTCATTCATATAGATAGAACTGTAACAGATTCTTTTTGCCATGGTAATATAGGGCCTAAGGATACAAAGGCAGGTAGAATAATATTAAAGGTACAAAGGGAAATCCAAACAGCTATACCTAATATAAGTTTAAAATATAGTAAAGAAGAAACATGTGATGATTTTGCTGTGGATGCTGTAAGTACAGCATTAGTTACAGCAAAGCCAAGTTTTGCAAATCATGAAATGTTTTTAGAAGAGTTTAAACCTAATAGATATGCTATAGCAAGTTGTTACAATGGTCTATGTATAGGTGGAGGAAGTTATACTCTAGTTAGATTAAATTTAAAAGCTTTAGCTGAAAAAGCTAGTAGTGAGGAAGAATTTATAAATGAACTTTTACCTAATACTATGGAAAAAATGGCTTTATATATGGATGAAAGAATAAGGTTTTTAGTAGAAGAAAGTGGATTCTTTGATTCTAACTTTCTTGTAAAAGAAGGTCTTATAAGTAGAAATAAATTTACAGCTATGTTTGGTATGTTTGGACTTGCTGAATGTGTAAATACACTTTTAGGTGCGGAAAACTTAGATAAGAGATTTGGGCATAATAAGAAAGCTGATGAACTAGGGTTGAGAATTATACAAAAAATGTATGATGTAGTGAATAAGAGAACTAATCCATATTGTGAATCAGCTAAAGGTCATTTTTTACTTCATGCTCAAGTTGGAATAGAAACTGATAAGGGAACAAGTCCAGGATGTAGAATACCTATAGGAGAAGAGCCAGAATTATACGAACATCTAATTCAAAGTGCTAAATTCCATAAGTATTTTCCATCTGGAATAGGAGATATATTTCCATTTGAAGTAACAGCAAAGAAAAACCCAGAAGCTATTTTAGACATAATAAAAGGTGCATTTAATAATGGAATGAGATATTTTTCATTATACTCATCAGATAGTGATGTAATAAGAATAACTGGATATCTTGTGAAAAAATCAGATTTGGAAAAGTTAGATAGAGGAGAAGCTGTACTTCAGGATACAGTAGCATTAGGATTGGGTGCAGTTAAAAATTCGAAAATATTGGAGAGAAAGGTAAGAGGATGTTAAAGGGAATTGTAAGGAAAATTATACTGTTTAGTTTTGTAGATGGTCCAGGAAATAGGGCAGCTATATTTTTTCAAGGATGTAATTTTGATTGCCTTTATTGTCACAATCCAGAAACTATAAAAAGCTGTATTCAGTGTGGAGAATGTGTGGATAATTGTCCATATGGTGCAATATCTTTAGTTGAAAAGTCCGTGATATGGAATCCAGAAAAGTGTGAGGATTGTGGGTTGTGTGTTAAGATATGTAAAAATCAATGTGGACCTAAATTTAGAAGTATGGATACAGATGATATATTAGAACAGATATTAAAGGTTAAGCCTTTTATTTCTGGAATAACTGTATCAGGAGGAGAATGTACCCTTCAATGGGAATTCCTCGTGGAGTTATTTGAAAAGGTAAAAAAGTTAGGATTGACAATATTTGTAGATAGCAATGGAAGTACTGATTTTAAGCAGCATAAAGAACTTACTGATTTGTTAGATATGGTTATGCTAGATGTGAAATCCTTCGATAAAGATGAACATAAGATGCTTACGGGAAAAGATAATAGTATAGTTATAGAAAATGCAAAATATTTAGGTGGTATAAATAAGTTATACGAAATTAGAACAGTAATAGTACCTGAAGTTTTAGATAACTATAGAAATGTAGATGAAATAAGTAAGCTTATAGTCAGTATTAATCCTAAAATAAGATATAAACTTATAAAGTATAGAAGCATAGGTACTCGTGATGATAAGATTAATACACATCAACCTACTAATGAAATGATGGAACAACTTAAAACTAAAGCTTGTAGTAATGGATGTGAAAATGTAATTATAGTGTAAGGTTTTTATTAACATAACTTTTACAGTTTAAAAGTTATGCGATGCAAGGGTGCAGTGGAAGTTTGGATTTTAACTTTCATTCCGTGATACCCTTATCATATATCACTGCATAAAAGTTAAAATTCAAACTAGTAACTTCAAGTATATGCACATAATTAAATTGTTATAAGTTGCTTTCTATTCTGTTGAAATGTCTTAAAAGAGGCTTATTATTTATGTGATTGAAAAATGTGATACTAAAACATACAAATATTTTAAACTTACTACTTTTTTCTAAAGAGCTATAATTATAAGCAATTTGTCATATTAGAATTACAATAGTTACTACACAACTTTTTAGGTGGAGGGAGCTTTGAATATATGATGTATAAAAGCTTCTGAGAGAATTTAGAAGCTGTTAAGCAGTGAACCAAAATCTATGATTTTGTGTGAATCGCTTACTCCTCTGACATAAGGAAGAGGAGTTTCCTTAACTAAAAAATTCCGTAATTTGAATCAGGACGATTCAAGCCGCGAAAGTCCCAGGACGGGGCATTTGAGCGGGTATGGATTTTTCTAATTTTAGGCATTAGAGCTCCTTAATGAACGGTTGGCTTTTATACACCATATATTCAATGCGGACTCCACCTAAAAAGTTGTGTAGCAATGTACTTGCATTAAGTTAAAATTTTGTTCTTAAATATGTTTTATTGTATAGAGTAGCCTGTATTTCTAATGCACTGCTCTATTTTTTTTGTATCTGCAGGAGTATTAAATTCTACTTCCACAGTTCCACGAGCTATGTCTACTGCAATTTCTTGAACTCCTTCTATTTTATCTAAGGCATTTTTAAGTTTAGTTTTACTTTCAGGATATACCATTCCTGAAACATTATAATGAACTGTTTTCATTTTTTATCAACTCCTTAATATATTTAAAATACATATTTTAGTATTATGAGAAATATAAATTTTTATTCAAAATACATATAATGTTAAAAAAGAAGTATTATAATTAAAGTATATTCAATAGTTAAAAGTATGAAAGTAAAGGTGAGTTCAATGCCAGAAAAATATTGGCCTGAAACCGTAATATTATGGGGAGCTGGTGCTACCAATTCTTTAGGACTTTATGCTACAAAAGAATTAATTCAAATTGTAATAAAGATAAATAAAAGTGATTTTTCTTTTTTAGATGGTAAAGATGAAAAATTGAAATCATCTTTTAAAAAATTAGTGACAGAGTATTTAATAGAAGATGGAGAGCTTTCACAGACATATGATTTAAAAGCGTTGCAAACTATTATAAATACAAATACAAAAATTAATATGCATGAACTTTTTACTATGTTGGATCAATTAATAGATAGTAATATGGGGTTTAATGCCTTTTGTAATGGGAAAACAGAATTTTTAAGAGTAGAGAGAGTAAAGGCCGCTAAGAGGTGCTTAATTCTTTTGATTGAGGAATTAGAAAGGTTAAGCATACAAAAAAAACCAGGGTATATGGATAGAAAAAGTTTAGATCCATATTATCAATTTACTAAAATATTGACAGATATTATGAAAGAAGAAGGAGATATTTTTGATAGGCGAGGTTATAAAAGAGATACAAGAAGATTTTATTTATATTCTTATGCTATAATATCATTTAATTGGGATCCTGTGATTCTATGGAATATATTTAATTCGCATAAGGAACAAAATGATAATTCATATTATTTAAAAGATGGTCTAAAGCTTAGGCTTTTTGATGATTTTGGTACTCAAATTGCTTCTATAAAAATAGACAGTGATGAGCCAGAAATATGGTATACAGTAGAGGAATCACAATGTAAAAGGATAAATGATTATAAGTATCCATCTAGAGTTGTAAGAATAGGAAAAATTCTTTTTCCTCATGGTATTTTTGGATCAAGGATATGTCCTGAGTGTGGAAAGTATATAACAACCTTTGGAGGAACCTGGAATAGATTATCTACAGAAGCTTTCGGACCATCTGTATTGGAAGATTTACAAAGATCATGGAAATATAAAAGTGAAAATGAAAAAAAGAACAAAAAAGGAGCTATAGAGTGTCCGTACTGTGGACAAATAACTTATCCTTTTGATATGCCGCTTATAATGCAAACTTTAGCAAAACAAAAAAGTATAGCGCCTTTAGAGGAAATAAAAACAGAAATGGGACTTTTAATGAAGAATGCAAAACATATAATATTTGCAGGATATAGTTTGCCATTGGATGATATTATGGTGAAAACCTTTTTTATGTCTTCAATTTCAGGAAACGATAAAAATAAACTTAAGTGTACAGTTGTAAATTATGATGAGGATTATAAATGTTCAAAGGAATGGCTTAATGGCAGTGATATAGAGAGATATTTAAAGAAAAGTAAGAATTCTACTGTAGTAGAATGTATAGAAAATGTCTGTGATATATTTAATTTAGAAAATGTAAGAGTTTCTCTCAAGGGAATACCTAATGTTTTTATGAAAAATGGAAAATGTAACAGGCATAAAATTATAGATTTATTGTATCCAAAAGAATATTTTCCAGAAGGTTTTCCTGTTAGCAGAGAATAGAGTGTTATTAACTCAGTTTTATATATAAGATTTTTAACTAGTACAAAAGTTGTGTCGCAATGAGTTCAAATTGTGAAAGTTAGCTATTGAATCGTAATTGTAAATTGTAAGTAAACTTGGTATATGGTGGTTATAATATAAATAATGTGGTATAATTGTTAAAATAAAAATTATTAGGGGGCTAACTAATGAGTGTAGAAAGTGTAAAAAAACAATTTCATGATGAAAATTTAAAATTGAAAGTATTTGAGCTTGATGAAAGCACAGCAACTGTACAATTGGCAGCTCAGGCCATAGGGGTAGAGCCTGAACGTATAGCAAAAACTATGGCTTTTAAATTAAAGGATAGGGATATTTTGATAGTTTCAAAAGGTGATGCCAAAATAGATAACAGAAAATTTAAAGATTGCTTTAGTACTAAAGCTAAAATGCTAAACTCAGATGAAGTGCTAGAAGTAACTGGTCATCCTGTAGGAGGAGTTTGTCCTTTTGGACTTAAGAATCATATGGATACATATTTGGATGTATCACTCAAAGAATTTGATTTTGTGTATCCAGCAGCAGGATCACCACATGCTGCAGTAAAAGTAGCTGTTAATGAATTAGAAAATATAACTAAAGGTACATGGGCAGATTTATGCAAGTAAATGCGTAAGTAATCATGAAGGTTGAAGAATTATATTAAGTACAATATGATTCTTCAACTTTTTTATTGAAAATATTAAAAAAATGTATTGCAATTCAAATTTAAATAAGCTAAAATTAATTTAGTAAACAAAAGTTAAGAAAAATGAAAGTTATATTATAAAGAGAGGGAGTTACGTGACAAATAGAGAAGAAGAAATTTTAAAGCTTATAAAAAGTAATCCTATGATTTCTCAAAAAGAGCTTTCAGAAATTTTGGGTATTACCCGTTCTTCAGCAGCAGTACACATTACAAATTTAATGAAAAAAGGATATATAAAGGGGAAAGGATATGTATTAAATGAAGCCCCTTATGTATGTGTAATAGGTGGTGCAAATGTTGATATTCAGGGATTTCCTAATCAGATATTAATACAAAAGGATTCTAATCCTGGTCAGGTAAAAATATCATTAGGTGGTGTTGGAAGAAACATAGGAGAAAACTTAAGAAAAATGGATGTAGAGACTAAACTTATTACTGTTATAGGTAATGATGTATATGGTAATAAAATAATAGAAGAGGGAAGAAACATAGGACTTGATATGGAACACTCTCTTAGACTTCAAGAACAGCCAACTTCTACTTACTTATGCATATTAAATGAAAAAGGAGATATGCAGGTTGCCATTGCATATATGGATATTTTAGAGCAAATGACAGTTGAATTTATACAGAAGAAAAAACATGTAATAGATAATGCTAGCATTTGTGTTATAGATACAAATATACCACAGAAAACTATTGAATACATTGTAACAAATCATAAAGATACTGAACTATTTTTAGATACAGTATCCACAACTAAGGCAAAAAAAGTTAAGGATATTATAGGATGTTTTCATACTATAAAGCCTAATAAAATTGAGGCAGAAATCCTTTCAGGGATAGAAATTAAAAGTAATGATGATTTGAATAAATGTGGAAAGTATTTTTTAGATAAAGGTGTTAAAAGAGTATTCATAACGCTTGGAGAAGATGGAGTTTATTATAATGATGGATGTGAAGAAAATATTGTAAAAACACCGAAAGTTAATGTTGTAAATGCTACAGGAGCAGGTGATGCATTCCTGGCAGGATTAGTTTTTTCCAGAATGAATAAGTTATCAATGGAAGATAGTACTAAGGTTGCAATGACAGCATCTATTTTAGCTCTATCTCATGAGAATACCATAAATCCTAATATGTCAATTGAAAATATAAATAAAAAAATGGAGGAATTAAAATTATGTTAGAAAAATACTTAGATATAAATCCTGAGGTTAAAAAAGCACTAGAGGAAGGTAAACCAGTTGTGGCATTAGAGTCTACTATAATATCTCATGGTATGCCATATCCTAAAAATGTTGAAACAGCAAGAAATGTTGAAAAAATTATAAGAGATAAGGGAGCAATTCCAGCAACTATTGCTATTTTAAATGGTAAATTAAAAGTTGGTCTTACTAATGATGAACTTGAATACTTGGGTAATGGTAAAAATGTGATAAAAACAAGTAGAAGAGATATTCCATTCATAATTGCAAAAAAAATGGATGGAGCAACTACTGTGGCATCTACAATGATTATTGCAGAACTCGCAGGAATAAAAGTATTTGCTACAGGTGGAATTGGAGGAGTTCATAGAGGAGCTCAGCAAACTTTTGATATATCAGCAGATTTAGAAGAATTAGCACATACAAATGTAGCAGTAGTTTGTGCAGGTGCAAAATCTATATTGGATATAGGATTAACTTTAGAATATTTAGAAACTAATGGAGTTCCAGTAGTGGGATTTGGAACAGATGAAATGCCAGCTTTCTACACAAGAAAAAGTGGTTTCGGAGTTGATTATAAAATTGATTCAGTTAAAGAACTTTCAGATGCTATAAAAGCTAAATGGGATTTAGGATTACAAGGTGGGCTTATAGTTGCAAATCCGATTCCTGAGCAATATCAAATGGATTATGATATAATAAGCAAAGCTATTGAGGCTGCCTTAAAGGAATCAGAAGAAAAAGGTATAAGAGGTAAGGAATCAACACCATTTTTACTTGCTAAGATAAAAGAAATAACTGGAGGAGACAGTCTAGAATCCAACATAAGACTTGTTTATAATAATGCTGCATTAGGTGCAGAATTAGCAGTAGAATTATGTAAATAAAATTTTGTAGTATGTAAGCATAGATATATCGCACTAGTTGTGAATATCTATGCTTACTTTTACAGTGTATTTATTTGAAAATATGCAATGTTTAGAAAAAATAAAATTATTTTTTTTTTACTTTTTATATTGAATTTTATCTCCTAGGTGATAAAATTAAATCGTCGGTATTCTTTGAAACCGAACGGAAATTTTTTAATAAGAAATTCCGAATTATATCCAGAAAAAGGAATAAGAACGGAGGTAATTATCAATGGAAAGAGGATTAAAATCTACAACCAAGTTTAGCACAAGACAACTTGCTGTTATAGGCATGTTGTCATCAATTTCAATCATACTTGGGGTAACTGGGTTAGGGTTTATACCAGTACCACCTGTAAAAGCAACTATTATGCATGTTCCAGTTATTATTGGAGCTATACTAGAAGGGCCTGTAGTAGGTGCTATGGTAGGATTGATTTTTGGGATATTTAGTGTTGTACAATCAATAATTGAACCAACGCCAGTTTCTTTTGTATTTATGAACCCATTGGTCTCTGTATTGCCTAGAGTACTTATAGGATTAACATCTTATTATATTTATAAGATTGTTAAGTTAAAGTCAAAATCTCTAGGAATTGCAATAGGAGCTGCAGTAGGTACACTTACCAATACTATAGGTGTACTTGGAATGATATACCTTATATACTTGGGGCCTTATGCAAAAGCTTTAAATTTAAGCTTAAGTGCTGCTAAAAAAGGTATAATAGCAGTTGCTGTAACAAATGGTATTCCAGAAATAATTTTGTCAATGATTATCGTAGTCTCAGTAGTAACTGCAATTAATAAAATAAAGCATAGATAGAAAAATCTTCCTTGAGTTCAGAATTAATTGAACTCAAGGATTTTTTAAATTCTAAATTTAATAAATATTAGAAAATTATAGGTATACTGTGCTATAATAAATTTGAATTCTATTTTTACTAGGAGGAAGAGGAATGTTAAAAAAGAAATTTTGTTTATTAGTTTCAGTTGCAGCAGTTGGTTTATCAATGTTATGTACAAGTAAAGTTAATGCTGCGTCTCCTGAAGTTAAAAGAATTTGGGGAGCCGATAGATATGAAACTTGCAGTAAAATTGTACAAGAAGGATGGAAGAGTACAAGTGAATATGCAGTAATAGTTAATGGAGAAAATTTTCCGGATGCTTTAAGTTCATCTGTACTAGCTAAAAAATATAATGCACCTATATTGCTAGCTAAAGGTAGCATTTTAGGTGATAAAACTTATAATGAATTAAAAAGATTAAAAGTACAACATGCATTTATTGTAGGTGGAACAGCTGTTATTACTCCTAGTGTAGAAAATACAATGAAAAGCATGGGAATAACTACTGAAAGATTAAGTGGACAAGATAGAAATGGAACTTCAGCAGCAGTAGCTGAGAAAATTGGCACTGATAATGGAGTTATACTTACGACAGATAATGATTTTACAGATGCATTATCTATTGCACCAATAGCGGCTAGATATCAAATGCCTATTATTTTAATGCCTAAAGATGGAATACCTGGTTCTGTTGAAAAATTTATGGCTGGTAAAAATATTTCTAAAACTTACATAATAGGGGGAGCGGATGTAATATCTGAAGATACAGCACTTAAATTTTCTAATGTTGAGAGAATTGATGGTAAGGATAAGTATGAGAGAAATATAAATATCATTAAAGCTTTTGGAGATAAGGTTAATTTTAGTAATGTATGTATGGCTTATTCCGAGCAATTTGCAGATGCTTTAAGTGGTTCTGCTTTTGCAGCACAAGGAGCTAATCCTATTATATTGATGGGTGATAAAAGTAGTGAGTATACTAAATACTTTTTAACTACTAAAGAAAGTGAAATTAAAAATATTACTGTTTTTGGTGGAACTTCGGGAATTAAAGAATTACATGAACAGGATGTATTTAATGGTGCTAGTGACGATAATTCAAATAGTACTTCAACTACAGAGGTAGGGGTTGAGAATAATGGTTCAGCTATAGTTAAACAGGGAAATTGGGTTTATTATAGTGTAAATGATGGTAAGTCATTATCAACTAGCAAATTTTATAAGGAAAAAAGTGATGGATCAGACAAGGTGAAATTATCTAATGATTTTGCAAAAAAAATCTGGATTGATGGTGATTATATTTATTATATTAATTACTATGGAGAAAATCAAAAAAACTGTTTTTATAAAATGAAAAATGATGGTAGTGAAAGAAGCGAAGTGACAAATGATGCACCGGTCTATGTGAATTTTCAAGATGATTGTATTTACTATGCTAAATATAATAAGGTAGATTCAGACAAGTTCTCCATATATAAAATAAAAAAAGATGGAACTGGAAAACAAGCTATAGGAAATGAACATGGAATGTATCTAACATTAAAGGATGGTTGGTTATATTATGCTAATTTAGATGATGGATCTAAGATATATAAAATGAGAACAGATGGATCAGACAAAAAGCTTTTATGCAATGATTCTGCAGAAAATTATATGAATATTATAGGTAATTGGATCTACTATTGTGACAATGAGAATAATAATTTATATAGAATTAAACTA
This sequence comes from Clostridium drakei, assembly GCF_000633595.2. Classification (GTDB taxonomy): domain Bacteria; phylum Bacillota; class Clostridia; order Clostridiales; family Clostridiaceae; genus Clostridium_AM; species Clostridium_AM drakei. The sequence goes on along the minus strand of NZ_JIBU02000043.1, from coordinate 20,527 downwards.
GATGGTTCAGAAAAACAAAAACTTAATAATTCAAAAAGTAGAAATATAAATATTGTAGGAAATTATATATATTACAGCTCAATAGATGATAATGATAATGGTTTGTTATGTAAAATGAAATTAGATGGATCAGAAAATAGGACATTAAGTGATGTAGATTGCTCTACTGCAATAGAGGTCCAAGGTGATTATATTTATTGTTCAGGATTCAACTCAAATGGAATTTATAAAGTAAAAAATGATGGAACTGGATATGAAAAGATAAGCGAAGATAAATATGTTATTTCTTTGTATGTATTAGGGGATTGGGTATACCATGTAGATCTTATGTCTGGCAATATGACAAGTAAATTATATAGAATGAAACTGAATGGATCTTTAGATCAAATTGTTCAATAAAAATTTTAGCCTATAATAATATAGTTTAAGTGAAAATTATTTATTTATAATTTGTAAAATTAGTGCGTTTTTTATATTCGCACTAATTTTTATTTTAAATTTTAATTTTTTGCATATAAGAATATTTTTATTATTTAGACTTGGACTATATTACCAATAGATGTGTCAAAAATAATTGTTTATGTGAAATTAAAGTATTGACAGTAAAGACTGCATGTACTATTATGTAATAAAGTAAACTTATAGTTTACTTTATTACATAATTGTGTTGGAGGGCTTTATGGGAATAAGAGAACGAAAAGAAAAAGAATTATTAATAAAGAAGAATGATATTATAGATGCAGCAGAAAGAGTTTTTTTTCAGAAGAGTATGCAGCAAGCCACTATGGATGAAGTTGCAAAAGAAGCTGAATTCAGTAAGAGAACGGTTTATGTTTATTTTAAAAGTAAAGAACAGATTTATTGTGAAATTATGCTTAGGGCATTCAAAAATTTAAATAGTATGATAAATGAAAATTTGAGAAAATATAATTCGGTTAATAGTATAGAAAAAATCAAATTGTTAGGAAAAACTTTCATTGATTTTAGTATTAAGTATCCTGATTATTTTAGAGTTATAGTAGACTATGAAAATCAGCAATCAGATTTTACCAGTAATAATAAAGTAATTATGGAATGTTATAAAGAAGGTGAAAAGGCATTAGATAATTTGAAAGAGATACTAAGGCAAGGAATGGATGAAGGAGAGGTATTGGAAAACATAAATATAGATAATACTGCAATTATTTTATGGTCAAGCATTTCAGGTATTTTCAATAACATTGTTAAAAAACAAGACTATTTAGAACATTATTACCGTATAAAAGCATCTCAGCTAATAGAGGAAACATTTGAATTCATGATAAGATCTATAGTTAAATGTAAAGGTGGGAATTGATTATGAAAAAGAGAATAGTGTTTTTATTTATGGCATTTGTTATTGCAGCGTTGGCATTGTATAAAATTATAGATACAATAAAAATTAACAAAACCAGTAATATTTCAATAACAAGTGAAAATCAAGGAAAAAAATTATCTTTTTCAGTTATAAAAGGACAAGAATATCTTCATAAATTCCACATTAATTCTTTTATTAGCATAAAAACGCCTCCACAATTTGCTATTTGGATAGAAGATTTAAATGGAAATTATGTTGATACAATATATGCAACTTCCAAAATTGTTAATCAAAATTGGAGTAGGTCGCCAGGCGATTCAGAACAAGGTGGCAAAATCAAACGAAAGGAAGCATTGCCTTATTGGACTCATAAACGTGGAAATAACAAAATTAATCCAGATACTATGTCATCAGCTACACCTAAGGGCAGTTCTGTAATAAGTAGTAAAATTAATGAAAAGCAAGGTGAATATATAATTTTTGCTGAAGTTAACATGTCAACAGATTTTAATGAATATTACCCTAAAAACGCTGAACAAGGAAAGGATAATTATTCAGGTGGGCCTTGGGGGAGTGGTCAACCAGCTTTGATTTATAGCTCAAAGATTAATTTAAATTCAATAAATAAAATATATGATTTAAAACTTATTGGACATAGTAGCCCTGATGGATCTGATGGAAATTTATATGAAGATTTATCCAAAGTAACTACAGCAAAAAATATAATTAATAAGATAACAGTTCAAATAAAGTAAAATATGTTTTATATTATTTAAAGTAGAGGATAGTGAATGGTGTGTAATGAAAAAGATACTTGTATTAAATGGAAGTCCACGTAAAGGTGGTATAGTTTATAATTTATTAAAAGAAATAGTTAATGGTTCAAAAGATAATAATGAAATAGAATGGATTGATGTATATAATTTAAAAATGAAACCATGTATAGCTTGCATGAAATGTAGGACAAATAATAAATGTATATTGACTGAAGATGATGCGCATATTGTTGGAGAAAAGATACGAAAGTCAGATGTATTGATAGTTGGTACTCCAACTTATTGGGGAAATATGAGTTCTCAATTGAAAGTTTTGTTTGAACGTAATGTTCCAGTTTTTATGGGAGAAAGTGATAGTGGTATGCCAATAGCAAGGCAGAAAGGAAAAATAGCAGTTATAGTTGCAGCATGTAGTACACCATGGCCATTTAACTTTATAGCGTCAGAAAGTAGGGGAGCAGTAAAAGCTATAAAAGAGGTTTTGCATTATGGTGGATATAAGATAGTAGGTAAGATTGTAAAGTCAGGAACTAAAACAAATAGAAATATTTCTGAAAAAATGTTAGATAAAGCAAGAAAAATAGGAGCTAAATTGTAGTAAGCATAATGCGACACAAGAATGCAGTGGAAGCTTGAATTTTAACTTTTACTCCGTGATATATGATAAGTGTGTCATCACGGCTAAATGTTTTAATTATTCTAAAGCTCGAAGTTTTTGAAAGCCTAAGAACTTTGTCAAACTCGGTTCCCTCAGACAGGACTAAAGTTCTAAGACTTTCAAAAACTTCAAGCTAAGAATAATACTAAAACAATTTAGCTAATGTGATGAAACACTTATCATATATCACTGCATAAAAGTTAAAATTCAAACTAGTAACTTCAAGTGTAGGCACCTAAGTTCATTATTATAGGTAATTTTAGTAAGCAAAAATTATATTTATAACTATAACTTATAATGATTAAAAATTAATGCGAAGTATGCTGTTGTGCTAATATATTTAGTTTTCTCCTAAAAAATATTATCTATATTATGATAAAATTATAGAAAAGGTTTTAAATAAGGAGTATAAAAAATGAAAGAAATAAGTTTTAGTAACATAGAAGGAATAAAAATAGGAAATTTTCAGGATTTAAATGGACCAACGGGCTGTACAGTAGTAATTTGTGAAGAAGGTGCATCTGCTGGAGTAGATGTTAGAGGAGGATCGCCAGGTACTAGAGAAACAGATTTACTGGACCCTGTAAATTTGGTAGATAAAATTCATGCAGTAACATTAGCAGGAGGAAGCGCTTTTGGATTGGATGCAGCTAGTGGAGTAATGGAATATTTAGAGAAAAAAAATGTAGGTTTTGATGTTAAGGTTACAAAAATACCAATAGTATGTTCTGCTGTATTATTTGATCTAGTTATTGGAGATTATAGAATAAGGCCAGATAAACTTATGGGATACAAAGCTTGTGAAAATGCTGAATTAAATGAATGTAAAGAAGGTAATGTAGGAGCTGGTACAGGTGCCACAGTTGGTAAGATATTGGGCAGTGAATATTCAATGAAGGGCGGCCTAGGTTGTTATGCTGTTCAAGTAGGAGAACTTCAAGTTGGTGCATGTATTGCAGTTAATTGTCTTGGCGATGTAATAGATCCTTTAACAGGAAAAATTATAGCTGGAGTCTTGAAGGAAGATAAAAAAACTTTTGCAAGTACAGAAGAAATTATGATATCGCGATATTCAGAAAAGAAAAATTTGTTTAGTGGTAATACTACAATAGGAGTAGTAGCTACTAATGGTAAATTTACAAAGTCAGAAATGAATAAAATAGCTTCCATGGCTCACAATGGTTATGCAAGAACTATGAGACCTGCTCATTCAATGTTTGACGGAGATACAATATTTACTATGGCCACAGGAAAGATAGAAGCGGATATAAGTGTAGTAGGACTTTTATCTGCTAGAGTAGTTGAACAAGCAGTTATAAGAGCTGTGAAAAGCGCAAAATCAATATTAGGATACAAAGCATATAAAGATTTAACTAAATAGTAGATAGCACTATAATTTTTAAATATTACTTGAACAGTAGCCGTAAATATTATAAAATTTATTTGCAGAGATAAAAACACAGTTCGGTAGGTAGTCCGGACGCATATTAAGTAATTTTAATATGTCAGTAGCCTTCCCCCTCGGGATGTCCATTTTCTGTATGAATTTAACTTGGAGGGGAAAAAATGAATATCAAACTTACTGTCTATTTTGAAGATCCGTTTTGGGTAGGAGTTTTTGAAAGAACTTCAAATAATCTTTATGAGATTTCTAAAGTAACATTTGGTTCTGAACCTAAGGATTATGAGATTTATGAATTTGTGCTTCATAATTTTTATAACCTAAAGTTTAGTAAACCTGTTAAGCTAATGGACTTGAGAGAAAAGAAAATAAATGCTAAAAGGCTTCAGAAAAAAGTAAAAAAAGAAACTGAAAAAAAAGGAATATCAACTAAAGCTCAAGAAACAATGAAACTAGAACAAGAAAGTAAAAAAGTAGAAAGAAAAGAAATTTCTAAGGATAAGAAAGATGAAGAAAAGAAAAGGCGATTTGAACTTAAACAGGAAAAAAAGAAAAAAAAGAAAAAAGGGCATTAGATAGATGTTTTAGACAAAAATTATTAAGTTAGGAGAGATAAAGATGGCAGAAGAAATTAAAGATACAAACTCTATGAAGGGATTCATGGAGGATATAGAATCTTCTATGAAATCAATTAGAAGAGGAGAAATTGTAAAAGGAAAAATTATATCTGTAACAGAAAAAGTTGCAATAGTAAATATAGGATATATGTCAGATGGAATATTATCTAAAGATGAAGTTGTTGAAAATGAAGAAGACAATCTTATGAATGTTTTAAAGGAAAATGAAGAAATATATGTTTATGTATTAGACATGAATGATGGAGAAGGTAATGTGCTTTTATCTAAAAAGGCAGCAGATAAAATAAAGTCTTGGGATGAATTAGAAAAGATTTTTGAAGAAAAAACAGATATTGAAACAACAGTAAAAGAAGTAGTAAAAGGTGGAGTTGTAACATACATAAAGGGTATAAGAGCATTTATACCTGCATCTCAGTTATCATTATCTTATGTAGAAGATTTGAAATCATTTGTAGGTAAAACATTAACTGTAAAAGTAATAGAATTTGATAAAGATAAGCAAAAGGTTGTTTTATCAAGAAAAGTAATAGAGAGGGTTGAAGCTGAAAACAAAAAACAACAGCTTCTAAATAGTCTTAAACCAGGAGAAAAAAGAAGCGGTGTAGTAAGTAGACTTGCTAAATTTGGAGCCTTTGTTGACTTAGGTGGAGTAGATGGACTTATTCATGTTTCAGAATTATCATGGAAGAGAGTTAATAATCCAGCAGATGTGGTTTCTGTAGGAGATAAGGTTGAAGTTTATATATTGTCTGTGGATAAAGAAAGTAATAGAATAGCATTAGCATTAAAAGATGTAAATGAAAACCCATGGAAAAGTATAGGTGATAAGTTCAAAGTTGGAGATGTAGTAGATGGTGAAGTTTCAAAACTTGCAAGCTTTGGAGCTTTTATAGGAATTCAGCCTGGTATAGAAGGTCTTGTACATATTTCAGAAATATCAGAGGAAAGAATAGTAAAACCTTCAGATGTACTAAACTTAGGAGATAAAGTTAGAGTAAAAATATTAGATATAGACAATAAGGAAAATAGAATTAGCTTAAGCATTAAAGATGCGATTGAAAGACCAAAAGAGGATTTAGATAAATTTAATGATAATGAAAGTGCAGGTACCAGCTTAGCAGATTTATTAAAAGATTTTAAATTTTAAAGTGAAAAAATAAGCTTCTAATGGATTTGAAATTCATTGAAGCTTATTTTTAATTTCAGTGCTGAATATGGGTATATATTATTATCTATTGTAAACGATAATAACTTTATTTTAATGAATTATTTTCCATAATGTAACTTTAAAAAAGCATGTAAATAGTATATTATTATAGTTAGGCTATGTAAATTGATATTAAATTGTATTTAGTAATATAGCTTTATTATAAGTTCACAAAATATTTTATAATAATAAATATTTTTTAGTTATAAGTATTTTTTGTTATTATATTGATATAGAGGTGGTATTGTTTGAATTATGAATTGAAAAAAAGTGAACTGGATTTACAAAGTTTTATTAGTAGCACAACACGTTTAAAAAAGTATGAAGCAAGTAACATAAATTATACCTTGGAACTTTTAGAAAGTGTATTAAAAGGAATTCCTGATATTATTAGAGTGTTTGATTCAGATAATACAATTTTGTTTTTTAATGAAGCTGGATACAAATTTTATAATAAGACTCGAGGTGAAGTCAGAGGAAAGAAGTGTTTTGAAACTTTAAACAGAAGAAAAAATTGTGAAAGTTGTGATGTAGAAAAAGCCATAAAAACTAAACAAATGATAATGATAGAAAAGTATGTTCCAGAATTTAACTTGTTTATGGAATGTACTTACAATCCAGTTTTAGATGACTCTGGCGAAATAATATTTGTTGTTGAACAATTAAGAGATATTACTGAAAAAAAGATAATGGCTAATACTGTTAAAGAAAGTGAAGAAAGATATCGTAAAATAGTTAATCTTTCACCTGAAGCTATATCTATTGTGGTTGACAATAGAATTGTTCTAACAAATCATCAAGCTTGCAAGTTAGTAGGTACAGAGTATAGTAAAATTATTGGAGAAAGTATATATAAATATATAGAAAGCGAAAGTGTAAAACCTATTCGTAAAAAAATGAAACAAATATTAGAAGAAAAAATAACAAAGAGTACATCTGACCATAAAATTGTTAGATATGATAAAACTACAGTGGAAGTGGAGATATCTGCTAGCTACCTAATATATAAAGGTAGACCAGCTATTCAAGCAGTAATTAGAAATATTACAGAAACTAAAAGGGCGTTAAATCAGGCTGCTAAATTTCAAAAAAAATATATCGAAAGCATATCGCCTATTCCAGAAAAAATTCAAATGGAAACATTATATATGCCAGCTAGAACTGTAACAGGAGATTTTTTTAAAATATATAAGGTTAATGAAGATTTGGCAATTGGCATAGTTGGAGATGTTAGTGGTAAGGGAATCACAGCAGCTCTTAGTGTGCTGGCGTTTTTTGTGCTATTTCGTGAGGCAATTTTAATTAGTTATGACCCAAGTGAGATAGTTAAAATTTTGAACAAAAAAATTGTCAATTACTTAGACAAATATATAGCAGCATGTTGTTTTAGTTTAGACTTAAAGAAAAATGAAGCGAGAATAGCAGGTGCAGGAATAAATCAATTTATGTTTCAAAAAAGTAATTGCAGTGCTGAAGAATTTATTGTAAAAGGACCTTTTTTAGGCATGTTTGAAGATGGAGAATTTGATGAGAAAGTAATCTCTTTTGAAAAGGGAGATAGATTTTATTTTCCTACAGATGGATTGGAATTTATATTTAATGATTATGAAATTAAAAATAATTATCTTAAAGAGCATACAATAACTGAATTTATAGAGTATATGAAAAAATTTTTAAATAATGTAATTACTGATTTTGGAGCTTTGAAGGATGATAGCACACTTGTTGCTTTAGAAATTAAATAGTTAGGAGGAATGCAAATGAAAAGTAATGAATTTATTTTATATGGTCTATCAGAATATAAAAAGGTTATTGATAAAGTTATTTCGGAATTAAATGCTTCACAATATGATTTTGATATAAAACTAATTTTAACAGAAGCTTTGACAAATGCATTTAAGCATGGAAATAACATGAATAAGGATAAACCTATTTACTTGAGATATTTATATAATAATTCAAATGTAAAATTTGAAATTCAAGATTGTGGAACTGGACTTAAAAATGTAATAATTAATGACAATTTGGGTAATGAAGATATTTTAGAAGATAAGGGAAGAGGATTATTTATTATAAAAAATCTTTCAGATAATATTGAGTTAAAGCCAAATATGTTGATTATAGAAAAAACGTTAGCAGGATAAATTATCATAATTATAAATATGGAGGTATTAAAATGAGGACGAGTTTAAAAAACAAATTAGGTTTGATGTTTTTTGTATTTATAGCTATTCCTCTTATTGTTTTGGGAAGTTTTTCGTATTTTAGAACTTCGAGTTTAATGCAAAATACAGTTGAACAACAATTAGAGGGAACTACAAATCAAACAGCTAAATTAATAAATGAAAATATAAATTCAGTAAATAGTTATGTTGAAATGTTGAGTTTAGATGGTAGATTATCTAGCATTGCAAGTGGTGATGAGAAAAATAGTGCTGATGTTTTTAGCTATTTATCTCAATTACAAAAACAAAATAGTAATCAACTAGAGGATCTATTCATTACCAATGTTTCTGGTAAGGAAGTTATAAGCAGCGAAGCTGAAAAACCTAATGTTGATCTAAGTGATCGTAATTATGTACAAGATGCTTTAAAAGGAAACAAGAATATAAGCCAGGTTATAACATCTAAAACTACAGGAAAACCAGTAATAGTAATTGCTGCTCCATTAAAACTTAATGATAAAGTTATAGGTATAGTAGGAGCTACTATTAAATTTGAATATATTTCAAAATATGCTTCACAGGTGAAAATAGGAAATAACGGTTATAGCTATATAGTAGATAAAAATGGGTTAATTGATTATCATCCTACAAGTGAAAAGGTACTTAAGGAGAACATTTTAAATGATAACAATGATCAGTTAAAAGCTTTATTTAATAAAGCTAAATCTGGACAAGCTTCAGAAGGATATTATACTTATGGTGGAAATAGAAAATTTGTAAAATTTGTTCCTGTTAGTAATTGGTTTATAGCAGTAACAGCTGATTATAAAGAATATATGTCTCCCGCTGCAACTATCAGGAAATTTACTATACTAATAGCTGTATTATCTGTAATTATTGCAGTATTTTTAGCATACAGGCTTACTGTAAGAAACATAATAAATCCTATTAAATACTTAGAAGGTTTAATGACAAAGGCTGGAGATGGAGACTTAACAGTAAGAGCTGAAATAAATACAAAAGACGAAATACAAACTTTAGGTGAATATTTTAACAAAATGATTGACCATCAAGATAATACAATACACCATATTCGAGAAGCATCTGAAAGTTTAACAGCTTCTTCGGAAGAACTAGCTGCTTCTAATGAAGAAATAAGTTCTACAACAGAACAAATAGCAAGTACAATAGAGCAGGTTGCACAAAATTCCCAAGCTCAAAGTGATTCAGTTGTAGAAGTGTCAGAAGTTTTAGTTCAACTATCAAGCTTGGTTCAAATATCACAAAGTAGAGCGGTTACAGCCAAAAAAAATTCACAGCATACTATGGATACTGCAGAACAAGGAAGAAGTAAGATTGAACAAACAGTTTCGGCTATTGAGAATATTAACGAAGCATCAATGGAAACAGAAAATACGCTAAAGGTTTTACAAGAACTTTCTAAAAAAGTTAGTGGAATAATTGGTACTATAAATAATATTTCATCTCAAACCAACTTATTAGCATTAAATGCAGCTATTGAAGCAGCTAGAGCCGGAGAACATGGAAAGGGATTTACTGTAGTGGCAGAAGAGGTTCGTAAACTTTCGGAGGAAACTAATGTTGGTGCAAATGAGGTATCTTCATTGATAGGTGAAATGGTAACTAAAATAGGAAAAGCTGTAGAAAGTATGAGTTTAAGTAAAGATGCAGTAGAAAATGGAGTTACCATAGTAAAAAATACAGATAAATCTTTTGTTAGTATTATAGACGCTGTAAAACAAATATCAAAGGATATAGATCAAATAGTAGATGTTACAAAGGATGAAGTGGCTACATCTGATAAGATAATAGATCTTATTAATACAGTTGCAACTGCTACAGAGAATAATGCGGCTAATAGTGAAGAGGTTGCTGCATCAGCAGAAGAACAAAATTCGGCAATTGAAAATGTGGCTGCTAGTGCTCAAGAATCTAGTGCATTAGCCATATCATTAAACAATCTTGTGGAAAAATTTATAGTTTGAGGTGATTTAAATGAATGAATTTAAAATTGAAATGCCAGAGAATTTCGCAGTAGATGAAGCAGATGAACTTAGAGAAAAGTTTAATTATTTAATGAAGGATGGGGAAAAAAATTTTGTATTAGATTTTAGAAAATGTACTTTTATTGACAGCACAGGACTTGGAGTTTTGGTTTCAGTTTATAAAAAGTGCAAAAGTATAAATGGTAGTATTAAGCTTTATTCCATCAATGAACAGGTTATGAAGATCTTTAGTATGACTAGATTAGATAAGATATTTGAAATATACAAATAGACTATAAAGAAGCAGTTTTTAGAGGATAGTGAAGGATGATTTTATCCTCCACTATCCTCTGTCAATTGTCCTCTATTTTAGTACACTAATTACATCTTTTCTTTTTAACAATAATCTGAACAAAGGATAGCCTATGCAGGTTACAACAACAAACTCTCCTAGACAAACATATAATGTAGATATCCAAAATGGTTGATGTAGTACAAAGTAAAGTTCAGCACCTACAAATACACAATTTATAGTAGGCCAAAGAGTAGCAATAAATAAACTTTTAGTTTTACTTATCATATAAACGCTTATGAATGTAGCTGTAGTTCCCACTAACACATCAATAATACCTAGAGGACTATATATATTTGATAATGCACACCCAAGTACTAAACCAGGAATATAAACAGGGTCTATAAAAGCTAAGAGTGTCATAATCTCCGAAAATCTAAATTGTATAGCTCCATAACTTAAAGGAGCTATAGCCATAGTACATGCTGCATATAGTGCAGCTGTTATTGCAATTTTAATTAATTTTTTTATATTCATTTTAATTACCTCCAACACCAAAATCAGTATTATTCCAAAGTATTTCTATATTATCATTTTCCTCAAGAAAACTATAATTATCTATAAACCAGCTAATTAGTTCTTCATCTCTTTTAAATGGAGTAGAATTTTCCATGTAAATATTTACACATCCATGTTTAAAATACTTTAATAGATATTCTATATCTGTTTTTATCATGGATTTTGTTTGGCCTTTAATTCCTACCATAAGGCAAATGGAGTTAAAGTATTTTGATACTTCTTCTGGACCAGAAAATACAGCTCCTTTTTTTAGAACTTCACATCTAAAATGGTTGTCAAAAGTTTCAATGCCACATTTAAATATAATAGGAATGTTAAAAAATTGTTTCATTTCTTCAAGTCTGTTTCTATAAATCCAATGACTTTCAAAAAATAGTTTTTTTATACCATTAGAGTCTACAACATTTTTTATATCCTGTAGAGTTTCTTTAGAAAGTTCAAAACAACTGCCTGAATTTATAACTTCCAGTACCTTATGTTTTCCTGTAACATTTTTTAAAATTTCCTTATTGAAATTTACATTGAACTGAATGTCACTATTGTTATCTTCTATATAATCACAGAAGGTGCATTTTCCCCATACGCATGGTGAAGCTTTTAATAGGACAATTTCTCTTTGATTTTTGTTGATTATATCACTGTAACGAATCATATATTTTCCTCCTTGTTTTATTATTTTAAGAAGTGGTTGATCAAGGTGAACACTTCTTATTGAATTGTATGATCGATATTAAGTGTTTAAATTTATAGAATACTTTACTATTATAGTATTTATTTTTAGAAACGTCCATGCCAAAATTAAAAATTTTTTTGTGTTTATTTGCAATAAAACTAATAAAAATTTTATAATAAATTCATTAATTGTAAATATCTAGAATGTATTATAGTTATAAAATGGATAAATAAGAAAGAAGGTATGTAATTTGAAAAAGGCAACAATCAAAATAATATGGGTTATTGTGGCAGCTGCAATGCTATTTCCCTTTATATTAACCATATTAATAAATTCACCTAAAGTAATACATTGGATAATAAATTAATAATTTATTAGTATTGCAATTTAAGTTACAAAAGTGCCTAATTTGTAGAAAAGAATGCATAATAGAAAATATAATAAAAAAATGCAAAAAACTGTTGACAAATTATATGTTTGCCAGTATAATTAATAACTGTGCTAAGGAAATGCACAATACAAATTGGGGTGTCGCCAAGCGGTAAGGCATAGCACTTTGACTGCTACATGCGTAGGTTCAAATCCTGCCATCCCAGCCATTGGTTTACTAGCTCAGTTGGTAGAGCACATGACTTTTAATCATGTTGTCCGGGGTTCGATTCCCCGGTAAGCCACCAAAATAAATTATATAATAAATGCAGGTGTGGCGGAATTGGCAGACGCACTAGACTTAGGATCTAGCGCCAACGGCGTGGGGGTTCGACTCCCTTCACCTGCACCAATTATTTAGATGAGTGATAGTAAGTATTGCTTATTTTTTTATTTCAAAAATAATTTAATGAATTAAAAATATGATGAATTTTGTAAAGTCATGGCTTGCTTATAGTAAGTCATGTTTTTTCTTTATATTACAAAATTAAAGCTACATATAAGTATTGAAAGTTGTATAAATGCATATTATAATTTAATTATATAAATTAACAGAATTAATCGAAAAATATGTAAAAAGATAAAAATCAAAATATTTTAGTTAAATTTGCGGAGGTGAATTTATTTGAAAAAATTAGGAACAAAAACATCAATTACTATTGCTGTATTTTCATTGATGATAGCCATTATGGGAGCATTTGCTTTTTTTAAGAGAAAGTAGTTAGATATTTAGATAAGCTATTGAAACAAGTTTAATTAAGCTGAAATTTTTCAACTTAGATTAATGTATTAATTTTCCTAGGAGTTTTTTGTAAAGGAGTATTGGTTATAATAAATAATTAGAAAAATTTACTTGTATTTAGTTTGTTATTGAAATAAGGTGATTAAAGCCTTATTTTTTTAATTTTTTTAATATTATGCATAACAGCATAAAACGACTTTTTTCGATTATAATGAAATATATATTTATATAAATGGGGAGTTGTTTTATGAAAATCAATAATTTTGTATTATATGAAAATAATAAAAACGACAGCTTTGCATATGGCACAAAATTCATACCAAAAAGAACATTAAATAAGTCAACAGATTTTATGGTTGCTTCTATAGAAAAATATGTTAGTGGGAAAGATACTTACAATATATCATTTAAAAAGAATAATAACGGTAAAACTTATTCAAATAGCTATAGTTTTACTAAGAAAATTTTTAAACAATATATAAATTTTTTAACTAACTTTACTATTGGTACGGTAAATAATCAATTAAATTTAGAAAAGAGTTTTACTGTAGAACCTAAATGTGAAATAATTTTAAGTTTTCTTGATAAGGATCATGTTAAAATATGTTCTGTAAAGCATAAACAAAATTCTTTGAATAGAATATTTTTTACACTGTTAAAAAAGGAATTATTAACTTATATAAATGTTTTAGAAAGCATTTATGAAGGTAAGGAAACTATGAGTTCTTTAGGTTATGAGATGGGGTTTTTGATTAATCCATTGAGTAAAAAAGAAAGAGACGAATTATATTTAAGCACACTTTATGCGTTAGTAGATGGTGCATTAGATGGAAAAGATGAAAAAGCATTTTATAATATATCAAAAGAAATAAAAAGAATCTTAAATTATTAAAAAATAAGTTAGCTGTAATTTAACAGTTAACTTATTTTGTTATATAGGATATTAACCTTTAATTTTTTATTCTAAAATAGTATTCAGGTGTATCTGGAGTAATAGGTTTAAAATGATAGCCTAAATTTTTGTAGTATAGTATCACAGAGTCTAAGCAATTACAGGTGCTTTTATTGTTTGCATCACAGTGCATGAGTAAAAATATTTTGTTAGGATTAATACATTTTTGTGTAGCTTCTCTATATAATTTATTTGGTTTAATATGATAATTAATTCCATCAGAAGTACATAAATTCCAATCATATATTTTATAATTTTCAGCATGTAATTTTTCTAGAAGATTTTTAGTTAAGTGCTTTTTACTTCCAGAAGGAAATCTTATTATTTTAGGTTCTATATTAAGTACTTTTTTTATTTCCATAGAAGTTTCATTCATTTCGTTTATAAAATCTTTATCACTTGCATAAATCTTTTTATATTCATGAGTATATGTATGTAATCCTATGCTGTGACCTTCGTTATACATTCTTTTTAAAATATCTTCACGACCATTTATTTTGTAGCCAACCACAAAAAAAGTAGCTTTTACATTTTGTTGTTTTAAAATATCTAACATTTTATTTGTTACATTAGTACTAGGACCATCATCAAAAGTTAAATATATAATTTTTTCCTCCATAGAACTTGGTGAGGCTTTAACATTATTGTAAAAATTTATTGGTATAGTATAGTTGAATAATATAAAGATGATAGATAGAAATAAAACTGACATCAATACTGTTTTATTCGTTGTTTTCATAGTGTATTCCTCCATATTGTATTTATATTTTTAAGTTTATCATTAAAAATTACTTATATTGAGTTTATAGCTAGTATATGCACTATGAAAAATTTTAATAGTTAGTATAGCTAAAAAGAAGCTGTTGCATTAAGGATAAATATCAAAATATACTGTATATAAACTCCTTAGTGTAACAGCCTTTTTTTATTAATATCTTTAAAAAAAGTTTTTTAATTTATTAAATGGGAAAATTCTTACAATAGCATGTCCTTTTACATCATTTAAGTTGATTGGTCCTAATATTCTACTATCAGTGCTGTTGGTTCTATTGTCTCCAAGCACAAATATGCAGCCTTTAGGAACTGTAAACTTTGTTTGAGAAGTAAGAGGTTGTGTAACTGCTTGAGGATCTAGATAAGGTTCATTAAGTTCTTGATCATTTAAATATACTTTACCATCTTTTAATTCTATTTTATCATTTTCTATACCAATGACTCTTTTAATGTAATTAGATCCATTAGCGTCTTTAGAATCAAATACTACTATATCCCCTCTTTTAACTTTTTTCATTTCTGTACTTACTTTTTCAATAAACAGAACATCTTTATTATGAAGAGTTGATTGCATAGATGGTCCATCTACATCAACTCTTGCAAAAACATAACTATGAATTAGCAAAGCCATAATTAAAGCAGTTACTATAACAAATACTAGATCTTTAGCTTCTTTCATAAAATTACTTTTATTCAATTTACCTTCTTTATCCATTTTTTCACTCCCTAATTTGTTATTATAATTCTTATAATAACAAAAATATGTGAATTTTTAATTGATTGTTTATGTAATTTTTGTAAATAAGATTTGTTCAATAATTTACATTTCTCTAATATTAAGAAAATATTAAGAAACTATAAAGCTTTATTTTAAGATTTATAATATACAATGAATACATAATAAAGTTTAAATAATAAGGAGTGTATATATCGTGAAAAATTCAAAAAGTATGGCAACCTTCTTTGCTATGTTACCAGGAGCAGGACATATGTATTTAGGACTTACAAAACAAGGAATCGAGCTTATGATGCTATTTTTCTTTACTATTTTTTTAAGTTCTAGTATTGGTTTGGAGTTTTTAGGTGTTTTTTTACCAATAATATGGTTCTATAGTATTTTTGATGTAAGATCAAAAGCTATGAGTGAAGAACCTTTAGTGGATTCAAATTTAAAAATATTTTCTAATATGAAGCATAAGGAAGATTTTTTAGGAAACAGATCTATGGAAAAATATATTGGATATTTTTTAATTATTGTAGGTATATTGGCATTAATTAATAATATAATAGTTCCATTAGCAAGTAGCTATATCGATTATTCAGTAATAAGATATATAAAATGTGTTGGAACATCTGCTTTCTTCATTGTTTTAGGATTATTTCTTTTAAGAAAAAAAAAGGTCTTTTATCTAAAGGCAGGTGAAGAAAAATGCAAGGAAGAAGAGTAGGAACTTTAACGCTAGGTGGAGTATTTATAATTGTTGGGGTATTATATCTTTTAATAAATATTTTTAACTTTCCGATTAATTTTACTATTGTTAAGTTTTGGCCATTAGCATTAATATCATTAGGCGTAGAAGTTTTAATTTATAGATACTATTCATTAAAAAGTGATTCTGTAGTAAAGTTTGATATTTTAAGTATTTTTCTAATAATGGTAGTATTGATATTTTCCTTTGGTCTTTATGCATTTGGTAAATTTAGCACCGAGTTATTAGATCCAGCATCACCATTATTTTATAAAAGACATGTTAGCTATATACCTTATATGTTTACATCATTAAAGTATGTTGTATAAGTCTTTGAAATTCTAATATGAGAGTTAAATATACGAAGGTGGATTGTTGTTTATGAATAATAGGAAAAGTGCTATTGTGTTATTTATTATATGCATAGGAATAGGTATTTTTCTTATAGCAGAATATTTTATTTCCTTAGTAAAGTGTCTATAAAAAATATTGAATGGCAATTTAGAAGTGATTCTTAATAAAAAAGTATAATCTTGAATTTTATTTTTAAGATTATACTTCTTTTAATTATTCCAATAGTTTTAATAATAGTGTAATATTAAAAAGCTTTATTTATAAATCTTTATTAATGTAAAATTTTATTGAGATAAGTATGGAAATAAGTAACAGTATAAGTCCTAGTACAATAATAAAACAAGTTACTAACCAATCAGGTTGACTATTTAAATAAGTTACAAAACTTATGTGAAGTTTTATAGTATTAGTAAAAATAGTTGCAGAACTTAAAACAAAAAGGAATAAAGCCATAAGGAAATATTTTGATTTTTTATAATCAAATTTAAAAAATAAAGGAAGGTATAAGCAACTTATAATTAAAGTGGCAATACTAGCACCAAAAATGTCTTCCAAATTCATCAGTCTACCAATATGAAAAAAACCAGCAAAACTTAATATAGTTGTAAAAATGAATGATAAAAGTATCCCTATAAATATAAAAAGAAATGAAGATATATATTTTGATATAACTAAGTTAACTCTATTTACAGGTAAGCTATTTAACATTATGTCAGATTTATTTTTATCATCAAAAGCGCAAGCACCACCTATAAGTAGATATGCGATCATAGTTGGAACCATGTTAAATACCATAGAAGGGTTCGATTTAAAACACAAAGAAAATAAAAAAGCATATAAAACAGAAACAATTAAATATTTTTTTTGAATAAGGACATCTTTTAAAACTAAATTTAACATTTTTATACCCCCTTTACTGTATAAACCATAATATCTTCTAAAGTAGCTTTTTCAATTAAAGCATTATTTTTAAATAGTCTTTTAATATTTTCAGTTTTATTAGTTAAAGCTTCAAATCCAAAGGAATTTTCTCTTATGCCAATAAATTCTTTTTTTGTATCGCTGTCTAAAAGAGATTTATCACCTTTTATAATGTTGTAGTTTTCAAGAATATTATCTTTTGTATCAGAAAATATTATCTTTCCTTTATTTAAAAAAGTTATATAATCTGCAACCTTTTCTAAATCTGTAGTAATATGTGTAGAAAAGAGTATTCCTTTATTTTCATCCTGTATTATTGAATAGAGAATATCCAGCATTTCACTTCTGAAAATCGGGTCAAGACCAGAAGTAGGTTCATCCATAATAATAAATTCTGCACTGTGAGAAAGTGCGATAGCAAGAGAATATTTCATTTTCATTCCCTTTGATAATTCTTTAATTTTTTTCTTTATAGGTAAATTAAAATCTGAGATATATTTATTAAAAGTTTTGTTATCCCAATTTTTATAAAAAGGAGCTATTAAATTTTTCATCTCTATTAAAGTTAATTCTTCATAAAAATAATTTTCATCATAAACAAAACCTATTTTTTGTTTTATATCTTTTTCATATTTAATATTATCAAGTCCAAAGATTTTTATTTCACCAGAATTTCTTTTAATTAAATTCATAATAAGCTTTATAGTAGTACTCTTACCAGCTCCATTTGGACCTATAAAGCCCATAATAAAGCCTTTTTCTAAATTAAAGCTTATATTTTCTAATGTAAAACCCTTGTATTCTTTTCTTAAATTTTTAATTTCTAAGATATTACTCATATTAACCCTCCATAATTAGTATCATTATAATATAGTTAATTGCGTGAAGTATCAGATAATATTTCTAGCATTTCTTTTAAATCATTTAATGACAGACCTAAAAGTTTACTTTCTTCAAGGACTTCTAAAAGCTTATCTTCAATAAGCTTTATTCTTTTCTCTTTTATCAACTCCTTGTTTTGTCCAGCAACATATGAGCCTTTTCCAGGAATAGTTTCAATAAATCCATCTCGTTCCAGTTCTTCATAGGCTCGTTTTGTAGTAATAACACTTATTTTTAATTCTTGTGCTAGGTTTCTTATAGATGGTAAAGGATCACCTTCACAAAGAGCACCGTTAAAAATAAGATTTTTTATTTGTTTCGTAATTTGTTCATATATTGGTTCACCAACTGAGTTTGAAATAATTATATTCATAGTAAAATTCTCCTTGCAAAAGAGTGTGCATATATAATATACTGTGTATAAACAGTATATACAGTTATAACAGTTATGTCAATATTATTAAAAAATAATTTAATAAATTTGCTAATTTTAAAATAAAGTTTTATTATTAGAAAGATATTGATAGAGGAGGAAATAAATAGTATGGGTGGTTATAATAATTTATTAAAACTAAGTAGGTATATTAAAAAATGTAAATTCAACTTTTTTGCAGGTATAGCGGGAATGATTATTTGCTCAATTATGTATACCCCTGTACCTTATCTAATGGGATATGTAATAGATAAAGTTTTAATACCTCATAAAAGTTATATAGAATTATATAAGATTATTGCTGTGCTAATTTTATTACATGTGTTAAGGTATGTAATAAGTATTTTTTCAAAAAGTATTTTTATAAAAGTTCAAAATTCTGTAGTTAATGAAGTCAGAGTATCTATGATGGATAAAATAATAGATTTGCCCATGAGCTTTCTAGGTAAGAAGGAAAAAGGATATATACTTAGCAGGATATCTGAATGTGGAAATATAGGAAGTTTGTTTTCACCTATGTTTATAAATACATTTTTAAGTATTTTTGACTTTATATTTGCACTAATTATGATGATTACTTTGAGCTATAAGCTAACCATTATAGTAATAATTATAGTTCCAGTATATTTTTTTACTGTAAGACATTCATCAAATCAATTATCAGAAAGCACAAAATTGATGTTGGAAACAGGAGCTGTTTTAAGTGGCGAAACTTATGAAGTTTTAAATGGTATAGAAGAAATAAAGATATTGAATGGAAAAAAGATTCAACTTAGAAAATTTAAGAATAAGTTAAACCAAATGGTGAAAAGTAGTATAAAACAAAGTAAACAAATCTTATTTTTCATGGAGAATATACTTTTAGTAAATAATTTAGCAGCAATTTTAATATTATTATTTTCAGGAATATTTATTTTAAATAATCAATTAACCATAGGAATATATACTGCATTTATCGCATACATGAATAAAATATTTGCAACTACATCAAGCTTTGCTAGTTTGGGAATGACTGTGAAACCTGTGTGTGTAAGTATTGAAAGAACACAAGAATTTTTAGAAATGAATGATGAGAACACAGAAAAATGTGAAATAATAAATGAAAACATAGATAGTATTTCTATTGAAAATTTAAGCTTTAAATATGAGGAAAATGGTGAAAATATAATAGATAAATTAAATTTTAAAATGAATAAAGGTGATAAAGTTCTTATAAAAGGAGAGAATGGAACAGGTAAATCTACATTGATTAAAAATATTTTAGGATTATATTCTCCAACTGAAGGTGAAATTTTTATAAATGATAAGAAATATTCTCTTATTGATAAAAGAAGTATAAGAAGTAAAATAGGAGTTGTATCTCAAAATGTATTTTTGTTTAGAGGTAGTATTTTAGATAATATACTATATGGACAAACTAATAAAAGTAAGGAAGATGTAGTATCCCTAATCAAAAAATATAATTTAGAAAAATATATTCAGGGCTTTGAAAATGGTCTGGAAACTGAAATCAATCAAAATGGAATTGGAATATCAGGAGGACAAACTCAAATCATTGCTTTCTTAAGAGCAACCATTGCAAAAAAAGATGTAATTATTTTAGATGAAGGAACAAGCAATATGGATACTGAAACTAGAAAAATTATTCTTAAGATACTTAGTGAAAGGGATATATGTAATATTTTAATGATTATTTCTCATCAAGAAGACGGAATAGAGTTTGTTAATAAAACACTATGTTTGAAGAAAACAAATGACAATTAGTTTAACAATATAAAAATATTACGACGTAAGCATATGTAAGCGAAGTAACTTTCAACTGTATTCCGGCTGATATAT
>NZ_JIBU02000042.1:33015-33136 GCF_000633595.2 Clostridium drakei | reverse complement strand
GATTGAAAAACATAATGCTAAAACATATAAGTATTTCAAATGCATTTAATAATCAACTAATTTAATACTTTTTCAGGCTGCGCCATAGGATATTATTAAAATAACTGAAATATACATAAAC
>NZ_JIBU02000042.1:0-32964 GCF_000633595.2 Clostridium drakei | reverse complement strand
GTAATATATACACGTAATGCACTAAGAAGTAACTTTCAACTGTATGGAGACTGATATATGCTGTGAAGGAAGATGCGAACAAATTTTAGAAGTTCTTTGCTTGAGATATTGAAAAATTTCGTAATTTTTGCCAGGACGGCAAAAGCTCCGAAAGCGACAGGACGTCGCATTTGAGGAGGTAGAAATTTTTCAATATCTCAAGCATTAGAACTTCTTAATGAAGTGAGTTTTCCTTCACAGCATATATCAGCCGGAATACAGTTGAAAGTTACTTCGCTTACATACGCTTGAGTCGCAATATGCTTATATTATGAATTATTTTTTATGATATTTATCTCCTAGACATTTTTCTCTAAATTTATAAAGAATGTAGCCAATATTCCTATCACTAAACAAGCTGCAAGTGATGTGAAAGTA
Organism: Clostridium drakei; assembly: GCF_000633595.2. Taxonomy (GTDB): domain Bacteria; phylum Bacillota; class Clostridia; order Clostridiales; family Clostridiaceae; genus Clostridium_AM; species Clostridium_AM drakei. The sequence continues at coordinate 32,547 of NZ_JIBU02000042.1, read as the reverse complement.
ATAGTGTAACTTCCAGTCTTAAGTAATCGCATAGTTAAAACTGGTCCAATACTAGCACCTAAAAATAATATAAAAGTATACATAGAAACTGCTGAACCTCTTGTTTTTCCTCCAAGCACACCAATTAATGAGATCAAAGTTGGAGTAGTAATTGCAATACCTATTACAAAAATCACACTCATAATAATCATAAATAAAGCATTTGTACTAATTCCTATCAATGCAAGTCCTATAATTGAAAGTAATAACGAACCTCTAAGAACAGATATAATACTGAATTTTTCAACTAACTTTCCTGCATATGGTGACAGCACCATTCCAATAATTCCTATAAGTCTCACGTATAATATTTGTTGAGTAGTAAAATTAAATTTAGGACTACTTAGAAAACTACCTAAGGCACTGTACATACCGACAAATGACAACAATAATACTAAAGCAATAATATATGCATATTTCAATGATTTTATTTTAAATACACTTTTCATCTGTTTAAATACCTTTGAAATATTATTATCTGGCTGACTTATAGGAATATTAGGTATAAATAGTATTATTAATAAAGTAGTCATTAAATATATAAGTCCAAGAATATAAAATACAAAGTTCCATCCTATATGCTGATTTACAAAACTACTAAAAACTTGTCCAATTATTCCTGCCATCAAAAATCCTGTACTTATAAATCCAATAGCTACAACTCTTTTTTTAGGTGGAAATAATTCTACTGCATATGAAAGAGCTACAGGTGAAAAAGTTGCTGCTGCTACTCCTTGCATTCCACGAAGTGTAATAAGTGTTACTAAGTTATGTACTGTTCCTAAAAGGAAAGAAATAATCGTCAAAGCACTCAATCCAATAATTATTACTTTTTTACGACCATAACGATCAGATAATGGTCCATGACACAAACAACCAATTGCAAAACAAAGTGAAAATCCACTACTACTCCATACAGCTTTAGAAACCTCCACTGAAAAAATTTGTGAAAATGTTGAAACCAATGGAATTGTAACATACAAACTAGACATTATAACTAATCCTGACCAAAACAGTATCAATGTAATTAGCGAATAACTTTTTGTATCATCTATATTTTTTGAAATAACATTATTCATTTTCAAAACCTCCAAAATTTTAATTGTTAAAATAATATAATTGCTAAACTTCCTTATATCCTAATATCTTACCACCTACTTCATGTTCTATTAATTATCTTAAAAATTCAATTTTACAACTTACCCAACTGAAGCTGAATGTACAAAATTAAGAATCATATGTACTATCTATTTCTCCGAAAGTTCCTTATTACAATTTGCACAAACCCCATAAAATTTAAGACTATAATTAATTATTTTCAAATTATATTTCTTCTCAATTTTATTTTTGACAAAACCTAACATAGTGTCCTTTATTGGATATACTTTACCACACTCTTTACATATAAAATGAGGATGTTGATGTTCATTACCTGGTTCCATAAATTCATATCTAATTCCATCTTCATCAAAATCAAATTTACAAACTATACTGTTTTGCTCCAATAGTTGCATAGTCCTGTAAACAGTGGCAAGGCCAATTTCAGGATATTCCTTTCGTATGATCATATAAATTTCCTCAGTAGTTAGATGCTTATGTTGATTTTTAATAATAACATCTAATATTTTTTGTCTTTGCAGTGTTACTTTAACCCCCTTTATTTTTAAATCATTTTTTACTTTTTCTAATAAATTCTCCATAAATACCTCTCGTATTTTCAAAATTTTTAGACAGCAATCAAAAAGTTCTGGATATAGTTTTTTATCTACGTCTCGAAATATTTTATTGACGTTACATGTAACATATGTTTATTGTAACACTTGTTACATGTAACGTCAATTATATTTTTAAAATGCAAAAAAATAAAAACTCTCTATGTATATTAATTTCATAAAGAATTTTTAACTTGTTCTTCAATATTAAGTTTGTCTAAAATCAAAAACATTACAATATCACTTGGTTTACTTCAACCCAGTTTACTGGTGTACCTTGTCATTTTTATAAACTTCATGTGAATATTCCTGTAATCTTGCTTTTGCTTTTTCGAACATTTCTTTTGAGCTGCATTTTCTTTCTGAATGGAAATAATCCCTACTAGTGATTTTTTCATACCAACGTTGAAATTTTTTTAACTCTTCCTCATTCTCTTGAAGCTCAGAAAATTTAAACTTTCCATTTTCAGTCTCACGATCAAGTTCATATATTAATCTTTGGCAGTTATCTTCAAATTCAATATATTCTTCATCTATCTGCTTTTTAAATTCTGATATAATACATTTTTCATCATCTTCACTTATAAAGTTAAGTTCACTTAAAGTTGACTTTCCACCTAAATTATTAACCTCTTCTCTAAGATCTTTTAAAATTTCAAATAACCTTTCCTCATATGGAAGCAAAGCTACTCCCTGCTGTAAATAAACAGCTCCTATATCTTTGATTTTTCTCCAAATATATACCCTGTTTTTAGAAGTATTGCTTGGAACTTTATATGTAAGAGCTAAAAATTTCATACTCATAAGTTACTTTCATCCTTTCTAATAATAAAAAGTTCTTATTCAAAAGTATATCATAAAACTAAGTAAACTCTTACAATAAATTTATTATTCTCTCTAATCTATATTTTTGAAGTTATTAAAATCTCATAATTTATATAGATTTTATTTAATATCTGATTTATTGAATACATAAATACCTACTACTGTAGTTACTACTATAATTACTACTGATATAAGTACTGCTTGTAAGATTTCAGATGTCGTAGCTTTATCTGATAGCACAATACCTGGTTGTGCAAATATACTTTTATAGAAAATCCATTCCAATGATTTTTTTTGAACAGCTATTATATCAAGAATTCTATTAGCAAAATCTAAAAACACAATTACAATAATAGTAATATTAGCATTTCTAGATATAAATGCTGTTAGAACAAATATACTTCCTATAGCTATATATATAATCATTATAATTAAAAATAATTTTATTAAAAATATTATGGAATAAAGGTTAAATATTTCTCCATATCCATTTACTTTTGTATTTATGGAGGATAGTACTAATGCTGGTATAAATGTTATAACTATAATACCAATATAATAAACTATACTTTTTGACACAAAAATATCAATTCTTTTATGCCCATAGGAAATTAAATTTTTAATATATCCTGATGAAAATTCTGTAACTATATAATCAGACGCAAAAATTCCTATTAAAATATCTAAAGCTAATGAACTTTGTATTGAAAGTATAAATGTAAATGCTTGTTTTCCACTCATCAATTTAAAATTTTCTGAAAATGCATAAACTGCAATGCCTTGAAGTAAATTTAAAAACATAGTTAAATAAAATATTTTTGAAGTTTTTAATTTATAAAATTCTACCTTCAACAAATTAGACATTTTCTAATCCTCCTATAACTTGGGCAAAATATGTTTCTAAATCTTCTCCCATAGGCATTATTTGCTCTACTGTAACTCCTTCTTTTACAAGAATTTCTGTTACTTTTCCTGATTCTTCTATATAATCGTATAACTTAATAACATTGCCAGGCAAAACATTATAATTTAGTGTGTTTAATTTCTTGTTTAGTATGACAGCAGCATTAGCGGCATTATCAACTTTAATATGAATAAATTTTTTGCATCTATCATTTAATTCATCTATAGTTATTTCTTCTATTAGTTTACCCTTATGAATTATTCCATAATGATTTGCAATATGATAAAGTTCTCCTAATATATGACTAGAAATAAGCATTGTAACTCCATATTCTTCATTTAATTTCTTTAATAATTCACGTATTTCAATTATTCTAATTGGATCTAGTCCGTTAATGGGTTCATCTAAAATTAAAAATTCTGGTTCACCAAGTAAAGCCATGGCTATTCCTATTATCTGTTTAGTTCCTAAAGATAATATTTTTACTTTTTTATCCTTTATGTCATTTAATCCTACCATATCTAGTACTTTTTCTATACATTCTTTTCCTGGTATCCCCTTTTGAATTCTATTAATATGCATATTTTCATAAACCGTTTTATTTTCATAAAGTGCTGGAGTCTCTATAATAGCACCTATTCTTTTTCTACTATGCTCTATTTTATCTTTTTCATGTTCACCAAATAGTTCAATACTGCCACTATCTTCTGACACAAGTCCTGTTATAATTCTTATTAATGTACTTTTTCCTGCTCCATTTAAACCAATGAGTCCATATATTTGTCCCTTTTTTATTGTCATTGTTACATTATCAAGCACATTAGTATTTTTATATTTTTTAGTGACCTTGCTAATCTTCAAAATTGAACTATTCATACTATAAGATTTCCTCCACAAATTTTCTAGTTTTATAAATACATTATTACTAATCTATCCTTTATCTAACCAACATAAAAATTATACCACTTGTTTGTTATTACTCAATGAATATTTTTTAATTTATAATCTGCCAACATCTATATATCCTTTCTATTAATTGCAGCACAGGCTGCTATTAAAAATAACACTCCACAGCATATCATAATAATAGATTGATTCGCAGTATATCCTCCACTGTAAAATCCAGTATTAGCTATATAAAAAGGTAAACTTTTTATAACATGCTTTACAGCTTCACTTCTACCAGATCCTAAAGCCTGATTTAAAAGTACTAATATCAAATCAAAATACAGCACATAGCCGATAATTCCAGCAAGTAAAAAATTAGAACTAAAAACTGAAACTAACAATTCAAAAGTGCCTAAAGTAAATGCAAAGACAATAAATGCATATAAATTATTAAGCAGCATTTTTGAATCAAAAGTATTGCAGGCAATTGATAAAATTTCATAGAATATAAAGCATACTATAGCTGCAATTATAAAGCTGCTCAATTTGGAAAACATTATTTCTATTCTACTGAATATACCTGTAAATATCATCTTATCTGTTTTATTCGAAAATTCCTGTGTTAATGAAAAACTAAAAACAACTAAAAGTATATACGATATTATCTGCAGCATCATTTTAGGCATTGCTTGCACTTCACCTTTTGCACAAATTAAAAACAAAATACAAGCTACAGCAAATAAACAAATTAATAAATTCTTAAAAAAGCCTTTTTTTCTTATATCCAATGTAATAATCTTTAAAACTCGTTCCAAAATAATCACCTTCTCCTATTACTTAATTTCTCTTCTGTTAATAATGAGTGTAGCCAAAACACAAAATATCACTGCCCAAATTATATTTATTAGTATTGATTGCATACTAAAATATCCTTGCATTAATGCTATTGTATTATAAAATGGTGTTTTCATATAAGTAGAAAATTTACTTATTAATTCTGGATGATTTCCAATTGCAACTGAAATGAATGAACTATAAAAATTTATCAAACTAAGTATCATTATAAAAAATAAAATGAATTTGCTTTCACTAAATATTATAGAAATTATTAAAAGCATAAGCGCTCCCATAGAAAATGCTATAATAATATAAGTGATAAATAATTGTAAATGATTAAATGCTAAAAAACCATTGATTCCTATCTTCTTATACAAAATAATCGATGCTAATATATTATTCACTTCAACCATTATAGAGAAAATAATTCCCCATATAATTAAACCTATTGATTTTGAAATCATTATTTCCGTTCTACTAAAAACCCCCGTAAAAACAGTTTTAATACAATTAGATTTTATATCATTTCTTAAAATTGAAACCGCTGCATACAATATCATTACATATAAAAAACGTCCAAATTCAAAACCATAACCCTCAAGTCCATATAATGGTGGATGTACAAAACAAATCCATAACATTGAATAAGCAAAAGCTGCAATTATTCCTAACAAAAACTCTTTTGAATATGCTGTGTTTTTAACATTAAGCCAGGACATTTTTAATAGCTTATGCATTCTTTTCTACCTCCATAGTTTTTAAATATTTTTCTTCTAAGCTTTCTTTTATTTCATATACACCTCTAAGTGGTATGTTTTCTTTGCCTATACTTGAAACTAAATTTTCTAGTTCATTAAGCTTTAATTGAGCTTCAAGTTTATCTTCACTTAGTACTTTGTACTCCAAATTTTTACCATTAAAAAATTTCTTTAATTCTTCTAATTTACTTGTTACAAAAGCAACAAGTGCATTATCTTTCTCACTTTTCTTTAAGCTTTCAACTTTAATTATTTTTCCCTGCTGTATAAATGCAACCTTATCACACATTAACTCTATTTCAGAAAGAATATGACTGGATATAAGTACTGCCCTATGCTTTTCCTTTGCTATATATTTTATAAACTCTCTAAGTTCTGGTACTATAGCAGGATCTAGTCCATTAGTTGGCTCATCTAATACAAGTATAGGTGGATAGGATAAAACTGCTTGAGCTATTCCAATTCTTTGTTTCATTCCTAAAGAATAATTTTTTGCTTTCTTATTTATATAACCTTCAATGCCTAATCTTTTAACTATTTCATTAATTTCTCCTTTATCTTTAAGACCTGATATTTCAGAGAAAAATAATAAGTTTTCATACCCCGTTAATTCTGGATAAAAACCAGGTGTTTCTATTACACAACCTATCTGTTTTGTATCATGTCTTTTATTATTTTTTATATTTTCATCATTTATATAAACATCTCCATCATATTTTTTAATAAGTTTAGTGATAATTTTCATAAGTGTAGTTTTTCCGGCACCATTTGGTCCTATAAGCCCAATAACTTCTCCTTCTTCTAGTGATAAACTAACCTTATCAAGAACTGTTTGTTTTCCATAAACCTTAGTTACATTATTAATTTTTAAAACTTCCTTCATAAAAAATCTCCTCCAAAATCTATATTTACAAATGTATTATCTATTAATTACTTTGGCTCTATCTCAACCAACCTGTTGATATCATTGTATAATTCTGCATATAAGAAAACTTAAAGAACTCCTTAAGAAAACCTTAAGTTTTAATATTGGAAATAAAAAATAGCCACATTGCTGCAACTATTTTTATACTTGTTCTTGAGATTTTCTAGAGTAACCATAAAAAATCATTATAGATTTAAAATCATCTTCTAACTAATTAATTGCCTTAGACTGCGATATATTGTCTATAAATATCATTCCATCATAAGAATTTAAAGGAATTTGTGGTGCATAGGACCCAATAGGATTATATTTTGAATATTCAGCACCAATAGCATGTATTAACTTTAAGTTTGATAACCACTGCTTTATACCTTTATCTTGAGCTGCAGAATTAAAATCCATAAAGTATAAAGGTATATTTAAATTATGAAGATTATGAGCAAATGTAAAAGATGAAGAATTTTTTATAGTAAATTCCTTAATGTGCGCACTTTTGCTGTTGCTAATTGGATATGCTCTAAAATTTCCTTTATAAAATTCCATTCCTATAACATACATATCATTACTAAACATCTTTTTTAAATGTGATCCCATAGAAGTATAATTTGGCATTTCTTTAGTTACATGTCCATTATGTGCCCAAAGCATGATTTTATCATTTCCAAATTGTTTTTCATAATCTAAAATCCATTTAACATTTTCAGCCATATACTTATCCCTAGTATTAGTATACTCCATTCCAGCTTGGGATTTTACTTGCAAACATTTATAGATATTGTTTAAATCTTGATAAACCATTTTATATTCACTATCAGAAGACCTTGAAATATACAGTTCTTTATTTTTATCAAAATCACTTAATAATTCCTTAATGTTGTTTTTTACACTTGCTAATTTGTCTTTTTCAAGTGAAGATACATTATCATCATTAAATTTGCTAAATACGCTTTCATATTTATTAATTGAATTACCATCCACTACTTTTAAATAATCTAAAACTTTTTCTTTTTCAATTTTTGTAGATTGAACATCAAAGCCATAAAATTTTATTTTTGTTTTATTATTATCATCTTTATTATAATTTCTCATCCACTCTATCATGCTGGATACTTCTTCAGTTTTCCATGTCCAGTATTTTAAAGCTTTAACAGCATCATTAACATTTCCTTTTCCATAAAGTATATAATCATTAACTACCTGAGCATCTCCAAAACCTGCCTCCATAGCAAATAATCTATATTCCATTTTTGTCACTAAAAATTCTAACATACGATGTTTCATTTGAAAGAATTCTTTTGTACCATGTGTAGCTTCTCCTATAGATACAATTTTTTTATCTTTTAATACACTTTCAAGAGGTTTTAAATCTTCAAACCCACTTTCAGCTTTTACTGTTTTTAAAGGTATTACTTTATTTTTCAATACCTTACCATTCTTTGATTCTGAAATTTTATTCATACTTAAAGTACCAGATGCAATTAAAATTAAAACTCCAAATATGCATATCAATACTTTCATTAATTTGCTTTTTATTTTCATAATTTTTCCTCCTATAATAATTAACTTAATAGCTTAAGCTTATTCTATAAATTGGAACTAAAAAAAACTTAAAGAACTTCTTAAGAAAACCTTAAGTTTGTCCTTTAAGCTTATTTATTGTCTATACAATCTTATATCCCATTCCCCATATAGTTTCTATGTACTCTTCTTTTGGATTAGCCTTTTGTAACTTACTTCTTAAATTGCTCATATGGACATTTACCGTATTATCATCACCAAGGTATTCTTCTCCCCAAACGCTTTCAAATAAATTCGCCTTTGAAAATACTTTTTTAGGATGCATTAAAAGCAATTCAAGTATTTCAAACTCTCTTGCAGTAAGATTTATATTTTTACCATTTACAGAAACTTCTTTAGTTTCTTTATTTAAAACTATATCTTTATAAATCAAATTTTCATTTGTACTATTGTTATTATTAAATTTCGTATATCTCCTTAAATTTGAATAAACTCTAGCACATACTTCCTCTATATCAAAAGGCTTTGTAATATAATCATCTGCTCCTAAATTAAGCAATTCTATTTTATCTTTTTTATCAATTTTAGCCGAAATTACAATTACAGGCATTTCCTTATCCTTTCTTATATTTTTAATCAATTCTTCTCCCGTGATTCCAGGAAGCATCAAATCCAATATTACAAGTTGAAAATCTTTAGCTTCAATATGCAGCATAGCTTCTGTACCAGAATAAGCTTGCACTACATTGTATCCCTTTTTCTCCATCAGCTTTGCAAGTAAAGTATTTATACCATTATCATCTTCTACTATTAATATGTTAATATTTTCATTCATAGTTCAGCCCTCACATTAAACAAAATATATGTAATATTATAACATATATTTTGTTTAATTTAACTATTCTCTATTTCTTCCACTTCATTAAATGATCTTCAACAAAAATTTATGTTTCTTATAAAATTATTAAATAAAACATATTTTTTGTTTTCTTAACTTCTCAGTTTTATAAATTAATTTATATTTATGCAAATTTTAAACAATTTTATTTAAAATCACTAATAATGTGAATTGTGCACACATTATTGGTAAATATATACAGTTCTAAAATCCACCACTATCTAATAATTTATATATTAATAAGTTATTATATTTTTTATTTGTATAAGGAGTGAATAAATATGAAATTCAATGCAATTGGATGTTTCGCCATAGTAATGGCATTTCTATTCATTGGTGAAGCAGTATCCACTAAAACAAAAGCTTATATTCCTTCTGTATTTTTATCAGCAGTATTATTTATGATAGGATTTTGGACTTTTGTACCTAAAGATGTAGTCTCTCAAGCTTCTTTTGGTGATAATTTTGTATCTATATGTATGAGCTTACTTTTAGTGCATCTTGGTACTCTTATGAGTTTAAAAAAGCTTATAGAACAATGGAAGGCTGTTTTAATTGCAGTATTCGGTATATGTGGAACTGTTTTTATGACCATGACCATAGGCAGATTTTTCTTTGATTGGCATGTAGTTGTATCTGCAACTCCTCCTCTAACTGGAGGAATAGTAGCAGCACTTCTAATGTCTGAAGCATTAAAAGCAAAAGGGCTTATGGCACTTGCTGCACTACCAATAGCAATGTTTATAACTCACAGTTTTTTCGGATATCCTCTAACTTCTTGGTGTCTTAAAAGAGAAGGTAAAAGATTGCTTAAAGATTTCAGAAAAAATGGTCCTAATGAAACAGAAATTAAAAATAGTAAACAACTAACTGAAAACAGTGTATGTAAGAAACTTATACCACCTGTTCCTGAAAATTATAGAACGACAAGTTTGATACTTTTTAAGGTGATGATTGTTGCAATTTTGGCAAGTTGGGTCTCAGGACTTACTCATGGTGCTATAAATCAGTATATTGTATGTTTAGTATTTGGTGTTATATTTTGTGAAATTGGATTTCTTGAAGAAAGTGCTCTTGTTACAGCTGGAGTTTTTTCATGGCTTATATCTGGTTTATTAGCTTATGTATTTGCAGGACTTTCGGCCGTTGGACCAGCACAACTTGTAAGAATGCTGATCCCAATAGTTACTTTAATAGTTTTAGGTATTTTGGGTATGTTCATAATGTCTATGATAGTTGGAAAATTTTTTGGTTTTACAAAGGAAATGGGATTTGCTTGTGCTCTTACATCATTATTTGGTTTTCCTGCAGATTATATTATAACTAATGAAGTATGTAAATCAGTGAGTAAAACTGAAGATGAACGACTTTATGTTGTGGACATACTTCTTCCACGAATGCTTGTAGGTGGTTTTGCAACAGTATCTATAGCATCCGTTATTATAGCAAGCATATTTATAAATTTATTATAAATAATTTATTAATTATAAAATTTTAGACAGGAGGCGTATTATATTGAATACTGATATACTTAAAAAAGCTAAAGAAATACAGGATTGGGTAGTTAAATATAGAAGAGACTTTCACAAACATCCAGAACAATCTTTTAAAGAATTCCGAACTTCTAAAATTGTAAGTGAAGAACTTATAAAAATGGGCATTAAGGTAGAACATATTGGAGAAACTGGAGTTATTGGAATACTTAAAGGAGCATGTACTGGAAAAGTTATTGCTCTTAGAGCTGATATGGATGCACTCTCAGTAACAGAAGATACAGGATTACCTTTTACTTCAGAAAATATTGGATTCATGCATGCTTGTGGTCACGATTGTCATACTTCTATGCTTTTAGGTGCAGCAAAACTTTTATCGGAAATGAAGGAACAACTTAATGGTACTGTTAAATTTATATTCCAACCAGCTGAAGAAGTTGCTGCTGGGGCAAAAAAGCTAGTAGAAGGTGGCGTATTAAAAAATCCTGATGTTGATTTTATATTTGGTATGCATATATGGTCTGATATTCCTGTTGGAAAAGTAGTGCTTAAAGAAGGACCTTTTATGGCAAGTGGAGATATATGGGATCTCACGATAAAAGGTAAATCTTGTCATGGTTCATCACCTTGGCAAGGTGTTGATGCCATTGTATGTGCTTCAGCTGTAATAAACGGAATTCAATCTATTGTCAGCAGAATTAATGATGTCAGATCACCAATAGTTATAAATATAGGTACTATTCATGGTGGAGAAAGGTTTAATGTTACACCTGGATCTGTTAAAATGGAAGGAATGAATAGAGCTTTCAACTCATATACCAGAAAGAAAATTCCTGAATGGGTTGAAAAAATAGTAAAAAGCACCTGTGAAGCATATGGCTGTGATTATGAATATAATTATAACTTCATATGTGCAACAACTACAAACGACGAAGAATGTACTAAATTTGCTAAAAAGTCTATTGAAAAATTCCTTGGTGAAGATAAAATAATGTCTTGTGGAAAAATAATGGGATCTGAAGATATGTCAGAATATCTAGAACACATACCAGGTACTCTAATGCTACTTGGTGGACGAAATGAAGCAAAAAATTGTTGTTATTCACATCACTCAAATAATTTTAACGTTGACGAAGACGCACTTCCAATTGGTGTTGCTTGCTATACACAAATTGCTATTGACTACCTATGTAAATAACTGATTTTATAAAAGGGAACATCCTTAGATTTGATTTACAGAAATCTAAGGATGTTCCCTTTATTATAGAATATTATTTATTCATTATAGTATGAAGGCTTACAAATCACCTCATGAATTTTAACATCAAATATACTGCTAGCATGTGAAGGTGTTAAAATTAATGCAGTATCAGCTCCGTATGCTGAACCACCTATTGCAATAATTGGTTCTCCAAAAGGTATTAATCCTGCATCTAAGGCCATGACTGAAACTTCAACACAAACTTTAGTACCTTGCCCAAAGATTCTTAAAGTTTGAGCAATTATTTCAACAGGATTAATTCCACCAAAAGCTCTACTAATTCCTCTTTCTGCCCCACTTAATACATGAGTAGTTGTTAATATTTTTATTCCAAGTTCTTCAAGTTCTTTTCTAACATCTACTGTAATTTCATTTTTTCCTGCTTCTGGATACCCATTTGCATGTGTTACAGCTACAATATTTATTCCATTATCATTTTTTAAAAGTTTTGCTGTACCACCTTTTGAGGATGCTACAACAATATGCTTTATTCCTTTCTGAATTGCAGTTTTTAATGCTAAATTAATAGTATCACTTGTATTTTCTTTACCTTTATTATTGAAATACATAATCTTAAACTCCTTTATAATCTTTCTATTTTACCATTATAACAAAATTATCTTTTTTGGAGCTAATTTAGGTAGCTCACAACCCTAATAACCTACCTCCTAGCTTACAAACTGAAATATATTAATATCATTTTTTTATGTATATTTTACTACTGTATTTAATTAGTTACAATGCTTATTATATCAATGATTTAACATATGTTTTGTGAATATTTTCACTAAATTAGACTGAAATCGATCTTTTTTAGTTATTAAGCAGATTTCCCACACAAAAGATTGATCTTTAAATGGAATTGGATGAACATCTGGATAGTTAATGTCCTTAGCCATAAAATCAACACTGACTCCAATACCTTTATTAAAATGACTTAATTTATGAATGCCAATAATTTCTGAAGTAGTGAAAACTATATTTGGTTCAAAACCTGCCTCTTTACATTTATTAATAAAATTACGATGAAAATGAAATTTTTCATTAAGAACAATAAGATCTTCATCTTCAAGATCACTAAAATCTACTACTGTTTTTTTACATAATGAATTTTTTTCATTTACTAATATACAAGGGTGTTGACTTTTAATAACAGTGGCATTAAAATCTTTCTCATTAACAGGACCAATTGAAACAGCTAAATCTACATTTTCATTCATAACTACTTCTTCACAAATTGAATCTGGATATGTTTTTACAATTAGTTCAACATTGGGATACATTTCTTTAAAATCTGATATAATATCTGGTGACAATGCATTAAGAACTCCAAAGGAAAAACATACTGTTAAAGTTCCCTCATTAATATTGTCCATTTTATTTAAACCTTCTAAAATCAAGTCAAATTCTTGCACAATATGTTCGGATTGTTTTTGTAAATACTCCCCATACTTTGTTATCCTAATTCCTTTAGATGTATTATAAAACAAAGGATACTGAAGTTCTTCTTCCAAATTGTTAATTGCCTTGCTTAATCCCTGTTGGGTAATATAAATTTCTTTAGCAGCTCTGGAAAAGCTCTTATGTTTACAAACCTGTAAAAAATATTTTAGTTGTTTTATATCCAATCTAATGCACCTACCTTTTTATGTACTATTTATAATCATTTGTTCAATTGTAAATTACTAAAAAAGTAATATAACTTTTAGTTGTATGAGTATAAATTTAAGTTGTTTATCAAATGTAAATATCTGTCGTATAATTTAATTGTAAACGTATTAGGGGTACAGCAGTGGATAATCATGGATAAAATAAAAACTATATTGAATATTTTCTTCTTGCATAAAATATCAAAAATAGTTAATCATTAAGAAATTTTATCTTTATAAATATATAAGTGTAGTCTTGGAAAAACCTAAAACCCAAATTAGTTTCATCTATGACTAATAATATATTTTACTCCCATCAAGGACATATTAGCTTACCCCTACTATGTTAAATTTTCTACTTTTAGTATATAAGCAATTTTAAAAAACTACAATCTATTTTACGAATCTATTGTAGAAACAAGGAGGTATTTTATTAATGGAAGACAGAGGATTATTAATAAAAAGAGCAGAAGAAGAACTTATTTCAAAGGCAAAAAAAGATGGTGTAGAAACTGCTTGGGATAGAAAAGCTGAAATGAAAACGCCTTGTGGTTTTGGCTCAGCAGGTGTATGCTGCAGGAACTGTGTTATGGGACCTTGTAGAGTAAGTCCAGTTCCTGGAAAAGGTGTAGAGAGAGGTATTTGTGGAGCTACAGCAGACGTTATAGTTGCAAGAAACTTTGCAAGAATGTGTGCAGCTGGTTCAGCCGCTCACTCCGATCATGGTAGATCACTATGCCTTTATCTTGAAAATGCATCAAGAGATGGACAAATAAATATAAGAGACGAAAAGAAACTTATGACTGTTGCTAAAAAATATAGCATTGAGACTGAAGGAAGAGACATTTATGATATAGCACATGATATAGCTGCAGCTACATTAAATGAATTTGGTAAACCTCATGGGAACTTAGCTTTCTCAAAAGCTCTACCTACAAAGAGAAGAGAAGTTTGGGACAAACTTGGTGTAACTCCAAGATCAATTGATAAAGATATAGTTAGTATAATGCACTCAACTCATATTGGATGTTCAGGAGATGCCAAAAATCTTTATAACATGGCAATGCGAGCATCCCTTGGAGACGGATGGGGTGGTTCTTATATTGCAACTGAAATTAGTGACATTTTATTCAAAACTCCATCACCAGTACAAACTGAAGCTAATCTAGGTGTATTAGAAACTAATCAAGTTAACATTATATTACATGGTCATGAACCATCACTTTCAGAGGCAGTTGTTGCAGCTTCCGAAGATCCTGAACTTATTGCTCTTGCAAAAGCTCAAGGAGCAGAAGGAATAAATGTCTGTGGTATGTGCTGTACAGGAAATGAAATAACAATGAGACATGGTATTAAAATGGCAGGAAACTTCCTACAACAGGAGCTTGCAGTAATAACAGGTGCAGTTGAAGGATTAATAGTTGATGTTCAATGTATAATGCCAGCACTTGCAAAACTTTCAAAATCTTATCATACTAAATTTATAACAACTTCACCAAAAGCTCATATAACAGATTCTTTGTATATTGAATTTGATGAAGAGCATCCATATGACTCTGCAAAAGAAATGTTAAAACAATCTATATTAAATTATAAAAATAGAGATAGAGAAAAAGTTTTAATTCCTAATGAAAAATGTGAAGCTATGGTTGGATTTAGTACAGAGGCTATCGTAAATAGTCTTGACACAGTTGTTAACTCACAGATAGGACCTATGCAAACGGTTAAACCTCTTGCAGATGTTATAGTATCTGGTACTATAAGAGGCGCTGCAGCTATTGTTGGTTGTAATAATCCAAAAAATCCACATGATACATGTCATGTAGACATGATGAAATATCTAATTGCTCATGATGTAATAATAATTGTTACTGGTTGTGCAGCTCATGCAGCAGCTAAAGCTGGTTTAATGTTACCAGAAGCAAAGGAACTCGCTGGTCCTGGACTTAAGACTGTATGTAATTTATTAGGTATTCCACCAGTTCTTCATCAAGGTTCATGTGTTGATATCAGCCGTAACTTACAACTTGCTGGAGAACTTGCAAATCATTTAGGTGTAGATATCAGTGACTTACCAGTAGTTGGCGCAGCTCCAGAGTGGATGTCAGAAAAAGCTGTAGCTATAGGAACTTACGTAGTAGGCAGCGGTATAGATGCATGGCTAGGAGTTGTTCCTCCTGTAACAGGTTCCCCTTTTGCTGTGGATTACTTATTAAATAAGATGGAAGAAGACTACGGTGCTAAATTCTATGTAGAAACTGATCCAATTAAAGCAGCAGAGCAAATGGTACAAAGAATAGAAGCAAAACGTAAAAAAATAAATATATAAAAATTTCAAAGCAGACATTTTTAAAATGTCTGCTTTATTTCATCAACTGAAATTACAACTTTTAACTTGAATATTTCAATTAGTAATATTCATTGATTTTAAATTTCTTTAATTTTATTATTAGCTTTTTTCTTATCATTCCACATTTTTTTAACCAAAACAATTAATGCACTTAATGCAAATAACATTAAAAGACCAATTACAAATGTTTTTACTGTACCTGTTAACATTCCTCCTATATAAGAATATATAATAGTTGCAGGAAGCTGTCCTATACCTGTTGCCACAAAGAATGACCAAAAACTCATAGATGTTAAACCTGCAGCATAACTAACTATATCAAAAGATATGAAAGGCAGTAGTCTGGCAATTAGAACTGCATATTTACCGTACCTTTCAAAAAACTCATCAATCTTTTTTAAAGCTGTTCTACTTGTAAGCTTTTCCACTACATCTCTTCCTAAAATTCTTGCAATATAATAACATAATGCAGCTCCTGCCATAGCGCTTGACCATGATAACATTGCTCCTTTAACCCATCCAAAAAGTCCTGCATTAGCAAATGTTATTATAAATGCTGGAAGCGGTGCAATTACGGATTGTAATATCATTAGTAAAAAAGAAACGACTGGTGCCCAAATTCCAAAGCTAAGTATATATTCTCTTGCTGATTTAACATCTACATTTTTCAATACGGAAATTGCCTGATTCACGTTATATTTTATTGGTGGCACAAAAACATATAAGCAAATAACTATAAAAATGCAAAAAATTTTCATTATGTTTCCTTTAAACACATTTTTCACTTTAATCCCACCTCTCTCAAAAAAACATAAAATAAGTCCAAATATTAAAAAAGTCAATAATGCTATATTTATACTAGAAAAATTTATATTAGATTCTTTTATTCCTTCTCTTATAATAGCGGCAGGAACAACTTGTATTCTTTCCTTACCTAAAACTATTATGGATATAGTAGTACAAACTAAAACATTTAAAGTTGTACTAATTAAATTTAATTGTAATATATGTGACTTACTAAACTTCTTAATTAGCATTGCAACAATTAAACTTAATAACATGGTTATAGGAATAAAAATACCTGTATTTATTCTCATTTCAAGCCATTCATTTTGAAAAGTTAAAATAGAAATAAGCATGCCCCATATGAAACTATTATATAGTAATCTAAAGATTTTCATATTGCTTCCTCCTAAAAATAAAGGATACGGAAGTATTCTTCCGTACCCCTCTAATTAACATTACTCAGCTAGTCTAAATATTACAGTTACCTTGGTTCCATCTTTAGGAAGTACATCCTTTTTACCATAAAATTTTACATTTTTTAAAGCTTCAACTTCACCTGCTTTATAAGCTGCATTACTTACAATTCCTGTAGCACAACTGTCTAGACATAGCACACATCCTGTGTTATTTTTATTTGCTCTATCAATATTTCCACCAAATCTAAAATCCATTGCTCTTAATGGTAAATCATTCCCCTTATAATCAGTTGATTTGATTACATCGCCAAATGGTATCTCTTTTCCAAGACCATCCCATGTAACAAAAACGTTAACCTTTGAACCTTCTATGCTCTTTGCTCCTTTTTTCATATCTTCAGCAGTTAAATTGTTTCCTGGCTTTGCTCCTAATGACATCATTGCTTCATAGAATTTTTTCTCATCAGCTAATCCTCTTAGTATAGATTTTTCTCCATTTTTACCACCCTTATATACTACTGCATGTCTTGTACCTTCTGTGAAATACTTTCCATTCACTTCTGCCTGCATTTTTATTTCCTTCTTGTCTTTATTAACAGTCATTGTTTCTTCCTTCGTTGATGGTTTACTTTCTTGTGACTGCTGCTGTTTATTTGAACATCCTGCTAACACCATTCCGAGAAGCAATATTGAAGCGGCAATTGATATAATTTTTTTCATTTTTTGTTCCTCCCATTATAATCCTTAAATTTCTTTAATATGCTCACTTATTCTAATTAATTAACTTAAAATTATTTCTCATTGATATTTACTAATTTTGACCATTTGCTTTACTTTTTAAACCTTTAATTGATATTTTCTTTTTCATAAAATAAGAAAATATCGTAAGCAATACTAATACTATTACTGCTCCAAAAAATTCTAATGAAAATACGTTTCCTGATTTATCTCCTAAATTTGTATACACCCAAACTCCTGGAACTATGCCAATAAATGTAGCAAATGCAAAATCTTTATACTTTATCTTTGAAAGTCCTGCACCATAACTTATTACATCAAAAGGCACCAAAGGTACAAGTCTTAATATAAGTATAAATAAAAAACCTTTCTTTTCAATACCATCTTCAAACCATTCCGCCTTACCTTTGATAAGCTTTTCAACCAATCCTCTTCCAAATATTCTTGAAATAAAAAACGATAACGTTCCTCCACATACAGCTCCAATAATAGTATAAAGCGTTCCTATACCTACACCAAAAATCATCCCCCCTGCTATTGCTAAAACTGCATCTGGAAATAGTGTCAGAGGAATTATAGTAAACATAATTATGTAGATAATAGGAGCAAGCATTCCAAAAGAGCTAATATAATTTTTCATACTCTGTGGAGTGCAATTTTCCAATGCTCTTGATGATTTACACAAATACATTACTAAAACAATTATTATAGCCATTAAAGCTATGCCAATATATTTTTTATTAATTTTGTGCATCATTAATCCTCCTATCTAATTATCCAACCCCATTCTACAGAAAATTCTTATTTCTTTCAAATACAAAAAAACTATACACATTTGTCCAACTATAAATAAAAATTATAGTTAAAATAACTCCAAAATTAATTTCCTTTGTGTTCCAAAATTTGTTTACATTTATATCTTGATGTCCAATTCTGTAAAAAACTTTTCTTTAAAATTGGTATATCTGAATTAGTAGTATAATTATCATCAAACATTAAATCCAGTATGTGAAAAGATCTTTTTCCACCAATAGCCATAGCTTCCCTGCAGCTTGCACAATACGTTATTACATAATCTCCTAAATTTCCTGCACTTTTCTTTATAACTTCTTGAGAAAGTTTGGGATTTGCAGGTACAACCATTCCTCCAAAACCACAGCATCTAGTATTTTCTCTAGAATACTCTGTTTCTTTAAACTTATATCCCAATTCATTTATAATCCACCTTACACCTTCATGTATATCTGAATTATTTCTTGTAGGACATGCATCATGAACACTGAAAGTAATATTACTATTTTTACCTTTTCCTTTCATTTCATCATATAGTCCTAGTTCAGGAATAACAGTCCATAGAGATCTTACTTTTTGTTTAGGACTAAATTGAGACATTGTACTATAACAATTTTCACAAGCAGTTATTACTTCTTCAGCACCAAGTTTATCAATCTCCTCCTGAAGTTCTGAATACCTTTGATGAAACTTTTCTTCTTGTCCTAATGATAATGTTGGTTTACCACAACATTTTAATATTGCACCTGTTCCAGGAAGTTTTTCCTGCAAATATTCTAAGGTTTTTCCTACAAGTTCCGGCCTGTACGATGATAAGCTGCAGCCTGGAATAAATACCCTTTTTGTATACCCTGCCTTTATATCTGGTATGGAAGTATTAAACATTTTAGAAAAGCTAAAGGCTTGATGAAATTCTATACTTTTATGTCCCTTAATTGGGGATATTCCTTCGTTATGCCTTATATGTTCTTTTCTCATATCAACAAATAATTCTTCAAGCTTTAATCCTTTTGGACATACCTTAGTACAAGTACCACAAGTATTACAAGAATATGGAATATTGGGATCAGTATTTACCCTATTTATATCTATATCAAAAAACTTCTTAGGATTAATTTTAAAATTGCTTAGCATTTCACATTCTTTAACACAAGCTTTACAGTTAATACAGCTTTCTGAAAACTCTTTAGCTTTATTATTAAAATCATCTGAATATGTAAATTTACTCATACGGCCTCCCAGATTTTGTATCTATTTTAATATACACTCTATATTATTAAAATTTATTTCCATTTTAGTTAAAAATAATTTTTTAATAAGTCTTTCATAAAATCTAAATCTAAATATTCTTTTATTTTATTATAAGTATCCATATTTTTAATTTCCTTATCTTCCTTTTGGTATTCCAAATATGCATATGCACACCAAGATAACGCTCTTAAATAAAGAAATGGAGTATATAGGTTCACTCTTTCTCTTATACTATTATCTTTTAAATTACTTATATATACTTTAAAAAATTCTTCTTTTTCTTCTTCTTTTAATATACGATCTGTTTTCCACAAAGTAGTAGTTGGTGCTAAAAATTGTGTTAAATCCTGGCAAGGATCACTTATTACAGGCTTCTCCCAATCTATAAGGTAAGACTTTTCTTTTCCAATTATAAAATTACCAGAATTCACTTCAGTGTTATTGATAACATGCCACTTATTTTCTAAAAAATATTTTTCTTCATACCTATTTTTTTCAGCCCAATTAATAAATATATCAAAAAAATTTTTAAGATACAAAGGTATTTTAGAAGATTGAAAAAAGTCTCTAAGTAATTTTTGAGATTCATTTATTCTTGCAGAAAATATATTATCTTCTACAATAAAATTCTTAAGACCATTTCCATTTGCATCTATAGAATGTATCTTAGCAAATATTTTTGCTGCAGAATTTAAGTCTTTATCATATCGTAAGGGCTTTCCTTCAAGAAATTCCATTACTAATATTCCATAATCCAAATCTTTTTTACTATCATCTAAATAATAAACCTTTGGTGTTACACTGCTTGCCTCCAAATTTTTTAAAGCTTCATACTCATATTTTATTTGGTTTTCTAATCCAAGCTGACTGCCCGTATTTACTCTAAAAACATACTTTTTATTAGAGCCTTCAAGTGCAAAATTAATATTATATTCTCCTTGAGCTAAAAACTTTACATTATAATCTTCTCCAATATTAAGTTTTTCATTTAAATTGCTGTATTTTAAATAGTCATAAATTTTATTATTTAATATATCTTTTAGCACTAGGAACATCTCCCCATTTATTTTCTATAAAGTTTACTGTATTATAAGGTAATAGCTTTGTATTAAATTCTCCTCTTTTTACTCTTTTAATAAGATCTTCAATATCTTCTTTTTCATCTATATCATTAAGCTTTGTTGTAAGACCTACATTATATCTTAAGTTATTAGCTATTGCTAAAGTAGCTTCAAATACAGACTTATTTCCCCACTTCAAATTATTATTAAAAATCTCCTTACAGTTTTTTTTCATGCCAATTAAATAATAACCACCATCATTAGTTGGTCCCAAGCAAATATCATTATTTTCAAGCTCATCATAAGCTTTACTAATATCTTCAGGTTGAAGAGATGGTATATCCGATCCAATTAATATTACCTTTGAATATCCCTTATTTAAAAGTTTTTCAATTGCATTATTCATCCTATCTCCTAAATCATCTCCTTCTTGTGGAAAACTATCTATAAAGCTTGGAATAATATGGTCTATTAAACAAAAGGATTTTTCGGGAGTGTAAGTTATGTATATATCTACTGTTTTTCTAATCTTATTAAGCATTTTAAATAAGTCCAAAAGAAAGCATTTCTGTAGCTGTGCACATTCTGTGCCTGTAAAAATTTTCATTAATCGTGTCTTTGTCATGCCTGCAATTGGCACTCTAGTCATAAGTATAAGAGCATTCATTACTTTATCTCACATCCTTATAAATTTTAGCTAATTTATCTGTAGGTGTTCCTAACAAGTATAATAATTTTATTTTATGCATCAATAAATGGGTTTTTAATTGTCCTCCATTTTTAAATCTTCTAGCTGAAGTACCTATGGTGGTATTAATAAGTTTTAGTTTACCCATCTTTTTCATCAAAAGTGAAAGTTCCCAATCTTCCATTATCTCTTGCCTAGGATATCCTCCTATTCCTTCAAATACATCTCTTCTAATAAAAATCCCTTGATCACCAAAGTACAATCCTAAATATTTAGCTCTGAGATTGGAAGTTGTTGATATATACTTCATAAACAATGTATCATAATCATAAAACTTTAATGAAAATCCTCCACCAACATATTTTTCATCTATAGCTAGCTGAATTTTTTCAATAGAAGCCTCACTAATAATTGAATCTAAATGAACAAACCAAAGTATATTTCCTCTGGTCTTTGCAGCACCTTTATTCATCTGATTTGCTCTTCCTTTTTCACTTAAGACTACCTTAGCAAATCTCTTTGCAATCTGTCTTGTATTGTCATTACTTCCACCATCTACTACAATAATTTCTTTATCACCCTTCAATCTATTAAATTGAATCAAACTTTTTTCAATATTTTTCTCTTCATTTAATACAGGAATTATAATCGATACCATAATCATCACCATCATTAACATTTTTCAATCTTCATTATGAAAATTAAAGTTTAAATAATTACTTTTCTTTGTCAGTCATTGAATAAAAAATTCCTTTTGAAAAATTTATATTAAGCTTCACATTTTCACCTATATTAAATTTCATATGCTTATTGGATATTACCTTGAAATCATTTTCTTCAGCTTCAACTATATAGTGAATTTTATCTCCTAAGTATCTTTTCTTTTTTATAATGCCATGTATAACATCAGTAAAGTTACTTTCTTCATTTTTAGATAAAAGCTGTATATCTTCTGGCTTTATCATAATTTCACCATTTTCTTTAGAAAATACTTCTATTTGAAAATTTCCAAGTTCACAATGAAATATTCCATTGTCAACATAACCTGCTATATGATTTTTTTCTCCTAAAAAATCTGCAACTAATGGATCTACAGGTTTTTCATAAATATTTTCTGGAGTATCAAACTGTTTTATATTTCCATTCATCATTATTGCAATTTTATCTGACATCATTAGAGCTTCCTCTTTATCATGAGTAACCAAAACAGTAGTTATTCTAAGTCTCTTTTGTATATCTAATACTAGTTCTCTCATTTCATCTCTCAATCTCATGTCTAAGCTTGAAAAAGGTTCATCTAACAAAAGAACTTTAGGTTCAACTGCCAAGGCTCTACCTAATGCAACTCTCTGCCTTTGACCTCCTGACAATTCTTTGGGATATCTTTTTTCCAAACCCTGGAGTTTTAATAAATTTATTATTTCTGTAACCTTGTTGTCTTTAATATGCTTTTTTACACCAGCCATTTTAAGACCAAAACCAATATTATCCTCTGTGTTTAAATGAGGAAATAGCAAATGATCTTGAAATACAATTACTATCTTTCGTTTTTCTGGTGGTACATTTAAAACAGAATACTTATCTATAATTATATCTCCACTATCAGGCTCCATAAGTCCAGCAATAATTTTTAATGTAGTACTTTTTCCACATCCAGATTCACCTAAAAGAGATATTATTTCACCATCATCTATGAAAAAATTTATATTTTTTAATACTTTTGTTTCATTAAACCTTTTATTTATATCTTTTACTTGTAACTTAGCCATATGTTCTCTCCTAAATATAAAAATGATTTTCTATTGCATAGTAAGCTTTAACTTTTTTCTCCATTATAACTAAAAGTATTAAAGTAGTAACTATAAATACAATACTATAGCAAGCTGCTATGGTTCTATCTCCACTTTGAATGAATGGAAACATAATCATAGAGAAGGTTATAACATTTCCTCCTCCTATAATAAAGGTTAGAAAGTACTGGCTTAAGGATACTATAAATACTAAACCTGCTGCAGATATTATACCTGGAGATATTAAGGGTAAAGTTACATAAAAAAAAGTCTGCAGCTTACTTGCTCCTAATGTTCTAGCTTGAAATTCCATAGATTCACCTAAAATTTCAAATACATCAGTGAGTATCCTTATGCCATAAGGCAAACATGGTATTAAGTGTACTAAAACTACACCTAAGAATGTGTTTGCAAGTCCAATTTTTATAAAGAGCACCTGAATACCAATCCCAACTGCAACTGGTGATATAATAAGAGGTAAAAGTACAAGAAGTTTAAAAAAACCTTTTCCTTTAAATTCATATAAGCCTAAAGCTCTAGCAGCTGGTATACTTATTATTAGAGTGATTACAGTAACTACAAAAGATAAAAAAATACTATATAAAAGTATTTTAGTAGAATTACTATAACCAATTAAAAAGTAACTTATTCCTCTTAAGCTATACTCTCTAGGTACAATATACGGCCAAGGCCATCTTTTACTAAATCCCCATAATAGCAAAACTATTAATGGCAAAACAATTAAAAAGACAGCCAAATAAATAACAATATTAAAAGCAATATTTTTCTTCATAAATACTTTCACTCCTGTATAAAATCAAAGCTTAAAACTTTACATATTTCTACAAATCAAACTAAGGGTTTTATCATAAATCCATACTATTATTATGGAAATAAAAGCAAGAATAACATTTAAAGCCATTGCATAAGGCCTATTAGAAATATCAGGATTTGAATATTCTATAAAAGCTTTTATTGGTAAAGTTTTAGGTGTTGTAGGTCCAAGCAAGTATGGAACTTCAAACGCACCAAATGAAAATGCAAATATAATAATAAAAGAAGATATAATTGAAGGCCATGATAAAGGAAGTATAATGTACCAGAAACGCTGTCTTCTGCTAGCCCCTAAATTCACAGCTACCTCCTCAAGATTTCTATTTATGTTGCTCATAAATGCATACACTACCATAGCTACAAATGGTATCTCCTTCCAAAGATAAGTCATTATAATTCCAATACCATATCTATCAAAAATTAAATTTGGAAAATGTGATTGTTCCTTTAACATACCAAGTCCATATAAAATTCTAGGAAACAGTCCACTTTGAGATAGAATATTGAACATTAAAAAAGAAGCAACCATATGAGGTACTATTATAGGAAGTATGTACAACGTTTTTTCTATACTTACTCTATGCTTATTAATAAGCATAGAGTAAGCAAGTACTACACCAACTATAACTGCTGCGATTGATGAAATCAATGAAATTTTCAAGCTAAATATTAAAGATTGCAAAAAGCTTTTATCAGCAATTATAGAAATATAATACTTAAATGTTAATTCCTTAATACCAATAATAGGCATATAGCCTAAACTTTGTGCTAAAGCCATTATTATGCCAGATGCCAATATTCCAAATAAAACAACCGTAGCTGGCAGAAGTAATATATAAGGCTTAACCCATCTTTTCATTTTGCAATGTCCCCCTTTAAGTATTTATCAAAAATTTACTACTACTTATCTCCTGGAATTTGTTCTAACCAAATCTTTTCTATAATAGGTACCAACTGCGCTGGAACTTCAGGAATTCTATGACTCAATAATGTTTCCTGAGGTATTACTCCTTCTCCAACTTTAGTTTCTTCAAACTTCTTTTTTTCATCTGCTGAAAGTTTACTGTTATCCAAAACTGGTAAATCTCCCCAACCTTCTGGATCATATTTTGATGCTTGTGCTTCAACAGTAATTATTGCATTTATAACAGCCATTGCCCCTGATTTATTAGGTGCATTATATGGTATTGCTAAAAAATGAGTGTTCCCTATAGTTCCCTTATTAAATATAAAACTCTTTGTAGCTTTTGGATACTCACCACTCTTTACCTTACCAGGTATTGAATTTGGATTATAAGACATACTCATAAATAATTGATTATCTGCGTACATGTTATCTAATTGAGCTATTGTAGATGGATAAGTTTTTCCATTATTCCACAAGTAAGGCTTTAACTGCTTTAGATAATCCATAGCTGGTTGAATTACTTTCTCCACTGATGCCTTATCTGGTTTTACATTAGCTATCTTATCATATCCAACAGTGTCATATATAATATTTCTTACAAAAGCACTTCCCGTAAAGTCAGGAGGTGCAGAATATGTAAATTTGCCTGGGTTTTCTTTTGCAAATTGCAATAATTCCTGTGCACTTGCAGGTATTTTTGATACCTTATTTCCATTGTACACCATTACAAATTGTGCTTTTCCATAAGGTACTTCATATCCTTCCACAGAATATCCAAAATCAGATTTTACTTCTATAGAATTTTTATCTATATATTTATTAAAATTAGGTAATTTTTCTGCAAAAGGTCCATAAAGTATTCCTGCTTGTTTTGCTGTATAAAAGTTTTCTCCATTAATCCAAACTACATCGATAGTTCCTTTTTTATTATTTGCCTGTTTATCTCCAATTAATTTATTTAATATATCCTCAATATTCATAGGAACTCTTTTTAAAGTTATATCATATTTATCTTTTAACATTTTAGCTAAATAATCATCAATCCATGAATTTGTTGTTTTGCTTCCACCCCAGCCATAAAAATTAACAGTTGTTCCTTTAGCTTCTTTTAATATGGTATCCCAACTTTTATTTATTGCATCATCAGTTGAATTTTTCTTTTGAGTACATCCAAAAGAAACTAAGGATAACATAAAAATCATAAGCAATGCCAATATCTTTCTCACATTTTAACCTCCCTTATTAAATATATAGATTTCTCTAAAAATCCATATTATTATATCATATGTAAATAAAATAATACCCAAAAATAAGTATTACCTATATTTAAACGTTTTACTATAACATTTTATTATTTAAGCCTTCTCCAAGCTTCAAATACAATTTTATTAAAATCTTCTCTATCTCTTATGCCAGTTGGAATATTTATTTTTGTTGAACTTAATTTACTATTGTCAATCTTAAGATATCCTTTACCTAAATCAATTTTACTTGAAACCACATACTCATGTTTATTTTTAAAAATTTCTGGATTTGTAACATACACTGCTGATACAATATCCCAATTATAAAATCCCCAAACTCCAAAAGTTTTGTGTACATAATTATACCAAGGTTCTATATTTCTTGCTATAAATTCATATATACGATGATCACTTTGTGATTTCAGTTTACTTAGCTCTTTTTCTCCAAAAAAAGCTTGAAGACAGGTATTACCAGTTAATATAGTTATATCACTGTTAGAATTCAACACTTCATATACAGCTGTAGGATCGCAAGAAAAGTTTAATTCATC
The DNA here is from genome assembly GCF_000633595.2 of Clostridium drakei. GTDB lineage: Bacteria > Bacillota > Clostridia > Clostridiales > Clostridiaceae > Clostridium_AM > Clostridium_AM drakei. Next base: position 5,432 of record NZ_JIBU02000042.1, on the reverse strand, counting down.
TAAATTCACACCATTTATTATAAGAGGCTTTGTTATTCCCCCCATCAAAACTATCTCTTTTAGATTGCTAAAAAAATTATTATCTAATTCATATGCACCATACAAATTAGTTAGTGATCCTGTTGCAAGCAAAGTAATTTCTCCAGGATTTTTCGATGCTTCTTTTGCTAAAAATTTTGCTGCATCACTTATTCTATATTGTGATGATCCAGCACCTTTTATCAAAGGTACATTTGTTATATCTAAAAAATTAAGCATATTCTTTGTATTTTCAAAAACTTCATCAACAGAACTATTCCCATAGGTTGTTGTTATACCTTTTAGATCTATATCCTGACTCCCAAGTAAATACAAAATTACAAGTCCATCATCTACATCTCTACCTGGTAGTCCCATAGTGTTATCACAATCATACAATAATTTTTTCATAAATAACGTACTCCTTTTTCAAAAGTTCTATTTAATATTAATTTATATAAAAAAAGGCTTTCCCAAAATAAAAATATAATATATTAAGATTTTAATTTAAAGACTTAATATATTATATAAAAGTTACTTTAGGATAACCCTTTTTACATATGAATTATTCCATTGTTTGTTGTATTTTATTTATAACATCCACTCTTTCAGTACCTAAAATACCAGCTAATTTTGTTGGCATGAATCCATTTTTATAGACTCTATCGCCATTGGCATTTATTATAGCTATAATAGTTTTTTCTAATTCCTCATAACTTAATAAACCCTCAAAATACGTATCAACTAAATCTTTCAATTTACTTGCTAATTCTTTTGGATTTTTATAACTTGCTCTCATTTCTAATATACTCCTATGTGCTAAAATTATTTTGATATAAACATAAGATATTATACTGTATTTAATTAATTATTGCAAATGTATATATTTTACACTAATTTAGATAAATATTACTTTTTCAATTTATTGCTTAAGGAATAAATTGCTATATATAAATCTCTTGAATTGTAAATTTAAATCTGTTATTATATTCACATAGAACAAAAATTTATTTTGCAGCTTTAGTTATAGTTAATAACTTTGTAAAATTATTAACTTATAATTCTAAATTTAGATTTTAAAATATGTTTTCTGAGGTATTCGTTAAGCTCTTATTTTGAACCTACATTTTTATTTAGGGAGTCCGATAAGTTAAATGTGGAAATGTACCTTTTTGTGAGTCCTCTTATGGCATTTAAGGCGATTGAATCGTTTATGCTGACACCCACCTATCGTTAGATAGGAATCAAAATTGGAGTACCGATATTTTGGATATATATTTAGACATTTAAAAACCAATGCTTTAAAGTTAAGCATTGGCTTTTAAATTATTATCATTAATTTAAGCTCTAATTATTATTAAGCTGATTTAACAAACTTAATAATTTATTAGCATACTCCTTATCTGAAGCCCATTTACCATTTCCAAGGTCTTCAATACTAGTAGCACAACCTCTTTGCACAAGCTTAAATCTTGGATCAATTAATAATTCTCCATCTGGTAATGTATTTTTGCTGCTGTATGCAAACAAGTGCTGAATATGACATTTAACTCCCTCATCTTCGGTAGAAAAACTCAAAGCTTGTCCTCTTCCATTGTTATCTAAGGCTCCCAAACCTGCGTAATTATTCATATTTAATGTAGTTATTGAAGTATCAGAATATTTTAAAAAATTTGTTTCCAAACACATCTGTACCCATGCACATTCCAACCTTATTCCATAAATATCACAATATTTCTTATAAATATTAGCCAAATAAGGAGCATTAGGATTTCTTTTTCTTAAAAATTTTTCACATTGTTCTACTGATACTTGTGATTGTCCCATTATAGGCGTTATTGAATTATTATTTTCATAATTGTTTGTATCTTGATATTCATTTGAATTTTCATTATTATCTTTATTAGTATCAGAAATTCCATTTCCTTTACTATTGTTTATGATATCACTATTATTTATACTAGCAGTAGTATTTGATTTTAATAAAGTTTGTAGTGTTGAATCTGCAATAACCCCTTGTCCACCAATAACATTAATTTCTCCTATATATTTTTCATTTTCATCTAAGAAATCTTTAAATTCATTTATATTATCTTCATCAATAAAAAACAATGGACTTTTATCTCCTCCTGCCAATGGACTTATACACAAACCATCAGCAAAAGCTTTACTTGATGCTAAATAAACCTTATTCAGCTTCATTTTATCCTTAAAAGAATTATATACTTGAATATTTGTATCAACCTTATTATATCCTAAAGTTCTTATATGTTTTCCTCCTAAATGCTGTTCAATATTATTTAGAAAATCATAGTCATCTTTTTCCCCTATAATATTATAACTATGATTTGTGTTATCTATATTATTTTTAACTACATCTGGAACACCATCTTTATTAGTAAAAATTATAGGACTATGAGATATAGTAGCTATTGGACTAATTGCTAATGCATTCCTCCAATCTTCCCCATTTACCACATAAATAGAGTTGTTAGGATTTGTTATGTGACTTGCTACTTTTACTGCTGTTTCATATCTATCTTGGCCTGCAATTCTTTCCTCAATAGATATACCCATATTTTCTAGTTGTTCTTCAACATTTTTAGATATTAGGCTTGGACCACCCAAAATAAATACTTTTTTAACTCTTAATTTATTTAATTTGTCTACTATTATATCTGGAATATTATCCTTTCCTGTAAGTAGTATTGGTGCTTTGTATTTATCTGCTAATGGTGATGACACAACAGCATCTGCATACATTTCACTATTAACCAAAATTGCATAATCACTTTTAGTCCAACCAGAATCTGCTATACTACTGCAAGTTTCAAAACGATCTTGTCCCGCTATCCTATTTAATTTTATATCACTAGCAAAGGTTTTAGATGTAAATAGTAAACATGTACTAGAAGTTATCAACAATGCTAGTAAGTGTTTTTTTAGTATTGCCATCTTGTGCTCCTTTCAAATTGTACTTTACATTTTAACTTTATTACTTATTTTAAAATAATACTTCACTATATTTCATATTCTACACTATAATTCATATTTTTTCAAACTATACCACTAACAATTTATTATATATTTTTTAAATTAATTAAAATCACTATAATATTTCATTATGACAAAAAACTCAAAAATAGCTATATTGTCAATATTAATTATCAGTATATACTTTTTTATTAAGATCATTAGATCAAACAAGCAAAAAAATTAACACCAATAATTTGTGATATAATAAATATGGAGAAATCTTTTGAAATTCAGGAGAATAACAATGAACTACATAATATTTGATTTAGAATTTAATCAAAGTTTAAATTCTAAAAAAGAAAACAAAAATTTAACAAATTTAAAATGTCCTTTTGAAATAATTCAAATTGGTGCTGTAAAGCTTGATGAAAATTTCCAGGTTATTTCTACCATTGACAAATTAGTGAAACCTAAATTATATACTGTTATGAATCCTTTTGTAGAAGAAATGACAGGCATTAAAATAGATATATTAAATAAAGAACAATCCTTTAAAGAAGTTTATAAAGATTTTTTGGAGTTTATAGGAAATAATCAAAGTATATTATGCGTATGGGGTGCTTGTGATATAAAAGAATTATTTAGAAATATAGAATACCATAATTTAGATGCAAGCTCAATTTCAAAGAATTATATTAATATTCAGTGGTATGCATCTAAATATCTTAACTATCCAAAAGGAACCAGTATTGGACTTAAAAATGCTGCTGAATTATTAAACATTAATATTGAAAACAAATTTCATAATGCCCTTAATGACGCTTATTATACAGCAGAAGTTTTTAAGAAAATTCCTAAAAAAAATGTAACCATTATAAAATATGACATAAATAAAAATATGAGACGTGTTAGAAACACTCCTAAAGAAAACATACTTGATATCTCTAAACTAATTAAACAATTTGAAAAAATGTTTAATAGAAAAATGTCTGATGAAGAACAAAAAATTATTAAACTAGCTTATATGATGGGAAAAACTCGACAATTTGAAATTCCATATTCCAATGACTTAAAGCATTAATCATATTCTTTTGTTTAATAAAAATTTCATCTAATAATAAAGACATTTTATACTCAAAAACATATCTTTTACAAATGAATATATATGTAATTTGCAATAGTGAATAAAAATAAGCTTACAAAACTATAAATGTTAAACTTACTTAAATATAATTTATTTTTTTTATCTTCATTTTCATTTATAAATATTTTATATGAAATAAGGCTTGCTAGTGAGGCTATTAGTGTTCCCATTCCTCCTATATTGACTCCTAAAAGAACCTCTTTCCAATTTTTAGTAAATCCTGCTAACAATACCGAACACGGAACATTACTTATAAATTGACTAAACACTATAGATGAAAAATAAGGCATATCTTTTATTTGTAAAAAATTATTTAAATATGCTTGAATACTTTTTATACTAGATATATTCCCAATAAATACAAAAAAGCATATAAACGTAAATAATAAAAAATAATCTACTTCTTTTATAAGATGTTTATCCATAAGAAATACGCCTATTATTACAATCAAAAATGTATACTTATAGTTTACAATTCCAAATACAGAAAAGATCACAATCAAAAAAATGATTAAATATATGCTAGTCCTCTTTTTGTCTTCTATATCTACGTTTTCAATACATAATTGAAGATTTTTTTTAGGTATTCTTATATTCAATAAGATAAGCCAAAACATGCCTATAATCACAAATGGTATTGTTATTGAAAAAAATTGGAAACTGCTCAAATTATAATGAGTGAATAAAAACAAATTTTGTGGATTTCCCATAGGTGTAAGACTACTACCTATATTAGCTGCTAAAGTTTGAAGTATTATTGTTTTCATTGGATCAAATTTTACCTTTTTAAAAGTAAGCATAGCCAAAGGAACAAAAGTAAGTAATGCAACATCATTTGTTACCAACATAGAAGCAAAGAAAGTTATTAGAATAAATATCAAGGAAATCATTCTAGTATTTTTACACTTTGATAAAACTATAACTGCAATTTTATCCATAAACTTCAGCTCTTTTAAAGCAGAAATTATTATCATCAAATTAAAAAGAAGTACAATAACCTTAAAATTTATATATGATATTTTGGGATTAGCAAAAAAAGAAGTAAAAATTGAAAGTACTAATGATATACAAAATACCTTCTCCATCTTTAATTTCTCAATTATTCTATAAATATTTTGTGAACTTAATCTTAAGTTTTCCATAAATATATTATCCTGTCCTCTCTTGTAAAAATGTTTTAATATATCACCATTCATTATAATATATCTTTTTCAGCATAGATACAATAGTATAATTTAAAAATATTACGACGCAAAGGTGCAGTGGAAGTTTGGATTTTAACTTTTACTCCGTG
>NZ_JIBU02000041.1:36782-36903 GCF_000633595.2 Clostridium drakei | reverse complement strand
TTTTGAGATAACAAATCTCTAAAAATTAAATAAGAATATCTGGTGATAATGACATAAAGGTAACACCCGTTCCCATTCCGAACACGATGGTTAAGCTTTATAGTGCCGATGGTACTGCAGG
>NZ_JIBU02000041.1:0-36655 GCF_000633595.2 Clostridium drakei | reverse complement strand
GAGCATCTGCCTTGCACGCAGAGGGTCAAGAGTTCGAGTCTCTTTATCTCCACCATAAAATATCTGTAATTTAGATTACAGATATTTTTTTTTACAAATAATTAGTGCACTTTATAACTATATGAATTAAAATATAGTTATAGAAGGAGTTGTATTTTATGATTTTTTATAGAATAAAGCAATTCTATTGGGCTATAAATTCAAAGTTAAATGATAAAGATATAAAGTTTTTAAAAAGTAATCTAAATTCTCAGGAATTGGATTTGTTTTTTAGATTATCTGTGAACGAACAAAAACACTCTATTAATGTAGCTTATGATGTAGAAAAAGTTTGTAAAGTTCAAAATCTAGATTCTAAAGTTATTTTAAAAGCTTCACTATTACATGATATAGGAAAATGTGTCAAAAAATTAACAATAATAGATAAAGGACTTATTGTTATAGCAGATAAAATTTCTAAAGGGCGTTTAAAAAAGTTTTCTAACTTAAAAAAAATATATGTTTATTATAATCATGGAATAATAGGTTATGAAATGTTAAAAAAATATAATTACAATGATAGAATATTATATTTAATTAAAAATCATCATAACAATGAAGTAAAAGAAGATAGTGAATTAAATATATTAAAAATGTGTGATAGCAGAAATTAATAATGAATATTTTACTTAATAAAAATTAATGGTAAAATATAGTTATAAATTTATTGATATTAATTTATAACTATATTTATTGGAGGTAAAAATGAATTCAAAAGAAAGAAGAACGTATATAGAAGAAATATTAAAAAAAAGCAATAATCCCGAAAAAGGGCATGAGTTGGCCGAACAATTGGGAGTAACAAGACAAATAATAGTAAAAGATATAGCTATATTAAGGGCAGAGGGTAAAAAAATTATAGCTACACCTGAAGGATATTTAATGCCTAAAGAACAAAAAAGTATAGTAAAGAGGGTTATGGCTTTTTCACATAAAACTGAAAATATAGAAGATGAACTTAAAATTATAATTAAATTTGGTGGCATAATAGAAGATGTTATCGTAGAACATCCCTTATATGGAGAAATAAGAGGAATGCTTATGATAAAAACGTTTTATGATGTAGAGAATTTTATAAAGAAGATAAATAAGTATAAGGCGGAACCTCTCTTAATTTTAACAGGAGGTGTTCATTTGCATACTGTAGTAGCAGAGAATGAAGAAATAATAGAAAATATGATTAAAGAATTAAAAGAAAAAGGATATTTAATATCAGATTAAAAAATTGTTAAGAATGGAGATAGGTTATGGAAAAAGTAGCACTATTAAAATGTGAAACTTATGATGTGGATACTATAGAAAAAAAGTTAAGAGAAGGTTTTGATTCATTGGGTGGTGACAGTTTTTTAAGAGAGCTTATACCTTATAATAGTAAAGTTTTATTAAAGCCTAATATGTTATCTATAGAGCAAGTAGGCTCACCTGTAATTACAAATGTTAATGTATTTGAATCTGTGATAAGGATTGTAAAAGATTATTCTTGTAATATATCATTTGGTGATTCACCTGGATTTGGAGACTCTAATAAGGCAGCTGAAAGATCAGGACTTTTAGAAGTAGCACAAAAATATAATGTAAAGTTTGAAGATTTCAAAGAGTCTGTGCATGTAAAATTGGATAATTCTATATTATGTAAATCATGGACCATAGCTAGAGCTCCTTATGAAAGTGATGTACTTATAACTTTACCCAAATTGAAGACCCATGCAATGGCTTATTATACTGGGGCTGTAAAAAATCAATTTGGATGTATACCAGGTACTTTAAAAGCTACATGGCATACTAGAATGCCAAATGCCAATAATTTTTGCAAAATGCTTTTAGATTTGAACACATTAGTTAATACAAGTTTTGCCATATTAGATGGTATTATTGCTATGGAGGGAAATGGTCCTAAAAGTGGAAAACCGAAAAAAATGAATACATTAATTATGGGTAAAAGTCTAACTGCAGTTGATTCTATTGCAACAAAGTTAATAGGATATGATAATCCATTGGATATACCAGTGTTAAAAGAAGCATTTGATAATAATTGGGGAGAGGTTTTTGAAAAAAATATACAGGTTTTGGGTGAAAAAGTTAATGATATGCTAGTAAAAGATTTTGAACTTTGTAGGGAAGGAGGAAATTTTTATTTTATAAGTCCGAAAGTCACTAATTTTTTAAGAGATCTAATTGCACCAGATCCTGTTGTTATAAAAGAAAAGTGTATTGGCTGTGCTAGATGTTCAGAAGTATGTCCAGAAAAGCCAAAAGTAATAAAAATAATTGAAAAAGAAGGAAAAAAGTATCCTGTGTGGAATATGAAACAATGTATAAGATGTTTTTGTTGTCAAGAATTATGTCCTTGTGGTGCAATAGAAACTAAATATTCAACTCTTGGAAAAATATTAAGGATGAATAAGAGGTGATTAACAATGAAAAGAAAACTAATTTTTATTACAACTATATTTATAATATTTTTAGGTCTTTTTTCTGTAGGAAAGATTGTAAATTTTATAGTAAATATAGAATGGTTTAAGGAAGTAGGATATTTATCTATCTATTTTACTAAAATAGTAGCAGTTTTTAAACTTATGATACCTATGTTTTTAATTAGCTTTATAGGTATATGGATATATTATAAAAGTTTAAGACTTAGCATTATCAAATTTAAGAAGGTTGTGGAGGTAAATGCTAGAAGAAGCATTATTGAAAGAAAAGTATTCTTTATAATTAATACAATAATATCTTTTATAATATCTTATGTATTTGCTTCAACTTATTGGTACAGAATATTGCAATTTACTAATTCAGTAAAATTTAATATAAAGGACCCTATTTTTAATTTTGATATATCTTTTTATATATTTAAACTTCCTTTAATAGAGTCTATATATGCAGAAATAGTTATTTTGCTTATATTTTTGATAATTGTTACTTTGATAACTTATTTCATGTTAAGTGCTAGAGATAGAATTTATTCAAGAAGAAATTTTAAAAATAAGTTTAGCAATGTAAGTATTTTTAATAATGGACTTACTAGATTTGCAGGTAAACAATTAGCAATTCTTTCTTTCCTTATAATGATATGTGTTTCTTTAGGGTACATATTGAAATCTATTAATTTAGTTTATAGTAATAGAGGTGTTGCATTTGGTGCTAGCTATACAGATACTCATATAACATTGTTATTTTATAAGGTTATTGTAGTAGTAGCATTTATTGCAGCTATAATTATTTTTTGGAGTGTGATTACCTCAAAGGGAAAACTTATAGTAATATCCGTTTCTGTAATAGTTAGTTTAATTGTAATAGAAGGATTTGTATCTAATGGGGTACAAAATTTTCTTGTGAAATCAAATGAAAAAACTTTGGAACAACCTTATATAAAATATGATATAGATTATACAAGAAAAGCTTTTAATATTGACAATATTGATGCAAAACCTTTTGAAGTAAAAGAAAACTTAACTGAAGAAAATATAAAGGATAACAAGGATACTATAGATAATATAAGAATAAATTCTGTTAAACCTGCATTAGAATTTTATAATCAAGTTCAAAATATAAGGTATTATTATACATTTAGTGATATAAATGTAGATAGATATAATATAAATGGTAAGATTAGTCAGGTATTTGTAGCATCGAGAGAAATTAATAGTAAATCATTAGAACCTAACACATGGCAAAATCGTCATTTAGTATATACACATGGATATGGTGTAGTAATGAGTAAGGTAAATACAGTAACATCAGAGGGGCAGCCTGATTTTCTAATAAAGAATATACCTCCTGAAAATAGTAGTAATATTAAACTTAAAGATCCAAGAATATATTTTGGAGAAAAAACAGGTGATTATGCTGTAGTAAATACTAAAATAAGCGAATTTGATTATCCTAAAGGTGGAAATAATCAAACTAATAATTATAACGGTCCTGCAGGTATAAAAATGACATTGTTAAATAGGATATTTTTTGCAGCTAATAAAAAAGATTTAAACTTTATTCTATCTAGAGATATAACAAATGAAAGTAAAATTCTTATAAATAGAAATATAGTTGACAGAACGAAAAAAATAGCGCCATTTTTAAAGTATGATTCAGATCCTTATATTGTTATAAGTAATGGAAAGCTTTATTGGATTTTGGATGCATATACAACTTCTGATAGGTACCCTTTTTCTCAACCACAAGATAATATTAATTATATAAGGAATTCTGTTAAAGTGGTAATAGATGCATCGGATGGAACAACAAATTTTTATATGATGGACAAGAATGATCCTATTATTTTAAGTTATTCTAAAATATTTCCTGGGCTATTTAAGGATTTAGGAACTTTATCTGATGATATAAAACAGCATTTTAGATATCCAGAAGATTTATTCAAAATTCAATGTAGTGTGCTAGGAAAATATCATATGACTGATCCAGGAGTTTTTTATAATGGAGAAGATTTATGGGAAGTAGCAAAGAATCAAAAGCAGATAGATGGAGAAAAAGATACAATGGAATCACCATATGTAGTTATGAAGCTTCCAAATGAAAAAAGTGAAGAGATGATTCTTTTACAATATTTTAATATGAAAAATAAGGATAATATGGTAGCCTTATTTGGTGCTAGAATGGATAAAGATAATTACGGTAAAATGGTATTGTATAAGTTTCCTCCTGAAAAAACTATATATAGTCCATATTTATTTAAACAAAAGATAAATCAAGATACTACAATATCTCAAGAGTTAGCTTTATGGAATAAGAATGGATCTCAAGTACAGTTTGGAGATACAATGATAGTTCCAATAAATAATTCATTATTATATATAGAACCTATGTACTTAAGAGCTAGTGGTAAAAGTAGTATACCAGAAATGAAAAGAGTTATAGTTTCTTATGGAGATAAAATAATTTTATCAGAAAATGTAGAGGCTGCTCTTCAACAAGTATTTAATTATAAGAATGAAAATAAAAATGATGAGTCAAGTAATAATAAAACCACTGAGGATACTACTAAAAAAATGCAAGATATAAATACAGTTAAAGAATTATATGATAAAGCTGTAGAAGCACAAAAAAGTGGAGATTGGGCTAAATATGGTGAATATATAAAGCAACTAGGAGAAAAAATAAATCAATTAGGAAAGTAATTAAAAACACCATATCAATGTAAAGAAAAAATAATATGATATTATGAAATTACAGCAATGCTTTATATTAAAATTTGGAAATACAGGTTTAAATTATATGTTATGTGCAAATAATACAGATACAGTATCTAATTGGAGGTATTTGCATTGAAAAAAACTATAATTTTAAGTTTTATACTTACCTGTATTTTTATTTTTGCTCCAGCATTTATGGTGCAGTTTGATGATAACTCACAAGGTAAGGTAAATACAGAAACTTTAAGTAAAAATAATGATAAAAGTAATTTAGATAAAAAAGCAGCTACAGATGATGTAGCTATATTTTCTTCAAATACATGTTTTAAGAAAACTTATTATATAGCAGATAATAAGGTAGATGTCTATAATGATAATTCAGGGAAGGGTAAAGTACTGTTTCAATTAGCTAAGAATGATGTAGTAGTAGCTTATAAAAATGAAAATGGTTATATTTATTGTGAAGAAAATAAGTGTGGAAAAAGAGGATGGATAAAAAATAATAAGGATAATTTAAAAGGAATAGTATATAGAAAAACAGATTATATATTAGACGTTGATCTAATCAAACAAAATATAAATGTTATAAAAAATGACAATACAATAAGAACTATTTCATGTTCTACAGGAATGATTGGAAACCAGGACACTGAAACACCTCTAGGAATATTTTATGTTCAAAGCAAAGGAGAGTATTTTTATAGTAATAAATACAAAGAAGGAGCAAGATATTATATTAAATTTTTTTCAAATTATTTAATACATTCTATACCAGTTGATGAAAAAGGTAATATAATAGAAGATGAAAAGAAAAAAATAGGTTTTCCATGTTCTCATGGATGTATAAGAATATCTGTAAAAGATGCTGAATGGATATACAAAAATATTCCTGAGAATTCAACAGTAATTATACATTACTAGAATTGCTGTAAATCTTTGAAAGGAAGGTTAACTATGGATTACGACGTATTAATATTAGGCGGAGGTATAGTAGGCTGTGCAGCTGCATATGAGCTTTCAAAGTATAATTTGAATATAGCCCTTATTGAGAAAGATTATGATATAGCAGATGATGTCGCTCTTATTAATTGTTCTGTAGTATATGATGGATGTGAAGCGGAAGATACTTTGATATCTAAATTACAAACTATGGGTAATGATGTTGTTGGAAAAATATCGGATAAATTTAATGTTAATTTTAAAAAATGTGGATATTTAATTGTTGCTGAAGATGAAAAGGGCGAAGAAAAACTTAAAAATATGTACAACATATCAATAAAAAGAGGAATAAAAGAAATATATTTATTAGATAAAGAGCAGGTATATAAAATGGAACCAAATTTAAAGATAGACGTAAAAAAGGCTCTTTACTCTAAAAATACAGGAGTGATCTCACCTTATGATCTTGCAATAGCTTATGGAGAAATTGCATTTGATAATGGAGTAAATTTTAAATTACAAGAAGAAGTTTTGGACATACAAAAAATATCAAAAGGATTTAGTGTAATTACAAATAAAAATAAATTTACATGCACCACAGTACTAAATACCACTCCAGGAGAAAACTATAGTGTAGATAGTTTTAATAAAGTAAATAAAAATAGAAGTAATTTAAAATATTTTTTGTTGGAAAGGGAATTTAAGACAAACTTTAAAAATATAATATCTACCTTAAATGAGAGTGAAAATAAATTATATACAATTCCTACAGTTGATGGAGGTTATGTAGTAGCAATAAAAACAGATGAGAATATAACATATGAAGAAAGTATAAAAAGGATATCTAGATTTATGGGGAATATTGATGAAGAGTGTATTAGCGCTTTCTATGAGTCATCATTTTTTAATGATAGTTTAATAATAGATGATAGTGTAATTGATAAAGGGTATATTAAGGTTACGGGAAAAAATTATAGTCAGGTTACAATAACACCTGCTATTGCTAAAATTGTTTGTGACACTATAGTTAGTAATTTAAATTGCGTTTTAAAAAAGGACTTTGTAGATAAAAGAAGAGATTTTTATAGATTTAGATATTTATCAAATGATGAGAGAAAAGAAATTATAAAGTTAAATAAAAAGTATGGTAAAATAATATGTAATTGCCAAAAAGTAAGTGAGGGAGAAATAATAGATTCTATTAGAAGACCTCTAGGAGCACGTACAATAGAAGGTATAAAGAGAAGAACGGGAGTAACATTTGGAAGCTGTATGGGAGCTCAATGTTTAAATAAAATATCATCAATATTGGCAAGAGAAACTGATAAAAAAATTACTGATATAGTTAAGGATTCTAAAAATTCAAAGATTATGATAAGCAGAATTAAAGAGTTTGATGATATATAATAATTTGGAGGAAGCTTAAATTGATAAAAGAGATTATTTGTGATAAATGCAATAAAAAATGCATATTAGGAATAGATAAATACGATGATTCAATAGAAGTTTCAGGTAATTTATGTAATATAGGTGAAAAATATGCACATTTTGAAATTAACAATAATAAAGATATTTTTACTACTTTAGTAAGGATAAAAGGTGCAAATGGTAATGTAATTTCAGTAAAAAGTACAAAGCCATTAGACAAGAAATTATGGGTAGAATGTTCTAAAGCATTAAGTAGGCTTTATGTAGGTGCACCAATAACAAAAGGAGATATAGTTTGTAAAAATATCTTAAATACCGGGGTGGACATAGTTTCTACTAAGACTATGGTTAGAATTAATAAGTAAAATGAAAAGTTTTAGTTGATTATGGTACAGAGCCTTTCATCCTTTTTAGGAATGAGAGGCTTTTTGGTTAAAATTTTAAGGGGGAAATGTTTATGTTAGATTTAAAAAGAATAAGGAAAAATAAAGAAGAAATTAAAAAAGCATTAAAAAATAGAGGGGAACATTTTGAAGAAAAAATTATAGATGAATTATTAGATTTTGATGAAAAAAGAAGAAGGATACTAATTGAAGTTGAAGTATTAAAAAATAAAAAAAATAAAGATTCAATTGAAATAGGAAAATTAAAAAAAGAAGGTAAAAGCTCAGATTTTATTATTAATGAAATAAAGAGTTTGACAGATAAAATAAAGCAATTTGATATTGAACTTTCAGAAGTAGATAATAAAATTCAACATATAATGCTTAGAATACCTAATATACCTCATATATCAGTTCCAGAAGGGGAAACAGATTCAGATAACGTAGAAATAAGAAGGTGGTCAAAAGCTACTAAATTTGAATTTACTCCAAAGGCCCATTGGGATATAGGAGAAGATCTTAATATACTTGATTTTGAAAGAGGAGGAAAGGTTGCAGGATCAAGGTTTACATTTTATAGAGGATTAGGAGCTAGACTTGAAAGAGCAGTTATAACATATTTTTTAGATGTGCATACAGAAAAGCATGGTTATGAAGAATTATTCCCACCATATATGGTAAATAGGAGTAGTATGATAGGAACAGGTCAGCTTCCTAAATTTGAAGAAGATACATTTAGAATTTCAAATAGTGATTTATTTTTAATACCTACAGCAGAAGTTCCAGTAACTAATTTTTATAGGGATGAAGTTTTAAAAGGTGAGGATTTACCTATAAAACATGTTGCGTATAGTGCATGTTTTAGATCAGAATCAAGTTCAGCTGGAAGAGATACAAGAGGTCTAGTAAGACAGCGCCAATTTAATAAAGTTGAGCTTGTTAAGTTTACAAAACCTGAACAATCTTATGATGAACTTGAAAAGTTAATTAATGATGCAGAAGAAATATTACAAAGGTTATGTCTCCCTTATAGAGTAGTTAAAATATGTAAAGGAGATTTAGGGTTTACAGCAGCTTTAAAGTACGATATAGAAGTATGGATGCCAAGTTACAATAGATTTGTAGAAATATCAAGTTGTAGTAATTTTGAAGATTTTCAAGCAAGACGTGCTAATATAAAATATAAGGAAACTTCAAAGGATAAGCCACAGTATGTTCATACATTAAATGGATCAGGATTAGCTGCAGGAAGGACAGTAGCTGCGATACTTGAGAATTACCAACAAGAAGATGGAAGTGTAATAATACCAGAAGTATTAAGACAATATATGGGAGGTAAAGAGAAAATAAAATAATATAAAAAAGTGTTGACATGTATATGTTATGCTGATATAATAATACATGTCAACAGACGTGGAAAGATGGTCGAGTTGGTTTAAGGCACCGGTCTTGAAAACCGGCGTACGGGTGACCGTACCTAGGGTTCGAATCCCTATCTTTCCGCCAAATTATAATAATTTATAAATGTAGGACATGGAGAAATACTCAAGTGGCCGAAGAGGCGCCCCTGCTAAGGGCGTAGGTCGGGTAACCGGCGCGAGGGTTCAAATCCCTCTTTCTCCGCCATAGGGCACCTAATGTTAGGTGCTTTTGTTTTGCAAATTAAACAATATAAAATTGATTTTTTTTTATATTTGTGTTAATATAATTATGTTAAATATGCGTTAGTAGCTCAGTTGGATAGAGTAGCTGGCTACGAACCAGTTGGTCGGGGGTTCGAATCCTCTCTGACGCACCATTATTAAGACTTTTCAAGTTATTGAAAAGTCTTTTTTATATATATTAATTAGTTCAATATAAATTTTATAAGGTAATTAAGTTATTTATGTGAAAAGTTAAGAATGGGGGAGTATATATGAAAAATTTTTATCGTGGATTAATGTATTGTATTGGACTTATAATACTTGCATTGGGAATTATATTAAATACAAAAACGGGTTTGGGAGTATCCCCAATCATCTCAATACCTTATTCTATATCAAAGATTTGGAAGATAAATTTAGGAAATTCTACACTATGTATTTATATATTATGTGTAGCTGGACAAGCATTGCTTCGTGGAAAGAAATTTCGTATATTTGACTTATTACAAATTCCTATGAGTATTGCATTCAGTTGGATTATCAATATTTTTAATAATATTATAAATATAAATTGTGATAGTCTAATAAAAAATATGATTTTACTTTTAATAGCGATTATACTTACTGGTATTGGAGCAGCACTTTCAATTGAAATGAGAATTGTTCCAAATGCTGCAGACGGTCTTACACAAGCACTAGGGGAAAGAATGGGAAAAGGACTTGGATTTGCAAAGAATATTATAGATATATCTAGTGTTCTTATTACTGTAATTATTGGAATGATGTTTACAGAAAATGTTATTGGAATTGGTATAGGAACTTTAGTGGCAGTGCTTGGTGTAGGTCGTGTTATTGCATTAGTTAATCTGCTTTTTAAAAATCAGATGCTTGCACTTGTAAATTAAAATGTAACATAATTACTAAAATATATAATGCAATAAAGTATATCAATATGAAGTATTAATTAATTATAGAATAAAAATCTGTAAAACATTGGTTTTATAGATTTTTTATTTGATATATACTTTAAATGTATATGTTGACATTATTGGCTATAAATCATAAAATTAATATAAAAGTTAAGAAAATTTTAATTTTTTATTAATTTAACGTGATAAATTTTTTGTTAGATTTAGGAGATAACTATGAAGAAATTTATTGAAACAGTGAAGGTTGAGAAGTGGAATTTGAAGTCTATCGATGAAAAGAATAAATACTTATCTATATTTCAAAGTATACCTAATCCAGTTATTATTTTAGATGATCAAAATGTGATAAATAATATAAATGATACAGCTACTGAATTATTCAAAGTTATGGATTTTTATGTAGGAGTTGATAATTTAAATGAAAAGAAAAAGTTTTCATGGATAGAAGATGAATTAAAATATTTTTGTTCTGGCAATTATTCTGAAATTAGTTTTATAAAAGAATACAAATCATATAATTACAATTCATTTTTTAAAGTAAAGCTTAAAAAGATAAGAGTAAATGATAATTTCATAGGTACTATAGTTATATTAGATGATATTACTAACTCAAGGAAAGTATCAGAAGAACTTGAAAATAGTGAAAAAAATTTAAGAGAAATTACAGAAAGTATGAAAGACTTAATATGTAAAATAGATATCAATGGTAAAATACAATATGTAAGTCCTTCAGTTAAGCCAATACTTGGATATAATTTAAAAGATCTAATAGGGAAGTATATATTTAGTAATATTCATCCTGAAGATTTGGATAAAACTATGAGTTCTTTTAATAGAGGATTTATAGATAAAAGTAGTACTGGACAAGAACTAAGATTTAGAAAGCAAAATGGTCACTACATTTGGGTTAAATTTATATATAACTCATTGTATGATGAAAATGGTAATGTTTCTGGTGCTATAATTGTAGCAAAAGATATTACAAAGATAAAAGAATTAGAAGAAGAGTTGAAAAAATTTAAACTAGAAGTAGAGTCTGCAAAGTTAGCTAAAAGTGAATTTTTAGCTAATGTGAGTAATGAGATAAAGAATCCACTAAATTCTATAATAGATATGACAGATATAATGTTGTTTAATACTAGTTTAAATGAAGAACAAAATGAGTATATGAGTATTATAAAAAAGTCATCAGAGTCACTTCTTAAAATAGTAGATAATATGTTAAGCTTTTCTAAGATAGAATCTGGTAAGGTAAGACTTGAAGAGTTTGAATTTAATATTAAAGATGTAATATATGAAACTTTGGATGCTTTAGCTATACGTGCCCATGAAAAGAATTTGGAACTTATGATATATATATATCCAGATGTAGATGAAAATTTAATAGGGGATTATTTCAAGTTTAAACAAATCATTATAAATATAGTTGGCAATGCAATAAAGTTTACTGAAAAGGGAGAAGTTGCAGTATACGTAGAAAAAGTAAGGGATAAATTAGATAAAATTAGTTTAAAAATTTCTGTTATTGATACAGGGATTGGTATGACTGAAGAAAGTATAAACAAGTTAAATAAGTATTTTAATGGAGTAAGTAATTGTAAATTAAAAAAATATTCAGGAAATGGATTAGGATTGATTTTATCAAAGCAGCTGATAGAATTAATGGATGGTGAAATATGGTTTGAGAGTAAGTGTAAAAAAGGAACTAGTTTCTACTTTACTTTAGATTTTAAATTACAGCAGTATAAACAAGAAATAATTAAGTATAATTACTTAAGAGATTTGAATGTGCTTTTAGTTGATGATAATAAGACTAATAGGACGATCATTTATAATATGCTTAATGATTTACAAATGGGAGTAAGATTTGTAGCTAATTCAGAAGAAGGGCTCAGTGTTGTTAGGGAATATGAAAAACTTAATAAGCACTTTGATGCTATTATAATAGATGAAATTATGTCAGGTATGAATGGATTTACATTAGCAAATAAGTTAAAGAAGGAAATGAATATTACTAATCCAATAATTATGATGCTTTCAAGTATGGAATTAAATAAAAGTAAAAGTAAATGCAAACAAATGGGATTACTTAATTATTTAGTTAAACCTATAAAGCAATCAGAATTAAGTGATGTAATTAAAAATGCACTGAATATAGAAGATAGAAATGAATCAGTAGATAACCATCATGATTATAAGTTTTTTGATAATGTAAAAAATAATATAAACAAAAATTACAAAAATAATATAAATGTACTTATATCGTCTGAGAGAAACATAAACAATAATAAACTTATTAGTAATTTAATTGAAAAAAGAAAGTGGAATGTTTTCTATGGAGCTAACGAAAAAGAAATTTTTAGTATATTAGAAAATAATAAAATTAATATGTTTATTACTAATGTTGAAAATAATGAAAAAGATATAATTGAATTAATTAAACAAATTCGAAAAAAAGAACATGAAAAAAATATAAAAAGTCATTTACCTATAATAGTTGTATACAGAGAATCAAATGAAGACATTAAGGAAAGATTTTTAGAAGTTGGTGCTAATGAATGCATATGTAATTTTGAAGATATAACTGAGGTGTATTCAAGAGTTGAACAAATGGTAAAGAGCAATAAAATTAATTATGGTGAACAAGCAATTTTAGATTTAGATCAAGTTATTGATATTACAGGAGGAGAGGAAAAGCTTTTCAAAGAATTAATTGAAGTATTTTTTCAAGCTTATCCTGAGCATGTAAAGGGTATAAAAGAAGCTATAGAAAAAAGGAATTCTGATGAGCTTCAAGTTAAATCTAATAATTTAAAGCAAGCATTAGGAAGCTTAGGAGCCAAATCTGTATTTTATTTAGTTGATGAACTTGAAAGAATGGCTCAAAATAATGATTTAGATAATGCAAAAAAGACCTTTGAAAGAGTTCAGTTAGAAATTATAAGATTAAAAAGTGTATTAAATAAAATTCAAAAAATAGGAAAGAATTAAATTTTCTTTCCTATTTTTTCACCCATAAATACTTGTGTTTCAAAGCCTTTACTGGTTTGTTCTAGTAATTCATTATCAATTACAATTTTACCTTTTTGAATAAATAATATTGTAGTAGAACCACCAAACTTAAAATATCCCTTTTCGTCACCTTTTTTTATACTTTTGTTAGGAGCATATGTTTGTAATATTGATCCAACGCAAGTTGCACCAACTTCTATGTGTAATATTTTCCCAAAATTTTCTGAATCAAAAATACACCAATCTCTTTTGTTTCGAAAAAATAGATCAGGTATTTTTTTTAAAGCTATAGGATTTACAGAATAGTAATCACCTTTAATTTTATTAGTAGAAGAGCAAATACCGTTATCTACAAAATGAAATCTGTGATAGTCTGTAGGACATAGCCTTAAAATTATACAGGTGCCCCCTTCGAAAAAATTAGCAATTTCTTTATTTTTTATAAGATCATATAAGCTATAAGAATATCCTTTTATATTTAGTACATTATTTAAATCAATATTTTCATAAACAAGAAGTTTACCATCACCAGGGGATATTATAGAATTAATATTAGAATCTATAGGTCTTGCTGATGGTGTTAACTTTCTTGTAAAGAAATCGTTAAAAGATTGAAAATCAGTTAAATTTTTTTCACAACTAGACATATCTATGTTAAGTTCTTTAACAAAAGGAATAATCTTCTTTTTGCTAGCTTTTCTATCACAAAAGTTGCCGTATAATTTAGAAAAAATTTTTTTCTTAAATAGTAATTCTAAAAGTGTCATTCCTACAGGAGATGAATAAATCCAGTTAAGATAAGTATCTCCAGCAACTTGTTCAATTTCATATTTTTTTGATTTTCTATTATAGTAATTGATCATAAAACTGTACTCCTTCTATTTGTAAAATTCTTAATTTAAATTATCATTTATTATTTGTAAAATGTCAAATTTAACACAAAATATTAAAAGTTAATTATGATATAATAAGAAAATTAATTTTTGTACTTTGATAAAATTGACTTTTGTAATAGATTGTAATAAAATAATAAAGTAATATATTTATATGCGCTCGTAGCTCAGTAGGATAGAGCAGCGGTTTCCTAAACCGCGTGCCGGGGGTTCGATTCCTCTCGGGCGCACCAAATAAAAAGTCTTGTAATCATAATGGTTACAAGACTTTTTGTCGTCTTGAAATATTTATGCTTTAATTAAAATTCGTATGGATTATTGTTAATTTTTAAATATTCATATTACCTTCTATACTTAAGTTATAGCAATATGCTAATCTTGCCAGTTTAACTACTTTCAGCACAAATACTGCATTATATTTTTGAACTATATATTTTTTATTTTGAAGAATTAAAATTGAACGTTACAAATTGTTAATAATAATTTCCAATTATTGATATTGCAACTAATATAATAATGTGTATAATAGTTAGTGTAGCTAACAGTTAGTTATACTAACTGTTAGCTATGGTAACCAATATTTATAGGACTATCAGTATATTAAATTAATAATGTTAGAAAAATAATATGAAAAAATATTTTAGGAGTGTTGTTTATGAATAAGAAAGATACCGATTTAATTAAGATTGATCCAATGGAGTTAACGTTTGAGGTAACTGACGAGATTGTTAAAATATCAGAATTAATAAATAACATTGGCGAAGAAGGCTATAAAAAATTTGAATTAACACAGGTACAATTTAAAGTTCTGTATTACTTATATTTATGTGGTGATCAAGGTAGTACTTCATCTACTCTTAGTAAGAAATTAGGGGTAAAGAAACCTAGTGTAACAACTTTAATTGATAGAATGACATTAAAAGGAATTGTTATACGACAGGAAAATGAAAATGATAGGAGGTATACAAAGATTAGTATAACAGAAGAAGGGAAGAAAATTTTAGCTGAGATATTACCAGATAAAGAAAATATTATAGCGTCTTTATTAGGTGTTTTACCAGAAGAAGAGATGCAAATTCTACATGAATCACTTGTAAAAATTAGACAACGTTTGAATAACAGGTTCTTATAAATAAATATATTAGTTGGTTTAGGAGGATTTATATGAAAAGAAAAAAAATTGCAATAGTATTAGCTCTAACAATTACAACAGGTTTGTTTTCAGGATGTAGTAAGAATGTTGTTTTAACAGGAGATAAAATAGTAAAACAGCAAAGCAACAACTTAATTGTTCAAGGAAACATAGAAACTAAAGAAGTAAATATAAATTCAAAAGTTGCAGGAAAAATAACAGCTATAAATATAGCTGAAGGTGATAGCATAAAAAATGGACAGGTTCTAATAACTATAGATAATAGTACACTAGTTGCAAAGGAAGCTCAATCAAAAGCTCAAATCGATGCAGCTACTGGACAAGTGAAAGCAGCAGAAGCAGCAAAATCAGCAGCACAAGCACAACTTCAGAAGGCTCAAAATGGAGCAAGACCAGAGGAAATTGCTCAAGCTAAGTCTCAATACGATTTAGCGAAATCTACGTATGATAGAGTAAATGGATTGTTTAGTAAAGGTTACGCAGCTAAAGAAGATTTAGATAAAGCTAAAACAGCTATGGATGTGTATGAAAAGCAATATGATGTTGCTAAAGATGGAGCAAGAACTGAAGATATAGCAGCACTGCAAGCACAAGTAAGTCAAGCTGATGCAACAATACAGGGATATCAAGCTCAAATTAAACAAGCTGAAGGTGGACAAAGTGAAGTACAAACCTACATTAATGATACAACAATCACAGCACCAGCAGATGGAATTGTAAATCAGTTAAATGTAGAGGTTGGTGAATTAGTGTCTACAGGAATGCCTCTTTTAGTAATGACAAATACAACTGCACCTTGGATTGAGTGTAATGTAAAAGAAACAGATCTTTCAAAAGTTAAGCTAAATGGAGAAGTGTCTGTAAAACTTTCTAGTTATCCTAATCAACAATTTAAAGGTAAAATAGTTAGAATCAATAAGGATGCTGATTTTGCAGTTAAAAGGGCAACAAATGATAATGGGGAATTTGATATACTATCCTATGGAGTTAAAGTTGAATTAATTGATATGAATAAACCACTTCATGCAGGAATGACAGCCTTTGTTGATTTTGGAAAGAAGTGATGATCATCATGAAAGAAAAAATATTAAGATTTAAGTATATGATAATTCCTATTTTAATGTTTCTTATACTTGGAGTTGGAGGGTCTATTGTTTTAGCACTTGAATTTAGTGCTCATTCACTTAGTAAAATTCCAACTGTTATTGTAGATCATGATAACTCTTTATCAACTCAAGCTTTCGTTAGGCAAATAAAGACAAATTCAAAATTTAATGTAGTTCAATATAGTCAGACTGATAATGATGTTAAAGATTTAATAGACAAAGGAAAAGTAGCTATAGGATTTATTATTCCTGAACATTTTTCAAAGGACTTAATTGATGGGAAGAATCCCCAAATTATGGTTATTTATGACGGGGCACAAA
Source organism: Clostridium drakei (assembly GCF_000633595.2). Taxonomy (GTDB): domain Bacteria; phylum Bacillota; class Clostridia; order Clostridiales; family Clostridiaceae; genus Clostridium_AM; species Clostridium_AM drakei. The sequence continues at coordinate 19,662 of NZ_JIBU02000041.1, read as the reverse complement.
TGGCCATGACTTCTTCTAGCAGAACAAGAGTTGCACAGATCCTTGGTACCATTAAATCAGCATATTTAATAGGTGTAGCAGAGGGAAAACTTGGATTAATGCCAGAAGTAGCTGCAAATTATATCAATCCAATACGTTATAATTCCAGGGTTATAGGAAATCCTACTGAAAATATGTTTAATTTTTTCATTCCAGGATTTGCAATTAATACTATTCAAGTTGGGATGATTATAGTTGTAATTTTATCAATAAACAAAGGTAATAGTTATAAAAAAATATGGATTAAAGGTATTATGGTTGGACTTTTAGCATCAATTTCAGTTCTCATTATACATGTAATTTATTGCAAATATTTTGGTTTGCCTTATAGGGGCTCTGTTGGAGCAGGAATTATCTTGACTATTATTTTTTGTATTGGAATGACATTTGTGGGAGTACTTTTAAGTATTTTGTTTAATGGAAATAAGATAGATGCACTAGGTTTAGCAGGTCCAATGGCTATAACTCTATTTTTGGTTGGATACACGTTTCCAACTGTAGCAATGCCTGCTATTATTCCTATGATAGCTAAGTATATTCCATTTTACTACTATGCCATACCTCTAAGAGATTTATCACTTATTGGCGGAAATTTTCAAGATAACTTATCTAATATATTCTGGCTTACTAAATTTATGATTTTCATGTGGGTTACTACATTCCTTTTATATAAAATGAAAGAGACTAAAAGACTTAAAAATATTAGAATAAACGAGAAAAATAGTATCATTAATAGTCAAGATGCAGAGGTGATAATATGATGAAGAGTTTTTTAAAAATATTAAAAGAAGAAAAAAGTCCCTTACTTAAGACTATTATACTTACTATTGTAGCAACACTTATTTTTGGATATGCCATGTCTAACCCTTATATAGATAATATTCCCTTTGGTGTAGTTGATAAAGATAACTCAAATTTGTCAAGAACTGTTGTACAACAGCTTAAAATTAATCCAGGTTTAAATGTTAATTATTATGCAGATTCAGATACTGAACTTGAAAAAGCAATAAAAGATCGTAGAGTAAATGGAGGTATAATAATACCTAAGCATTTTGAAAAAGATGTAAATTCGGCAAAGTCACCTAGTGCTCTAATAGTAATAGATGGAACTAGTCTTCCTAAAGAAGCCAGTATTTTAGGATACGCTAGTCAGGTTTTAGGTACGATAAATGCTGGTGCTCAAATAAATGTTCTTCAAGGAAATGGTATGGTTCCATACCAATCCAAACAAGCTGTTTTAAACTTTTCTTATGGTGAACGTATACTTTATGAGCCGCAAAGTAGTTATCTTAGATATTTAATTTATACTTTAATACCTTTAGTTAATCAAGGTTTTTTTGTACCAGTACTTTTAGTACCTGCTTTAATGAAAAAGAAAGAGCAATTTGCACGTATTAAGATGTGTTCAAAAGAAGGTGTAAAAGCTGTAATTGGTCTTATAGGAACAATATTACTATATTCTACTATATGTATAATATTAATTTTCACTTGCTTATGTATTGTTGATAAATTATTCGGTGTACCTCTTCGCGGTGATATATTAATATATATTGTTTTAATGAGTTTATTTTTTATTAACCTTACAGCTATGGGATTAGTTTTTACATCATTTATGGATAATCTAGGCCATTTTATACTATTGTTTAATTTGATAAATATACCTATATTTCTAACTTGTGGTGTTATATTTCCAGATTATCTACTGCCAGCTGGAATGCCTGAGGTTCTCAATAATGTGTGGCCATTCAGACATATGACTATGGGATTAAAAATGTTAAATTTAAAAGGATTAGGCTGGGATCTCATGCTTCCTTATTTAAAAAATGAGCTTAAGTTTGGTGCATTTTGGTTACCAATAGGACTTGTTATGTATTCAGCTAGAATTGCTTTTATGAAACATAAAAATAGTAAAATGCTACATGAAGATATTTTACAAAAAGATATAGTACAAGAAGATATGATAGAAGAAGGTGTAGTATAATTTTAGATTATAGACCATATAAATTTAAATTATAAATAAAAAAGCAACTATTATAAATACTAATATTGATACTAAGAAAGGAGATGTTTAATAATGGAAGCGGGTGTAAGAAATAAACTAGTAGGTAAAATTGAAGAAATAAAATCTGATGCTGTTATGGCTCAGATAAAAATGTCAGTTGATGGATGAACTGACTCTCCTATCGTTACGTCTGTAATGACTAAGGAAAGTTTAGAGGATACTGGATTTAAGAAAGGTGATAGGATTGAAGCTTTAGTTAAGGCTATTAATGTTGTTTTTGTGAAACATTAATTTATAAAGCATAATTCTAGAAGGTATGCTATAGTTTTGTGATTGAAACTATAGTATATTTTTTTATCTATTTAAATGGTGAAACTTACTTTACATTTTGTTAAATAGAAAAATAATATAAAAAGTGTCAAATGAACAAAAAAGTATTTTAAAGAATGAGAAATATAGTAAAATAATCAGAAAATAAAGTAGTTAATATATCGAAATAGCTGATATAGTAGTGAATTTGCATAAAACTAGTATGGTTGATAAATAATCACAAAGTACTATAATGAAATTAGTAAATATTAAAAAATAATTACTATATTAATTGTACTTGGTGTATCGGTGTTTTAAAATACTTGCATAAACAAGTATTTGGGAATATAATTAAATGGTGATATATTACATATTTTAAAAAGAGGTGGTTACTTGGAAATAAAAAACAATTCTGATATACAAAAACTTGGTCAGGTTTTAAATATGTGTTTTAGATTAATATCAAATCGTGTAAGTTCAAAGTTTAGATCTTGTGGATATGATATAACTCCAGAGCAGTATACAATACTAACATACTTATATGAGCATGGTGAATTACAGCAAAATCAAATTTCTAAACTTACAACTAAGGATGAACCAAGCATTTCTCGTATAATTAATAACATGATAAAGAATGATATTGTTAAAAAAGTACAGCATCCAAATGATAGAAGAACTAATTTGATTTGTTTGACAGAAAAATCAAAACAAATGAGACAAGCACTTTATAATGAGGCATCTATATTATTAGAAGAAGCATTGAAAGATATTCCTAAATCTGATATTGAAAATCTTTATGGTGTATTGAATCGTATTATAAATAATTTGAATAGAAGTTGATATTATACTTATAGTAATTTTCTTATTATGTAATTGCATAATAATATTTTATATAAAATTAATGATATAACTAATATATTTATCATATTAATTTAAATAGCAATGTTATATAAATAATGAAATTAGGAGGTAGTATTATGAGTATTGACAAGATATTTTACAAAAACCTATTTAAAAACTTATTTTCAGATACTTGTGAAGTAAGGTTTTGGGATGGAGAAGTAGAAAAATATGGTGAAGGTGAAAGTAAGTTTACGATAGTTTTTAATGAACACATTTCTAAAGCAGATATAATTAGAGATCCTTTCATTGCATTTGGAGAAGGATATATGACTAAAAAGTTAGATATAGAAGGAGATGTTCAAAAGGTTATCGAATCTTTGTATAATAATAAAGAAAGTTTTTTAAGTAATGGCAATAAATACATGGATTTAATTAAGAGAATGTCAAACACTGTTAAAAATAGTAGGGAATATATTCAACATCATTATGATATTGGAAATGATTTTTATAAATTATGGCTAGATAGTACAATGACGTATTCTTGCGGTTATTTTAAATCTAATGATGATTCATTAGAAACTGCTCAGAAAAATAAAGTTAAACATATTCTTAAAAAGTTATGTTTAGAAGAAGGACAAACTTTACTTGATATAGGTTGTGGATGGGGAGAATTAATCATTACTGCAGCAAAACAGTATAAAGTAAAAGCTATGGGAATAACTTTAAGTTCAGAACAATTTGCTAAAGTTAATGAAAGAATAAAAGATGAGGGATTAGAAGATTTAGTTCAAGTTAAACTTACAGATTATAGAGAATTAGAAAATGTAAAATTTGATAGAATAGTTAGTGTAGGTATGGTAGAGCATGTAGGAAAAGAACATATTGGAGAGTATTTTAATTCAGTAAATAATCTATTAAATGAAAAAGGTGTTTCTATGCTTCATTGTATTACAGCTATAGGTGAAGGTGGAACTAATACATGGATAGATAAGCATATTTTTCCAGGGGGATATATACCTTTAGTTAAGGAATTAATTGATAATATGACAGAATATAAATTTTATTTAAATGATGTAGAAAGCCTTAGAAGACATTATGGAAGAACTTTAGAGCATTGGTCAAGAAACTTTGAAAATGCATTACCTGAAATAAGAAAAACAAAGGATGAAACTTTCATAAGAATGTGGAGATTATATTTAAATGCTTGTGCAGCATCTTTTAATTGTGGTAATATTGATATTCATCAATTTTTATTTGTAAAAGGTGTAAATAATGAATTGCCATGGACTAGAGAATATATGTATGTATAATTTTATATCATTTTAGTTAATAATTGTAGGGGTATGTTTTATGAAAAATTTCATGGGAGAAGCTATAAAAGAAGCAGAAAAATCATTGATTTTAGGGGAAGTACCAGTAGGAGTTGTTATAGTTAGAGATAATATTATAATAGCTAAAGCTCATAATTTAAGGGAAACTTTGCAGGATCCATTAGCTCATGCAGAAATACTTGCCATAAAAAAAGCTTCACAGTATACTAACAATTGGAGATTAAGTGGATGTAGTATGTATGTTACTTTAGAGCCATGTCCAATGTGTGCAGGAGCTATACTTCAGTCTAGGATAAGTAAGGTATACATAGGAACATTTGAGCCTAATACAGGAGCTTGTGGTTCTGTAATAAACATACTTCAAAATGATAATTTGAATCGTTGGACTAATGTTTACTGGAACTATGATAAAAAATGTAGTAGTATATTAGAAGAATTTTTTAGTAAAAAAAGATAATATGGAGAGATGTCCGAGTGGTCGAAGGTGATTGACTCGAAATCAATTGTACGGTTAATACCGTACCGGGGGTTCAAATCCCCCTCTCTCCGCCAAAATAGAAGAAATTACCTAAAAGCCTTTAATTACTAGACTTTAGGCATTTTCTTTACATATTATAATAAGTTTTGATATAATACAAAATATAGGATAGTAAAACTTTTAGCAAAAGTATTGAATTATACAAAAATTAATAGTATAATAATGCTTGTTCTGATATTGGTTTAAATGTCTGAACATTGTAATTTAATATTTTTTATGAGTAAATCAATTATGGAGAGGTGTCCGAGTGGTTTAAGGAGCACGCCTGGAAAGCGTGTGTAGGGGAAACTCTACCGGGGGTTCGAATCCCCCTTTCTCCGCCATTTAATCTTTGTCGTGCTAGATGGGGAGATAGCGGTGCCCTGTAACCTGCAATCCGCTATAGCAGGATTGAATTCCTTGCTTAGGCTATAAAATGTGGGGTCTGGCCCATAAAAGTGGCGTTGAGAACTGGGTCCCACGCAACGAAAACTCATGAACCCCGTCAGATCCGGAAGGAAGCAGCGGTAAGTGATCATTTTCGTGTGCCGTGGATAAACCTGGTTTGAGTTAACTATATGGGTAACGCTCATATTTTATTAGACGAAGCAAGGTGCACGACTTTAATAATGACTTGAATAAAGATACCATATGGTGTCTTTTTTTTATTATATTAACTATTAAGTGCTTATTAATGTATAATATAGGTAGTTAGAAAGTTAGAAGAAGGTGATTTAATGGCTTATACTGCATTATATAGAGAATGGAGACCTAGAATTTTTGATGATGTAGTGGGACAGAAACATATAACTGTTACATTAAAAAATCAAATAAAGAATAGTAGAATAGCACATGCATATCTTTTTTCAGGCACAAGAGGTACAGGAAAAACTTCTACAGCTAAAATTTTAGCTAAAGCAGTGAATTGCACAGATTTAAGAGATGGAGAACCCTGTAATGAATGTGATATGTGTAAAAAGATAAATTCAGGAATTTCTATTGATGTTATAGAAATGGATGCAGCATCTAAAAGACGCTTGGAGGATATAAAGGATGTTATAGAAAATGTAAAATATCCACCTCAAGAGGGTAAATATAAAGTATATATAATGGATGAAGTACATATGTTAACGGCTGAAGCAGTAAATGCTTTTTTAAAAACACTGGAAGAACCGCCTTCAAATGTTATATTTATACTTGCTACAACAGATCCACAAAAACTTCCAGTTACTATACTTTCACGATGTCAGAAATTTGATTTTAGGAGAATAAAAAGTTCAGATATTTTTAGTAGAATGAGGGATATAGTTAAAGAAAAAGGCGTTTTTGCAGATGATAGAAGTTTAAATTTAATAGCTAGAATGAGTGATGGTGCTATGAGAGATGCCTTAAGTATATTAGATCAAGCAATATCCATGGGTGGTGGAAAAGTAGAATATGAGTCAGTTGTAAGTATGCTTGGACTTGTTACTAATGAAAATATGATAAAACTTGCAGATAGTATAATAGATAAAAATGTGGAAGAATCAATGAAGGTAATTGATGATATAGTTCTTAGTGGTAAGGATATTTATAATTTTATTAGAGATATGATTACCCATCTGAGAAATCTTTTAATGGTAAAGGTCTCTAAAGAGCCTGAAGAAATATTAGATATGTCTGAAGAAAATATAGAACTTTTGAAAGAGCAATCTAAAAAAATAAAATCAGAAGAAATTATGAGAAATATAAGAATACTTCAGGATGCAGAAGAACAATCAAAATGGACGAAACAAAGTAGGATATATTTAGAATTGGCAGTAATAAAGATGTGTAAAATAGAATATGACACTTCAAAAGAAGTTATACTTGCAAGGTTGAATAGATTAGAAGAAGCTGTAAGATTAGGAGAAATAAAAGTTTCTTATGAAAGAAACATTCCTAAAGTAACAAAGCATGAAGTAAAGAAAAGTATAACTAAAAAGGATGCAGTTAAGGAAGCAACACAGCCTGTAATGGAACAAAATGTTTATTCAAAGCTTACTGTTGATATAGTGAGGAGAAGTTGGAAGGATATATTGGAAGCTTTTAAAAGTAAACGATATATGGTTTTATTTGCAGCATTAACTACAGGTCAAGTTGATGCATGTGATAAAGGAATAATAACTATTGGATATGACAAAGATTATTCTTTTAATAAGGAAAGATTAGAAAAAGATGAAAATAGAAAAATTGTAGAAGCTATATTTTCTGAGGTATTGAAGGAAAAGGTAAGAGTACAGTATCATATAGATTTTGAAAATATTAATGGTATAAATGATTCACCAGAGCAAGTAATTAAAGATACTTTTGGAGAAGATATAGTAGAAATAATAGATGAATAAACAAAAAAATATGGTATAATTGAAATTATGTAAAGTGAATTAAGGAGGAATTGATTATGGCAAAAGGTGGATTTCCTAATTTCGGTGGAGGAAACATGAATAACTTAATGAAGCAAGCACAAAAGCTTCAAAAGCAAATGGAAGATATGCAAAGTGATTTAAAAAATAAGGAATTTGAAGCAACAGTTGGCGGTGGTGCAGTAGTTGCAGTAGCAAATGGCAAAAAAGAAATAATTGATATAAAAATAAAGCCTGAAGTTGTTGATCCTGATGATGTAGAAATGCTTCAAGATCTAGTTTTAAGTGCATGTAATGAAGCATTGAAAAAGGCAGAAGAAGAAACTGCTTCAGAAATGAAAAAATTAACAGGTGGAATGAATATGCCAGGTATGTTTTAAAAAATATGAAAAACCCCATCTTTTAAAGATGGGGTTTTAAGTTGAGGTGAAAAAAGGTGGATTTTTATCCAATTGCAATAGAAAAGCTTATAGAAGAGTTTGCTAAACTACCAGGGATAGGGTATAAAACAGCACAAAGATTAACAATTCATGTTTTAAACTTACCTGCAGAAGAGGTTAAAGAATTTGCTGAAGCTTTAATTAAAGCTAGAGGAACAATAAAATATTGTTCTATATGTGGTAATTTCACAGATAATGATCCTTGTGCAGTATGCTCTAATCCAAATAGAGACAAAAGTACTATATGTGTTGTAGAACAACCTAAAGATATTATAGCAATAGAAAGGGTTAAGGAGTTTAATGGAGTTTATCATGTTCTTCATGGAAATATATCTCCTATGGCTGGAAGAGGTCCTGAAGATATAAAATTAAAAGAACTTATTAGAAGAATAAATGGAGAAGTAAAAGAAGTAATAGTAGCTACAAATCCTAATATTGAAGGAGAAGCTACTGCTATGTATATATCAAAAATATTAAAACCATTAGAAGTTAAAGTGACCAGAATAGCACATGGTATTCCTATAGGGGGAGATCTTGAATATGCAGATGAGGTAACTTTAGCTAAGGCTATAGAAGGAAGAAAAGAGATATAATGAATATTAAACCTATTTTGTGTCAATTATTATAATTACTACACAAAATAGGAGGTTTTTATGAATAAAAAAGAAATACTTGCACATATAACTGGAAAGAATGTGTATACTGAAGAACAAAAGCGATTATTGTATGCAATAGATAAAGCAAGGGAAGATTTGAAAAATGCAGTAGAATATTTTGAATTAGTTAATGACCCTAGGCTTGTAGATTATGCTATATATATGGAGGAAGCAGCAAAAGCAAAATATGCTTATTTATTGAATGAAGCGAAAAAGAGTAATTTAAAGGTTATTTCCAGTGATATATTGAAGGAAGTAAAGGTAGGATAATTAAAATAAAAGAAATAAAAGTAAAGACTTTTTTAGTTTTTACTTTTCATTTTTTATTAATACTTTTATAATATAAGAATATAAATTTATTAATAACAAAGTTTTGGGGGAGAAAATTATGGATTTTCAATATATAGGATATTTCTTAATTGCCATTTTAGGATTATACATATTAGTAAAAATATTTTCCTGGCCTTTAAAGATATTATTCAAACTAGTAATTAATGCGGTACTTGGAGCTGTATTACTTATAATAGTTAATATAATAGGGAGTTATTTTAATTTTTACATAGGAATTAATGCTATAACAGCACTTATTGCAGGATTTTTGGGAATACCAGGTGTTATATTTCTTATTATTTTTAAATTATTTTTATAAAGCTATTTAGCAGCTAAATTATTAGTAGAACACTATTAGTTTTAGTTGCTATTTTTATATGGACATGTATATACATAAAAAATAATAAAATAAATTAATTCACAGAAAATAATAAAAAAACGAAAGGTTTGTGGATAAGTTTTAAGAACATGTGAACAAAATTAAAAAATTGGAGATGGTATATTGATTATAAAGAAAAATATTATAAAATCAGAATTTATTAATAGACCTAACAGGTTTCAAGCTTATGTAAAGATAAATGGAGTAGAGACTATGGTTCATGTTCCTAACACAGGAAGATGTAAAGAAATTTTAATACCAGGATGTACTGTAATACTTAGGCAAGAAGACAATCCTAATAGAAAAACAGCCTATGATTTAATAGCAGCATATAAAGGAGATGCATTAATAAATATAGATTCACAAATACCAAATAGAGTAGTTGAAGAAGCATTAAATGATAAAAGAATAGGATTACTTAGTAAATATAGTAAAGTACAAAGAGAAAAAACTTTTGGTAATAGTAGATTTGATTTTAAGCTTACAGATGAATTGGAAAATGAATGCTACGTTGAAGTTAAAGGAGTAACTTTAGAGGAGGATGGAAAGGCAATGTTTCCTGATGCACCTACGGAAAGAGGGAAAAAACATTTGTTAGAACTAGTAGAAGTAAAAAAATCTAACAAAGATGCAGCAATAATATTTCTAATTCAAATGGAAAATATAAATTATTTTTCACCAAATGATACAATGGATAAAGGTTTTTCAGATGCCTTAAGATTCGCAGAAAAAAATGGAGTTCATGTAATGGCTTATGATTGCAAGGTTGGTGAGAACTTTATAACCTTACATAAGTCTATAAATGTTAAACTTTAATTGATATATTTTAATTGAATAGGTAACTATATAATTCTATAATATAATTATATATAAAAGCGCAAACTGGTGTTAAGTAAAGGAGGTGAAACTGCTCTTATAGGAGTGGTGTTTTATGAAATTTAAATATTGTCCAATTTGTGGACGAGAGTTGGAAGAAAAATATAGCTGGGATGAGGGGGGAGTGCCTTATTGTTCAGTAGACAAAATTATGTATTTTGATACTCCTAAGCCTTGTATTATAGTCGCCATAATAAAAGAAGATAAAATATTATTATTAAAACAAAGCTATATATTTAAGAATTCTAAAGTCCTATTATCTGGATATGTTACTAATGGCGAAAGTGTAGAAGAAACAGTTCATAGAGAGGTTTTTGAAGAAGCTGGACTTAAAATAAAAAATTTAAAATATTTAGGCAGTGAATGTGTAGAATCAAAAGAGATAATAATGCTTACTTTTATGGCAGAATATGATAGTGGAGAGATAAATAAGTCTTCTGAAGTGGAATGGGTAGATTGGCATCATATTGAAGATGCTTTATGTGAAATGAGTGAAGATAAAATAGGTAGAAATATAGTAAAAAAAGTATTAAAAGAAATGGGATATAATGGAGAAAAAGCATATAGGTGCGAAATTGATAACTGTAATGATGAAATATTTCGATTAAAGTAATTATGTAGTTTGCAAATGTAAATAATTATATGTTAATATAAGGTAATATAATGTAATATAAATAGTAGTTTATGATGCGAAAAAGGAGGGGATGCTATGACAAAATATATACCTGAAATTAAAGGTATATTAAGAAGACATATGATTGAAGTGCCTAATGTTATTAGAGAAGCAAGTGGGATAAGGATTTTTGGTAAAAGGCTGAAATCATTTTTGTTTAGTACGGATGTTGCAGTTATAAAAAATACCAATGCAGATGCTGTTATTGCAGTATATCCATTTACACCTCAACCATTGATAACTGAAGCGATTGTACTATCAACTGATATTCCTGTTTTCTGTGGTGTAGGTGGAGGAATTACTACAGGTAGAAGAGTGGTAAATTTAGCATTAGATGCTGAATTTAAAGGAGCTATGGGAGTTGTAGTTAATAGTCCTACACCTAATGAAGTAATAATGCAAATGAAAGATACTATAGATATACCAATAGTTGTTTCTGTAGTATCTGAATATGAAGATATTTCAGCAAGAATAGAATCGGGAGCTACTATTTTAAATGTATCGGGAGCTAAAAGAACTGCTTATATTGTAAAAAAGATACGTCAACGATACCCTGAATTTCCTATAATAGCAACAGGGGGACCAACAGAAGAAGCTATAAAACAAACTATTGAAGCTGGTGCTAATGCTATTACGTTTACACCTCCTACAGCAGCGGAAATATTGAGTAAGATAATGGGTAGCTATAGGGAAAAATATGCTAGTGAACAAAATGGTGAATAGAAAAATTATGATTTCAATAGATAAATTATTTATAAAAAGTAAACATGTGGAGTTTTAATATGAAAGGTTTATTATATTATTTTAGTGGGACAGGTAACACCAAGTGGGTAGCAGATATATTAAAAAAACATTTTAGGAATAATAAAATAGATTTAGAGTTATTAAATATTGAAAAAGTTGATGAGATTAAGCTTAATCAACTTGATTTTTTGATAATAGGTTCTCCTGTTTATGCTGAGATGGAGCCGAAAATAGTAGATAATTTTCTAAATAAGCTTCCTATATGTATAAAAAATCTAAAGACAATTATATATGCTACTCAAGGTGGTAAATCATCATCAGCACCAGCTATAATAGCAAAAAAATTGAAAAATAAAGGATATAATATTTTTATTGAAGAATGTATAAAGATGCCTAATAATTATTATTTTTTATTAAATAAAGAGCCTAACATTAATGAATATGATAAAATTTTATATAATGCGGAATGTAAGGTGAAACTTATAGTTGAAAATTTTATAAAAAATAATAAATTAAAAAAAGAAAATTCTTTAATAAGAATAAAGTTAGGAAAAACATGTGGGAATTTTTTTAGAAGGATGATTCCTAAGATTTCGAAAAATATTACGGCTACATCAGAATGTACTAAATGTGGTATTTGTCTTACAAATTGCCCCAATGGTAACATAACATTTGAAGATGGAAAAGCAGTTTTTCATAGCAAATGCATGATGTGCTTAAGATGTATTTATGCATGTCCTGTAAATGCTATAAGATACAAAGGAAAAAAAATAAAACAAGTACAAAAAGATAGGATTAAGGAGGTAATTAAATGACAGTAGTGGACAAAAATTGTAATGTATGTCCTGAGCTTGGTAAGCAATGCCAAGGAAAAGCTGAAGATTGTATATGTAGAAGATGTCCAAGAAGTTTAGGAAAGTGTTTAATTACTAGGTATTGTACTGAAACAGAATCAATTTTAAATTAAGGAAAGAGCTTTTATAAAATTATTTTTTATAGAAGCTTTTTTATTTAAGAAATTTTAATTAAATTCTTTATAATTATTTTTTATTTTTAGTAATTTTATTTTTTATAATGGTAATAATATTGTTATGGTAACTTTGATTTACAAAATGATATTATTATTTTGGAGAGTGAATTTATGATTTCTTTAGAAGATAAAATGTTAGTAGCACAAAATTGCGAAGAATATAAACCTAAACATTATGTAAATATTACAAATATGAGTTATATGTCTAAAAATTGTAACTACTGCGTTAATTATAATAATGGTACTTGTAATAAAGAGTTATTTGATAAAATTGATAAAATGATAAAAACTAATTAGGTTAAATAAGAAGATTGTTAATAAATTAAATAAAAAATTTTTAAAATATATGTTGACAAAATATAATAATATAACTATAATAAAAAACAAGCAGTAAGAAAAAATGAATTTGTCCTATGAAGAGAATAGTAACATAAAGTAAATTAAAGAGAGTCAGTGGATGGTGAGAACTGATAATTGTACTTTTGTGAATCCGCCTTGGAGGATTATTACGATGAGTAATACGGCTAAAACCGTTATTTCAAGTGAGTGAGTCATACATTTAGTTGTGTGGCTAATAAGGGTGGCAACGCGAGTCAATCGTCCCTAGTATGGGATGGATTGGCTCTTTTTTTATAGCTAATTAAAATTTAATATATCCTATGAAGAGAATAGTAACAATAAGTAAATTAAAGAGAGTCAGTGGATGGTGAGAACTGATAATTATACTTTTGTGAATCCGCCTTGGAGGATTATTACGATGAGTAATACGGTTAAAATCGTTATTTTTAAGTGAGTGAGTCATATATTTAATTATGTGGCTAATAAGGGTGGCAACGCGAGTCAATCGTCCCTATGTGGATGGATTGGCTCTTTTTATTTACTATGTGTACTATAGCAATGCACAGTTTTGTATGTGTAATGCTTTACTGCTGTACATTTATAAATTGTATTTGGAGGTATTAAATGTGTATAAATAATTATTCATATTAGGATATGTAAGAATAAAGCAAGATGTAGATAAAATGTTAAAATTCAGGAATGAATAGAAGGGGGCTCTTAATAATGATAAAAATATTAGTTTGTGATGGAATGGAAAAGGATGCTATAGAAAAATTAAGAAATGATGGTTTTGAAGTTGTGGATAAACATTATGAAGAAGATGAACTTAAAGAAAAGGTAAAAGATTTTGATGTAATGGTGGTAAGATCAGCAACTAAGGCAAGAAAGCCATTAATAGATGAAGCTAAAAATGGGGAACTAAAGTTAATAATTCGTGGTGGAGTTGGAGTAGATAATATTGATGTAGAATATGCTAGAGAAAATGGCATCGAAGTTAGAAATACACCTAATGCGAGCAGTGCATCAGTAGCAGAGCTAGCTATTGGACACATGTTTGCTTTAACAAGATATATAAATATATCTAACATTACAATGAGAGATGGGAAATGGGAGAAGAAAAAGTATAAAGGTGTTGAATTATGTGGGAAGACATTAGGTCTTATAGGATTTGGAAGAATAGCTAAAGAAGTTGCTAAAAGAGCAGAAGCTTTAGGAATGAAAGTAATTTATACAGATAAATTAGGCAAAGCAAAAGGATATGATAAATATCAATTCTGTACTTTAGAAAATTTATTGAAAAAAGCAAACTTTATATCAATTCATGTTCCATTCAATAAAGAAGATGGTGCTGTTATAGGAGAAAAAGAATTTAAGCTAATGAAGGATGGAGTATACTTGATAAACTGTGCTAGAGGTGGAGTTGTTAATGAAAATGCTTTAGTTGAAGCTTTAAATTGTGGAAAAGTAGCAGGAGCTGGAATTGATGTATTTGAAAATGAACCAAATCCAAATCCAGAATTAATTAATAATCCTAGAGTTTGTGCAACTCCTCATATAGGTGGATCAACAGAAGAAGCTCAGGAAAGAATAGGAAATGAAATAGTAAATATAATTGAAGAAACTTTTGAATACGCTAATGCTGTTAATGCATAAAGAGAGGAGAGAAGTAAAATGGCAGTTTTAAACCCTTTTAAATCAGTAAGACCTACGAAAGAATTGGCAGCTAGGGTTGCTGCCCTTCCTTATGATGTTATGAATAGGGAAGAGGCAAAAAAAATAGTGGAAGGTAATGAATATTCTTTTTTACACATAGATAGGGCAGAAATTGACTTACCAGATAGTACAAATCCTTATGATAAAAAGGTGTATGAAAAAGCAAAAGAAAATCTAAATGGTATGATCGATAAAGGAATATTTGTACAAGATAACCAAGCATGTTTTTATATTTATAGACTTATAATGAATGGAAAAGCACAAACTGGTATAGTAGGATGTGTTTCTATAGATGATTATATAAACAATATAGTAAAAAAGCATGAACATACTAGACAAGATAAAGAAAATGATAGAATTAATCACGTAAATACTTGTGATTCAAATACAGGTCCGATTTTTTTAACTTATAGATATAACGATGAAGTTAATAACATAATAAATACATGGACTCAAAAAGAACCTTTATATAAATTTGTAGCAGAAGATGGAGTAGAACATATAGTATGGACTGTAAATGATAATAATGCTATTAACAGTATATCTGGACTTTTTAAGAACATAGATAATTTATATATAGCAGATGGTCATCATAGAGCAGCATCTGCTATAAAGGTTGGAATAAAAAGAAGAGAAGAAAATCCAAATTATAAAGGTGACGAAGAATTTAATTTCTTCTTATCAGTACTTTTCCCAGATTCTGATTTAAATATAATGGATTATAACAGAGTTGTTAAGGAACTTAATGGTTTTTCTAATGAAGAATTCATGGATAAAGTTTCAGAAAAATTTAATATAAGTATGTATGAAAAAGAAGAACCATATAAACCAGATTGTAAGCATACTTATGGGATGTATCTTGATGGAAAGTGGTATAAACTTGAAGCTAAAGAAGGGACTTATAATGATCAAGATATTGTTAAGAGATTAGATGTTTCTATTCTTCAAGAAAATTTGTTAAAACCAATTTTAGGAATTAAGGATCCTAGAACAGATGATAGAATAGATTTCGTAGGTGGTATTAGAGGACTTAAAGAGTTAGAGCGAAGAGTAGCAGAACAACAAGATGAAGGAGTAGCTTTTTCTATGTATCCACCTTCAATGGAAGAATTACTAGATGTTGCAGATGCAGGGGAGGTTATGCCTCCAAAATCAACTTGGTTTGAACCTAAATTAAGAAGTGGAATATTTATTCATAAGTTAAAATAAACAAGGGGGCTTTTTAAAATGTCAAGAGTATATAATTTCGCAGCAGGACCAGCTACATTACCAGAGGAAGTGCTTAGAGAAGCAGCAGCAGAAATGTTAGATTACAAAGGAACTGGTATGTCAGTTATGGAAATGAGCCATCGTTCTAAGGCTTTTGAGGAAATAATTGGGGATGCAGAAAAAACATTAAGAGAAATAATGAACATTCCAGATAATTATAAGGTATTATTTTTACAAGGTGGGGGATCTCAGCAATTTGCAATGATTCCTATGAACTTAATGAAAAATAAGGTTGTTGACTACATTAAAACAGGTCAATGGTCTAAAAAAGCAATAGCAGAAGCAAAAATATATGGAAAGGTTAATGTTATAGCTTCTTCAGAAGATAAGAATTTTACGTATGTACCAGATTTAAAGAATTTAAAGATTTCTGATGATGCAGATTATGTTTATATATGCCATAATGAAACAGTACATGGACTTAAATATAATGATATACCAGAAACAGGTGATAAAATATTAGTAGCTGACATGTCTTCAGATATACTATCAGAGCCTGTAGATGTAACTAAGTACGGACTTATTTTTGCTGGAGTTCAAAAAAATATAGGACCAGCAGGAGTTGTTGTAGTAATAATTCGTGAAGATTTACTTACAGATGAGGTATTACCAGGTACTCCAACTGTTCTTAGATATAAAATTCATGCAGATAATAAGTCATTGTATAATACACCACCAGCATATGGAATATACATATGTGGCAAGGTATTTAAGCTTGTTCAAAAATTAGGTGGCTTAGAAGCAATGAAGAAGAGAAATGAAGAAAAAGCTACTATATTATATAATTATCTTGATTCAAGCAATATGTTCAAGGGAACAGTTGAAAAGAAAGACCGTTCATTAATGAATGTACCTTTCGTAACTGATTCAGCTGAATTAGATGCTAAATTTGTAAAAGAAGCTAAGGCAGCTGGATTTGATAACTTAAAGGGACACAGAACTGTTGGTGGTATGAGAGCAAGCATATATAATGCTATGCCAATAGAAGGTGTTAAGGCTTTAGTAGAATTTATGAAGAAATTTGAAGCAGAAAATAAATAGGTCAGTTTTTTAAAAGGGGGTAAATTGTACCCCTTTTTACTTTTACCATTCATTTAAAAAGCCATATAATGCAGGATACACATTTAAGCTTGACATAAGATTAAAATATTCACTCATTAAATCTTCATCTTCTTCTTTAGTCTTCAATGCTCTTATCATAATATTTTTAGGTGTTTCCAGTGGAGAAATATATTCCACTACAGAAACGTCATAACCCTTAGCTTCAAGCATTAAAGCTCTCATGCCATCAGTTAGAATGTCAGCCATTCGAGATTTTAATACGCCATATTTTAATATATTTTTAAAAGGTTCGTATTTATATTGACTTAGAAATTCTTTTTGACAGCAGGGAACCGCAATTATGGCATCGGAATTCAGTTTTATTCCAGTAGCCAAAGCCATATCTGTAGCAGTATCACATGCATGAAGAGACATAACTATATTTATTTTATTTTTTGGTATATAATCCTTAATATCTATTGAATAAAAGTCCATGTTTCTATAGCCTAAGTTACTAGACATTTTTTTAGAGGTTTCTATCACGCTTTCTTTATAGTCAAGCCCTATAAAGTGGCATTTTATTTTTTTTACTTCTGTTAAATAATAGTTTAGTACAAAGCTTAAATAAGATTTACCACATCCACAGTCAAGTATGTTTATAACTTTGTTTCTAGGTAATTTAGTTAGCATTTCATCAAATAATTCTACATAATGATCTATTTGATTGTATTTTCTTATTTTATCGTTTTTTATTTTACCTTGGCTGGACATAATACCAATCTCTTTTAAAAGAGCATCAGCACTTCCAACTTTTATATAATAGTTTCTATTTAATAAAGTTGAGCTTTCATTAAACTCATTAGAAGATTCATCCTTTATATCTATGTTCTTCATTTTTACGTTTGTATTATCAGCTTCTATTAATATGTCAGTGCCTCTTTCACTATAGATTAAAGTTAAACTATCATAATTTAAAGCTTCAGTACAAACAATTTCTATTAATTTGTTTAGTGATATTGAATTAGTAGTACCATTAAAATTGAATTTAATGTTTCCACTATCATATTTTCCTATACCATTGAAGTTTTTTAAACCTGCTTTATAGGTGATTTTTATACCTTTAAATATATCTTTATTTTCACTGAACCTATTACTTAATCCTATTAAAAATAAGTTTAATTTAGCTACATTTTGTTTATTCATAAAAAACACATCCTTAATTTATCTATTTAAATTATATAAATAATATAAACATATAAATGCTAATTATCAATATTTTTAACTTAATATTATATGTTATAATATTATTTGTAATTTATATAAATATAAAATATGAAAAAGTACAGGCTTAAATTAGGAGAGGTTAATATGTTAAAGGAACAGTATGTTACTGTAGACTTAGTAAAAGGAAGTACAAATGAATATATAATAAGAGATAAAGATGGAATAACTATAGGAAGGGTATTCATTATTGAACTTTCAGATAAGAATAAATATTGTAGTTTTAGAATTAAATTTTATAAATCAGGAAGCTCAAGCTATGAGTTATTAAAGGAGTCTTTGGAAACATTCTTAAGATCTCTATTTAGAAATATGAATATATATAAAGTTAATGTCATGGCTGATGAAGAAATAAATATAATGGGATTTACAGATTTAGGATTCAAGCTAGAAGGCGTAATTTCTAACAGTATTATTAGTAATAATTTATATAAAGATGAAATTTTGTTTGGAATTGATTTCGACATTTTTAAAAATGGACACAGGTGTAGAGAATTAGATATAAAAGGTATTAATATAGGTATTTCAGTACTAACTCCTAATGATGCAGAAGATGTGTTTAGATATTACATGAAAAATGAAAAATATTTAAGACCTTTTGAACCTGATAGGGAGGATAATTTTTATACATTGCCTGTACAAAAAAGAAATTTAATTGAATCATATAAGCAGTTTTTAAATGGAGATAGCGTTAATTTTGGTGTTTATAAGAGTAAAAAACTTATAGGGAAAATACAAATATCTAATATAGTTATGGGTGTATTCAAAAGTGCATTTGTAGGTTATTCAATAGATGAAGATGAGCAAGGGAAAGGATACATGAAGGAAGCTTTAAGATTAGTATGTGAGTATGCATTTAATGAAATGGGATTACATAGATTAGAAGCATCTACATTATTAGATAATGAAAAATCACAAAGAGTACTTAAAGCTTGTGGATTTAAAGAGCTTGGTGTAAGTGAAAAGTATTTGTTCATTAATGGAAAATGGAGAGACCATAGAATTTTTTATAATGTAAAATAAAAAGATATAGATATTAATTGATATAATTTAAGATTTTTTTAGTTAAATATTACCAGAAAGGTCTTTTAAAGTTTTTAAATGAATAGCAAAATGCGTAAATAAAGTTTAAAATTTGTACAGATAAACAATAAACTTATCCTTGCGTATCTATAAGTGAAAAACTATGTAAATGGCAAGAATAATATAGCAATCAAAGAATAAACATCATATATACTAGTATTATGTAATATAGCATTATAAATTTATGATACAATAACACATGTCGCTTGAGAGAGTAGGCAGTTACTTAGAAAATCAAACATAAAAAAATGTGTTGACAACTTCTTAAGTAACATGGTATTATGTTAAAGCTGTGTGATGCAGCAAGCTTAACAAAAAAAGAATTAAAAAAAAGTTCTTGACAAGGTTAAGCAGACATGGTAAGATATAAAAGTCGCTGAGATGCG
>NZ_JIBU02000040.1 GCF_000633595.2 Clostridium drakei | reverse complement strand
ACGTAATGCACTAAGAAGTAACTTTCAACTGTATGGAGACTGATATATGCTGTGAAGTGAGTTTTCCTTCACAGCATATATCAGTCGGAATACAGTTAAAAGTTACTTCGCTTACACACACGCTTGTGTCGCATAATTTTTAAATTACTCAATAATTGGAGTTGATTTTGAAATAATAAAGTCAACTTTTCCAAAAGAAAATACAATAGGTATACGATAAGCTTCCGTTAAATTAGTTAAGACACCTTTAGAATGCATTTCTTGAGGATTTAGCTGAAGTTCAGTATTATTTTCAGACATATTTACAATGAATATTCCGTTAACTAAATTTAAAAATTCTCCTATAGATTCTTGAGTATATCCATCATTTTCACTGAGATCTTCCTCAGTGTACTTTTTAGCAAATTCTAGTAATGTTTTTTGTTCAGCAGATACACAAATATATAATTCAAAATCTCCATTAATTTTTTGTGAAGAAATGTAATCAAATTCATATTCATCTGTAGGCATAATTTCTATGGGTCTAAAATCACTATCAATAAATCTAATAATATTTTTTAGCAAAAGAGAAAAATATTTTTTATAAATAGCACCATAAGAACAATTATTAAAATTGTAAAATTTATCCATAATTTCATCTAAATTTTCATTTATTAGAAAATTGAAATCTTCATCGCTAATACTATATGATAGTTTATAATCATTAAGTGCTTGATCAAACTCAGCAAGAGTCATGTAATTCTTATCTAAAATAGCTTGTCTAACAAGCATATCCTTTGATTCTTGTTCAAAAAGTAAAATTTCTAACTGCTCTTCATTTAGAAGGCTCATATCAATTGAAAGTTCACCAAATTTTTTGTCAATTCTATATTGTGTTTTATGTACCTCATCAACATTATCTTTAGTCATAAATCCTGAGTTAACAGCTAACTCGCCTAATCTAACATGTATAGATTTTTGTAAATCTAACAAATTTTTCAATTGCTCGGGTTTAAGTAATTTCTCGTTTAAAAGATAATTGCCAAATAATTGTGTAAGCATAAATTACTGAACCTCCTCATTAAACTCCTTTAATATACTTTCAATCTTTATGTTTGCAAATGGTTTTTGTATAAACTCACAAGCTCCTGCTTCAAGAGCTTTTTTTAGTAATATTTTAGTACCTGATGAAGATGACATGATAACTTTTGCATTTTTATCAAATTGAATAATTTCATTTAAGGCTGTAATACCATCTTTTACAGGCATGACTATATCCATAAAAACCAAATTAGGAATATATTTTTTATACATATCTATGGCGTTTTGTCCATCTGATGCTTCAAAAATTTCGGTGCAGCCATATTTAAATAACAGTTCTCTTAGTTTTTTTCTTATTAGACTTGAATCATCACAAATAAGAACCTTTAATGAATGTAGTTCCATTATATTTGTTTTCCCCCTTATCATATAAAATACTTTTATAGATAGTAAATTTTATATTTATATATAATATTATACATGAATATGAAGGTATATACAATATTGTATATTATTATACAAATTTGTACCACAAATTTCATAAATGTTTTATAAATACCAATATAACATAAAAATAATTAAAATTAATATTAAAATTTATATTTGATTAAATTAATAGTTAACTTTTACATATCCGTATGTAATTTTTGAATTAATATAAAAAATATTATTAAATATTTTTTATAGGGCAATTTAGAGGACAATGGATATGAATTTTTTAAATCCTTTTTTATTGTCCTCTTAAAAATATTACTTATTATAACTTTTAAACTACTAAATATAAATTTAAATAAAATCTTCTGCTTTTTTTAGTTTAATTAATAGTTGAGAAAGCACTATAATTGTAGTAAAGTTATTTTCAATTAGATTATTATTTTAAATTTTATTTGTTATGCTATTTTCAGATATTTCAATAGTTGTTAAATCAGTACCATCAAAGCTTAAATTAGAAGTTACATTATCAGTTATTTCATTGTTAATTATAGTTATATTAGAAGGAACCTTACCTGCGATACTATGGATTCCTTCAGCTGTAGAGCTAAAATATATTCCATATACAGCATTTTCATGAATCTTATTATTTTGAACATTTATATTTTTTGAGGTGTTTATCCAAATACCATATCCTTTGGAATTATATATATCGTTGTGATCAATTAAGAGTTTGCCTTTAGCAGCTTTAACTGATTCAAGGATCAATGCATGACTGTTAAAGCCTGATATTTGATTATTAATAATTGTTAAACCTTTAAAATCTATCATATCATTTAAGTGTCTTGGGTCATCAGGAGGATAAAGGAAAGCTTCAGCATCATATCCCATATAAATTCCATAATTACTGCCTTGAGGTGAATAAATTATATTGTCTGATATGATTATATTTTTATATGATTGTTTATCTTGTTTGTTTTCAATAGCTATATTCCAATCTCTAATTTCAAGTCCTATTATTTTTACATTGTTTGATGATATAGTGATAGCCGTTTCTGTAGCTATTTTTTTGTTTCTTTGCTTTAATATAACATCAGAATTGCCTTGTAATATTAAGGGTCTCTTTATTTCTAAAGCTTCATCATATATATTCGGAAATAAATTAATTTTCATTATGGAATATACAATTATGGAAAATTTTAATACTTTAGTATCATCTACTGTAACTATTTTGTTATCTACTGTTCCGTTGATGTTTGTTATGCTTCTACAGGTTATAGGTATGCCTTCAAAAATTCCATCTAACTTTATAGTTGTAATATTTGATTGAGTCAAAGCAAATATCACTGCTAAAGAGTTATTTGCTTTAGCAATAGTAGGATTGATTTTTTTATAACCTTTTACATCAATAGTAGTTATATCTGTAACACCACTTTGTATATTAACATGAGTGATGTTTTTTCCATCAATAGTTAAATTATTAGAATTTAAATTTAAAGCTTCAACATTAGATCCAATATCTAAAGTTAAGCTTGTATTTTCAGCATCAATTTGAATGTTTTTAACGTTTCCGCCTTTGTTTATTTTAATGTTTATATTGGGAACATCTATTATTAAATTTCCAATAAATGTTCCTTTATCAATTAAAATGTTAGAATATTCTGATTGTAAACTGAAATTATTGATTTCAGCTCCAATTGTTTGTAGTATTTGCGTTGGTGCACCTTGCGTCGGAGAAGTGATAATAATTTTTTCAACTATACTTTTAATAGGTGTGTCAGATAAAACATCTTCATCTAATATAATCTTTGCATTGCCACAAAAATACAATATAGGAGTGCTTAGACCATATAGATGAATATTCTTAATATCTTCTGAAAGAATTCTTGTTCCTAAAGTAGCAATTACATTATGCAAAGATATACTTGCGTATAGTCCTATACATATAATCAGCTCTCCATCTATAATTAAATTGTTTAGTTGATTTTCATCAGCACCAATATCAAATGTTACATTTGGAGCTGTTAAAGTGTATTCATTTGTTCCATAACTATCTAAAATAACGTATTTATTTATAAAAAGAGGATTGGTTAATGTTATATCATTCAGTAAAGATATATGAACTACAGAATCATCTGAAAGTGAATTTATTAATTCTGTTTCAGTACTTACAGTAACATGTATTAATGTTTTTTTAGATATTGTTATTTTATACACATTTGTTACTAATTTATCTTGTGATGTACATTCAACTAAAATTTCATCATTAATTTTAAATTTATATAAATCCCATTGAGTTTTGTCAATTACAGTATTTTCACCATTTTTTACTACTATAGTTTCATTAGGTTTACATTGAGTTATGCTAATACCTGATGTAGTACCAGTATTTATTAGTAAGATTGCACCATTAGGATTACTATCTGTTATTAAAGCTTGATTTAAATCTATACTATAGTTTTCTATTTCTATAGAACTTAAATTAGCATTAGGATTTGCAGGTACGCCATTTATTAAAGTTTCATTGGTATCAGTAAAATATATATAACTTTCTTTTAAATTATTTTTTACATTAGATATTAAATTACCTTTAAATTCAGTAATGGATTTTTGAACACCTTGAAGTTCTATTGCTGTACTAAATATACCATTTGGTTCCTGTGTTTCTATTGGAGTAAGTGGGTCATTCCATACATTATCTACCACATTATTTGTAATATTTATATTAGTTGATATAAATAATTGTTTAGTCTTTGCATTTAAAGCTTCTACAAATATACCACGTCTTGCTATATTTTTTATAATATTTAAAGCTACATTTAAAGTATTAATAGGTGAAGGAAGAGCTGTAGTTCCTTCCTTATAAGCTAGTATACCATTACCACAAGCTGCTTTGCCTTTAGGTCTTACTATATTTTTTATTATATTATTATAAACACTGCAGTTATCTCCATGAACGTATATACCATTTTGTGCAGAGTTATTTCCATCTACAGTTAAATTTTTAATAATTACATTACTGCTGTCTGCTGCAATAACTGCGCTATAAGGAGTAAAGCTTAAATTACTTATATTTTGATCTGCTGATATTGTTATATTTCTGGATACTCCATTTAATATAACAGGCCTTTTTATTTCTATTGGAGTAGCTATATTTAATATATTTTGTAAAACATTGATAATACCTATTTCTGTCCAATTTGTGAGTACATCTCTTAAATCATCTTCTGTAGAAACACCATATATTATATGATTTTCTGGTAAGTCAGGAATATTAGTATATGTCACACGTTTATGCCAGTCAAAACCTTTAAAGTTGCTGTCCGTAATATTTATATTTGAAGATGTAGCGTTATTGTTAATTATTGAGATACCTATAAAATTGTTATTATGTGAATTTTCAAATTCAGAACTTATATCTATATTACTGCAGCTATCTTCAATTGTAATAGAAGATTTGTTGTTATCTTTAAATTTAGTCTTAGATATGCTACAATTTGTAATACTTTTAAATACTAAAGCTTCACTAGTATTTGTAAATTCACATTCTGTAATTTTTATATTAGATAAATTTTCAAAATTAAGTGCAGTTTTAAACTCTTTCATATGCACATTTTTTAGACTTACTGAACTTTTAGCTAAAAATTGCCCTATAAAATTAGCGCCATCTGTATTTGGTAAACCTACAATATTTAAATTTTCTAAAGTAATTTTTATATTTGCAAAGAAATAAATATATATATTCATATTAGATAAGATTAAGTTGGTAAGAGGATTGCCATAATCATCAACCATTCCTGAAATAGTAATATTCCTTGAAGCATCAATGGAATGATTTGATATACTAAAATTACCTGCTGGAATATTAATGTTATTTATAGAAGCATCATTTAATGCATTGAATAATTCTTTATTATCTTTAATTTGACCAACTACATTAAAAAAGATATTAGAAGAATGATTAATTGATTTAGAATCTATGCTTATATTTGTAGTTCCAGTTTTATTTATTGTAATTTGTCCATTTTCATCCACTGGTATATTAATATTATTAGAATTATATTTTAAAGCTACAGAATTTTCATTTATAATATTATTTTTTGCAAGAATAGAACTTCCTGTAGGTAAGAATAATTTAGGTTGCTTTATAATTACTAATGATATTCTGTCATATTTTCTTGGAGATGAAGTAGCAATTATTTTATAATCTCCATTAACAACCTCTACAGCTTTTTCAGAAAACCATACCAAACCATCGTCACTTATTTGCAAAACAGCTAAAGTTTCTTTATTTCCAGTTTTTTTTACTTTATAAGCTGTTGAAAAATTATTACCAAGCTGATATAAATTACTGATTGCTATTGACACATCTCCGTTTTGTTTACTATCAGTAACTAGTTTGTGATCATCATATTCCACAATAAGCCTAGGCCACATAGAATCCTGAGTATATTCCCTGCTTCTAAACCAAATAGAAGATGAATCATTTTGTGAGGCTATTACTTCTATTCCATTAACAGCTTTAGTTTTATCGTTTAGCCATTGTTTAACAATAGATGTAACATCAATGTCAAAATATCCATTTAAGTTGTTATCAGTTAGTATGGAGGTATAACCGACCTCTTCATGAGAAGGTTGATTGGCCCAATTAGTCTCCATTTCTTTGAAATTTTCAAGTAATTTATAAGCAGTTACTTCCTGCTTGCCTGTTTTTTCTTTTTTATATACATATAACCTTAGTAATGCGCTTACAATACTTACTTTTGAAAATGTTGAAGGGATATTAAACTTTAAAAGGATTTTTTGGTGATTATTTTCTGATAAAGAGTTTCCAATTAGCAAAGAATCTGATTTCCCAAAATTAATGGTTTCATCATACTTGCTTATATAAGTGTCTTCTATAGGTAAAAGTATTTCTATCAAAAATATCATCTCCTAAATTTATTGCTTTGATGTGTATAGCTTTAGTCATAGTACATAATATGCTGATGAGATTTTTTGGATATAAAGATTTTAAATTATGTTATATAATTAAATTGCTAATTATAATTAATTACTTATAACAACATAATTAAATGCGTATACATAAAGTTAAAATTCAAACTTTCACTGTACTCTTGTACCGAATAATGCTTATAATGTAAAATTAAAAAAGGGGTGAATGGAGTGAAATTCTTAATAAAGTACATAAAAAACTATTGGAAATTATTTATAGTAGCAGTAATATTCTTAACAATTGAGGCTTTGTGTGATTTAATGCAACCTACAATAATGTCTAAGATAATAGATATAGGTGTTGCAAATAAACAAATGGATTATGTAATGAATAAAGGAATTATAATGCTTTTAATTACAGCACTTGGTGCAGTAGCAGCATGTGGAAGAAATATTTTATCCAATTATGTATCTCAGAAATTTTCAGAAGAACTTAGATTAGATCTTTTTAAAAAAATACAAGGTTTTTCTTTTGATAATTTGGATAAATTTAAAGGAGCATCGCTTGTAACTAGGTTAACTAATGATGTAACTCAACTGCAGAATTTTTGTAATGGACTTATGAGAATTTTTGTTAAGGCTCCTCTTGTATGTATAGGAAGTATTATAATGGCTGCTAAACTTAATCCTAGAATGTCTTTAGTATTAGTTGTAGTTATACCAATTGTAATAATTTTTATATTTGCTAACATGCAAATTGGTTATCCATTTTTCATCAAGGTTCAAAAGGCTTTAGATAAGGTGAATACTGTAATGAGAGAATATTTATCTGGAGTTAGAGTAGTTAAAGCTTTTAACAGATTTGATTATGAGATTAAAAGATTTGAAGGTGCAAATGGAGAATTGGCGTCAGCATCTACTAATGCAATGAGATTGATGTCTGTTTTTTCACCAATTATAAGGTTAACAGTAAACTTAGGTATAGTAGCAGTTATCTGGATTGGAGGATTTCGTGTAAACAATGGAAATATGTATGTAGGTCAAGTAATTGCTTTTATTAATTATATGACACAAATTCTTTTTTCTCTTATGATGATATCTTTTGTTTTTACAGTATTTGTTAGAGCTAGAGCTTCTGCTGAGCGTATTGGGGAAGTATTTATGGAAGAAAACGAAAGGAATTGCTCTAAAGCTATCAAAGAAAATGTTAAAACAAGGGTAAAGGTAGATTTTGAAAAGGTTTATTTTTCATATGCTGAAAGTAAAGGAGAGCCTATAATTAAAAATATCACATTTAGATGTATGTCAGGAGAAACAATAGGGATTATAGGAGCTACAGGAGCAGGAAAAACAAGTCTTGTTAATTTAATACCTTGTTTTTATAATGTAACTAGTGGATCAGTTAAGGTAGATGGAATAGACGTTAATCATATGGATTTAAAAACTTTGAGAGAAAAAATAGCAATTGTTCCTCAAAAATCTATATTATTTACAGGTACTGTTAAAGATAATATACTTTGGGGAAAGGAAAATGCTTCAGATGAAGAAATAAAGAATGCGGCAAGTATGGCCCAGGCTCATGATTTTATTTCTTCATTTCCAGAAGGTTATGAAACTAAAATAGGTCAGGGGGGTGTAAATTTTTCAGGAGGTCAAAAACAGCGTATTTCCATTGCTCGCGCATTAATTAAAAAACCAGATATTTTAATATTAGATGATTGTACAAGTGCTGTAGATGCAGCAACAGAAACAAGAATTAGGTTATCTTTAAAGAAGTATTTTAAAAATCTTACATGCTTTATAATAGCTCAGCGTATTACAAGCGTTATGGAAGCTGATAAAATAATTGTGATGGATAATGGTGAAATAGCTGGTGTTGGTAAACATGAGCAGCTTATGAAAGATTGTAATATTTATAAAGAAATATTTTACTCACAGATAGGTAAAGAGGTGGTGTAACGTGGGCCAAGGAGATAAAAGCCCAATAGGTGTTGGCAGAAATATAATGGGAAAATCTAGCAAAAGGCACGGTAGAATGATGCCTGTTGTAAAACCAAAAAATTTCAAAGAAACTATATCTAGATTGTGGAAATATTTTGGCAGTGAACGTAAATTTTTAACACTGATATTCATTTTTATTATAATTGATGCTGCACTTTCCCTTGCAGTACCATATATTATAGGGAAATCCGTAGATGCAATGTCTGAAATAAATGGAAAAGTGAATTTTGCAGTACTTAAAATAATGACTATTACGCTTATAACAGCTTATATAGGTGATGCAATTATTACTTTCATTCAAGGCTGGATTATGGCGGGAGTATCGCAGAGAATAGTTATGAGTTTACGCAGTCACCTCTATAAAAAACTTCAAAAGCTGCCAATATCGTTCTTTGATGTACATACACATGGAGAGGTTATGAGTCGTTTATCAAATGATATTGATAATGTAAGTAGTACAATATCACAGTCTACAGTGCAATTAATGTCTGGAATTATAAATATAATAGGATCACTTTTTATGATGGTAATTTTAAGCCCTATACTTACCTTAGCTAGTATGATAACTGTACCTATGGTACTTGTGCTTACCCGTATTATAGCTAAAAATACAGCACCTTTGTTTAAGGATCAACAAATAGAACTGGGAAAGCTTAATGGATATATAGAAGAAACAATATCAGGCATTGAAGTGGTAAAAGCTTTCAATCATGAAGATAAAGTAATTGAACAGTTTGAAGAAACCAATTCAAAATTGTGTAAGGTGGGTATAAAAGCTCAAATATTATCAGGATTTATAATGCCACTTATGAATGTAATTAACAACATAGGTTTTGCTGTAGTAGCTGGAGTTGGTGGTGTATTGGCAGTAAAAAATTTGATTACTGTAGGTATCATAGCAAGTTTCTTAAGTTATTCAAGACAGTTTTCAAGACCATTAAATGATTTAGCTAATATATTTAATACACTACAGTCTGCTGTAGCAGGAGCAGAAAGAGTATTTGAAATACTTGATGAGGAAGAAGAAGCTTCTGATATAGTAGAAGCTAGTGTATTAAAGAATGTAGATGGAAATGTAAGATTTGAAAATGTTAATTTTGGTTATAGTGATAATGTATCTGTATTAAAAAATATAAGCTTTGATGCATCAAAAGGAAGTACAACAGCTATAGTTGGACCTACTGGTGCTGGAAAAACCACTATTATAAATTTACTTACAAGATTTTACGATATAACTAGTGGAAGAATATTAATTGATGGCATAGACATAAGAGAATATACAAGAGATAGTTTGAGAAAGTGCTTTGGTATAGTACTTCAAGATACTTATCTTTTTTCTGGAACAATTAAGGAAAATATTAAATATGGCAATATGGATGCTACTTTTGAAGAAGTTAAAGAGGCTGCAGCCATGGCTAATGCAGATGTATTTATAAATAGGCTTCCTAAAGATTATGATACATTTTTGCAAGACAGTGGGGAAAATTTAAGTCAAGGACAAAGACAGTTGATTGCAATAGCTAGGGCTATTTTAGCTAATCCATCTATATTGATTTTAGATGAAGCTACGAGCAGTGTAGATACTCGTACTGAAATGAATATACAAGAAGCGATGTTAAAGCTTATGAAAGGACGTACAAGT
The DNA here is from genome assembly GCF_000633595.2 of Clostridium drakei. Classification (GTDB taxonomy): domain Bacteria; phylum Bacillota; class Clostridia; order Clostridiales; family Clostridiaceae; genus Clostridium_AM; species Clostridium_AM drakei. Next base: position 14,303 of record NZ_JIBU02000040.1, on the reverse strand, counting down.
TTTATAATAGCACATAGACTTAGTACCATTAGAAATGCAGATAATATCATGGTAATAGATGGTGGTGAAATAGTAGAAAAAGGGAACCATGAAGAACTTATTAAAAATAAAGGTATATACCATAATATGTATTTTAATCAATTTAAAAATGTTCAGTAATTCTGATATAATTATATATGGTGTAGAAAAAGTATAGTATTACAAATAAAGAAAGAGGTTTAATGAACATGAATAAAAAGGATTTAGCGGACATAAGAAAAGAATTTAAACTTGGAGCATACATGTTGCCTATAAAAGAAGTTTATAGTGTATATTTAAAAAAAGACAATGGAGAGATTATAACAAGGGAATTAAATCACTTTGAAATGATGGATATAGAAAAACAAGAGCTTTACTTAGAGAATTTTAAAAAGATATTAACAGGTAGTTTGGATTCTAAAATATTTGAATTGGATTTTAAAAATAATACCACAATAGAACAACTTGATAATAATGATGATTTAAATAATGAAGTTGAACAAGAAGTAGATATAGATAGTACCCAGCAGATTTTATATAAAGCGTTAAATGATAATAATGAAAGTATTGCAGCTTATGCAGATAAAGTAGTAGATAAGATAGCTGAAAATTATACTTATGACACTGATATAGTTATAAACTTTTTAAGAGCAGAATACTATAAGGGAAACAAGAAAAAAAGTATGGAAGCTGAAGAGTCTATAGATGATTTTATGCAATCCATAGAATTTTTATTGTGCAGTGTAAATAAGGTGGATGTTCCAAAGAAAGCATTAAAACTTGATTATTCGGATTTGACCTTTAAACCAAATTCAGCATTGGATATGATAATAAATTTAAAATCACCATTAGATGGTTTTATGTTTCCAAGCATTTCTGCAGAATATACAGATGTAAATAAAGCAGTTTATTACTCATCTAAGGCTAAACAGATGAACAATGTTTTTGTAGAGGAAGTATTAGGATGTAATGTTAAAGCTACTGCTATAGAGGAAAAAGAAACTTTTCATGCTATATTAAATACAGTGGTAGGAGATAGTATTAAGCCAGACACTATGCAGGAAATATATGAAAGAATGAATGAAAAACTAGAAATGGAAGAGGAAATTGAAGATGATGAAGAACCAACTGTAGATATGAAGGAAGTGGAAGAGGTTTTAAAAGAGAGTGGTGTAGAAAATACTGAAGTAGTAAAAAGTGCTTTTGAAGAATTATGTGGAAGTGATTATGAATTTAAGGTAAAAAACATAGTACCTGATTTTAAGAGTAAATCCATAAAAATAGAAAATGAAAATACCAATATTACAATAACTCCAAGGGATCTAAGCTCTATAAAGCAAATAAAGGATAAGAGAGGTAGAAAATGTCTTTTGATAGAGCTAAATGAAGATGTACAAATAAATGGCTTCAAATTGGAAACAGAAGAAGTAGATTATATATAATTAAATTACGAAAGTTGTAGAAGATCTTCTAGAAGGGAGCATTTAGCTTATGAATATTCAAATTTTTGGGGTAAAGAAATGCTTTGATACAAAAAAGGCAGAAAGATATTTTAAAGAAAGAAAAATTAAATATCAATTTATTGATTTAAATGAAAAGGAGCTAAGTAAAGGCGAGCTTAAAAGTGTTAGGGAAGCTGTTGGATTGAACAATTTAATAAACACTAAAACAAAAGAGTATACAAGATTAAATCTTGATAAAATTAGAGATAGCAATGTGAAAGAAGAAATACTTTTAAATAATCCTAAAGTTTATAAAACTCCAATAGTACGCAATGGGAAAGAAGCTACAGTAGGATATGAGCCAGATATTTGGGGAAATTGGGAATAACATTTTATTTTAATTTAAAAATAAAGCTATTATTAGTTTAGTGAGCTAATATAGCTTTATTTTTTTATTCAAAAAATGTTTTCTTATTTCTCAGCAAGCTCTAAGGAAACTCTAAACTTAAATTAAGGTAAGTGATATAGAATGTATTTATCAGGTAACAAACAGTTTTAATATTTCTAATTTTTGGAGAAAAGATAGAGAGCCAATACCTAAAAATAACACTATTTCATTATAAGAAATCTACTGTAATAACAGTAATTTAAAATACAGCAAAAGGAGGTATGAATATCATGTTTAATTTTAAAAAACTGATTAGCATATTTTCAAAAAATATTAAGAAGAATGAAATGCTAGTCTGGAAGGAATTTTATTCTCTTGGAACCATAATACAATTGAGAGCATATGGAAATAAATCTGAAGTAGCAATAAGTGAAGCTATGAAAAGAGTTAATGATATAGATGATAAAATGTCAGCATTTAAAGATTATAGTGAGCTTTCAAAAATCAATAGAAGTGCTGGTAAAAAAGTATATACCTCATCAGGTATTAAAGATAAATTTAACATTACTAATACAGAATTTTCGTATAGAAATTAAATTTAGCAGGAGGAAAAAACTATTATGAAGAAAAAAATATCTAAATTACAAATATTAAGAACCATAGTACAAGTTATATGCTTAATTGTACTTCCAGGATTATTTACTTTAAGTTTTAGTGAAATTGGAAAACTTTATTCCATGATTATAAAAGGTAATTTTAATTTAGTTCAAGCACTACCAGGTTTAACTGCAGCAATTGCAGTAGTTCCTATAACTATATTATTTGGCAGATTCTTTTGTGGATGGATGTGTGCTTTCGGAACTTTTAATGATTTTATATACATAGCATTTCAAAAGATGTTTAAAAAGCAATTTAGAGTAAATGAACGAATAGATTCTATTTTGAAATATGTAAAATATTTAATTTTAGCACTTATAATATGTTTTGTATGGACAATGGGAAATAGTACCTTAAATGATTATAGTCCTTGGAATGCTTTTGCGCAAATAGGAAATTTTACTGATGCCATATTTCAATATACTTTTGGATTTATACTATTAATATTTATAGCAGTAGGTGCAATGTTTATTGAAAGGTTTTTTTGCAGATATTTATGTCCTCTTGGAGCTATATTTTCAATTGTATCAAAAATTAGCATTTTTAAAATAAATAAGCCTAATGATAAATGTGGAAAATGCAGATTATGTACAAATAATTGTTCAATGGGTATAGAACTTTATAAGGTAAATAAAGTAAGTAGTGGAGAATGTATAAATTGTTTAAAATGTATAGACATTTGTCCAAGAAAGAATACACAAGCAAGTGTTGTAAATCAAGAAATTAATCCAGCTATTGCATCTGCAGTAGCAATAGCTGCCTTTACAGGATTATATGCTGTTAGCTCTGCATTAGGTGGTTCTGTTAAAAGTAATATGCCTGTAGGTACAAATACATCTAATGGTACAAATATTTCAGCTTCTAATAATTTAAATAATTCATCGCAAATTCAAAATAGGACTGGAAACTCTGAAAATGGTATATCAAGTAGTTTAACTAATGGACAATATAAAGATGGAACTTATACTGGTGTTGGACATGGATTTAGACCAGATTTAAAGGTTTCTGTTACAATATCAGGTGGAAAAATAAGTAATATAGAAATAATATCTCATAATGAATCTAGAGGTTATTATGAACAACCTTTTGATACAGTTCCAAAGGAAATTATACAGTCCCAATCAACTAATGTAGATACAGTATCAGGAGCTACAAGAAGCAGCAATGGAATTATAAGTGCAGTAGAAGATGCACTAAGTCAGGCAAAATAATCATTTAAATCTTATATTGTTTTTATAGGACAATTAAGGTAAGTTTTATCTATTATGTCAGAAAATTAATTTGTTTTTTAAGATAGGGCTGTTGCACTTAGTGCAGCAGTTTTTTTATGTGAGTTAAAAATTTTTGGTAGTGTAACGGAGAAAAATTATCCTTCACTGTCATCTTAAAAAAGTTATATTGAAAACTTGAATATAACTTTTAATAATTACAAACAATTTTAGTATATTACATATTTTAATTAAGATTGAGCTTGATTTAATAGTCTATAGAAAATAAAGGTGGTGCCTATGAATAATAATTTTTCTAATTTAGAAGAAAATATAAAAGTTTTTATTGATAAAATAGGAATTAAAAATCCTCCTGTAATAAAAAAATTTTTCATAGGGAAAGGTGATCCTATACGTGCTGCTATTATATATATGAATGGAATATCAAATAAAAATATTATTGACAGAGATATATTAAAACCTTTAATGATTAATGTTAAGGAAGATATTCTTCACAGCAAAGAACTTCCTACTTATCTGTGTGAAAGATATATTTATATGAGTGATACTTATGTTGAAGAAGATATTGATAATGCGGTAAATAGTGTAAAAAGAGGAAAAACTGTAATATTAATTAATGATATTTCTAATTTTATAGTAGTTGATACCACTGGAGGAAAAATACGTGAGATTTCTGAGCCAGTAAGTGAATCTTTTATGAGGGGACCAAGAGAAGGGTTTGTAGAAAATTTAGAAGTAAATTTGAGCATGTTACAAAGAATTGTAAAAGATAATAATTTGTCTATTGAAACAATTACAGTAGGAAGAAGATCGAAAACCGACGTTTCTATTGTGTATATAGATGATGTTGCAGATAAAGATATAGTCAATAATATAAAAAATAGAGTAAGTGCCATAGATGTTGATGTGGTGCAAGAATCTGGAATTGTAGAACAATTAATTGAAAAGTATCCATATACAATTTTTCCTCAGGTAGTTACTACAGAAAAGCCGGATAGGGTAGTAGCTAATATAATGGAAGGCAGATTAGCAATAATTGTGGAAGGTACACCATTTGCAATGATATTACCTGCAATATTTACAGACTTTTTTCAAAGTGTAGAAGATTACTATGAAAGAACAATAATATCTTCCTTTGTCAGAATTTTACGTATTATATCAGTTCTTATTGTTATAACATTACCTTCTATATATTTAATCTTCATTAGGTTTAATACTGAACTCATACCTATAAAGTTTATAATTCCTATAATACAATCAAGGAAGGATATAGCATTACCTCCACTTTTGGAAATACTTTCTATGGAAATTGTTTTGGAATTTTTGCGTGAAGGTGGCTTAAGATTACCAAGTAAAATAGGTCAAACTCTTAGTGTAGTTGGTGGATTTATAATTGGAGATGCAGCTATAAGAGCAAGGATAGTAAGTCCAGCTACAATAGTAGTAGTTGGAGTAGCAGCGGTTGCAACTTTTGTAATACCAAATTATGAAATGTCACTTTCCATAAGGCTAATAAGATTTCCAATACTTTTTCTTTCAAATTTATTAGGTGTTCTTGGCATAGCAGCAGGCTTTTATATTCTTGTAATTCATCTATATTCCTTAGATAGCTTTGGAGTACCATATCTTCTTAGTAATAAACATAGGGATTTAAAGGATATTTGTATAAGGGCGCCACTGTGGAAAATGGATGAAAGGCCACGATCTATACCAAATAATAATCCTATAAGACAAACCAATTTTAGAAACAAATTTAGGAGAAAAAAGTAATGAAAAGGGTAGCAAATGATGTAATAACAGCTAACCAGTTTATGTTCATAATGATAGGATCAATTATTGGTATAGGAGCTTTAAGTTTGCCAAATGATGTTATTAAAGACGCAAAGCAGAGTGGATGGATGTCAGCTTTTTTAGGAGCAGTATATCCATTGTATATTGTTATAGCAGCAGGATATATACAAAAAAAATCTCCAAACAAAAATATACTGTTTGTAAATAAGAAATGCTATGGAAAAGTAATAGGAAATATTTTAAACATATTTTTATTTTTATTTTTTCTGTTGATTATTACTTCAGAGATAAATGGACTTAGTAATATTATTAGAACAGCTATTGTTGGCTTTTTAACTCCTTTAAAAGTTTATATTGCAATTACATTTCTAGGAGCATATACAGCATATAAGGGATTAAAGGTCATAGGAAGAGCAAATGAAACTGTGTTCTATTTAAGCATAATTATGATTTCATTAGCAATATGGGCTCTCTTCAAAGGAAAAATTTCAAATGTAACTCCCATGTTTGGTTCTAGCATTCTAAATATAGTAAAAGCTAGTAAGGAAAGTGCTTATCAATATATAGGTATGGAAATGTATTTGCTTATATATCCATATGTTTCAGAAAACAAAGATTTAAAAAAGCTGGCGTTAAAGGGTATTTTTATAATTGCATTAATATATACATGGATTACATTTATAACTATTTATGCGTTAGGTATAGATATAATTCCAAGAGTTACAGCTTCATTTTTACTAACAGAAAAATATATAGAAGTACCATTTATTAATAATTTTAGATTTATATTCATAGTTTTATGGTCTCTTATGGTTTTTGTACTTATATCTAATTATTATTATGCTGAAATTCATATTTTGCATAATTTGTTTCCAAAAATAAGTGAAAATAAATTTTGTTTTATAATATATCCTTTTATTGTATTTTTGTCTATTAAGTATGTGAATTTTGAAATAAGAAAGAATTTCTTGAGTTATATTATACCGAAAGTTACAGCAGCTATGGTTTTTTATATATTGATTACAGTAATATTGATATACATTAAAGGGGGCAATAGGCTTGAATAAGAAGAAATTTTTAATTGTTATACTTATTATAGGCATATTTTCATACTTCTGGGTAGGACTTAAAGGTGAACAGCCTGCAGAAGATATGGAGGTAGTTATAGGTTTTGGTGCTGATCAAGAAAAAAAAGGTAAAGAAATTACATATATTGCTCCGAGTTCTATTTACACTTTTGAAGAAAGTGGAAAGGTATCTTCTTCTATAAGAGAGGGAAAAGGCATGACACCAGCTAGAACCAGAGAAAATAGGCAGATTACATCAAATAAAAGATATATATTAGGACTGGAAAAGGTATATATAATTGGAGAAGAAATAGCTGATTATGGAATACAAAATACACTAGAGATATTTTTTAGAAACTCCTATACAAATGATAATGGCTATGTGAGCGTTTGCAATGGTAAACCAAAGGATATACTTAAATTTAAAATTATTGGATATCCAAGTTCATCAGATTATATACAAGGTATGATAAAAAATGCAAAGTATTATAATTTCTTTTCAAGCAATTATAAAATTTCTGATATTTTTTTAGATATAGCTGCAGAAGGTAAAAATATAAATTTACCATATATAGAGATAGTAAACAATGAATTAAAAATAAATGGATTGAGTGTTTTCAAAAAATATAAAATGGTTGGTAAATTAGACATAGATGATGCTAGAATACTTAATATGTTAAGTGAAACTGATGGAAGAGGAATAATAACTGTAAGAGCGAATTCTAATGAATATTTAGATTATTATGCTAAAGTTAAGAGGCATGTAAATGTATATAAAAACGGTGACCAGTATAAATATATCATAGATTTAAAATTTACAGGTGATATAGTGTCGGATACATTATATGAAAAATTTGACATTGATAATAAGATAAACAATGAAATAAAAAAAGAAATAGAAGAAAGTATAAAAAAATCAAGTTACTATTTAATAGATAAATTGAAAAAAGAATATAAAGTTGATTCTCTTCAATTAGGTCAATATGCTGCTGCAAAGTATGGAAGAGGGAAAAAAATTGATTGGAATGAGGTTTTTACTAAAGCAGAAATAGAAGTAAATCCAAAGGTTCAAATAGATAGAAGAGGAAGGGGAGACTATCTATTAAAAAAATAGAAATATGCCTTTAGATTTGTTAACTATAAAGTTTTGTTATATAATTATAGATGCATTAATATTTATAATTAGGGGGGATACATAATGAAAAAGTCAGTAAAAATGTGGATTGCAGCTTTAACTTTAATGATTTTAACATTATTTGCAGTAGGATGTGGCAATAAACAAAGTTCTGAACAGTCAACTAAAAAAGAAAAGATTAAAATAGCAGCTTTAAAGGGGCCTACAGGCATAGGTATGGTTAAGCTCATGGATGAAAATAAGGAAGATTATGATATTTCCATGTTTGATTCACCAGATCAAATAGTATCTAAAATTGTAAATGGTGAAATAGATGGAGCAGCAGTACCTTCTAATTTAGTACCAATTTTATATAATAAGACAAAAGGTAATATTCAATTAGTAGGAATAAATACCTTAGGAATTTTATATGTTGTTGAAAATGGAAGTACCATAAAGGATATAAAGGATTTAAAAGGTAAGACTATTTATGCCAGTGGAAAAGGTGGAACACCAGAATTTGTCTTAAACTACATATTAAAGAAAAGTGGAATAGATCCAGAAAAGGATGTTAAAATTGAGTATAAAGGACAGCATAGTGATGTAGCTGCATTAGTAGCTTCACAGCCAGGAACTATAGCAGTATTGCCAGAGCCATTTGTAACTACTACAAAGATGAAGGTTAATAATTTACAAGTTCCAATAGATTTGACAAAAGAATGGGAAAAGGTATCTGGAGCTGACAGTAAATTAATAATGGGAACCTTAGTATTCAAAAAGGATTTTATAGATAAAAGAGGAAAAGATGTAGATGAATTCCTTACAAAATATAAAAATTCTGTAGACTTCGTAAATAAAAATAAACCAGAAGCAGGAAAGTTAGTGGAGAAGTATGGTATAATGCCAAAAGCTAAAGTAGCGGAAATGGCTATTCCAAAATGTAACATAGTGTTTATTAGTGCTAAAGATGGAAAAGCTTCTTTAAATAACTTTTATAAAGTTTTAAAAGAAAGTGATCCTAAATCCATTGGAGGAAAAATGCCTGATGAAAATTTCTACTACAAAGGAAATTAGAAAAATAAGTATATTAATATTTTGGATGTTAATTTGGGAGCTTTGCTCCCTTTTTATTAATAATTCTTTACTACTTCCGTCACCTTTAGAAGTAATAGAAGTTCTAGTTCAACTTGTTAAAAAAATTTATTTTTGGCAGTGTGCTTTTAATAGTGTTTTAAGAGTTATAGCAGGTGTATCTTTATCCATAGGTATAGGAATATTAATTGGAATTATTGCAGCTATTAATAAATTTATTGAGGAATTATTGGAACCATTAGTAGTATGCATAAAAGCTACTCCAGTTATGTCCATAATAATATTAGCTTTAGTTTGGTTTAAAGCTTCCAATGTAGTTATATTTACCAGTGTGTTAACATGTTTTCCTATAATATATACTAATGTATTAGAGGGAATAAAAGCTGTAGATAAAAACTTAATTGAGATGGCCAGCGTTTATAAAGTTAAAAATAAATACATAATAAAGGATATATATTTACCTTACATAAAACATTATATTGTTTCAGGCGTGTTAATGTGTTTAGGCATGGGCTGGAAGGTTTCTGTAGCTTCAGAAGTTTTAAGTATACCTAAGTATTCTATAGGGTTAAATCTTCTAAATGCAAAGTCAACCTTGGAAACTGCAGAGCTTTTTGCGTGGACAATTGTAATAGTAGCACTAAGTTTTATTTTTGAAACAATATTTAAATACTATATTAAAAATATAAAGTAATTAAGGGTGTAATTTATGGAGTACATAGATGATTATGGAGTAAAAATAAAAAACTTATATAAATATTATGATGAACATAAGATTTTTGATAATCTAAATATAAATTTTACAAAAAATAAAATTACTGTGATTTTAGGACCTTCAGGTTGTGGAAAGACTACATTATTAAATATTATAAGCGGTTTAACTAAAGCAGATAGCGGAGAAGTGATTTTAAATGATAAAGGTATATCTTATATATTTCAAGAAGATAGACTTATTGAGCAGCTTACAGTATATGAGAATATAGCTTTTGTGCTAAAGTCTATAATGAATAAGGATGAAATGGATAGTGTTATAGATAAATATTTAAATTTAGTTAAGCTTATAGAATATAAAGATAAACTTCCAAGTAAGTTGAGTGGTGGAATGAAAAGAAGAGTAGCTATAGCTAGGGCTTTTGCTTATAAAAGTAAATTGCTTTTAATGGATGAACCATTTAAGGGATTAGATGAAAAATTAAAAAAACAAATAATAGAGCAATTCTTAAAGCTTTACAAGCAGGATAAAAGAACAGTTATAATGGTAACTCATGATATGGAAGAGGCAAATCTTTTAGGAGATGAAGTTTATTCATTGGATAAGTGATTAAATTAATGTTAAAAATAAATTGTAAAAAGAGGAATACACCACCATGTTTGTATGTAATTTAATAGAGTAATAAAACTAAAAAAGAACAAAATAAGACCATAAAGTGTAGTACAAATCTTATTAAAGAGGAGGAATTACTTATGTCAAATAAAACATTAGTACCACAAGCTAAAGAAGGATTAAACAAATTTAAAATGGAGTCAGCTGCAGAAGTAGGTGTTAACTTAAAGCAAGGCTATAATGGTGACTTAACTTCTAGAGAAGCTGGTTCAATAGGTGGAAATATGGTTAAGAAAATGGTTGAAGCTTACGAAAAAGGACTATAGTATAATTTTAAGCCAGATAGGTCATTTACTATCTGGCTTTTGTTGATATATTAGCATGGCTATAATATTATTTATGAAATTCTCATATAATAGTTAAAAATATCAAAGCATACTTTTATAGCTTTTTATTTAGAAAACTAAGCTGAATATTGGATAATTTACTTTCGTATGAAGGCATTTTAGTAGAAATATTATATTTATCACAGTTTTCAAAAAATATATTTTTAAGTTTAGTATAATTATTTATACTACAGGAATAATAGTTTTTAAATCTTTTTTCATATTTAGATCTCAAGTTTGGAAATAACTCATCCAGTTTAGAATAGTAATATTCTCTTTGTCTGTCTCTTAATGTCATTCCGAAAGCAGGATAGATGAATTTCACACCATAGTCTTTTGCCATCTTTATAATTTTAATTATATTTTCTTCATTATCTTCAATAAAAGGAAGTATTGGCATCAAGGTTATGCCAGCATGTATACCTAAACTTGAAAGTATTCCTAATGCTTTAAACCTATCAGAAGATACTGGAGCTCTAGGCTCTATTTTTTTTGAAAGTGAGTCATCACAAGTGGTAATTGTAATAGCAATTTGAGCATATATATTGTTTATTTCTTGAAGTATATCTATATCTCTTAAAATAATATTACTTTTTGTAGTGATATGAACGGGATAGTGATTATCAGCAATTACTTGAAGAGATTTTTGTGTAAGTTTATATTTTTTTTCAATAGGTATATATGGATCACTCATAGCACCAGTTCCAATAGTCCCCTTTATTCTTTTTCTTACAAGTTCTTTTTTTAATAATTCTACTGCATTTATTTTAACATCAATATCATCAAAATTTTGAATTTGATAACATTCACTGCGGGAATCACAATATATACACCCATGCTGACAACCTCGATAAATATTCATAGTGTATTTAACACCAAACCAGCTGCTAGGGTTTTTACTTGTTATTAAAATGCTTTTGGCATTTATTTCTCTTACCATATATAAGGACTCCTTTACAAATAATCCATAATGAAATCTATTGATACAAAAACAATATATATTTTATTCTTTTAATGATTCTTTACTAAAATAAATTATTTTACAGCTACATATATATCCACTTCAGCATTTTCACTGTCATCATATTTTTTACCATAGAGTTCAAAATCTCCTGTATATGTTCTTTGAAAATTTGAATTCCATATATAAGACCAAGTTGCTCCAACTGTATCTGGCATCTTGCCTTTAGCAGTTACAACACAATATTTTGAAGCAGGTAATATTCTATATACCATTCCTTTTGGTATAGAATTTATATTGCTAACTTCATATCCAATTATAAAAGAATATATTCCAAATTCTTTATTTTCATAATCACAATATAAACCTAAAATTTCATCAGGATTTGTTTTGTTTAATATTTTATCTCCAAGTTTTTCATCGGAAAACTCTTTCCAAAAATTTGAAATTTCTTTTATACATTGACCATCTTTGTTGGTAGTTCTTATTTCTTTCCCAACTATCATAATTTTATTCTTTTCTTCTATTCTTGTTTTGGGATCTTCTTTTCTCCATCTTTTTAAAGCAGGCAAGCAATTTTTCATTAGATTTCTTGCTTCATTTTCATCCATACCGTTATCTTTCATAAAAGGCACACATGCATCTATCATTTCTTCCATAGTTAAATTTGGTTGTTTAAAAGCACCATTTTCATAACAGTAAATGCAATATTCCATGTTTTTTTCATTATTTACTTCAGTACCATAAACCTTCTCGTTCATTGGCATTCCACAGCTTTGGCAATATTTTTGTTCCATAAATTTTCTCCTTATCAATTTACTAAAATTACATATTTAAAGTTAAAATTCAAATTTGAACCCATATACTTTATGATTTTATTATATAGTAAAGCTTTGACAGCATTATGTCAGGTTTGAATACAAAAGACTGATTTTTTTACATTTGTTCTTTATAATTTCTCTTATATGATTAGGTTCTATTACTTCTACATATTCACCATAGCTTAAAATCATAGAATAAATCCATTCATCTTCAAAAAAATATGTATCTATAATTATACTTCCATCCTTTTCAAATTTCATTTCATCCTTATGGAATGAATCTTCTATTCTATATCTAACCTTTGGAGAGAATTTTAACTTAACTCTTACAGATGTTCTTTGAACTTTATTATTATTTATATATTCCTTATATGAGATTCTATTTAACTGTATTTCTTCATCCAGGAGTTTCAAATTCTCCATTCTCGATAATTTGAACAATCTATAATCATTTCTTAAATTGCAAAAGGAAAATAAGTACCAGTAAAAGCCTTTAAAAACAAGAGTTAATGGTTCTACTTTTCTAAAGTCATGTTCACCTTTTGAATTTCCATAATCGAAGGATATACATTTTTTATTTTCTAAAGCATGATGTACAATTTCATATTTTAAAATTTCATCTTCACATTTTTTAAAACCCCAGGGAGAATTATCTATGACCATTTGCTGAAAGTGAAGGTCGAATATTGACTTTTTTTCATCAGGTACAATGCTTTTTACTTTTTCAATGGCTATTTCAACTTTTTTATCATTTATAAACTTATTCATATTTTTTAAAGCATCTACTATAGAAATCATATCTTCTAATGTTAGAAATTGATGACTAATTTTATAATTATCTACAATATAAAAACCGCCATTATTTCCAGCCTGGGAAACTATGGGGATTCCAGACATGCTAATTGATTCAATGTCTCTATAAATTGTCCTTATAGAAACTTCAAATTTCTCAGCAAGTTCTGCTGCAGATATTTTTTTTCTATTTAAAAGTGTAACTACAATTGCCAGTAATCTATTAATTTTCATGGATTAATAATCCCTCCATAATATTTTAGCTATTGTTTCTATTATATCAAATAATTAAAAGATACAACTTGCAGTTTTAACTAAATATTATAGATGAGAGATAAAGTAGTTTTATGATTATTTATAATTTCTTCTATGATCAACAATTTGTTTGCCTAGAAAATCAAAAAAATAACCTGATAGCTTTTTTATGGGTCCTAACGAAACATTATAGTAGTAATCAGATTCAAACCAACCGTTCTCTTTAAAATAACAATAATCTTTAAATTTCTCATTTTGAATTATTAGCATACTTGTACGGGCTATTCGGAATATCAATAATTTGGTAAAAGAAGGATTTGGTAATTTAGTAAGCATAAGTTTATTATAAAATCTAAAGTAAGTTTTATTAAGTTTTTGTGTTATTTTTTTCTGTTCTTGAGCTGTTCTAGGTTCTAGTGATGTCAAACAACATCCTTTTGCTACATTAAATCCTAATTTTTCTCCTGTACTTTCTAGATATTTTACAATGGAAGCTCCTCCATATATTCCTTGAACAACAATAGCTGTGAAGGCTTTACCAAAAAAACGTGGACGGTGAAAAATAAAGGCTATTCGATCTAAAAAATTTTTCATAAGTGCAGTTACATGAAATGCATAATTGGGAGTAGCAAAAATTATTCCATCAGAATTATTGATTTTTTCAAGTAATAAATCTCGATCATCTTTCAAAGGACAATATTCTTCGCCTTTGTTAAAGCATAACTTACAACCTGTGCAATTTAAAAGGTTATAGTCCCTTAAAAAAACATATTCGAAATCAATTTCTGTGTGGGATTTGAAATTTTCAATGAATTGTTGAATCACTTGATAAGTTGCCCCTTTTCTAGGACTGCCAATAAATATAGTAATTTTTTTCATTTTTTAATCTCTCCTATTAACAATATATTTTAGTCGCTTGCGGAATTCCGCAAGCGTTGATTCGCCTAACTTTTTAGCCGTTAGGCT
>NZ_JIBU02000039.1 GCF_000633595.2 Clostridium drakei | reverse complement strand
TTAAATTAGATATACCATGGAATAAAAGTTGAAACTCAAACTTCCACTGCACCATTACGTTGCAATGTGCTCAGATTATGAAGTTTAAGCTTCTGCTTGTTTTGAAAGTGACCTAAATTTCTTTTTAAATAAAATGAACATAGTGATGCCTTCAAATGCCCATTGAATGGCAGTAATCCACCATACATATACTACAGAAACCTTTAATATAAATATAAAATAAAACATTAAAGGAAGTCGTATTAACCAACTAGAAATAAGTGAAATTATAAAAGGTGTTTTAGTATCTCCTATGCCTTTAAGAGCACCTCCAAGTATCATGGAAACTGCCATAGGAACTTGTTCTGCAGCAGCTACCATAAGGCATAGACTTCCTAGTCTAATAACTTCCTGCTCTTTTGAATTTATGAAAAGTTTTATTAAAAAGCTAGGAAAGATTAAATATAAAATAGAACAAAAGCCCATCAATATAACACCTAATACCATACAAGTATAGGCATATTCCTTAGATTTTTTAAAGTTTTTTTCTCCAAATTTGTGACCTGATAAAGTAGTTGCAGCTATGGCAAATCCCCATCCAGGCATATATGAAACCGATTCTATAGTTGTTACTATTTGATTAGCAGCAAAAGCTATGTTTCCAAGATGCATTATTATGAATACACATAATAATCTGCTTGTAGAAAAAGCTGCTTCTTGAAATGAAGCTGGAATACTTAATTTTAATAATTCTTTTACATTTTTAAAATTGAGGTTTAATATATATTTTAGTCTAGGTCTAATTTTAGATTTTTTCATTATATAGAAAAGTATAAATATAAATCCTGATATTTGAGCTGAAGCAGTAGCTATTGCAGCTCCCTTTATACCTAGTTCTGGAAAACCATAGTGACCAAAAATCAATAGCCAGTCCAAGGTTACTGTTATTATATTAACTAGTATAGAAGCTATTAAAGGAGTTTTTGTATTTCCGCAGCCCCTTAAAATTGCATTTAATACATTCATAAGCATATAAAAAATAATTCCTATGCAAACTATTCTCATGAATATTTTACCATTATACATTACTTCTTTTGTTGCACCTGCCATTTCTAACATATTGCCACAAAAGGAAAATATTAATAAGGATACAATAAAAGCTATGATAAAAGCTACTAAGAATCCTATAGATGAATATTCCTCGGCTAGCTCAAATCTTTTAGATCCTATTTGTCTGGCAACTAATGAAGTAATACCTACGGATAAACCCATAGCTATAAATATATTTGAAAATGTATAGATTATTTCAGAGCTTAATCCAACAGAACTAACAGCTATGTTACCTCCATATTGGCCTACCATCATAGTATCAAATACCCATATCATCATATAGAGAATCATTTCACCTACTGCAGGAAGTGCAAGATTTAATACATCTTTTATAGTATTGCGATATAACATTTAGTACCTCCATGAGACATATTAAAAAATAATGTAGTATAATATAAATGGTACTTCATTTTATAAAATAAAACAATACTAAGAAAAATGTACTTAGAAATACGAAATATTATAAAATTTAAGCACATTCTAAGCGATGATTATGAGTAAAGAGGTGGTTAAGTTGTTAAAATGGCGAGAATTATATGAAGAATGTTTACAATGTAATAAATGTAATCTGGGAAATAAAAGAACTAATATGGTGTTTGGGGATGGAAATTGTAGAGGAAAAATAGTTTTTGTAGGAGAAGCTCCAGGAGCTGACGAGGATAGAATTGGGTTACCTTTTGTTGGTAGAGCAGGGCAACTTTTAACTAAAGGACTTACAGCATTGAATTTAATAAGAGAAAATGATTATTATATATGTAATGTATGCAAATGCAGACCAGATAATAATAGAGTGCCATATGAAGATGAGGCTGTAGCATGTTTGCCTTATTTAAGAAATCAAGTAGCTTTAATTAAACCCCAAATTATAGTTTGCCTAGGAGCAACTGCTATGAAGTATATTTTAGGAAACGATTTTAGGATAACAAGAGATAGAGGAAAGTGGATTGAAAGGAAAGGATGCTATATTATGGCTACGTTTCATCCAGCAGCTTTATTTAGAGATGAGAATAAAAAAGTATTGCTTTGGGAAGACTTAAAATCTATAAAGAAAAAATATGATGAAATTAAAGATGATAAAATTATTTAAAAATTAGATAAAATGCTATTGACAGAACTAAACATATGGAATATTATAAAAATTGAAATGCTGTGAAGGAAAGAGTAGTAAATGAAAGTATTTAAAGAGAATCGGATTAGGTGAAAGCCGATAATAAAATAGTTTATGAACATGGCTCCAGAGCAGGTTATTTGAAATTGTATTAGGATAACACGGAAGCAACCGTTATAGTGCAGAGTAATAAAAGGTCTTTTTTACTATGGCTTGAGTTACTTATCGAGGTCTTTATTGTGAAATAAAGATGAATTAGAGTGGTAAAGTGTTATATACACCTCTATATGAAGAAGTTACTTCATATAGAGGTTTTTTTATTAGAAATTTATAAGTTTTAAGGAGGAATAGAAAATGTGTAAAAAACCATATTATATTACAACACCAATTTATTATCCATCAGCTAAACTTCATATAGGAAACACATACACTACAGTTGCTGCTGATTCATTAGCAAGATTTAAAAGACTTACAGGATATGATGTAATGTTTTTAACAGGTACAGATGAGCATGGACAAAAAATTCAAAGATTGGCAGAAGCAAAAGGTGTAACTCCTAAAGCTTATGTTGATGAAATAGTTGCAGGAATAAAAGATCTATGGGAAATAATGAATATAAGCTACGATAAGTTTATAAGAACTACAGATGATTATCATGTAAAATCAGTTCAAGATATATTTAAAAAGCTATATGATCAAGGCGACATATATAAAGATTCTTATGAGGGATGGTACTGTACACCTTGTGAATCTTTCTGGACAGAAACTCAGGCCGTAGATGGAAAATGTCCTGATTGTGGAAGGCCAGTTGAAAAAGCTAAAGAAGAAGCATACTTTTTTAAAATGTCAAAATATGCCCCAAAACTTATAGAGTATATAGAAAGTCATCCAGAATTTATTCAACCAGAATCAAGAAAAAATGAAATGATAAATAATTTCTTAAAACCAGGGCTACAAGATCTTTGTGTTTCAAGAACTTCTTTTGACTGGGGAATACCAGTAACTTTTGATGAGAAGCATGTTGTATACGTATGGGTAGATGCTTTAGCAAACTATATAACAGCTCTTGGATACGGAAGCAGCAATTCAGATTTATATAATAAATATTGGCCAGCAGACGTTCATTTAGTAGGTAAAGACATATTAAGATTCCATACAATTTATTGGCCGATTATGCTTATGGCATTAGGTCTTCCACTACCAAAGCAGGTATTTGGTCATGGTTGGCTTCTAGTAGATGGAGGAAAAATGTCAAAATCTAAAGGAAATGTGGTAGACCCTGTACTTTTGGTAAATCATTTTGGCGCAGATCCTGTAAGATATTATCTATTAAGAGAAATACCATTTGGAGCAGATGGATTATTTAATAATGAAATATTTATAAAGAAGATAAATTCAGATTTAGCTAATGATTTAGGAAATTTATTATCAAGAACTTGTGCAATGGTAGAAAAGTATTTTGAAGG
This sequence comes from Clostridium drakei, assembly GCF_000633595.2. GTDB lineage: Bacteria > Bacillota > Clostridia > Clostridiales > Clostridiaceae > Clostridium_AM > Clostridium_AM drakei. The sequence continues at coordinate 105,345 of NZ_JIBU02000039.1, read as the reverse complement.
AACAATTCCAGCTCCAACAGCTAAGGAAGTAATAGATGATGATCTTATAAAAGTTGCATTAAATACTCCTAAAATTGCAGAGCAGTGTATAGATAATTTGAGAATTCCAGAAGCATTAGATTGTATATGGGAACTTATTGGAAGAGCAAATAAATATATAGATGAGACTACTCCTTGGATACTTGCAAAAGATGAAAGTAAAAAGGAAAGATTAGGAACTGTACTTTATAATTTGTTGGAATCATTAAGAATAGTTTCAGTATGTTTATCAGCATTCTTACCTGATACTAGTGAGAAGATAAACAAACAATTAAATACTGAAGTTATAACTTGGGATAGCTTAATATCTTTTAATGGAACTAAAGCAGGATCAAAGATAAATAAGGGAGAACTTTTATTTCCAAGAATAGATGTAGATGAAAAAATTGAGGAATTAAATAAGCTTAAGGAACAACAAGTTGCAGCTAATAGACCTAAAATGCAACCATTGAAAGAAGAAATAACAATTGATGATTTTGAAAAGATAGATTTAAGAATAGTTAAGGTATTAGCATGTGAACCAGTAAAGGGTGCTAAAAAACTTCTTAAGTTGAAGATAGATTTAGGTGGCGAGGAGAGACAAGTGGTTTCAGGAATAGCTAAATTCTATAAACCAGAAGAATTAGTAGGTAAAAATGTGATATTAGTTGCAAATTTAAAACCTGTAAAGTTAAGAGGAGAACTTTCTCAGGGAATGATATTAGCAGCATCTACAGATGATGATAGTAAGTTATTTACAGCTACTATTGAATCAGAACTTCCTACAGGAAGTATTGTAAGATAGGTATAAATACAGTTCATTAAAAAGTTTAAATTTAGTACTAAAAATGATTATTTGTTCTAAGGAAATTTCGAATAAATAGTCATTTTTGGTTTTTTTTATAATAATTTATCATCGATGCTATAAAACTAATTATGATTGAGCAAATATTGGATTTTGTTAAAAAAATCGCTTATATTATAATAAAAAAAAGTTGACTATAAAAATAAATGTAATAAAATGGAAATATGCAATTGCAAAATTTTAATCATCTAGTATTTAAAATGCAATTAATCAAGTGAAGCTTGATTTAAAGGGAGTTTAAACTCCAGATAAATCCGGATTACATCTTTTTAATATCATGATTAAAATTTATTTACTTTATGAATGGGAGGTTAAAATATATCCATAAGAAAAAATATGTTTAAGTTTATGAATGGAGAGATACAATGGATGATAATATAAAATTAACTTATGGTAAAATAAATATATTTGATGCTCATGCACATTATGATGATGAACAATTTGATGAGGATAGACAATCCATAATAAATGAGTTAAGACAAAATGGAATAAAAGGAGTATTAAATTGTGGAGCATCTATAGAAGGAACTAGAGCTTCAGTAGAACTGGCAAATAAGCATGATTTTTTTTATGCAGCAGTTGGAATTCATCCTGAGCATGCTGATCAATTAACAAATGAAGTTGTTTCTGAATTAAAAGAGTTAAGTAAAAATATTAAAGTTAAAGCAATAGGGGAAATAGGACTTGATTACTATTATGAGGAAAATCCTGCAAGAGAGATTCAAAAAAAAGCTTTTATAAAACAGATGGAACTTGCAAAAGAATTAAATTTACCTGTAATTATACATGATAGAGATGCTCATGGAGATACGTTAGATATTATAAAAATGTTTCCAGAGGTTAAAGGTGAAATACATTGTTTTTCTGGTAGTGTAGAATTTGCAAGAGAATGTTTAAAGCTTGGATATTACATAGGATTTACCGGAGTAGTGACATTTAAAAATGCTAAAAAGGTTTTAGATGTGGTAAAAGAAGTTCCACTTGATAGAATATTAGTGGAGACTGATTGTCCTTATATGGCACCTGTTCCTTTTAGAGGTAAAAGAAATAGATCAGAATATATAGCTAGCATAATAAATAAAATAGCGGAAATTAAAGGTATAAACAGTGAGGAACTGAGTTGTAAAACTATCTTAAATATCAAAAGGTTGCTAAATATAGGATAATAGTGTAAAATTAAATTGCGATTTATTAACTTTTTATTAATTTTATATTTAAGTATTATATGTTAATTTGTCTCATATAATATAATAAGTTTTATAAAAATTCCACCAAAAATATTTAATATAGACCATTAGTAAAAAAGTGCTATCATAAATATTTTATTATTAAGTTTTATGCAAAAATTTGCATTACATGGTCTAAAATGTTAAGGCGATATTTGACAGAATTCGTCATTGCCCTTATAATAGGAATGTCGTTCTTACCAGGAGGAGGTATTTTTATGGTGGAAAAATTAAAAGGCTATTTAAAAAAGTATTTTTCCAATGGTCCTAAAGCTATGTATATCTACTTGACTTTAATAGTTTTAATAGTTTGTGTAGTATTGATTAGCAGTGCAAGAAAGACAATCACAGTTTCTATAGACGGTAAAGATAAGAAAATAATGACTTTAAGTAGTACTTATAGAAGTGCTTTGAGTAATAATGGGATAACTGTAGGACCAAAGGATAAGACCACGGTTAGTCTTGACAATAAAGTTGAAAATGACTCAAAAATATCCATAAAGAGAGCAGTAAATGTTCAAGTTGCTGTAGATGGAAAGAAGTTGGATATAAAGTCTGCAGAAGACAACATTGAAAAAATGTTGCAAGCAGAAAAAATAACAATTCATCAATCTGATAAAATATATCCAAAGAAGGATTCAACTGTAAAGGAAGGGCTAATGATAGTGGTAACAAGAGTTGAGACAAAAGATATTAAGGAAGTTAAACCACTAGATTATAATACAGTTGTAAAAAAAGATGAAGATATAGAGCAAGGTAATAATAAAGTAGTACAAGAAGGAAAAGCTGGAGAAAAAGAAACATTAACTAGAGTTGTTTATGAAAATGGTAAAGAAATTTCAAGAAAAGTAATAAGTGAAACTGTAAAAAAGCAACCAGTCCAAAAGATTATAGCTATGGGTGCTTTAAATGTTTATACTCCTTCACGTGGTACTAGGATTCCTTATACAACAGCTATGAGAATGAGAGCTACTGGATATACTTCAGATTATGAGAGTACAGGCAAAAGTCCTGGAGATCCTTATTTTGGGATTACAGCTACAGGTACTGTAGCTAAAAGAAGTGTAGGTAGTTATAGCTCTGTAGCAGTTGATCCAAGAGTTATACCTCTGGGTACTAAACTTTATATTGAAGGATATGGATATGCTATTGCCGAAGATACAGGGGGAGCTATAAAAGGTGACAGAGTTGATTTATTCTTTGACTCCAATTCAGAAGCAAACAATTGGGGTGTAAGATGGGTTAATGTGTATTTAGTTAAATAGGAGCAAAAGCTCCTATTTTTTTCTGTATATTAAATGAATATAATAAAATGGAAAAGGAGGATGTTGACTTAGTATTTTAGGTCAATGAGAGCATATGATTAAAGAAGTTATTGTTGTTGAAGGAAGAGATGACATTACTGCAGTAAAAAGAGCTGTAGATGCAGAAATTATAGCAGTAGGTGGATTTGGTATTAATGCTAAAGTTATAGAAAGAATAAAAGAAGCACAAAGACGACAAGGCGTAATAGTTTTTACTGATCCTGATTTTGCAGGAGAAAAAATAAGAAGAATTATATCTAAAAGAGTTAAGGGAATAAAGCATGCTTATATAGCTCAAAAGGATGGAATGAAAAATGGGGATATAGGTGTAGAAAATGCTGAACCAAAAGTAATTATAAGAGCTTTAGAGAATGCTAAATGTGAAGTTAAAGAAAAAGTATCTAACTTTGATATAAATGATATGATTTTTTTTGAACTTACAGGAAACAATAAATCAAAAGAAAAAAGAGAAATTCTTGGGAAAGAACTTGGAATAGGTTATTGTAATTCAGCTCAGTTTTTAACAAGGCTTAATAATTATGGAATTAGCAGAGAAGAATTTATACAGGCAATAAAAAAGATAAATAAGGAGAAATAATATGGAAGGCTTGTCTACAAAGGATATAGTAAAAAAATATGGATTTAAATTTTCAAAAAGTTTAGGGCAGAATTTTTTAATAGATGATTCTGTCTTGCAGGATATAGTTTATAATTCTAATATTAGTAAAGATGATTTGGTAATAGAAATAGGTCCTGGAGTGGGAACCTTAACAAAAGAGCTTTTAAAAAAAGCAAAAAAAGTTTATGCTATTGAATTAGATTCTGATTTAATACCTATTTTAAATGAAGAACTTAAGGAATTTAATAATTTTGAACTGGTACATAAGGATGCACTAAAGGTAGATTTTAATGAACTTATAGGAGAAGAAAAAAGCACTAAGGTAGTAGCTAATTTGCCTTATTATGTTACGACTCCAATAATATCAAAATTGTTGAAAGAAAATTATAAATTTGAATCTTTAACTATAATGATTCAAAAAGAAGTAGGCGAAAGAATTGCTGCAAAACCTAGTACAAAAGAATATGGAGCGCTCTCCATACTTGTACAATATTATTGTGATGTAGAAATAGTTAGAAAAGTAAGCTGCGATTCCTTTGTACCTAGACCTAAAGTAGATTCTATAGTTATAAAATTAACTAAACTTTTAGAGCCTAGAGTAAAAGCTAAAAGTAAAGAATTATTTTTCAAAATAGTAAGAAGTTCTTTTAACATGAGAAGAAAAACTCTTTGGAATGGACTTAAAAGTTTGGGAATGAAAAAGGAAAGCTTAGAAAAGGCATTTATTGATGCAAACATTGATCTTAAAAGAAGAGGAGAGACTTTATCTCTAGAAGAATTTGCAAAATTATCAGATTGTATATATGACTTACAATAATCTTTTTACAATATTATATAACTAGTTGTTCACTTTTTTAATTTTACTTCATATATTATAATGAATAAAATATATGGAGGTATAGGAAGTTGGCTCAAAAAAAGAGTTATAGTAGGTATTTTATAATATTACAAGAAGATGAAAAAGGGTATTCAATATCTTCCGACAAAGTAGCTTCTGGGTACGCAAAATTGGAGCTGAAAAATGATAAGTGCAAAATATCATATTATGTACAAAACTTAAAAAAAGAAAGTGCTCCTTATTATATGCTTTTAATTTGTAATAAGAAGGATATAAGGAAGGTAATAAAAATATCACAGATAAACATAGATGATTATGGCAGAGCAGATATTTGTCATGAATATTTAGCAGATAATATAGCTGGTACTGGTATATCTATGGATAAGATTTCTGGTGCTGCTATAGTTAAATTTTTAGATTCAAATATAATACCTGTTATGAGTGGATTTGCAAGTACTGAAATACCTGATTGGAAAACATTTGTTATGGTTGACTTAAAGGTTGAGAAAGAAAAAGTAGCGAATACTCCGAACAGTATGTTTGACAAATATGAAGAAAACATAGAATCTTTAAAGGGAGAAAATAAAACTAAACAGATAGAAAATGTTAAAATTCTACCTAAAGAAGATAATTCTAAAAAGGAACAATATATAAATAAAGAAAATAATTTTAAGAAGAATATTATAAAAGAAGAGGCAAATACGGCAAAAAAGAATAATATAAAAGAAGAAATAAAAGTAACAAAAAAAGATAATACAAAAGAAAAAGTGGACATAATTAAAAAAGATAATGTAAAAGAAGGATCTATTGTAAATAAAAAAGATAACGCAAAAGTAGAAGAAAATATAAATAAAAAAATTAATATAAGTGATAAAAATAATATGAATAATAAAGAAAATGTAAATAAAAAATATGATATGGAAAAAGATAACTATGGAAAAGGAGAACGTGAATGCACATTAAAAAAACAAAGTAAAAAAGATGCGAACATAAATCCAAAAGTAGATGAAAATTATCCTCAAATGGATGAAAAGAGCTTTTTTAGAAATTTAGTACAAGGGTTTGAATTCATGGGAGAAATTTCTTCTGAAATAAAAAGATGTAAGTGGTATAAGATACCTGTGACTTCACCAAAATCTATGTACGATATGTCTGATTACAATAGGTACTCAATGATATATTATCCTATGATGAATTATTATCAGTATATACTAAAACAAAAGCATTATATTATAGGATATAAGCTTAATAAAGATGGAGAAATGAAATATCTTGTATATGGTATAGCAGGAACTAAATCTAAGATGGACCAACCCTATGGTGGTAGATCTGGATTTGTTACATGGATGCCTTTAAATGTTGATGATGAGAGAGAAGAGGCTATGGGATACTGGCTTATGTTCTATGATTTTAAAACATCTACTATCATGATACCAGTAAAAAAATAATATGGAGAAAGTATAGTACTGGGAATATTTAATATTTCCAGTACTATTTTCATATAATTAAATAAAAACTCTTATTTAAAATGTAAGGTGGTATTAAGATGAAGGTAATAATAATAAATAGGAAAAGGTTAGGGGTAACTATAATTATAATTGGTCTAATGCTTGTTTTATTTAGTTTAGAAAGGAACTTTGATGCAAGGCTTAAGTTTACTGCATTAATACAGAATAATATAAATTCTTTAGTACAATATGAAGTATTAGATAAAAAATTTACTTATAAGTTGCCTGCAGAATGGACTGCTAAAGAACAAAAATTTCCCGGCAATGAAATTATATATCATAATGATTTTAATACTAAAGATTCAAAGATTCATGGATTTGTAGAAGTATGGAATCTAAATATGGACTTAAAAGCTTTTCTTAAAGAAAGTAAGAAAATATCTAGTGAGCAAAATTTATATAAGAGTTATGAAATAAAACCAGTTAAAATAAACAATAGAGATGGGTATTTACTAGAATATACTATAATTACATCTAATAATAAGGCTTATAGAGGATATGAATACTTTATAAAAGACAAGAATAAATTTATAAGATTTTCTTTTTTTGTATCAGAAGATAATTTTAGAGAAAATATGCCAACAATATTTAAAACTATAGTACAAACTTTTGATTATAAAGAATAATAAATAAACTGCGAATTAAAAAACTGCATCGCAGTTTTTTAATATGTTATAATATTGTTGAGATTTTTTAAATAATCAATATATTAAATATTTAACTTTGTGGGAGGTTAATATAGGGCTATGAAACCAATTTTTTTTGAAATTGTTGTAATATGTTTTGCACTTGGATTTTTTTTATTGTATTATGGTAGAAAGGAAGTAAAGAAAGGAAAAGTAGTTTCTTTATAATATAAGTAAATTAAAAAATATGGATATTTAGAAGTTCTTAGGGTTCAGGAGGTAATTGTGTGAAAATGAGAATTAGAAAAATGAGAAATAGCAAAATCATAATTATAGTTATGGTTTTATTATTTTGTTTTACTGTATCTGGATGTAGTAAAATTAATGATCTTGAGGTTAAAGTTGGACTTAAAAACAATGATTTTGAGTACATAAAACAGGGTAAGATAGAGAAAATAGTAATACAAAATACAAGGGATCAAGGATTTAGATTTACAGTTACAGATAAGAAGGTTATCAACGAAATATATGATGTGTTATCTACTGCAAAAGGTGCAAGTCAAAAAACCTCACTGGAACCTGATTATACATTTGAAATGGATGAAGGAAATAATAAGGTACATAAGTTTAACTATATTACAGGCTTGGATAAAAAGGATTCAGGTAATTTTTATGGTGATGGAAAAACATATATTGTATCTAAGAGAATAGATAGTGATATAATAAACAATTATTGGAATATAAGAAAACCAAAGAATTTTAAAGAGGTTTATTATAAATCTATAACTAACGTTTTAGATCAATATTTAAAAGGTGAAAATAAAGATAAAAGTGTCGGTATAAACTTAAAAAGTGATATAAATTCGGCTAAATTTATATTATCTACAGATTTGCAAGATTTTAACAGTGATTTAAGTAGTAAGTTTAAAAATGTATCAGTAGCAGATAAAGATAAGGAAAATTACGATATATGGTTAACAATAAGTACTGAAGGATATAAATCTACAATGTATAAAGGTATTGTGAGTTTATGGGATAAAAAAACAAAAATTGAAAAAAAGTATTATATAGTTGATGAATATAAGAATAGTTGGAATTACAATATTACAGATACTAAGCCCGATAAATTTTAAATTTTTAAGTATGTTTATAAAATTTATAAATAAATTTTTATATCACAGGGAGGAAACAGCAATGAGTAATTGTGATAGTTGTTCAAGCAAAGGAAACTGCGATAGTGCAGGAGTAGGATGTAATAATAAATTAGAGCCTAAATATGGTAAGATAAAGCATATAATAGGTGTTATAAGTGGAAAAGGTGGAGTTGGTAAGTCAACTGTTACAGGTATATTGGCAACCAAGTTAAGTAAAGAAGGACATAAAGTTGGAGTACTAGATGGTGATATAACGGGTCCTTCAATGCCTAGATTTTTTGGCATAAATGATAAGAGAGCAGATATGCTTCAGGTAGGAGAAAGTGAGGAAATAAAGTTTAGACCTGTAGAAACTTCAAATGGAATTAAGGTTATATCCTTAAATCTTTTAACAGAGGAAGAAGAACAACCAGTTATATGGAGAGGACCAGTAATTACAGGAGTATTAAAACAAATGTACACAGATACTGAATGGGATGAATTAGACTACCTTCTTATAGATATGCCACCAGGAACAGGAGATATTGCATTAACTATAATGCAGGAGTTACCACTAGAAGGAATGGTTGTAGTTTCTACACCTCAAGATATGGTATCAATGATAGTTAAGAAAGTAATTATAATGGCTCAAAAAATGGATATAAATGTAATTGGAGTAGTAGAAAATATGTCCTATATTAAATGTGGAAAGTGTGGAGAAAAAATAAATGTATTTAGTAAAAAATCTGCTCAAGAACATGCTGAACATTTAGGAGTACCACTTCTTGCAGAAATGCCTATAAATTTAGATTTAGTTGAAAGTATGGAGAATGGTACAGTAGAAGAATTTTTAGCAAGATCAGATGAATATGAAGAGTTGATAAATAACTTAAAAAATAGGATAATGTAAAAAATAAGAAAGCTTAAAGCTTTCTTATTTTTAATTTTGAGGGATTTTTCTAGTTGCTGCTGCAGATAGCTGTTTTATCGGTAATGCTGCAATAATTACTAGACATATAGCACCTTCCATACTTAAGAAAATACCATTTGACATAAGTGAATACACTGCAGGAGACATGCCTTTCGGAGCAAAACTTCCAAAGAACACTACACCTGATATAAAGTGACATATGAAACGCCCAAACACCGCGACAAAGGTAGCTAGGAGCTTATTATTTTTAAAGTATCCAGCTAGTCCTAAAGCCATAAATGGCAAAGGATAATCAAATAAAACTTGAACTGGCTGAAGAATATATGGATCTAGAATAAGCGTTATTATACCATACAGAAAGCCTGTAATAAATCCTACTTCAGGACCATAAAATAAAGCCATTAAAATGATAGGAATCATACTACCTAATGTTACACTTCCGCCTTGAGGAAGATGGTAAATTCTAAAGATTTTAAGTATTGTTGCTAAAGCTAAAGCAATTCCTATTTGAGTAATAAGATGAGTATTAAATTTTACATTTTTTACTTTTGCAATGAAAAGTATAAATAATATCAGAGCTAAAAGAGCAAATAAGGATGTTGGGTGTGAGACGATTTCTAAAAAGTTTTTACTAAGTGACATGAAATACCTCCTTTGTGCTAAGAGATACCTGAATGCTGAAAATAAGAAGAATGCATAAAATTTATTATACATTAGAAAGTTACACATGTTATCGCTTTCCTACGCTGGTATTATCCAGATCAGGTACAAGGGTTAATAAAATATTTTATCTCTCAGCCTCAAAGAGGCACCCCTAGCACTATCTTAATAAAATTATTATAATACATATTTCCAAATATTTCAATGGATTAAAATAAATCTATGAGTTTATCATTTTTTGTTTTAATAGAATTAGGATTAACATTTATAGAATCCCCTATTTTGGAATTAGGTGGTAAGTGAGAAATCCCAATATCTAGTGTTGTTCCATCTTCGAAATTTATAAAAGCATCTGTAAAATTTATATCAATAATTTTTCCAATCATAAAGGTCACCTCTATGATATTTTTTGCATTTATTAGTTAATTATTCAATAAAATAAAAAAATATCTGATAAAATTTAAATATCAAATCATAATGTTTAATAAAAAACAAAAGAATTTAGAGGTAGATAAAACTAAATTGTTTTAATATAGTCTTAACCCTAATTAAAAAATTGCCTAAAAAATTTTCCCATAGTATAATATCAACGTGCTTAACACAATATATTGTAGTTTGGAGGAATGATGTATGCTACATGTTGTGAAGAGAGATGGCAGAGAAGTAGAGTTTGACTCTATGAAAATAACTAATGCCATAAAGGGCTCTTCAGAAGAAATAGGTTATGATTTAAAGGAAAGTGAATTTATAGAACTAACGCAAAAAGTTATAAAACAACTAGAAGAACTTGATGCTAATGAAATAAATGTGGAACGAATACAAAACTTTGTTGAAAAGACACTTTTAGAAAATGACTACAGAGAAATTGGAACAGCTTATTCTAATTATAGAAAAGAAAGAAATAAAATTAGAGAGATAAAATCTGATTTAATGAAAGCTATTGAAAAAATAGGAGTGGAAACCGATAGGGATAATGCAAATGTAGGTAATAATTTTAGTTCAAAGTTGCTTAGAATAGCCAGTGAATCAAATAAATGGCATAACTTATCTATTATGCCTAAATATTTAGCTAAGGCACATGAAAATGGTGATATATATTATCATGATTTAGATAGTTATAATTTAACTACCAACTGTTTACATATACCTACAAGAGAAATACTAACAAGAGGTTTTAATACAGGATATGGGAATATAAGACCTCCTAGAAGAATAGAGTCAGCAGCAGAACTTTCATGTATACTTTTGCAGTCAACTCAAAATGATATGTTTGGAGGACAGTCACATCCAGATTTTGACAATGACATGGGTGTGTTTATAGAACCTACAAGAAAAGAAATAAGGAATGAACTTACAGGATTAGGTGTAGATGAAGAAAAAGTAAATAAACTTATAGAAAAAAAGCTTAGAAGGGCTGTAGAACAGTCAATGCAGGGGATTGTTTATAATTTAAACACCATGCATTCAAGAGCTGGTTCACAAGTACCTTTTAGTTCTATAAATATTGGTATACCTAATTGTAATGATTCTGCATTAGTTTGCGAAGTATTTTTGACAGAATATGAAAAAGGTTTAGGAATGGGAGAACAGCCTATTTTCCCTAATATAATATTTAGGGTAAAGAAAGGTGTAAATAAAGAACCAGGAGATCCTTATTACTACTTGTTTAAGTTAGCTTGTAGAGTAGCTGCAAAAAGAATGAATCCTACTTTTATGAATTTAGATGCGGATTTTAATAAATTTTATTATGACCAAGGTGTAGTTCCTGCTACAATGGGATGTAGAACCTATGTATGTGCTAATGTAAATGGAGAACCAGGAACAAAAGGTAGAGGAAATATAGCACCAACTACCATAAATTTACCTAGACTTGGAATTGTAGCAAAAAAAGATATAAGTAAGTTCTTTAAACTTTTGGATAGCAAATTGGAACTTGCAAAAGAAGCTCTAATGCATAGATACAGTGTGCTTAAGCGATTGAGAGTTAAAGATTTACCTTTTGTAGCTGGTCAAGGACTTATGAAAGGATCTGAAAATTTAGGACCTGATGATTCTATAGAACCAATATTAAAGCAAGGAACATGGTCTGTGGGATTTATAGGGTTAGCTGAAACTTTAATAGCCTTAACAGGTAAACATCATGGTGAGGATGAAAATTCTAGAAAATTAGGTGTAGAGATAGTTTCTTACATTAGAAATTACATGGATAAATTAATAGAAGAAACTCATTTAAATTGGAGCTGCTATGCTACTCCGGCAGAAGGTTTAAGTGGTAAGTTTATAGTTCAAGATCAAAAAATATTTGGGAATATAAAAGGCGTAACTGATAAAGATTATTATACTAATTCTTATCATATACCAGTAGGGTTCCCTATCTCCATAAAAGATAAAATTGATATAGAAGCACCTTATCATAAACTATGCAATGCTGGACATATAAGCTATATAGAATTAGATGATTATCCTACAGCAGAAACTATAATGGATATATTAAATTATGCTTATGATAATACAAATATAAGTTATATGGGCATTAACTTTCATATAAGATATTGTAGATGTTGTGGAACATATCTTCATGATGAAGATAGTTGTCCTAAATGTGGAAGTGATAATATACAGGGTATATCAAGAGTAACAGGATATCTTTCTTTAGATGAAAGGTTTGGATCAGGAAAGGTAGCAGAAAGATCAGATAGGTTATCTCAAGGCAGTAATAAGCATATTTATTAAATGATATTTATACAAAGACAGAGAGGTTATATCTCTGTCTTTTAAACTAAAAATCATATTTGGAGGGATTGAGATGAGTTTAAATAAAAGTATAAGACTATCAGGAATGATTTATGAGAGCCTAGTTAATGGTCCTGGGCTAAGACGTGTATTATTTTCACAAGGATGTGAACATAATTGCAAAGGTTGTTTTAATCCAAGCACTCATTGTTATGATGGTGGTGAACTTAAGAATATGGATGAATTATTAGATGATATAAGAAAGAATCCTATGTTAAAAGGTATAACTTTTTCAGGAGGAGATCCTTTTGAGCAAGCAAGTAAATTTGCATATATGGCTAAAAAAATAAAAGAAACTAATTTAAATATATGGTGTTATACAGGATATACTTTTGAGTATATATTTGAACATAGAAATGAGCATGAGGGTTGGGAACAACTATTAAATAATATAGATGTACTAGTTGATGGGAAGTTTGAAGAAGATAAGAAAAGTAATAAATTGAAGTACAGAGGGTCTAGTAATCAAAGGATTATAGATGTTAAAAAAACTTTAAAAATGAAACAAATAATAATCTTAGAATTTTAATTAGAGATATGCATAATCTCTAATTAAAATTTAAAATCTTAACAATACTTTTATTTTCTAATGAACCTTCTATGATTAGTTTATTACTTCCTACTTTTTCACCATTCTTCATATAAGTTAGGAAGTTTTCTAAACCTTCTAATTCAAAAGAAAGTAAAGGAGTTTTATAGTGCATAGGGATAACAATAGGACTATTTATAGATTTGGCTACTTGAGATGCTTCTTTACCGTCTATAGTGTAATTACCACCTATAGGTATAAAGAGTACATCTATGTGTCCTAAACTTTGAATCTCCTCTGGAGATAAAATATATCCTAAATCACCGAGATGACAAACCTTATAACCATCTATATTTAAAATAAAAATTATGTTTTCACCTCTTTTGGCACCTTTAACTTTATCATGATAAGAAGGAATACCTGTCACTGGAATATCAGATAAGTTAAAAAAGCCCGATTTATCTATTAAATTATCATAGTTTATTTTCTCAGTGTAGTCATGATCAAAGTGATGATGACTTACTGTAACTAAGTCCACATCTCCTTCAAATAATTTGTAGCCAACACTTTTATCAAAAGGGTCTGTTAAAACTTTTCTTCCATGAGAATCTTCTATTAAGAAGGATGAGTGACCAAGCCAAGTTATTATCATAAAATAGCACCTCTTTTAAAAAATTATTAATACATACTTTCTGATTATAAAAATATTATGAAGATTTACTCCTCAATGCTTATTTTATGAAAGTGAATGTATTACTTATATTATAGCATTTTTTCGTTCATTATATTTATACATCAAAATTAACTATAAAAAAAGTTTTTAAGTGTACAACCGACTTTTTTATATTATAATAATGGTAATGTATGATAAAAAACGCGAATAATGTAGTATTAATTTGGAGGTGGTTTTTTGAAATTCAAAAGATCAAGCATACTTGTAGTTTTTAGCTTTTTTTTAGTTTTATGTATGTTTGGTACATTTACACATGTAAAGGCAGATGATTCTGTTAGTAGTGGAACAAGAAATGGGGTAGATATAAATAAGACATGGACAATAAAATTTAATAAGGAGATAGATAAAAGTACTATAAGTGAATCTAATTTTATAGTAAAGGATGAAAGTGGACAAACAGTTCCAATAAACCTAACGATAGGTAGTGATAACAAGTCAGTGACAGTTTCTCCCAAAGTACAATTTCAATATGGAGTAAAATATAGTTTATCTATAAATAATGTAAAATCTTCATCAGGTAAGAAATTAGCACAAGCCGAGAAAATGCAATTTTCAACTAAGAGTGCCAATAACACAAATAGTGCATATACTGTTTGCATTGATGCAGCACATGGTGGCAATGATGCAGGACATGTTTCAGCTTCAGGGGTAAAGGAAAAAGATATAAATTTAGCAGTTGCATTAAAAGTAGGAAAAATACTAGAGAATAATGGAGTAAAGGTAGTTTATACAAGAACAAGTGATAATATATCTTGGAATAATGACAATGATTTAAAATCACGTTTTACTATAGCTAATAATGCAAAAGCTGACTATTTTATAAGTATACGTTGCAATACTTATCCAGAGAATCCATTAACAAAAGGTATAGAAACTTATTATAGGGATTCGGATAACGTGGCAAAACAGTTAGCACAAGCGGTTCAAGGTGAACTTATTAGTAATACTGGATCTAATAATAGAGGAATAAAAGTAGGTTTATCACAGCATGAAATATTAAGGGGAACCAATGGAAGTGCTATAATGGTTGAGCTAGGATTTATGAGTAATTCAGAAGAAAGTTCAATTTTATCTACAAGTGATTTTCAAAATAAAAGTGCTAATGATATAGCAAATGGAATTTTAAAATCTTTAAGTTTAGTCAATAAGAATGTTACTATAAAATCAATTCCAGATATTACTGCATCTGTTAATCAAGGTGTGACATATGATCTTCCTTTAAATATTACAGCGTCTATGAGTGATGGTAGCAGTAAAAAGCTTCCTGTAATTTGGAATAGCAAAAAAGTAGATACATCTAGTATAGGAACTTATACTTATGAAGGAACAGTAGCAGGGTATAGTAGTACTGTTAAGCTTATTTTAACAGTAGTAGGAACAACTCCAGTACCAACGCCAGAGTCAAATACAATAATATGTATTGATCCAGGACATGGCAGAGGAAGTGATACAGGAGCTAGTGGTATAAATGGATTACAAGAGGATGATGTTACTTTATCAGTGGGATTAAGAGTAGGAAAGATACTTGAAAATCATGGAATAAAAGTAGTATACACAAGAACACAGGATGAAAGATCAATCCCTACAGATGTTACAACTAGTTTACAACAGCGTTGTGATGTATCAAATAATGCAAATGCCAAGTATTTTGTGTGCATTCATTGCAATTCTTTTGATTCAGCATCAGCATCAGGAACAGAGACTTTGGTAAATCAAGATAACCCGGAGGCAACTAGGTTAGCACAAGCTATACAAACTAGTATTGTAAATGAAATAGGTACATATAATAGAGGGTTAAAGGATGGTAATTGGCTTTATGTTGTAAAAAATACAAAGGCACCAGCAGTATTAACCGAGTTAGGATTTTTAACAAATCCTTCAGATGCTGCGAAATTAAGTAGTGATGAATATAGACAAAAAATTGCACAAGCTATTGCCGATGGAATATTGCAATGTGTTGGGAAATAGCAAAATTTTTATTAAATAATTGACAACTAAAAAGCCTTATAATATAATAAAAAGAAATTGTAATAAAAATTTAAAATGTATTACATTAAAGATGTTGAACAGGAAAAGTATTTAAACCAAGTTACTTACAGAGAGTGAAAAATGGTGGAAATTCACAGAAAAAGTTTAAAGAAAATCCCCTGGGAGTTGAAAAGCAGAATAAGTTTTAGTGCTTTAGTAAGTTTTTTCGTTATCCTGCGTTAAAGGATAGAGTATGATTGTGCTTAAAATTTTTACCCATAGGTGGTATAACGAATATAAACTTCGTCCTATTTTGGATGAAGTTTTTTTTATATTGTAAATGTTTATAAATAAGTATAAAAAAAATATAATAGTAAAAAATTACATAATAAGGTAGAAAGGGGCTAAAAATATGTACAAA
Source organism: Clostridium drakei (assembly GCF_000633595.2). Classification (GTDB taxonomy): domain Bacteria; phylum Bacillota; class Clostridia; order Clostridiales; family Clostridiaceae; genus Clostridium_AM; species Clostridium_AM drakei. The sequence goes on along the minus strand of NZ_JIBU02000039.1, from coordinate 89,173 downwards.
AAAATTGATAATTCTAGAAGTTTTGTGGATATGGAAAAAGATATAATGAAATTCTGGGATGCTAGGAATATAATTAAGAAAAACTTTGATTTAAATGAGGACGGAGAATATTTTACTTTTTATGATGGACCACCAACAGCTAATGGAAAGCCTCATGTAGGGCATGTATTAACAAGAGTAATGAAGGATTTAATTCCTAGGTATAAGGTTATGAAAGGTTACAAAGTATTAAGAAAAGCTGGTTGGGATACTCATGGACTTCCAGTTGAACTTGAAGTTGAAAAAACTCTTGGTATTTCAGGAAAACCTCAGATTGAAGAATATGGAGTAGAAGACTTCATAAAAAAATGTAAAGGCAGTGTTTTTACATATGTGAGCCAATGGGAAGAAATGACTAAAAGTGTGGGTTATTGGGTTGACATGGAAAAACCTTATATAACTTATGATAATAATTATATAGAATCAGTTTGGTGGGCATTAAAGAGCATATGGGATAAAGATCTTTTATATAAAGGCCATAAAATAGTACCATATTGCCCAAGATGCGGAACAGCCCTTTCTTCACATGAAGTTTCGCAAGGATATAAGGATGTAAAAGAAACATCAGTTTTTGTTAAGTTTAAAGTTAAAAATGAAGATAAATATATTTTAGCTTGGACAACTACACCTTGGACACTTCCAAGTAATATGGCATTAGCAATAAATAAAAAATATGAATATGTAGAAGTTTTAAATAATGATGAACACTTAATTTTAGCTGAATCACTTTTGGGAAAACTTGAAGGTGAGTATGAAGTTTTAAGAAAGTTTAATGGTGAAGAATTATTAGGTGTAGAATATGAACCTATGTTTAATTTTGGAACTTTTGAAGGAAAAGCTCATTATGTAATTCATGGAGATTATGTAACATTAACAGATGGTACAGGAATAGTTCATATTGCGCCTGCATTTGGTGAAGATGATAACATAGTATGTAAACAAAATAACATACCACTTATTAATCTTGTAGATACACAAGGAAAATTTGTAGATGAAGTTACACTATGGAAGGGTATGTTTGTAAAAGATGCAGATCCTAAAATTATAGAATACTTAAAAGAAAAAAATATATTATACAAAGCAGAGAAATTTACTCACTCATACCCATTCTGCTGGAGATGTGATACGCCATTATTATATTATCCAAGACAAACTTGGTTTATAAAAATGTCATCTTTAAGAGATAAATTAGTTAAGAATACAAATAATACAAATTGGTATCCAGATAATATTAGAACAGGAAGATTTGGAAACTTTGTTGAAAATGTTATAGATTGGGGTTTAAGTAGAGAAAGATATTGGGGTACTCCACTTCCAATATGGGAATGTGACTGTGGTCATAAAGAATGTATAGGAAGTATAGAAGAACTTAAGAAAAAAGGAATAAATGTACCAGAAAATATAGAACTTCATAAACCATATATAGATAATGTAAAATTGAAATGTCCACACTGTGGAAAAGAAATGACAAGAGTCACAGAAGTAATTGATTGTTGGTTTGATTCAGGATCAATGCCTTTTGCTCAGCATCACTATCCATTTGAAAATAAGGAACTATTTGAGCAAAATTTCCCAGCACAATTTATTTCAGAAGCTGTAGATCAAACTAGAGGATGGTTTTATACATTAATGGCTATATCTACAGTAATATTTGATAAGAGCCCATTTGAAAATTGTGTGGTATTAGGTCATGTACTTGATAAGCATGGTCTGAAAATGTCAAAGCATAAGGGAAATGTATTGAGTCCTACTACAGTGATTGAAAATGAGGGTGCTGATGCAACTAGATGGTATTTCTATACTGCAAGTGCACCATGGCTTCCATCAAGATTCTACGAAGAAGCTGTACAAGAAAGTCAAAGAAAGTTCTTAGGAACATTATGGAATGTATATTCATTCTATGTGTTATATGCAGATATAGATAAGTTTAATCCTTTAGATTATAAAGACTTTGTAAGCGATAATGTAATGGATAAATGGGTTATATCAAGATTAAATTCCTTGATTAAGGAAACAGAAGATCACCTTGATAACTATAGAATTACTCAAGCAGCTACTAATATTGGAGACTTTGTAGATGAACTTTCTAATTGGTATGTTAGAAGAAATAGAGCAAGATTTTGGAGTGAAAGCTTAGTTGATGATAAAATAGGAGCATATGTAACTTTATATAAAGTTATCACTACATTGATAAAGATAGCAGCTCCATTTGTACCATTTATGACAGAAGAAATATATCAAAATCTTGTAGTTAATATTGATAAAAATGCAGTAGAGAGTTTACATTTATGCAAGTGGCCTGAGTATAATGAAAACTTTGTAGATAAAAAGTTAGAAGAAGATATGGAAGAAGCGTATAAGGTAGTTAGATTAGGAAGAAGTGCTAGAAACTCAGCTAATATTAAGAACAGACAGCCTCTTTCAGAAATGCTTATAAGCTCAAAATCTCTTCCAGAATATTATGGAGATATTATAAAGGATGAGCTAAATGTAAATGAAGTAATATTTGGTGCTGATTTATCTAAATATGTTAATTTTGACATAAAACCAAACTTACCTGTAATAGGAAAGAAATATGGAAAATTAATACCTCAAATAAGAAAAGAAATTTCAGCAATTAACCAAATGGAACTTGCACAGAAAATGAGAGAAGGAAAAACTGTAATAATCTATATTGATGACAATGAGATAGAATTAAATGAAGAAAACTTACTTGTTACAATGCAGGGACTTGAAGGTTTTGCATTTGCAGGGGAAGGTACCATAGGAGTAGTATTAGATACAAATATTACTGAAGAATTAAGAGAAGCTGGAAATCTTAGAGAAATTTTGAGTAAAGTACAGAATATGAGAAAAGAAAGTGGATTTGAAGTAGCTGATAAAATAAAACTTTATGTTTCATCAAATTCAATGCTTGAAGCAATAGTTAAGAAATTTGAAGAAGAAATAAAGAAAGAAACATTATCAGTTGAAGTTGTATATAATGCAAATAAAGAGTACAACAGATGTAAAATCAATGGTGAAGATTTTGATATGTTTGTAGAAGTTGTAAAATAAGTATCTACATGTTTTGAATTTAAATGTGTATAAGATAACCCAAAAGTCTTATACACATTTTTACTTTTAACAGTGTAAATTAAAGAAATATTGCAAAGGAACTTGTAATAAAAGGGTTTTATAAGTATAATTATTAAAAGAAAATATAACGGGAGTTGATAAAATGGCAGCATCAATAAAAGATGTAGCAAAGGAAGCAGGAGTTTCTATAGCTACAGTTTCTAGGGTATTAAATGATGTAGACGTTGTAAATGAAGAAACAAAAAAGAAAGTTTTAGAAGCAATAAATAAGTTAGGATATAGACCTAATATAGTAGCAAGAAGTTTAAAAACACAGAAAACAAGTACAATAGGAATAATAATACCGGATATATCAAGTCAGTTTTATCCGGAAATAGTAAGAGGAGCTGAAGATGTAGCTAATATATATAATTACAATATAATGTTATGTAATACAGACTTAGATACTGAAAAGGAAATGGAATATCTAAAAGTATTAAAAGAAAAAATGGTAGATGGAGTTCTCTACATGAGCAATTCTTTAGAAGACAGCATAGTAAATCTTATAAAACAATTACAGATTCCTATGGTTTTAGTAGAAACTACTAGTAAAGACGGAAATATACCAAGTGTAACTATAGACAATGAACAAGCGGCTTTTGATGCTGTAAATTATTTAATTAAGAAGGGCAATAAAAAAATAGCTTACATTGGGACACATGAGGATGCAGCGAATGCCAGTGCATTGAGGTATACAGGGTATAAAACTGCATTAAAACAAAACAAAATAAAATTAGATGAAAAAATTGTACATTTTGGAGGATTAAAAGTATCAGATGGCTATAATGGAATAAATGCTATTTTGGAGAAAGAAAGTATTGATTCAGTATTTTGCTCCAGTGACGAAATTGCTATGGGTGCTATAAATGCATTGAGAGACAGTAACATAAAGGTTCCTGAGCAGGTAGACGTAATAGGATTTGATAATATTTATTCTGCTTCTGTATTTTATCCAAAGCTTACAACTATAGGATTACCTATGTATGATATGGGATCTGTAGGAATGAGAATGCTTATAAAAATCATAAATAAAAAAGAAGTAGATAAAGAGAATTATGTTCTTGATCATGAGTTAATAGAGAGAGATTCTTGTAAAAGATAAAAAGTGACAAGGTATACACAAATTGTGCACATTTTTTTAATATAAAGTTAACAAAAAGTTTTGTTAAATGCCTTATAATTGAGGAGAGGTGTAAAAACTTATTAAGTATATGATGTGTTAATTGAAGAAAGGAAAATTTTATGATAGAAAGTTTAATAAATGCAGTTATTTTTGTGCTGGATAAACTCGGATATGTAGGGATTTTTTTTGGAATGGCATTAGAAAGTGCATGTATACCTATTCCTAGTGAGGCAATATTACCTTTTGGAGGTTATTTAAGTTTTACAGGAAGATTAAATTTGATAGCTATGATACTAATTGGAACTATTGGTGGAACTGTGGGTTCAATAGGAGCTTACTATTTGGGTAAGCTTGGAGGAAGGCCCTTAGTGGAAAAGTATGCGGATAAACTAAAAATTTCTAAAAGTAAAATAGAAAAAAGTGATGAATATTTTAATAAGTATGGAGAAAAAATAGTTTTTTTCTCAAGGCTTTTACCTATAATAAGGACATTCATATCGCTTCCAGCAGGCATAAGCAAAATGGAATTTAAAAAATTTACCATATATACTTTTTTGGGATCGTTAATATGGAGTGTTTTGCTAGGTTATATTGGATATAAAATGGGTGAAAATTGGATCATGATTCGTTCTTGGTTTCATATAGCTGATATAGCTGTAGTAGTTTGCATAGTTGGATTTGTAATATATAGATTAGTAGTAAGACGCAAAAAGGTGAATTTAGAAAATTAATAAGTAACTTACCTGAAAATAAACACTTTATATAAAAAGTAGTGTTATTTTCAGGTAAGCTTTTTTTATTTGGTAATTTAAGAATATAAGAATATATGAGAAATAGAACAAATAAAATATGGTATAGGAAAATTTAAGAAAATAGAGGAAATAGTAGAGAAGTGAAAGTAAATTATAATATAAAGATATTAATTTCAAAAAACATTATTAAAAGGTATAAAAAAACTTATTGACCAGTATTGTGTACAATGATATAATTAATACATAATTTAGATGGGGGGGCTCAATAATGAAAAATTTAAAAAAATTGGTTGTATTGGCAATTTCTATGACAATGGTTTCTTCTATTTTTACAGGTTGTAGCTATGAAGGTAAGTCACTTTCTGATGCTTATTCAAAAACACAAAAAGTTACTAGTTCAGAATTTAAAACACAAATTGGCTTACGATTCAGTGGAGAAAATCTTTCAGCTGAAGAACAACAGGAAATGGGAAAAGTTATTCCTATGATAAATGGTTCAAAATTGACTTTAAATGGGAAGATGAACCAAAGTAATGATGGTAAAAATGCAAAAATGCAAGCAGATATGCTATTGCAAGTAGGAAATATGCCAATGAATATGGGAATTTGGGTAGATGCAAATACATCGAATGATAAAGTTAATTTTAAAGAAATTTTAAAAGTTCCAGATATACAGTCATCAAAAATGAATGGAAAACAATATATTGTGCTAGATAGTTCGAATATGACTGAAAATGGAGCAATGAATGCTGATATTACAAAAGTTAGTCAGGATATGCAAAAACAGTTTTCACAAATGGTAGCAAAAAATATGACAAGCTTTGATCCAAAATTTAAACTTATTACAGATGAAGGAACTCAATATTGGGATCTTACAGATGGAGCAAGAAATGTTCATGTTTATGAAGTTAAATTAAATGATAAAAACTTCAAAGATTTAATAAAATACACTTCAAACAGTGTAGTAAACAATAAAGATGCTAGAGATTTCTTAAAGAATTATTTAACTACAGTTTTAAAAGTTTCTTCAGACAAACAAAAAGCATCAGTTACTCAAGCAGAAATAGATAAAGCATTTTCGGATTTTGAAAAAGGATTACCACAGTTTACAACTAGCATGAATAAAGTATTAGATGCTTTTGATGGAGTAACTCTTGTTGGAGACAAAGGAATTGTAATTGACTTTGCAGTAGATAGTAATGGATATGTTGTTGGAGAAAGAGGTAATATAGATTTAGTATTTGATGCACCAAAATTTATATCAGCAGTCCAAAGCTTAAGTAATACAAAAAATAGCGATACAGTAAAAATTACAGGCGTATATAAATTAGGCATTGATTTTAATACAAATACTTTTAATATAAATAAAAATGTAGAGATAAAATTTCCAGAAGTAAATAGTCAAAATTCTATTCAATATGGAGATTTACTTAGTCAGAATAAAATTAAATAGTATTTGAAACTTGTTGCAATAGTAAAGGAGTATGTAAAAATGCTCCTTTATTTTTTTATGTAAAGTTACATTTTATGAAAGAAAGTTAAATAAAATTCTTGATTTAAAAATTGTTAATTAATTATAATGTATATAAAGTTTAAAGTTATGATGTGTCATATATTTAAAAGTAATAAATAAGAAAAGAGGAAAAGAAAAATGAATTTGAGTGATAAGATTTATGAAACATTAGATGAATTAGTTTCTCTTCCAAGTGTCTCAGGTACAAAAGATGAAAGTATTGCATCTGAAAAGATATATAATATGCTGTCAGGTATGACTTATTTTAAGAAAAATAAAAATAACTTTGGTATGGAAGCAGTAGAAGGGGATAACTTAGAAAGAAAATTTGTATGGGCAGTAGTAAATGGAAAAGAAAAATCAAATGATACTTTGATTTTAACAGGACATTTTGATGTAGTGGGAGTAGAAGAATTTGGACATTTAAAATCTGTTGCTTTTGATATGGAAGAATGTACAAAACGGATTAGTGAGTTGAATTTAGATGAAGATGCTTTAAAAGACCTTAAATCAGGTAAGTGGATTTTTGGAAGAGGAACAGCAGATATGAAATGTGGCATTGCAATAGATATAGAATTAATTAGAAAGTTTAGTGAAGATCAAAATTTCAAGGGGAATTTGTTGTTCTTAGCAGTGCCGGGTGAAGAAAGTAATTCAGAAGGTATGGTGGCTGCAGCACCTTTTCTTTTAAAGCTTCAAGATAAAATGAAATATAATTATTGTGGGGCAATAATATCGGAATGCAGTATACCTCAAAATGTAGATGAAGAATTTAAAAGATTATATATGGGAAGTGTAGGAAAAATAATGCCATTGTTTTTATGTGTAGGTAAAGAAACTCATGTAGGAGAACCATTAAAAGGACTAAATCCCAATGCATTAGTTTCAGAAATAAATAGAATTTTAGAAAATAATCCTGACTTTTCTGATCAATTTAATAACGTCATAACTCCACCACCTATGTGTCTAAAACAAATGGATTTAAAAGAGTTATATTCTGTACAAAGTCCTTTATATGCAGCAGCATATTATAATTTACTTACTCTTAGTATGTCTGAAGAAAAGCTGATGGGTAATTTAAAAGACTTAGCATTTAAGGCATTTAATAATGTTTTGGAAGATATTAAATGTAAAAGAGAAAGATTTATAAAAAAGAGTGGTAAAAAATTTGAATATATTAAAGTACAGCCATGTGTTATGACTTATGAAGAATTACTTTTGCAAGTCAAAAGTAAGAATGAAAATTTTGAAGATTATATGAAACAAAAAGTTGAACTTTGGAAAAAAGAAAATAAAGACAACCAAACTATAGCTATAAATATAGTTAAAGAAACTTATGAAAAATATGATAATAAGAAACCTATGATAATAGTTTCTTTTATTCCTCCGTATTATCCTCATAAATATTTGAGAGGTGAAACGGCTAATGACAAAAAATTTATAAATGCTATAGATAAAACAATAGAGTATGCGTATGAAAAGTTTAACGAAAAAATTATTAAAGAAGACTTTTTTATGGGAATTTCTGATTTAAGTTATACTGGGATGGAGAATAATAAAAATATATCTGGTTTATCTTCGAATATTGTTGGATATGGTATAAGTTATAATTTGCCATTAGAAACTTTAAGCAAACTAAATATTCCTGCAATAGTATTTGGTGGTGAAGGAAAGGATTTTCATAAATATAGCGAAAGATTAAATGTTCCTTATACTTTAAATGTAGTGCCAGAATTATATGAACATATTATTTATTCATTGTTACAATAGACTGCTTATTTCAAGTTTTTCAAATTTTAGATAGCTAACCCCACAATTTGCTTATATTAAATAAAAATTTTGTATGTGCGAAAGTTGAACAAATAACTATTTTTATTACGAAATATGTTTAACGAAACAAATGGACAATAAAAAATAAAATGGTATAATTTAACATAAAAGTAAATATATTTATAAGTACGTTGTGGGGTGAAAAAATGGATTATAGGAATAAGGTCAAAAAAATATTTTCATATTTGCTAAGCGTAAAAAATTTAAATGAAAAAATAATAAGAAATGTTTCAGAATATGAAAAATCATATTGGGAAAATGACCTGATGTCTATGGATGGTTGTAGTGTAAATAAGATTCCAGAAGTTGAATGGTGGTTAGAGGTAACAAAAAAGTGTAAATGTATATATGATCAATTGTTTAAGCTATTTTTGGAAATACAGAAAAGATCAGAGGGAATAGAAATAGTATGGGGACATGGTCTTCTTGTTTGGAAAGTTGGTAATGAAAAAATAATTCATCCTGTTGTTACAACCAGAATGAAACTAAATTTTGATGTTAAAAAGGGTATATTTCATTTGACGCCAATAAGTAGTACATGCTTAGAAATGGGAATATTTGAAGAATTGGATATAGCAAATTTACATAGTATAGTTCAAATAGAAAATGAAATAAATAGTGCTAATATAGATCCTAGAAATATAGGTAATATTGAGAATATACTAAAAGATATAGTTTCTTATTTAGGATCTAATGGTGAAATAATAAACTGTACAGTTGGTATGGATAAAATAAAACCAACTAAAAATCCTTTTATTTGTGATAGTCCTGTAATTTTAATAAGAAAAAACAATATGCGATTATGGCAAAAAGAGATTATTAATATAAATAATCAAATAGATAATGGTTATGTCATACCAGAAACAATAAAGGCTTTGGTACGAGATAAGAAAGTAGAACAAAGTGAGGAAGATATGAAAGAATGGCAGGAAGTTGGAGAGGACATACTCTTCCCGCTAGATACGAACTTTGAGCAAAAGCAAGTTGTGAAAAGGTTATGTGAAAACTATGGAGTTGTAGTACAAGGGCCACCGGGAACAGGTAAAAGTCATACAATAGTTAATTTAATATGTCATCTTCTTGCACATGGTAAAAGTGTTCTTGTGACAAGTCAAACAGATAAAGCTTTAAAAGTATTGGTGGACATGATACCAGAACATATCAGACCATTGTGTATGAGCGTTATTGGAAATGATTCTGGTTCGCTAAAAGAACTTAATGAAGCTGTAAGAAAAATAACAGATAACTTGTCTGTAGATCCTGAAGCATTAGGAAAAGAGATTAAATTATTAAGAGAAGAGTTAAAAAATTGCAGAAAAAAACAAGAACACTTGTATAATAGATTAGCGGAAATTCAAAATACTGAAAATAAGAGTATAGAATATGGAGGACAGTATTATAAAATTGCAGATGTTGCAAAATGGGTAAGGGAAAATAGAAAACAACATTCATGGATAGAGGATAACATTAAATATGAACAATCTATGCCTTTAAATAAAGATGAATTTTTAAGGTTATTAAAATTATTAAAAACTATAGATAAAAAAGAAAAGTACAATTTTGATAGTATAAAAAATTTGATAGATAAAATACCTATGGATATTGAAATTTGTGATAAGATGTATAGGTTTAAAAAATTAAAAGAAGATATTGAAGTTAATAAAAATTTATTAAGTAACTGGCGTATACCAGATAATAATAGATGTGATTATGAAGCTCTTTTAAGTATGTTGAATAAATGTAAAACTGAAATGGAATTTATAGAAAATAGTAGCTTTAAAAATATACTAGGGCTTTATTATAGCAGTAAAATAGCACATGATTTGTTTATGAATGTAGCGTTTAGATGTAATAATTGTTTTTTGATGCTTGATAGGTTAAAAAGCAAATTAAAAAATTACAATATAGAAATTCCCAATAATATAAATATAGATAAATTAAGTAGAGACTTTGATATTGTATATAGCAAGTTTAATTCAAGAGGAAGATTGAGCAAAACCTTTAAAATTATTCATTCAGAATATAATTACATTTTTAAAGGATGCAAAGTTGATTTCCTTGAAGTAGAAAATTTTGGACAAGCATCAGCATTAAAGCTTTACATCCAACAGGAAAAAATAATTAAGGAATTAAAGTCTTTATGGAGTAGTATGGTAAAAAAGTATGGTAATTTATCAGATAATTGTAATAGAGAAGATGAAATAGACATAATAGAAATAGAACAAAGTGTAAAAAAATTAAATAATATAATTGATTGGGATGTAAAGTATAAAAGTAAAATAATATCATTATTAGGTAGAATTTCTATACCGCAAAGTATAGAATGGCATAGATCTGAAACTTATAGATATCTAATAAAATGCGTACAAGCTATCAAAAAAGTAAATGAGTATAATGAGCTAAAAGCTTATATTGAAGTGATGAAAAAATTGATTTTATCTACAGATAAGTTAGATGAATTGTATAATGCAATAGAGTTTCTTGATGTAGAAAAAGCAAAAGAGCAGTTGAAGAAGATAGAACATTTTAAAGTAATAAAGAATGATTTAATTAAGTTAGATGAACTTATAAATAAAATATCAAAAGTATGTCCGACTACAGGAAAAAAATTAATTGAGAGTTGGAGAAATAGCACAAGAAACTTTGAAGACTTTTGTAGTGCGTGGAAATGGTGCCAGTGGAATAGTTTACTTAAGGATATCTATAAGCTAAATTTAGAATTCATAGAAGAATCAATAGAGCAGAATAAAAAGAAAGAAAAAATAATTATAAAAGATATAGTAGCTAAAAAAACTTGGCATAATCAAATACTTAAAACTACTGAATCTGAAAAAAGAAGCCTTTTTGCTTGGATGCAGGCTATTAAAAGAATAGGAAAAGGTACAGGAAAAATGGTATCAGAGTATAGAAAAATAGCTCAAGACGAAATGGAGAAATGTAAGGATACTATACCTGTTTGGATTATGCCATTGAATAGAGTGATTGAAAATATAAAGTTATCAAGAAAGTTATTTGATGTTATTATTTATGATGAAAGCAGCCAAAGTGATATATTTTCTATATGTGCTTTAATGAGAGCTAAGAAGGCGGTTATAGTTGGTGACGATAAACAGATAAGCCCAGAAGTTGTAGGAGTTGATCAGGGTGTTATACAAGGTTTGATAAACAAATATTTGAAGGATATTCCTCAAAATGAATGGTTTGATTTACAGACTAGCCTTTATGATACTGCACTTAGAGTTTTCCCAAATAGATTAATTCTTAAAGAACATTTTAGGTGTGTACCAGAAATTATTGGATTTAGTAATATGCTTTGTTACTCAAATGAGATAAAACCATTGAGATATCCTAAGTTTTCAGAAATATTATATCCACCTGTTGTAGCTGTAAAAGCGGAAGATGGATATAGAGAACAGAATAAAGCTGTAAATATTCCAGAAGCAGAGCTTTTAGTAAGTAAATTAGTTGACTGCTGTAAAGATAAAAAATATAAAGATGCGACTATGGGGGTTATATCTTTATTAGGTGATGTTCAAAGTGAGGCAATTGAAAATATGATAAGGGAAAAAATAGGAGAAGAGGAGATGATAAGAAGAAAAATTATATGTGGGGATGCTTATTCTTTTCAAGGAGACGAAAGAGATGTAATGTTCCTGTCAATGGTTATTGCAAATAATGTTAAGTTTGCACCATTGACTAGGGAATCAGATATAAGAAGGTTCAATGTGGCAGCAAGTAGAGCAAGAAATCAAATGTGGCTATTTTATTCTGTAGAATTAAAAGATTTAAATAAGTCATGTGTAAGATATTCTCTTATTAATTATTGTTTGAATTATGAAAAATATAATAAGAAATATATAAATTTCGAATATGTTTTTCAATCTAAATTTCAAAAGGATGTATATAACATGATAAAAGATAAAGGTTATGACATAATTCCCCAAATCAAAGTGGGAGGTTATAAAGTAGATTTTATAATAGAAGGTAACAGGAATAGGGCTGCTATTATTTGTGATGAGGGAATAATAGATAATGGAGATGATGTAAAAAAGAATATGGAAGCACGATTAAACTTAGAAAGAATAGGTTGGTACTTTCTGAGAATAAGGGGAAGTGAGTTTTACTATAATCCAGAAAAAACTATGGAAAAGCTATGGAGTAGGTTGAAGAAAATAGGTGTAGAAAATTATAATAGAGAAAAAAAATCTAAAGAAACTCTTAGAGTAGTATAACAAATTTTAAAAATAACACTTACTAAATTTACAATTAAGGTAAGTGTTATTTTTATATAAAAAATTACAATAAAAGTTTTCATTGTAATGAGTAGAATATATTCCTATAATTAAAGTAGAGTATAAATGGTAGGTGAAATTAATGAGTATATCTGAAATTATATATAAAGTAAGAGACATAATGTTAAAGGATTTTATAAAAGTAAGAGAAGACGAGACTATAAGAAATGCTCTCAATAGAATGATAGAGTCATATAGAGATGAAGTTTTAATTGAGGACAAAAATGGAGAATTAAAAGCAATATTTACCATGAATGATGTTGCAAAAATAAAAAAGAGAGGTGTGTCCTTTGATGCGCCTATTATAGAGTTTGGTAACACTAATTTACATACTATAGGATCTAATGACTCAGCAAGATTGGCGAGAGACATAATGATTGATAATCGTATAGGAAGGTTGCCTGTATTAGAAGATGGAAAAGTTATAGGTATAGTTACTAGTAATAATATAAGGGATACTTTTTATTTAAAGATGGATGAAATGTTCAATCTTCTAAATAATGTATTTGACAATTTACATGAAGGTGTGTGTATATGTGATGAGAAGGGAATAGTAAAGTATTGGAATAGGAGTTCGGAAAAGTTATATAATGTATCTGCAGAAAAAATAATGAATAGGTACTTAGGAGAATTTTTTCCTAAGGCTTTAAATTTAAAAGTATTAAATACTGGAAAGAGAATAGATAATGTATTCCATGAACCTGTAGAAGGAAAGTTGGTAATATTAAGTGCTGTACCAATTTATAATTCAAAAGGACGTATAATTGCATCTGTATCAACAGATAGGGATATTACTGATGCTATGAATTTAACAAAACAGTTGGAATATGAGAAAAAGAAAGTTGAATTTTTAGAAAAAGCATATAAAAATGAGATATCTTCAAAATATAACTTTTCATCCATAGTGGGAAAAAATAAAAAAATAATAGATGCTATAGCTATAGCACAAAAAGTAGCACATACATCTACTAGTGTCCTTGTAACAGGAAAAAGTGGAACAGGTAAAGAGGTCTTTGCTAAAGCTATACATGAAGCTAGTGGAAGAACTGGAAATTTTGTAGCTATAAATTGTAGTGCTATACCAGGAAATTTACTAGAAAGTGAATTGTTTGGATATGTAGAAGGTGCATTTACAGGAGCTATAAAAAAGGGAAAGATAGGTAAGTTTGAATTTGCCAATGGAGGTACATTATTTTTAGATGAAATAGGGGATATGCCATTAGAGATGCAGGTTAAGATGTTAAGGGTACTTCAAGATGGAGTAATACATAGGCTTGGCAGCGAGAAGGCTATAAATACTGATGCTAGGATTATTGCAGCTACCAATAAAGATTTAAAGAAATTAATACTTGAAGATAAATTTAGGGAAGATTTGTTTTATAGGTTAGCAGTAGTTCAGATACAGCTGCCACCGCTTAAAGATAGAAAGGAAGATGTAAAAGATTTAGCAAATCTATTTTTTGAACAGGTTTCTCACCAGGAAGGCATAAAAATAACTGATATTGAAGATAAAGTATATAAGATATTGACTAATTATAAGTGGGATGGTAATATAAGGGAACTAAAAAATGTAGTTCAAAGGATGGTCGTTCTATCTAATAATGGTAAAATAAATACAGATTCTATTCCTGAATACATTTTGGAGAGTGTATCTCCAGAGGAAGATTTAGGAGAAAATGAATTTGATTTAGAAAGAATAGTAGAGAATGTTGAAAAAAGAACTATAAAAGAAGTTATGAAAATGGTAAAAGGAAATAAGCAGCATGCAGCCAAAGTATTAAATATAAAGAGAAGTACATTATATTACAAATTAGGAAAGTACAATATATAAGTTCAGATTACTGACATCTATGTCTAATTATTGACATAGATGTTTTTTGCGTGTAACCCTAACCATATAAGTGTTTGTCAAAATTTTCAAAATATTATGTGTCAAAAAAATGAACTCATCAATAAAAGTTATAATTGCTATAAAAAAAGGTTATACGTCCACAAAGTAGTATTTGCAACAATTATAGGTAAATGGTAAAAAATATATTAAATAATCAAATATTTGGCACAATAAATGCTGCAATATATTCATGACTATGAAAATTAGGAGGGATGATATGAAAGAATTATATAGTTTTCCTCTAAAAATGCATGTAGGGGCGCCAGATGTTCCTGCTGTTAAAGAAGGTCAAAAGGTAAAAAGAGGAGAATGTATAGCAGAACCAAAAGGCCTTGGAGCAAGAATCCATACTAGTGTGTCAGGAGAAGTATCTAAAATTACTGATAACAATATAGTTATATTAGCAGATGAGATACAAACAGAGCACTATGTAAAAATTAAAGAGTGCGAAAGCATAATTGATACTGTATATGAAGCAGGTATAGTTGGTTCAGGTGGAGCAGGATTTCCAACCAATGTTAAATTAAAAGCAGAAATTCCAGATGGATACATAATTGCGAATTGTGTTGAGTGTGAACCTGTACTTCATCACAATATAAAAATGATAGAAGAAAAACCTGAATTAGTTGTAAATGGTATGAGATATGCTATGAAAGCAACAGGAGCTAAGAAAGCTTATATAGCTATAAAAGCAAAACATCCAGAAGCAATACAATCTTTAGAAAAATGTTTAAATGGATCTAATGATATAGAAATAAAGAAGCTAAAAGATATGTATCCAATGGGTGAAGAAAGAGCTGTAATTCATGAAATATTTGGAACATGGCTTGAGCCTACACAACTTCCATTAGAAGCTAAATGTGTGGTTTTAAATGCAGAAACTTTAGCGAATATAACAAGAGCTGTAGAAGACAGAAAACCAGTTATTGATAAGGATATAACTGTTATAGGTAAGCTTAAATCAGGAAAGGAACCTAATGTATTTTCACAAGTACCTGTAGGAACTTCAATAAAGAGCCTTATAGAAAAATGTGGTGGCATAGATGGAGAATATGGTGAAATTATTATAGGAGGGCCTTATACAGGAAAAGCTGAAGATTTAGAGAAAGCTTCTATTACAAAAATTTCAGGTGGTGCTATAGTAACAATTCCTTTACCAGAGTACAAAGGGCCAATAGGACTTCTTGTTTGTGCTTGTGGAGCAAATGAGGAAAGACTTAGAGATGTAGCCTCTAAAATGAAATCAGAAGTTGTAGCAGTTACTAAATGTAAAAATGTAGAAGAAATTAAAGGATCTAATAAGTGCAAAACTCCAGGAGATTGCCCAGGGCAAGCTGCTGGTATTATGTATTTGAAGAAACAAGGTGCTAAGAGAATTTTAATATCAAATTGTAGTGATTGTTCTAATACTGTAATGTGCTGTGCACCTAAAGTAGGATTACCTGTATATCATCATACAGATCATGTATTTAGAACAGTGGATTATCCATTAACTAGAAGACTTCCTATGGAAGAACAAAAGTAATAAGAGGAGGGGTTAAATAATGTCAATGAGTGTTGAACATGCAGAAGCACTTAAAAATGAAGTTGCTGTTGTATGCTGTAGAACTGAAGAAGGAACTATTATACAAGCATCAAATCTTGAAGATCCAGATATATTTCCAGACATGGTTGATTCAGGATTGCTTACTATACCAAAAGATTGTTTAAAAGTAGGTCAAGTTATAGGTACAAAATTACTTAAAACTATTGATTCACTAACTCCATTAACTCCAGATATTTTAGAGGGTGTTAAGGAAGTAGAAGATAAGGTAGAAAATGATTCAAAAGTTGAAGAACAAGTGGAAGAAGTTGTAGAAGAACAAGTAGTATCAGAAGAAACAGTTGATAGTGTTGAAGGTAGAGTTTTAAAAATTAGAATAGAAGAAGGAAAAGGAATCGATATAGAGTTACCATTTTAATATATAAAATTTGTGATGAAATAACGAAAAGGAGGGATTAATGTTATGTCAATGAGTGCAGAACATGCAGAAGAAGTTAAAAATGAACTTGGGATTGTATGTTGTAGAACAGAAGCAGGAACAATAATTCAAGCTTCCAATTTAGAAGATCCAGCAATATTTCCTGACATGGTAGATGCTGGTTTATTGACTATTCCAGACAATTGCTTGAAAGTAGCACAAGTAATTGGAGCAAAATTGATTAAAACTGTTGATTCACTAACTCCATTAACTCCAGATCTTTTAGAAGGCGTTAAAGAAATGGCTTCTGAAGAAAAAGTTCAAGAGGAGCTAACTGAAGGAAATGAAAAGGCAGTCTTAAAATATAACAAAAAAACAGGTGATGTAATAGGGGCTAAAGATTTGGAGAATCCTATGCATTTTGAAAAACTTGAAGACTCATTACTATTCAAATTAGATGAAAGGGTTCTTACAAGAGAAAAAGTTGTTGGACAGAAATTAGTGTCTGATGTACCAGCTTTAACTCCTATAACACCTGAAATGTTAGAAGGATTTAAGGAGGAAGTTGATATGGGAGAATCGCCAAAAGTAACATCAAGTGTATCCGGTGGAGTCCTAAGAATTAAAATTGCCGAAGGCAAAGGCGTTGACATCGAAGTGCCATTGAATGGTATAAGTACTAGTTCAGTAAAATCCGGAAATGTGCCAGTAGTAAAGGCTGAAAAAGCAGTTGTAGCAGCAAAAGCTGAAGACAAAAAGGAAGTAGTACTTGAAGAAAAAGTACTAAGAACTCTTACAAGAAAACATTACAAAATAAATGAAGTAAAATTAGGCAAAGAAACTAAAATTGAAGGTACAACTTTATATATTAGAGAAGACGTATGTAAAGATGCAGAAGCAACTGGAGATCTTGTTAAAGCTGTAAAATTTGATATTATTACACCAGATAAGTATCACACATACAGTGAAACAATAATGGATGTTCAGCCAATAGCTACAAAAGAAGGAGATTCAAAACTTGGTTCTGGCGTAACTAGAGTACTTGACGGTGTTATAATGATGCTTACTGGTACAGATGAAAATGGTGTTCAAATAGGTGAATTTGGCTCATCAGAAGGTTACCTTGATGAAAATATTCAATGGGGTAGACCAAGCTGTCCTGATAAGGGAGAAATATTCATAAAAGCACAAATTACAATTCAAGCTAAGACAAACATGGAAAGAAGAGGACCTATAGCAGCTCATAAGGCAGCAGATGTAATTACTCAAGAAATAAGAGAAGCTATAAAGAAAATTGATGATGATTCTTTAGTAGTTAATGTAGAAGAATTTAAACATGTAAGAAGACCTGGAAAGAAAAAAGTTATAATAGTTAAAGAAATAATGGGACAAGGAGCAATGCATGATAACTTAATTCTACCAGTTGAACCAGTTGGATTCCTTGGTGGAAAACCAAACGTTGATCTTGGTAATGTTCCTGTAATGTTATCACCACTTGAAGTTGCTGATGGTGGAATACATGCATTAACTTGTATAGGACCAGCATCAAAAGAATGTTCAAGACATTACTGGAGAGAACCATTAGTTCATCAGGTATTAGCTGACCCAGATTTGGATTTATGTGGTGTATTATTTGTAGGAAGTCCTCAAATTAATACTGAAAAATTCTATGTATCTGAAAGAATGGGTATGATAGTAGAAGCATTAGATGTTGATGGCGCTTTTGTTACTACAGAAGGATTTGGAAACAATCATATAGACTTTGCTAGTCATGTTGAACAAATAGGTATGAGAGGAATACCTTGTGTAGCATTCTCATTCTGTGCAGTTCAAGGTCAATTAGTTGTTGGAAACAAATATATGAAATATATTATAGACAATAATAAATCAGAAGCTGGAATAGAAAATGAAATTCTTGGATGCAACACATTATGTCCAGAAGATGCAATCAGAGGAGCTGAAATGCTTAAAGCTGCTATGGCTGGAGAAGAAGTAAAAGTTGCAGAAAGAAAGTATAATAGAAATGTTCTTGAGAGCAATCTAGAATTAGTTGAAAAGGAAAAAGGAATAAAAATAGAGAGAGCGCTTAATGAACAAGCATTACCAATGAGTGAAAAAAGAAAAGAAAAATATTCATAAAAGTAGGTAAGATATATGGACTTAAAGTACGGTGATCAGGTAAGAGAAATGCAGGGAGTCATTGTAGAAGTAACTGATGGTTCTGTTGCAATAGACTTCAAGGGTAGACTTGGTTATTTAAAAATACCTAATAGAATGATAATATCAGACTATCCTATGAAAGTAGGACAAGAAGTGGGATTATACATGACTTATGTAGAAGTTCTTTCTGATAAAGTTAATGAGAAGTATATAAGTAATATAGAAAAGAGAAAGGAAGGTAATAGCAATGAGTAAATCTGTTGTTAAAGGCTTACAATCAGAAGTATTTGTTCCTATAACACCAAAACCAGTTTGGGCACCTGTAGAAAAACCATTAAAAGATATGGTTATTGCACTTGCAACAGCAGCTGGAGTTCATGTTAAAACCGATAAAAGATTTAATTTAGCAGGAGATACAGGATTTAGAAGAATACCAGGAGACGTTAATTCCGATGATTTAATGGTATCACATGGTGGATATGATAACTCTGATGTTAATAAAGATATAAACTGTATGTTTCCTATTGATAGATTAAGAGAGTTAGCCGAGGAAGGTTATGTTAAGGGAGTTGCACCAACTCATATCGGATTTATGGGTGGTGGTGGAAACGTAAAAGTTTTCACAGAAGAAACAGGTCCAGAAATTGCTAAAATTTTAAAAGATGAAGGTGTGGATGCAGTTCTAATGACCGCTGGATGAGGAACTTGTCACCGCTCTGCAGTTTTGGTGCAGAGAGCAATCGAAGAGGCTGGAATTCCTACTATAATTATAGCAGCATTGCCTCCAGTAGTTAAACAGACAGGAACTCCAAGAGCAGTTGCTCCAAGAGTTCCAATGGGAGCTAATGCAGGTCAACCACATAATATTGAAATGCAGACAGGTATAGTTAAGGATACATTAGCTCAGCTTGAAGTTCTTCAATCAGCTGGTAAGATAGTACCATTACCTTATGAATATACAGCAAAAGTTTAAATAGTAATCATAAACCAGAAACTATTTTTTAGTTTCTGGTTTATAATAACCTGTTAATTAAGATAAGGGTGTGTTAATTTGGAGAGAGAAATTAGAAGGCTTGTTATAAAAACTTTTCATATACAAAAGGTAGAATTTGCAGAAAAAACATATGTAAAAGATGGAGTTTTATATATAAGAAACAATATAGAAGCTGATGTAATAGACAATGAAGAGTTAGTGCATAGTTTAAAGTTAAAAATTATACAAAGTAATGAACATGATATTTTTGTGAATTCTATAATGGATTTTTCTCCTATAGCAACTAAGGTTTTAGGTAATTTAGGAGAAGGAATAACTCATGTTTTAACAGGAATAACTGTTATGCTTACAGGAGTAGATGAAAAAGGAATACAAGTTGCAGAATTTGGTTCTTCAGAGGGTATATTAAAAGAACAAGTTAAGTTTGGTAGAAGAGGAACTCCTTCAGAGGATGATATAATAATAAATATAGATGTAACATTGAAAGATGGACAAGGTACAAATAGGCCAGGACCTATGGCTGCGCACAGAGTATGCGATAAGATAATCATGGAGATAAGAGAGTATCTAAAAAAGATGAATGGAAGATTCTGTGATGAAAAATATGAGTATTTTGACAAGATAAAACCTAATAAGAAAAAAGTAGTTATCATAAAACAAGTTGCAGGACAAGGCTGTATGTATGATACAGGTGTCTTAGGTAAAGAGCCTGGAGGATTTATTGGATGTAGATCTATTATAGATATGGGAAATATGCCAATGGTATTAAGTCCTAATGAATATAGAGATGGTGCTTTAAGAGCCATGAATTGAGGTGATACTATGGGAATTGGACCATCTACTAAAGAGACTACATTACATCATTTTAGAGATCCATTGGTAGAAATTGTAGATAATGATGGAGATGTGGATCTTCTTGGAATTATAGTAGCAGGAACGCCTCAGGAAAATGAAGATAAGGTATTTGTTGCTCAGAGAGCAGCAGCTTGGGTTGAAGCTATGAGAGCAGATGGTGTTATTGTGTCTATAGATGGATGGGGGAACAGCAATATCGATTTTGCTACTGCTGTGGAGGAAATAGGTAAAAGGGGAATTCCAGTTGTAGGAATGAGCTTTGTTGGAACTCAAGCACAGTTTGTAGTTACAAACAAATACATGGATACTATAGTTGATTTTAATAAATCCACAGAGGGGATAGAAACAGAAGTTGTGGGTGAAAACAATATTGTGGAATTAGATGCTAAAAAAGCTTTAGCGTTCTTAAAATTAAAAATGAAAAATAGGGAGGAATAGAAAATGAAAGCAACAAAAGTTATTAATACAGTAGAATCTCATACTATGGGTGAACCAACTAGAATTGTAACAGGTGGAGTGCCTAAGATTCCAGGAAAAACTATGGCTGAGAAAATGGAATATATGGAAAAGAACATGGATTATTTAAGAACTATGTTAATGCTTGAACAGAGAGGTCATAATGACATGTTTGGTGCTATTTTTACTGAACCATGTGTAGATGAAGCAGATATTGGGGTTATATTCATGGATGGCGGTGGATATTTAAATATGTGTGGTCATGGATCTATTGGATCAGCAACTTGCGCTGTTGAGATGGGAATGGTACCAGTTACAGAGCCATATACAGATATAGTTTTAGAAGCTCCAGCTGGAATTATTAAAGCTAGAGTAAAAGTTGAAAATGGTAAAGCAAAAGAAGTCTCAATAGTTAATGTAGCAGCATTTCTTTATAAGAAAGATATAGAAGTAAATGTACCTGACTTTGGAAAGCTAACTTTAGATATTTCTTTTGGAGGAAGTTTCTTTGCAATGGTAAAAGCTTCAGATGTAGGAATTGATTTAATTCCTAAAAATGCACAACAACTTAATGATCTTGGAATGAAAATTATTCATGCAGTTAATGAACAGGTAGAGATCCAACATCCTATATTAAAGCATATTAAAACAGTTGATCTTTGCGAATTCTATGCTCCTGCAAAAAGTGAAGATGCAGATGTTCAAAATGTAGTAGTATTTGGTCAAGGGCAGGTTGATAGATCTCCATGTGGAACTGGAACAAGTGCCAAGTTAGCTGATTTATATGCTAGAGGAGAAATAGAAGTTGGTGGACAAATAGTAAATGAAAGTATAATTTGTACTAAATTCATAGGAAAAATTTTAAGTAAAGCTAAAGTAGGAGAATTTGATGGTATAATCCCAGAAATAACAGGAAGTGCATATGTTACAGGGTTTAGCCAGTATTTAGTAGATCCAGATGATCCAGTTAAACATGGTTTTATATTAAAGTAAAAATATGCAAAAAATTCAAAAATAAAAATATAAAAAATATTAAGAAAATTATTGCAGTGAGGCCATAATATATATTACAATATACATGTAATATTAAAAAATATAATAGAAAGAGGGGGAAGGTATTATGTTAGTTAAAGTAGTGTCCAGTTTACTCATACTCTTAACAGGTTATTTTACAATAGTATTTTTAAGAGATTATCTTAAAGCATCTAAAGAGGGTAACTTAGAAAGTTCAAACTTTTTGGCATTAGGTGGTGTTGGATTTATAACAAACTTTTTTGACACACTGGGTATAGGAAGTTTTGCTCCTCTTACAGCATTATTAAAATTTTTTAAACTCACACCTGATAGAACAATACCAGGAACACTTAATGCATCTTGTACGATTCCAGTAACAGTAGAAGCTCTAATATTTATAACAGTTATAAAAGTTGAACCTATAACTTTATTCGCAATGCTTATTTCTGCTACTATAGGTGCTTTTATAGGAGCTGGTATAGTTTCAAAACTTGATGAAAAAAAAGTTCAACTTGGAATGGGAATAGCATTACTTATAGTTGCACTAGTAATGTTAGCATCACAATTAAAATTAATGCCTGTAGGTGGAGACGCTATAGGACTTACAGGAATAAAACTTATTATAGCTGTAATTGCTAACTTTATACTAGGAGCTCTTATGACACTTGGAATAGGTTTATATGCACCTTGTATGGCATTAGTATTTGCACTTGGAATGAGTCCCAAGGTAGCATTTCCTATAATGATGGGTTCTTGTGCATTCTTGATGCCAGTAGCATCAGCTAAATTTGTTAAAGAAGGAGCTTATGATAGAAAAGCTTCTATGGCAATAACTTTATTTGGATCAGTTGGAGTTCTAATAGCAGCTTATATAGTTAAGAGTCTTCCTTTGAATGTTTTAACTTGGCTGGTAATATGTGTTATCATATATACATCTATAGCTATGTTTAGATCTGCTAGTAAATCAAAGGATTTAGGAGCACAAGCGTAATTATTTAATAAATAGCCATATACAAGATAGATTCTCTTGTATATGGCTATTTTTATTTTAATTTCCAGTGTCAAATTATTGACACTGAATTTATATATATTTTCGCATATTGTATGACTTTAACTAAAAATTAACGAATGGTGTCAAAAAACAATACACTATTTGTCAGAAAATAATACACTTTGCCATAAGAAAACCTTTAACATAAAAAAATATAATATAAAAAAATCGTTGTATTTGCATATTTTATAACAAAGTAGCGCAAAATAAATCATTGGCATGGAAATTGCTTGAGTATTATTGTGTATAAGAAAAACTTATTTAGTACAATATATACTATTAATTTATATAATAGCAAACATTATATAAATTAATAAAATGTTGAAAGGAGGGAATGTTGCATTCTGCTAAACTAAGTGTAGTAGATTTAAGACGACAGTACGTTATGGTGAATTTATTTAATTTTCCTCTTAAAATGCACGTTGGTGCGCCTGATGTTCCAGTAGTAAAGGAAGGTAAGGAAGTAAAAAGAGGCGAATGTATTGCAGAACCCAATGGATTGGGAGCGAAAATACACACAAGTGTTTCAGGAAAAGTAGTTAAGGTTACAGATACTGAAATAATCGTTGAAGCAAATGATGCTCAAACAGAAGATTATGTAAAAATCAAAGAAACTGATAGCATAATCGATACAGTATATGAAGCAGGAATAGTTGGAGCTGGTGGAGCTGGCTTCCCAACTCACATAAAATTAAAAGCTGAAATTCCAGATGGATATATCATTGCTAATTGTGTTGAGTGTGAACCAGTATTGAATCATAATATAACTTTATTAGAACAAAACCCTGAAATTGTAATTAAGGGTATAAAATATGCAATGGAAGCTACAGGAGCTCCAAAAGCATATATGGGAATAAAAGCTAAAAACACAAAAGCTATATCTTCTGTAAAAGCAGCACTAAAGGGTGAAAGTAATATAGAAGTTAAGGAACTTAAAGATATCTATCCTATGGGAGAAGAAAGAGCCCTTATCCATGCTATATTTGACAAATGGCTTGAACCAACACAACTTCCATTAGAAGCAAAATGTGTTGTTTTAAATACAGAAACTTTGGCTAATATAACTAGAGCAGTAGATGATAGAAAGCCTGTCATAGACAAAGATATTACAATAGCTGGTAAATTAAACAGTGGAAAAGAATCAAATGTATTTTCCCAAGTACCTGTTGGAACTTCAATAAAAAGCCTCATAGAAAAATGTGGTGGTATAGATGGAGAATATGGTGAAATCCTAATAGGAGGACCATACACAGGAAAAGCACAAGATTTGGAAAAAGCTGAAGTTACTAAGATTTCAGGTGGAGCTATTGTTACTATTCCATTCCCAGAATATAAAGATAAATTAGGACTTCTTGTTTGTGCCTGTGGTGCTAATGAAGAAAGACTTAGAGATATAGCATCTAAAATGAAATCAGAAGTAGTTGGTGTCACAAAGTGCAAAAATGTGGAAGAAATAAAAGGTGCGAACAAATGCAAAACTCCAGGTACTTGTCCTGGACAAGTGGCTGGTATTATGTATTTAAAGAGACTTGGTGCAAAAAGAGTACTAATTTCCAATTGCAGCGATTGTTCAAACACTGTAATGTGTTGTGCTCCAAAGACTGGACTAGGAGTATATCATCATACAGATCATGTGTTTAGAACAGTTGATTATAAATTAACTAGAAGACTTTCAATTGATAAATAAAAAAGAGGAGGATACGATAAATGTCAATGAGTGCAGAACACGCAGAACAGCTAAAAAATGAAGTTGCTGTTGTATGTTGTAGAACAGAAGAAGGAACAATAATTTCAGCAAGCAATCTAGAGGATCCAGCTATATTCCCTGATATGGTGGATTCAGGACTTTTAACTATACCAGAAAATAGCTTTAAAATAGGTGAAGCTATAGGAGCTAAATTACTAAAAACTATAGATTCACTTACTCCATTAACTCCTGATTTATTAGAAGGAGCTAAGACAATGGTTTCAGAAGCAAAGGAAGAGAAAAAAGCAGCTGAATTAACTCAAGGAGATGTAAAGGCTGTTTTGAAGTATAACAAAAAAGCAGGGGACATTATATCAGCTGAAGATTTTGAAAACCCAATTAATTTTGAAAAACTTGAAGATTCATTATTATTAAAACTTGATGAAAAAGTTTTATCAAGAGAAGAAGTAATTGGAAAGACTTTAAAAGTAGAAGCACCAGCATTAACTGCTGTAACAGCTAGTATGCTAGAAGGATTTGAAGAAGAAGTAGTAGTAGAAGCACCACAGCCAGTAGCATCTGTAGCTGGTGGAGTTTTAAAGATCAAAATAGCAGAAGGAAAAGGAATTGACATTGAAGTACCTTTAGGTGTAGGTTCAATGGCAGCTCCAGTGGCAAAAGCACCAGTAGCAGTAAAAAATCAAAGTATTGCTAAAGAAGAAAAAACTGTAGCAACTCAGGAAGTTAAACTTGAAGAAAAGGTTATAAGAACTCTTACAAGAAAACATTTTAAAATTGATAAAGTAGAGTTTGGACCAGAAACAAAAATTGAAGGAACAACTCTTTACATCAGAGAAAATGTTTGTGATGATGCTGTAAAAATAAACAAATTAGTTAAAGAAATAAAAGTTGATATAATAACTCCAGATAAGTATAACACTTATAGTGAAACAATAATGGACGTTCAACCAATAGCTACTAAAGAAGGAGATAACAAGTTAGGTTCAGGTGTAACTAGAGTAATTGATGGTGTTATAGTGATGGTTACTGGAACAGATGAAAATGGAGTTCAAATAGGAGAATTTGGTTCATCAGAAGGTATACTTGAAGAAAACATCCAATTTGGAAGACCAGGAGCACCTGATAAGGGAGAAATCTTCATAAAAACTCAAGTAACAATAGCTGCAGGAACTAACATGGAAAGACCAGGTCCTCTAGCTGCTCACACAGCTACAGATTTTATAACACAAGAAATCAGAGATGCATTAAAGAAAATTGACGAATCTTTAGTAACAAATACAGAAGTATTTGAGCAAAAGAGAAGACCAGGAAAGAAAAAAGTTATTATTGTTAAAGAAATAATGGGTCAAGGTGCTATGCATGATAACCTAATATTACCAGTTGAACCAGTAGGAGTACTTGGAGCAAAACCAAATGTTGATTTAGGAAATGTTCCTGTAATGTTATCACCACTTGAAGTTGCTGATGGAGGAATTCATGCATTAACTTGTATAGGACCTGCATCAAAGGAATGTTCAAGACATTATTGGAGAGAACCACTTGTTCATGAAGCTTTAAATGATCCAGAATTAGATCTTTGCGGAGTATTATTTGTAGGAAGTCCACAAATCAATAATGAAAAATTCTATGTATCAGAAAGAATGGGAATGATAGTAGAAGCTTTAGATGTTGATGGAGCTTTTGTTACAACAGAAGGATTTGGAAACAATCACATTGACTTTGCAAGCCATATTGAACAAATTGGTATGAGAAATATTCCATGTGTAGGATTCTCATTCTGCGCAGTACAAGGAGCTTTAGTTGTTGGTAACAAGTATATGAAGTACATGGTTGATAATAACAAGTCAGAAGCTGGAATTGAAAATGAAGTTTTAAGCTGTAATACATTATGCCAAGAAGATGCTATAAGAGGAATATCAATGCTTAAATCAGCTATGGGCGGAGAAGAAGTTAAAGCTTCAGAAAGAAAATGGAATGCAAATGTTAAAGAAAACAATTTAGAATTAGTTGAAAAGACTACAGGAAGTTCAATAACAAGAGTTGAAAATGAAACTGCTGTTCCAGTAAGCCAAAAGAGACTTGAAAAATATTCAACAAAGTAGGCGCTTAATATGGATTTAAAATATGGTGATAAAATCATTGAAATGCAAGGCATAATTGTAGAAATACATGATGGATGTATTGCAGTAGATCTTAAAGGAAGACTGGGATATTTAAAAATACCAATGAGAATGCTTATAACAGACTATCCTTTAAAGATAGGTCAAGAAGTTGGCTTTAAGATGAGTTTTATAGAAGTTTTATCAGAGGAAGCTAATGAAAAATATGTTAGCAATATAGATATAAGAAATAGAAAGGAAGGAAAATTATAATGGATTTAACAATGGTTAAAGGATTACAATCAGAAATATTTGTTCCTATAACTCCACCACCAGTTTGGGCTCCTGTAACAAAAGAGCTTAAAGATATGAAAGTAGCTATAGCTACAGCTGCTGGAGTACATTTAAAATCTGATAAGAGATTTAATTTAGCAGGAGATTTTACATTTAGAAAAATACCAGGAGATGCGCCATCAAGCGAACTTATGGTATCACATGGTGGATATGATAACGGAGATGTTAATAAAGACATCAACTGCATGTTCCCAATTGATAGATTAAAAGAGCTTGCAGAAGAAGGATTTATAAAAGAAATAGCACCAACTCACATAGGATTCATGGGTGGTGGTGGAAACCAGGAAAAATTCAAGAATGAAACTGGTCCAGAAATCGCTAGAATCCTTAAAGAAGAAGGCGTAGATGCAGTTCTAATGACAGCTGGATGAGGAACTTGCCACCGCTCTGCAGTTTTGGTGCAGAGAGCAATCGAAGAAGCAGGAATACCTACAATATGTATCGCTGCTTTACCACCAGTAGTTAAACAAACAGGAACTCCAAGAGCAGTTGCTCCAAGAGTACCAATGGGAGCTAATGCAGGAGCACCACATGATATTGATATGCAAACAGCTATAGTTAAAGATTCACTAGTAGAATTAACTAAGATAACTACTGCAGGAACAATAGTTCCACTTCCATATGAATATATAGCAAAAGTTTAATCAGAAGTTAGAAAATAGTAACTATAATATAGGAACTAGGAACTAAAAACTAGTTTCTAGTTCCTATATATTAATATTTTTTATTAAAATAAACGTGGTGATATATATGGAGAAGCAAATAGAAATCAGAAGATTAGTTATAAAGACTTTTCACATAACAAAAGTGAAGTTTGCTGAAAGAACTTATATAGAAAATGATGTATTGTATTTAAAAAGTGATATACAAAATGGAATATCAGTAGATGAAAAACTTATAAAACATGTAGAAGTTAAAATCATAAATCCTGATGAACACAATATATTTGTGAATTCAATAATGGACTTTTCTCCAATAGCTGTAAAGGTATTAGGAAAAATAGGAGAAGGTATAACTCATATACTTACAGGAGTAAATGTGATGCTTACAGGGGTAGATGAAGAGGGAATACAAGTTGCAGAATTTGGTTCTTCTGAAGGTATACTAAATGAGCAAGTTGTATTTGAAAGAGCTGGTACTCCAGCTAAGAATGACATATTAATTCATATAAATGTTATTCTGAAGGCTGGTAAAGGAACAAGCAGACCAGGCCCTATGTCAGCACATGAAGTTTCGGATAAGATAATTAGTGAAATAAGAAGTAGATTAAAGCAATTAAGTGGAAGAGTGTGCGACGAAAAGTATGAATATTTTGATAAGATAAAGCCTGGAAAGAAGAAAGTAGTTATTATAAAGCAAGTTGCTGGCCAAGGCGCTATGTATGATACGGGACTTTTAAGTAAAGAACCAGGTGGATTTGTAGGATGCAGATCTATTATAGATATGGGTAATATGCCTATAGTATTAAGTCCTAATGAATACAGAGATGGTGCATTAAGAGCCATGAACTAAATGAAATAGGAGGATATTTACTATGGGAATAGGACCATCTACAAAAGAAACAACATTACATCATTTTAGAGATCCATTGCTTAATATAGTTTCAAATGATGATGATGTGGATCTTTTAGGAATTATAGTAGCAGGAACACCACAAGAAAATGAAGATAAGGTGTTTGTTGCACAAAGAGCAGCATCTTGGGTTGAGGCTATGAGGGCAGATGGAGTCATAGTATCTATTGATGGTTGGGGGAACAGTAATATTGATTTTGCTACTGCCTTAGAGGAGATAGGAAAAAGGGATATTCCAGTAGTTGGGATGAGCTTTGTAGGAACTCAGGCACAATTTGTAGTTACTAATCAATATATGGATACTATAGTAGATTTCAATAAATCAAAAGATGGAATCGAAACAGAAGTTGTGGGGGAAAACAATGTAGTAGAGCTTGATGCTAAAAAAGCTTTAGCATTTTTAAAATTAAAAATGAAAAATAAGGAGGCACAAAAATGAAAACAACAAAAACAATATTTGCAATAGACTCACATACTATGGGAGAACCAACAAGAATAGTGGTAGGTGGAGTACCCAATATCCCTGGAAAAACAATGCCAGAAAAGAAAGCTTATCTTGAAGAAAATTTAGATTATGTAAGAACAGCTATAATGCTTGAACCAAGAGGACATAATGATATGTTTGGTTCAATAATAACACAGCCAACAACTGAAGAAGCTGATCTTGGAATAATATTCATGGATGGCGGCGGATATTTAAATATGTGTGGACATGGTTCTATAGGAGCTGCAACTGTAGCTGTAGAAGAAGGTATGGTCGAAGTAAAAGAACCAGTAACAAAAATTACTTTAGAAGCTCCAGCAGGATTAGTTAAAGCAAATGTTAAAGTAGAAAACGGAAAAGCAAAAGAAGTTTCTATAGTTAATGTACCAGCATTCCTTTATAAAAGAGCTGTAGAAGTAGATGTACCTGAAATAGGTAAAGTAGAAATGGATATATCTTTTGGCGGAAGTTTCTTTGCTATAGTTAAAGCTGAAAACTTAGGAATAGACATATGTCCATCAAATGCACAAAAAATAATAGAAATAGGAATGAAAGTTATAAAAGCTGTTAATGAACAAGTTGAAATACAGCATCCAACACTTCCACATATAAAAACTGTAGATTTATGTGAAATATATGGACCTGCTAAGAGTGCTGATGCAACTTTACAAAATGCAGTTGTATTTGGACAGGGACAGCTTGATAGATCACCATGTGGAACTGGAACTAGTGCTAAATTAGCAACACTTTATGCAAAAGGTGAACTAAAAATAAATGAAGATTTTATATATGAAAGTATCTTAGAGACAAAATTTAGAGGAAGAGTATTAGAAGAAACTAAAGTTGGAGATTTTGATGCTATAATTCCTGAAATTACAGGAAGTGCATTCATAACAGGACACAATCAATTTTTCATAGATCCAGAAGATCCAGTTAAACATGGATTCATTTTGAAATAAAACCTAGAAAGTATAAAGTTATATTGAAAGAATCACAATACACTGGTATATTAATTAGGTACGTTATAATTCAACTATAAAATATTTAATAAAAATGAGGAGGCTGTGAAATGGTAAAAATAGTATTTGGTATATTAATACTTTTAATATTATACTTTGCATTCGTATTTTTTACAGACTATGCTAAGGCTGCAAAAGAAGGAAGAATTGAAAAAACAAATTTCTTAGCACTTGGAGTAGTAGGATTTATTACAAACTTTTTTGATACGTTAGGTATAGGAAGCTTTTCACCAACAACTGCACTATTGAAAGGATTTAAACTTTCAAAGGATAGAACTATGCCAGGAACGCTTAATGTAGCGTGTACTATTCCTGTAGGAATAGAAGCACTTATTTTTATAACAGTTATACAAGTAGAACCAATAACACTTTTCTCCATGTTAGCTGCAGCAACTATAGGTGCAGTAGTAGGAGCTGGAATTGTATCAAAACTTGATGAAAAGAAAATTCAACTTGCAATGGGTACAGCATTAATTGTAGTTGTAATAATAATGCTTGCACAGCAATTAAATTTAATGCCTTCAGGCGGAGAAGCTATTGGACTTACAGGCATAAAACTTGTGATAGCAGTAGTTGCTAATTTTATATTAGGAGCCCTTATGACATTAGGAATAGGACTTTATGCTCCATGTATGGCACTAGTATTTGCACTTGGAATGAGTCCTAAGATAGCATTCCCAATAATGATGGGATCTTGTGCATTCTTAATGCCAGCTGCAGCAGCTAAATTTATTAAGGAAGATGCATATGATAGAAAAGCATCTATGGCAATAACTATATTTGGATCTGTAGGAGTTTTTATAGCAGCGTATATAGTTAAAACACTTCCGCTAAATGTTTTAAAATGGTTAGTAATAGTAGTTATTCTTTATACATCAGTTCTAATGTTTAAATCTGCAATGAAAGCAAAACCTGTTGCAGAATAAGGTTAAATTATTAACAAAATAAGTAAAGAAGTCCATAATGTTGAAATTATGGACTCTTTTTTTACAATAAAATATTACTAAATAAAAAAACTAATTTAATATATAATATAACTATCAAATAAAATTTTAATTTGAGTGTTAGGGTGATATAAAATGAAAAAATTAGATAGAGATTTTTATAATAGAGATACTCTGTTAGTTGCAAAGGAACTTTTGGGAAAAGTTTTAGTACATAAAATTGATGGAAAGAAAGTATCAGGTAAAATAGTAGAGGTGGAAGCTTACAGAGGTACTTTAGATAAAGCTGCTCATTCTTATAGTGGAAAGGTGACTCCAAGAACTGAAGTTATGTATGGAAAACCAGGTGTTGCTTATGTCTATTTTATATATGGTATGTACTATTGCTTTAATATAGTTACTCGAGAAAAAGGAATGCCAGAAGCTATTTTGGTTAGAGCTTTAGAAGCAGTAGAAGGGTTGGATTATATGGTTTATAATAGATATAAAAAGCCTTATGAAAGTTTAACTAAATATCAAATAAAAAATTTATCAAATGGACCAGGAAAGTTGTGCAATGCTATGGGTATAGATAAAGTTTTAAATAAAGAGGACTTATGTGGAGATAGACTATATATAGAAGATGGATTAGATAATAAATTTAGTATAAAAACTGCTAAAAGAGTAGGAATAGATTATGCAGAGGAAGCAAGGGAGTATTTATGGAGATTTTATATAGATGATAACCCTAATGTATCTGTAAAGTGATTTTAAAGAGGAAGCTTTAATTATGAATTATGTTTATATATTACAATGTATAGATGGAACCCTTTATACAGGATATACTAATGACTTAAATAAAAGAATACAAGTACACAATAGTGGAAAGGGAGCTAAATATACAAGGGGAAGATTACCTGTTAAATTAGTATATTCTGAGGAATTCAATACAAAAAATGAAGCATTAAAAAGAGAATATGCTATAAAATTAATGAAAAGAAAAAGAAAATTAGAGCTTATTAATAGTATGAAATAAATATATAAATATATTTTCACCATTATGCAAAGTAATACATATTATAACAATATAGCAAGCATAATTTGGAGTGAATATATTGATATATGCATTAATTCTTGCAGGTGGTAAGGGTACTAGGCTTTTTCCACTTTCTAGGTCTAAAAATCCGAAGCAATTTTTGAAGGTTATAGATAATAAAAGTTTTTTAAGAAATACTGTGGATAGAATAATGCCTTTAGTAACCAAAGAGAATATATATGTGGTTACTAATAAGGAATATATAGATAAAGTATATGAGGAATTAGAGGATATAGATAAAAATAATATTTTTATAGAACCTGAAAATAAAGAAACAGCAACCTGTATAGGGCTTTCAGCAGCGAAGTTATTTAAAAAAGATCAAAATGCTACAATGATAATTTTACCATCTGATCACTATATTGAAAATGAAAAACTATTTAAAACTACACTTTCATATGCAATAGGAATTGCCGAAAAAAAAAGAGGATTAGTAACAATAGGGGTGAAGCCTACAAGGGCTGAAACAGGATACGGTTATATAGAAATGGGTGAAGAAGTAAACTCTAGTATTAAGAGTTTTAAAGTAGAGAGATTTTTAGAAAAACCTAATTCTGAAGTTGCAAAAGATTTAGTTATGAAAGGTACTTTTTTGTGGAATAGTGGAATATTTGTGTGGAGAGCAGATGTATTTTTAAGGGAAATGCAAAAATATCTTCCTAAAATGCACAAAAGCATTATGGCTATATATGATCAATTAGATACTGATAATGAAGAAAAAACTATAAGAGAACAATATAAAATTATAGATGGAATATCTGTAGATTTTGGTATAATGCAAAAAACTAGAAAAGCTTATGTTATAAAATGTGAGTTTGCCTGGGATGATATGGGCACCTTTGCGGCATTATCACGATTTTTAAAGGAATCTAAAGGCAATAGTTTTATGGGAAATGTGTTTATGGAAAATAGTGAAAATTGCAGCGTATTTGCAAATGACAGACTAATAATAACTTTTGGAACTAAGGATTTAGTAATAGTAGATGATGGAGATGTAGTATTAATTATGGATAAAAATAAAGATCAAGAAATAAAATATCTTGTGAATTTATTAAAAAATGAAAAAAGCATGGATAAATATTTATAATAAATTGAAGTACCAGTAAATAACTATGTTATTTACTGGTATTTTAATATAAAAATATAATTATTTTATTATTAACAATTTTTATCAGGTTTAGTAAGCATTTTGAATTGCAAACCTTCATAAAAATTTAAGTTTTTATTTAAATATTAAAGTTATATATGATAGAATAGCAAGTGAAACTTGATCCATTAAAGGATAAAGAAATTATAGAAGATGAATGTAAAGTTACTAGGGATGAGGAGATGAATATTTTGAAAATACTTTATTATGATTGCTTTTCAGGAATAAGTGGAGATATGCATTTATCAGCCTTGATTGATATAGGTGTAAATAGAGAATATCTTTTAAAAGAACTTTTAAAATTAAATTTTAATGATTATAAAATAGAAATAAATAAAGATAGAAGAAAAGGGATCTATGGTACTAAAGTAAATGTATTTTCTAGTAAAAGCAATGGTTGTAAACAAATGACATATGATTGCAGGAATGATAAAGAGTCTAAGTATTTCTATAAATATAGAAATTTAAAAGATATAGAAAATATGATTAACTCTAGTACTTTAAAAGAAAATGTTAAACAAAATTCTCTAAAAATATTTAAAAGACTAGTAAATGCAGAGGCTAAAATACATGGTGAATCTTTAAAAGATGCAAATATTCATGAGGTTGGAGCAGTAGATTCTATAATTTATATCGTAGGATCAGCTATAT
This sequence comes from Clostridium drakei, assembly GCF_000633595.2. GTDB lineage: Bacteria > Bacillota > Clostridia > Clostridiales > Clostridiaceae > Clostridium_AM > Clostridium_AM drakei. The sequence continues at coordinate 55,072 of NZ_JIBU02000039.1, read as the reverse complement.
GTCTAGATTATTTAAAAATAGATAAAATTAAAGCATCTACAATAGAAGTTGGGTCTGGCTTTGTTAAGTGTGAACACGGAATGTTACCAGTTCCTTTACCTACTACGGCGGAAATATTGAAAAATGTACCAATAAGTTCAAAAGTATCTTTCGAAGCAACAACTCTAATAGGAGCAGGTATATTAGACAATTATGTAGATGAATTTACAGATAAAAAAAATTTTAAGATAACTAAAATAGGATATGGTATTGGACATAAGCATGTGGATGATATTCCTAATATTTTAAGAGTATTTGTAGGTGAAGAAGCTGAAAATAAAGAAGATGATTATTTAACAGATGAAGTCTTGGTAATGGAATGCAATATAGATGATATGAACCCTGAATTTTATGAATATGTTATAGAGCTTCTTTTTGACCAAGGTGCATTAGATGTATATATGATTCCGATAATCATGAAAAAACAAAGGCCAGCTGTAAAGCTAAATGTACTTTGTAGAATAGAACAGGAAAATAATATAAAAGATATAATATTAACTAATACCACTACATTAGGTTTTAGAAAGTATAAGGTTAATAGAAGTATATTAAGAAGAGAAATGGATAAAGTTGATACAAAGTATGGAGAGATTACTGTAAAGAGTGCCTATTATAAGGGAAATAAGATAAAAAGTAAACCAGAGTATGAAGAATGTAAAAAAGCAGCTTTAGAAAATAATATACCAATATTGGAAGTATATAAGGAAGTGTTTTCCAAAATTAAATAGAAGTGTATATAGAAAAGAGGAGAATGTTATGGATCTGAATGAAGTAAAAGAACTTTTACAAAATGTAAAAAATGGTTCAATGGATGTAGAAAAAGCATTAGAAAAGCTTCAAGACTTACCTTTTAAAGATTTAGGCTATGCTAAAATTGATAATCATAGGGAAATTAGGGTTGGATATCCAGAAGTTATATATTGTGCTGGAAAAACTGTTGAACAAATTAAGGGAATAATCGAATTTATGGTTACAAAGAAAAATAATATATTAGGAACAAGAGCTTCCAAAGAGGTATATGAAGCTGTAAAATCTATATGTCCTAAAGCAGAATATAATGAGGAAGCAAGAACTATAACTATAAAAAATAAAGAAATGGAAACTAACAGTACATATATATCCATAGTTACTGCAGGAACTTCTGATATACCTGTAGCGGAAGAGGCAGCGGTAACTGCAGAGATATTTGGAAACAAGGTGGAAAGGATATATGATGTAGGGGTAGCAGGTATACATAGGTTGTTTGATAGGTTAGAGATAATAAGACAATCTAAAGTAATTATTGTAGTAGCTGGTATGGAAGGAGCTTTAGCTAGCGTACTTGGGGGACTTGTAGATAAGCCTGTTATTGCAGTGCCTACTAGTGTAGGATATGGTGCTAATTTTGGAGGACTTTCAGCATTGCTATGTATGCTAAATAGTTGTGCAAGTGGTATAAGTGTAGTAAATATAGACAATGGATTTGGAGCAGGCTATTTGTCAAGTATGATAAATAAGCTGTAAATTTTTATATATTTAAATATAATAAAGAATTAAAGCTTAAATCAATATTGTATTTTAACAGTTTCTATAAAAGTACCCTGATATTATATAGACATAAATAAAATAAATATGTATATAATTTTATAAAGGAAACTTTATATATCACTACTTATCAGGGGGAATAATAAATGAAGGTAACTGAAAAGTTGAAAAAGGCAGCTAGAGATACCTTAGTTAAAACTGGATTAGAGTTGCTAGAGAAAAATCCTGAAAAAAATATTGATAAGTTATTTGACCTAGCAAAAAAATCCATCTGCAAAGATAAAGAGAATTTGGAAAGAATACAACAAGTGGAAGAGTACTATAATAATAATCCTGCTACTCATGAGTTCATAATAAATATTTTAAAAAATACAGATAAAAAATGTATACAGAAATTTTTTTCAAATTTTTTATCAAATGCAATATGGTATGGAATGCCTAAGAGGGAAAAGATCTTAAAGGAAAAGGATATAAAGATACCATTAGTAATACTTATCAGCCCGTCCATGAGATGTAATTTAAAATGTACTGGTTGCTATGCTGCAAATTATAGTAAAGAAGATGATATACCTTATGAAGAAGTAGATAGGATTATAAAAGAAGCAAGAGAATTAGGAATTTATTATTTTGTAGTATTAGGTGGAGAACCATTTTTTAATGAATATATGTTAAAGATATATGAAAAATATAGTGATTGTATGTTTACACCTTTTACTAATGGAACTCTTTTTAATGAAAAATTAGCTAATAAAATAAAAGAACTTGGTAATGTAATACCTATGTTTTCTTTAGAGGGCTTTGAAGTAGAGACTGATAGGAGAAGAGGAAAAGGGATATTTAAAAAGGTTATGAGCTCCATGGAATTACTTAAAGAAAAGGGAATGCTATTTGGAGTATCTACAACTGTTAGCAGAAGTAATGTAAAGACAGTTGTATCTGATGAATTCGTAAATATGCTAATAGAAAAAGGGGCTAAAATGAGCTGGTATTTCATATTTATGCCAGTAGGAAGTAGCCAAGATGTTAATTTAATGCTTACTCCTGAGCAAAGGATTTATTTAGGGAAAAGGGTTAGGCATATAAGAAATTCAAAACCTTATTTTATGATAGATTTCTTTAATGATGCTCCTTATGTAGGAGGGTGTATAGCAGGTAAGTTTTATTGTCATATAAACTCTCATGAAGATATGGAACCATGTGTTTTTGCTCATTTTGCAGTAGATAATTTGAAGAATAAAAAACTTATTGATGTATTTAAATCAGATTTTTTTAAAGAATTAAGAAGAAGACAGCCTTATAATGAAAATTTATTATTACCTTGTATGATGATAGATAACACAAATGTTATAAGGGAAGTTGTAAAAAAAACAGGAGCTAGACCTACAGATAAAGGTGCTAAAGAGATGATAGAAGATGAAGAATTTCAAAAGGCGTTAGATAAGGTAGCAGAAGAATTTAAACCTTTAGCAGATAAATCTTGGAAAGAAGATTTTGATTCTAAAGGGAATTATGATATGGCAAAAGGATAGAAATAAGCTCTAAAGATTTAAATGATTCATTAAAATCTTTAGGGCTTATTTTTGATCTATAGTAAATTTTAAGATTTAAAAGATATGGATAATTTTAAAATATAATTTACCAAGTGTACTTTTTTATATACGAAGAATAAGTTACAATATTAGTAAACCAATTGAAAAAACTAAGTAAATTTGATAATATATACTGGAAATATAATGTTAAATAAACAATAAAAATATGATACTGTTTAGTGCAGGAGAGATATTATGAAGAAAAGTATAAAATTTTTGGTTATGATCATTTTAATAGTTATAGGTGCTAATGCTGTTTCTTGCAAGAAAAATAATAGTGTATCAAACAATAGTGAGGATTTACAAGGAAAAATTACAGTATTAACAGATAAAAAGCATGAGCAACCATTAAGAGCAGCTATAGAAGATTTTCAAAAGGTAAATAAAAAAGTAAGTGTAGATTTAAAGGTTGATAATAATTCATATGGAAAATTTTCAGAAAGTGTTAAAAATAAAGATAAATCAATAGATATAGTAACAATGGATGATTCTTATGTTCAATATTATTTAGATAAATTGCCACATGGATTTTTAGATGTATCAGGAGAGATAGACAGTTATAAAAACAAACTATCAAAAAGTAAGGTGGATAACTTAACTAAAGAAAATAAAGTATATGGTTTTCCTTGGAGCACTTCTCCTAAGGTAATTTTATATAGGAAGGATATAGTATCTTCAGAGGGAATTAATATTGATGATATTAAAACTTGGAGCGATTATGTTGAAATGGGAAAAAAGATCATCAAAGATAAGGGGAAAAAGGTTCTCGGGAATGTAGAAAATGAAAATAGTGATATATACCTATTGATGGCAAATCAACTAGGGGTTTCTTACTTTAATAAAGACAATAAAGTTAATTTTAATGATAAAGAATGGATTAGAGTTGTAGATACAGTAAAAAATTTATATTCTCAGGGAATAATTTATGATTATAATTCTAAAGAAGAACTTATTAACTCAGCTAAAAATGAAGAGATAATGTCATTTGTATCAGATCCTAGCTGTGTAAGCTATTTTATGCAAAATATACCCAATGAAAATGGAAAGTGGGGAGTAATTCAATTGCCTGCTTTTGAGCCAGGTGGTAATAGAGATGTGTCTTTAGGCGGATGTAATCTAATGATAAATAACTTATCTAGCAATGCAAAATTATCAAAGGAATTTATAAAGTTTATTATAAATAATAATAAATTGGCGTTAGAATCCATGGTAAAGTATGGAGTTTTACCTGTATCTAATGATATATATAACTTAGAAAAACTTAATAAGAGTGAAGACTATTTTAATTGTAGAGTATGGCAATTACTTGTAAATACAGAGAAAGGATGTTATCAAATAAATTATACTCCTTACTTCTTTAATATAAGAGATGATGTAAAAAATTCATTAGCTCAATCCAACTTAATAAATAAAGATACAAAAGTGGTATTAGATTCTCTTCAAAAATATTTAGATAAAAAATAATGTTTAAATAATATCCATAAAACGTTTACAATGTTTTTGTTAAGGTGTATAATATGTTCATGTAAGGGTTTAATCATAGGGAATTTTAGAATATAAAATAAAATCTCTTGGCTGGGAACGGGGCAGTCAAGAGATTTTGTTTTATATTTTTAAAATGTTTTTATAAACTTTTAGAGTTTCTTCTGAGGTTTTTTCCCAAGAAAATTTAGAGGATTGATTTAATCCTTTATTAATTAATTTTTCAACTAAAGTTTTACTATTTAGTAAGCGTTCCAAGGAATCTTGGAGACTTTTTATATTAAATGGATCTATTAAAATTCCAGCATCTCCAACTACCTCTGGTATGGATGAAATGTTAGATGTTATTACAGGAGTACCACAGCTCATAGCTTCTAAAGGTGGTAAACCAAAACCTTCATACGTAGAAGGATATACAAAAACGCTAGATGCATTGTAAAATGATGGTAGTAATTCTTCTTCAACAAATCCTGTGAATTTTACATGTGAACGTATATTTAAATCATGACTCAAATCTTTGAGAAGGTGTATATCATCTTTACTAGCACCAACAATAACTAAATCATAATCTTCAGGAAGTCTCCTGTAAACCTTAGAAAAAGCCATTAAAAGAGACTTAACATTTTTTCTAGGACTAAAACCGCCTATATAAAGTATAAATGGATTATCTATATCATAATTTTTACGTATAAATCTTCTGCATCTGGATTTATCTAAAGGTTTATATTTTTTATCAGCAGCTAAAGGTGTTACAAAAACTTTAGATTCATCCATAGGGAAGAATTTTAGTATGTCCCTTTTGGAGCATTCTGATACAGTTATAATACCATCACAAGTTTCCATTATTTTAGGCATTTCTTTTAGAAATTTAATTAAATATCCATTTCCTACGGTTTCAGGGAGAATATAAGGTATCAAATCATGTATTGTAACTACTTTCCTGCATTCAATGTTTTGAGAAAGACCTATGCCATTTTGAGGGATATGATATATATCTATATTTTCATTTTTTAAATTGTTAGGAAAATAATATTGCTCAAAAAATTTATAATATTTTTTTGAAGTCATTAATATTTTTGAATTATCACTTTTAAAGCGTTCATAATTATCTCCAGACCAATACATGTGATATAGGTTTTCTTTATGAGTTTGGATCATATATTTTAAAATTTTATCAGTATAAGTTCCTATACCAGTGCCTTTATACCAGTTAACCCCCCTTGCATCAATTCCTATTTTCATATACTTATCAACCTCCATTTAATACAGATAATTTCGAGGCTATTAAAAAAATTTCAAATTTATCGTATTATATATTATTAATATTACGCTCTAAATGTGTCACTTAGCACATACATATACAATAATTCATATACTACATATATAGAATTGTTTTGGAGGAAAGAGTTTGGATACAGATAGAGTAAGAAAGCTAGTAGAACAAAGTTATGGGCTTAATGTGAAGCTCATAGAGAAGATAAAAGGTATATATAAGATTCAAACCCAAAATGGTGCTTATTGTCTTAAATTTATTAAATATGATTTTAGACACTTTTTATTTATTATATCTGCTATAAAGCATTTACAAAATAATAATTTTGAGTATATTCCAGAAATAATAAAAACAGAAAATGGAATGGATTATGTGAAACTTGAAGATAATTATGCTTATTTGAATCCATGGGTTGATTCAACAAGACTAAACTACAATGATAATAAAGATATATTAATAGCTTCATGTAAGCTGGCAGAACTTCATAAAAAAAGTAATGGATTTGAAGTTATAGCTGGAATGAATCCTAGAATAGGATGGTTTAAATGGATAGAAGTGTTTAAAACTAGAAAAAAGGAAATACGTTCTTTTAAAGATATAATAGATAAAAAACAAAGTAATACAGAATTTGATTCTATTTATTTAAGTATTATGAGAGAAGAACTTCAAAGAGCAGAAAGATCTATACAAAATCTAATAGAAACTAGATATATAGAAACTATGAGCGAAGAAATAGAAAATAGAGGATTTTGTCATCATGATTTTGCAGATCATAATATATTGAAATCTCATAACAATTTAGTAAATATTATAGATTTTGACTATTGTATATTGGACTCGCATCTTCATGATCTTAGTAGCATTCTTTTGAGATGTATGAAAAATGGGAAATGGAACATAAGTAGTACATTAAATATAATTGATTCTTATAATTCAATTAATCAAGTTAAAAAAGATGATATACCTATAATGGCAGCATTTATGGAATTTCCACAGGATTATTGGCAAATTGGGATACAGTATTATTGGGAAAAGCAACCTTGGAAAGAAGAGTTCTTCTTAAATAAGTTAAAAAGGATAATGGGAGATAGAGATCAAAAGCAAGAGTTTATAGATGAATTTAGATTTGTAAAATACCATTAATTATTATAAAGGGAGGTAAAGTGTTTATGGGAGATAAAAAAAAATCTCATAAATTTAATAACGGAAACTTAAGTAATATGGATTTAGAAGAATATAAAAATAAACTAGATGATTTAAAGAGATCTGTTAAATCTTTAGAAAAAATTAAAAAAAAGAATAAGAAAATAAAAAAAATGGAAAGAAAAAGGAAAAAAATTTTAAAGGATATGAAAAGTAAGAAGCATAAGTAATAATTCCAAGGAGGTTTGTTTGTGTATTGTAATAATGTTAATGACACATTTATAAAGTATTTGCAGTCAAAAGGAATTTATCATGTGGAAAACTTTTCAGAAAAAATTAAATATAAAAATATAAGTGTGGAAACTATAAAAAACCAAGGGTATATAATAAGTGAATTTCATGCTAGAACCTTAGGTTATACAGGATATATGAATAAGAAACTTAGTAACAATATTGGAAGAGTAGTAGAACAATATAAAGTTAATATAAAAAAATTAAATAGGGATTTAAAAAAAATAAAGCAAAATGGTGTAGACAATGAACTTGATAAGATACTTTTAAAAAATGGAGAACTTTACTTAGAAAGAGCACAAAAGTGTATTGAAAAAATCTATATGAATGATTATATAGATTTAATAATGAGAAGTACAAAGAGAGTAGAAATGTGTATTGGAAATACTTATTTTAATAATTTAAGAAAATTACAGAATATAGAAGTTAAAGATATTGAAGGTTGCTGTTACAATATGGTTGAAATGGATTTTGCTTATTTCTTAAATAAAGTTAAAAGAAAAGGATTAGAAATTGATTTTTATAGCTTAATAAATGAATTTTGTAGTTTAGAAGATTTAGATATAAGTAGTGCTAAGTTTATTTTGGCTATCATATCATATCCTTATGCATTTATGAAATGGTGTAGTAGATATAGAGATAAGAATGAAAATTTTGATGAAAAAGAATACTATTTAAAATTACAAAAATCCATAAAGGAAGATGGAAATAGCCTAATTTAAAGAGGTGTTAAAATGATAGAAAAATATAGTGAAAAGAGATATTTAGCTAGATATGATTTATGTGTAGATTTATTTAATGAATTTAATTTAGTTGTTTATGATGTTGTACCATTAAGAAGTGTTTATATGGTATCTACAGATAAGGGTCAGAAAATATTAAAAAGAGTAGAGTATACAGAGGAGGAATTAAAATTTATATATAATTTATCCCAATATATAAAAAATAAATTTTCAAGAGTTATGGATTTTGTTAAAAATAAAAATGGTGAAATTTATACAATATGGAATGGCAATATGTATTGTATTATGGATATGGTTGCTGGAACAGAGTGTGATTTTAGTAGCCCTGTAGACCTAAATATTGCAGCTCAAGGACTTGGAGAGCTTCACTTAGCTTCGGAGGGATTTAAAACTAATTTATCTAATAGATATAATACAGGTAAACTTATAGATCGTTTTAAAAGAAGAATTCAAGAAATGAACTTTTTTAATAATATAGCTAGTGCTCATGAAAATAAAAGTGAATTTGATGAAATATTTGTAGAAAATGTAGAATATTATATTAATGAAATAGAGAAAAGTGTTAATATGCTAGAAAAATCCTATTATTATAAACTTTGTGGAGAAGAAGATAAGATAGTTGTATGCCATCATGATTTAGCACATCACAACATATTGATAAATGATGCTAATGCCTATTTTATAGATTTTGATTACGCTATAATAGATTTGAAGGTACATGATTTATGCAATTTTATAAATAAAGTAATAAAAAATTTTGCATTTGATATAGAAAAAGCTGGAGAAGTAATAAAAAATTACCGCATGAAAAATGTTTTAAATAATAGAGAAATGGAAGTACTTAGTGCGATGTTAACTTTTCCAGATGATTTTTATAATATATCTAAAGCTTATTACACAAAATGCAAAGATTGGGATGAAAGCACGTTTCTTGAAAGATTAAAGAAAAAGAATGGATATAAAGAAGATAGACAGGAATTTCTAAATGAATTTAAAAAGTTAGTTTAAAAAGTTAAAGAAGTAAATTATTTATGAATTTACTTCTTTAACTTTTTAATGTATGTTTTTAACAATTTAAAGTTTTATTATATGCTGATAGAGTTTGTTTTGCGGTTTTTTCCCAAGATAATTCTGATGATCTCATAAGCCCTGAAACAATTAGAGTATTTCTTAAAGTTTTATCATTTAATATTTTGAGTATGGAATTGCTTAATTCATCAATATTATTAGGATCTACTAATAAGCCGCTATTTCCCAATACTTCAGGAACAGATGTGCAATTAGATCCTATAACAGGTACTCCACAGGACATAGCTTCAATGGGAGGAAGACCAAAACCTTCATAAAAAGAAGGATAAACAAATAATTCAGATGCATTGTATAAGTAAGGCAAATGATCTATTGAAATAAATCCAGGAAAAATTACTTTATCAGATATATTTAATTGTTCTACTCTTTTTTTATAAGTATCATAAGATTTCCCCTTTTTACCTGCTATGACAAGCAGCAGATTTTTTTTATAAGAATGTAATACTTTGCTGAAGCTTTCTATAAGACCAATAATATTTTTTCTAGGACTAAAACCTCCTACATATAGGATAAAATCAGTGTCTATGGAATAATGTTCTTTAATAATATCTTTACTTAATTTTTTGTTTAATGGCCTATATATATCTTCTGCTGCAAGAGGAGTTACATATATTTTATCTTCAGGAAACTTAAAGGCTTCAATTATGTCTTTTTTAGAGTGATTAGACACAGTAATTATTCCATCACATTGAGAAACAGTCATAGGAATTTGATCAGAAAAAATTTTTAAATATCTATCACTTACTGTTTCTGGCATTTTGTATGGGATTATATCATGAAGAGTGATAACAAAATTGCATTTTTTATCATAAGGAATACCAACACCATTTTGAGGTATATGATAAAGTTCTATATCTCTATGCTCTAAAATATTTGGAATGTTTATTTCATTCCAAAAATCTCCGCCCAATTTTTTGCTGATGCTATTTATTTTGAAATTATTTTTAAGTGATATGGTACATTTTGAGTTGTCAGGAGTAAAAAGTAAGTAGTTGTTTATATTATCAATTCGATTTAAGCAATTAATTAATTGATAAGTATAAGTACCTATTCCAGTTCCTCTATACCATTTTGCTGCTCGGGCATCAATTCCTATTTTCATAAGATTGTTCCTTTCAAATTTGTTATAATCTATTATATTAAAATTCTCTTAAAAATGTTAATAATCTTCTAAATTACATTTGTGCTTCATATAAATTTAATAGGGGTGATTAACATGATGAGAGAGTTTGAAATAGAAAGACAATTTAACATCAAAATTGAAAATATAAAACCAAATAGAGGAGTATATTTATTAAAAACGGATCAAGGTACAAAATGTTTAAAAAAAATAAACTATGGAACACAAAAGCTTTTATTTGTTTATGGTGCTAAGGAACATTTAATAGAAAATGGTTTTCATAATGTAGACAAATATTGTTTAAATGTAGATGGAAGCCCATATGCAATTATAAATGAAGATATATATACTCTGTCACAATGGATTGATGGAAAAGAATGTGATTTTAAAAATAAAGAACATTTAATTAAGGCTGCTAAAAGTTTAGCATGTATGCATATAGCTTCAAAAGGATATGAACCACCTGAGAATAGCAAGTTAAAGACAGATTTGGGAAGATGGCCCAATCTAATAGAAAAAAGAGTAAGATCAATGGATAAAATGCGTGATATGGGAAGAAAAAAAAGTGTCAAAAGTAATTTTGACTTAAATTATATGAAAACGGTAGAATTTTATAAAGATCTTGGTAAAAGAGCTTTAAATGTAATTTTAGAATCAAATTATATGGAATTTTGCAAAACTGCTGAAGAAGAAAAATCATTTTGTCATCATGATTTTACTTATCACAATATAATAATTGATGAGAAAGATGAAATAAACGTGATAGATTTTGATTATTGCAAAAGGGAAATAAGAACCTATGATATATCAGCGTTTATTATTAAAGTGCTAAAAAGATTGGATTGGAATATTGATTTTGCTAAACTTATAATTGATTCTTATAATGAAATCAGTCCACTAAAGCTTGAGGAATATAGGGTTTTATTTGGATTTTTACTGTTTCCTCAAAGGTTTTGGAGATTAGCAAATAGATACTACTATAGTGAGGTGAATTGGCCTCTAAGTACGTTTAATAATAAAATGGAGGAATTGATTTCTGAACAGGAAAAGTATATTAAATTTATTAATAAATTCAATGAAATGTATATTGAAGATCAAAATAAAAGTATATAGAATTCTTAATAGACATATAGAGCATTGAAAATTAATAATCATGCTAATATGTCTATTTTTGTTTTAGTATTATCTAAGTTTTTTATTTTTATCGTACATAGTTAAAATTCACCATTTTATAAAAAAAACATATTATAAAGCATAGTCTTATATTATGAGGGGTTGTATATGAAAATAGATGATATAGTTGTTAGAAAATCATATGGGAAGGATATTACTTTTAAGATTATAGATGTAAGGGAGAATGGTGGTAATATAATTTATACATTAAAAGGGATAAACTTAAGAATAATTGCAGACTCCCCAGAAGAAGATTTAGAAATTGTGCCTGACAATTCACAGACAAAATCAGAAGAAGTGTTTAGCAGAAAAGTAAATACATCGATTAAAAATGTTTTATCAAACAGACATGAAATTGATAGAGCATATAAAAATATAAGAACAGTTGATACTTCTAATAAGGAACTTACATTTGGAAGACCAGGAAGGGTATTACATGTAGATGGAGACCCAGAATATTTGGATGTATGTCTTAAGGTATATAAGCAGCTTAAGTTAGATGTAGTAGGTAAAAATATTATTGAGAGTGACCAGCCTAAGTTTATAGTTGATTTGGTAAAAAAAGTAAAGCCTGATGTAGTTGTGATTACAGGACATGATTCTGTAAGTAAGGATGTTAGTGATTATATGAATCTAGATAATTATAAAAATTCAAAGTATTTTGTTAAGTGTGTATCAGAGCTTAGAAATTACGAAGCTAGCTATGATGATTTAATTATATTTGCAGGAGCCTGTCAATCATGTTATGAAGCTATATTAGACGCAGGTGCTAATTTTGCCAGTTCTCCTAGAAGAGTATTAATACATTGTTTAGATCCTGTATTTTTATGTGAAAAAGTAGCTTATGCCAATATAGGAAAGGTAGTGTCTATACAAGAAGCATTACAGAATACTATAACTGGTACTAAGGGGATAGGAGGATTGCAAACTAGAGGTAAGTATAGAGAAGGGTTTCCTAAATCATCTTATGTGTAAATTTTATAATTTTTTAAGAATGGTTGTATATATGAGGAAGTGTAAGGGAATAATACCTAAGGTATTAAAAATTTAAAAATTTTAGATAGTTAACAAAAAATTAATATTGACAAAACAAATTGTTAACTGATAAAATAAAAAGTTTAGTTGACATTATATATGTTAGGATATATAATATAAAATGTGGAAAGAGGGTGTTTGTTGTGGAAAGAGGAAATGTATTGGCTTCAATAAAGAAAGATATTGAAGGTCATGTTGGCGATAAAGTGACTCTAAAAGCAAATGGTGGTAGAAGAAAAGTTTTTGTAAACAGTGGAGTAATTGAAAAAGCCTATCCTAGCATATTTGTAATTAGATTAGAAAGTGACACCCAAAGGAAAGTGACTTATAGTTATTCGGATGTTTTAACAAAGACAGTGCAACTCGTTTTTGCAGTATAATATTGGTACTAAATTTTAGTACCAATTTTTTTTATAGTTAACAAGAACTGACGTATAGCATGTACAATTAAAAGAAAGATGGTGGGTTTCCATCTTTCAACTATGGTATAAAAGGGTATTGAGAATTTATGAGAGGTTATATGGTCAACAACCATTTTAAATATTACCCCAAAATTTTGCAAATGTCAATATAGACAAACATTGGTCGACAATTTTAATAAAATAAAGTAATAAAAATGATGAATATTGTAATAGATTGGCTCTCTCTATACATTTATTTGTTTAAAAACAGTACAAGTTTTTATCATATTTCTTACTTACTACTTATATAAATAAATAGTAGGTTTTATGGGAGGGAGATACAATTATGGATATGGAGCTTATTAGAGAAAATATAGAATGTGAACAGCTGTTAACAGAAAACTTTTGTGACACAGTAGTTAAATCTGAATATGTTATACCGGATACACATCCTGATGTTAATCAGGTATTAATGCTTGATGCTAAACCATGTATTGTAAGTAAAGAAATGATGCAAGACAAAATTTTGGTAGAAGGAGAAGTAAAGTATACAGTAATTTATTTGGCAAATGAGGAGGAAGGTACAGGAATTTATAGCACGAATTATATAGGTAAATTTTCTAATTATGTAGACGTACCTGGGTCTGAGCATAAGATGATGTGCGATTGTGATTCTTATATTGAACATATGGAATGTAGTATAGTTAATGAAAGAAAGGTAGCTATTGAAGGAATTATAAAATTAAAAGCGGAAGTATTTAAAAATTATGATTTTAAAGTTATAAAAGATATTACAGGCTCTCAAGACATACAAATGTTAAAGAACCCTACAACTATGGATAAAATAGTTGGTACAGTTTCGGGAGATTTAGTGGCAAAAAGCCATATTCAAATTCCTATGGATAATCCTCAGGTAGGAGATGTATTAAAATGTGATGTCAAGGTCCATAAAAAAGAAACTAAGATTATGGAGGAAAAAGTTTCAATTTCTGCTGGAGTATTAGTATCGTTACTTTACAGAGCAAAAGATTCTAAAGATATAATGTATATTGAGGATGATGTTGATGTAAATAAAGAACTGGAATTAAAAGATGTAAATCCTATGATGGACAGCTATAGTACTTTTAAAGTAGATGCAATGGAATTTAATGTAAGAGAAGATGATTTGGGAGAAAATAGAATAGTTGATGTAGAGGCTATAGTAAAATCAAATACGAAAGTCATGTATAAAGAAGAGATGGATATAATAGAAGATGCATATTCACCTTATGAACTTATGAATATGGATAGAAAAGATTATCAAGTTAATGTTATGCATGGGCATTCTGATTGCAAGAGCATAGTAAAGGGCGCTATTGAGCTAAGTAATAGACCTAAGGTATCAAAAATAATTATGTGCTGTGGAGAAGCTTGTATTACAGATAAGAAAATAGTAGAAGATAAGGTAATTGTAGAAGGAGTCTTAAATGTAGAAGTATTATATAAAACTTTTGATGAGGAAAAGTATGTATATACAGTTAATGAAGAAATACCATTTAATTATGGAGTAGATATACCAGGATGTAAGATTGATATGCAGTGCATAGCAAAAATGTGTCTTGAGAATTTGGAAGCTTCCATTGAATTGGATAATATAGAAATAAAAGCTTTAGTAGATATATATGCTAGGGTTAATTATTCAACACATAAAGAACTTTTAGTGGATATAGTTCCTGTAGAAGGAGAGATACCTAAGAAAAATGCAAGTCTTACTATTTACGTTGTACAACATGGGGATACTATTTGGAAAATAGCTAAAAAGTATCGTACAACAATAGAATCGTTAGTGGAACTTAATGAAATAGAAGATGCAGATTTAGTAAAAATTGGAGATAAACTTATAATACCTGGAAGAGCTATAATATAAAAAATGCGAAGCATTTTTTAGAGGACATTTGACAGAGGACAATGAAGGTAAGTTTTCCTCCTAACGTCGGAAAACTAATTTATTTTTTAAAGCTTGTTTTGCTAACGCAAAATGAGCTTTAAACTTATATTAATCAGCAATGTTTCGCTTTAGCGAAACGAGCCATCAAAAGTTTAATTAAAGATTTTTTGCAGCAAAGCGGAGAAAAATCATCCTTCACTGTCCTCTGTCAATTGTCCTCTGTCCTCTAAAAAAGTTCCGTCGCATTGTGCTTAAAATAAAAACTATTAATTTATATTTTGTACGTATAAAATCGTGGATTTTCACGATTTTTTTACGTGTATAATAATTAAAAATGTGGTAAATATATAAAATATCTATGAAATAATTTTTAATAGTTTTTTCAAACATTTAGAAGAATTTATCTCTCTGCTTAATACAAAATATAAGTATTAAAGTAATAATTGTTGGAGGAAGAGGAGGCATATAATTTGGATTTGCAAGAAAAATTAGAGGGAAATTTGATAATAATAGGTGGTGCAGAGGATAAAAAAGGTCCTAAAATAATATTAAAAGAAGTATGTAATAGATTAGATAAAGAGGAAAATACATTGGTAATAGCTACTATTGCTTCGGAACTACCAGAGGAACTTGGGAATGAATATACAAAAATTTTTCAACAATTGGGAGTAAAAAATATAAAAGTTCTAAATATAAGAGATAGAAAAAGTGCTTTTGATAAAGATAATATAGAAGTAATAGATAGTGCTTCTTTAATTTTTTTTACAGGAGGAGATCAATTAAGAATAACTAGTTTAATAGGAGGGACGCCTTTATGTACAAAGATGAAGGAAGTTTATGAAAAAAAGTGCATATTTGTAGGAACTTCGGCTGGGGCTTCAGTTATGAGTGACACTATGGTAGTAACAGGCCCTAACGAAGAATCACCAAGAAAATGTACATTAAAAATGGCCCCCGGATTAGGTTTAATTAAAGGAGTAATAATAGATCAGCATTTTGCGCAAAGAGGAAGAATAGGTAGGTTACTTGTTGGAATAGCAGAAAATCCTGAAAGTTTAGGAATAGGTATAGATGAAGATACTGCAATTGAAGTTTATGATGATGGAAAATTTAAGGTTATAGGCTCTGGAGCTGTATATGTAATAGATGGAAGCCGTATAAGTTATAGTAATGTATCAGAACAGCATCCAGATGATATATTATCTATCTTTAATGTAAAGTTGCATATACTTAAGTATGGAGATATCTTTGATTTAGCAAATAAAAAACCCATTAGTAAATTTGATATTTAAATATAGGAGGAAAATATATTTAAAAATGAAAATAGACGATATTAAAGTTTTTAGTGGTAGAAATATATATTCTCACAGAAAATGTATAAAAATTAATGTGGATTTAGAAGGATATAGTGAAGTTCAAACTAAGGAAATAAAAAATTTTAATAAAAGATTGATTGAAATGATTCCTCAGTTAAAAGAACATAGATGTGGTATAGATGAAGATGGAGGGTTTGTGAAAAGAATCAAAGAAGGAACATATCTTGCACATGTGTGTGAACATATTATAATAGGATTACAGAACACTTTAGGTATGGATGTTTCTTATGGAAAGGCTAGAGAAATATCTGGAGATAAATATTATATAATATATGAGTATATGTATAAAAATGTTGCAATAAGAATTGGTAAAATGTCTGTAGCATTAATAAATTCATTAATAAATGAAACAACATTTAATTTAGAAAATGATTTAAAATTGTTAAAAATTATGTTAAGTGAAGAAGAAATTGGACCAAGTACATTAAGTATAATAACAGAGGCTAAAAAGAGAGGAATACCCGCTATAAAATTAGGGGAAGGTAGTATGTTTCAATTGGGCTATGGAAAGTATAGTAAAATTATAGAAGCAACTATTGATGGTGATACTAAAGCTGTAGGAGTGGATATAGCTTGTGATAAATTATTGTGTAAAGAACTTTTATACAATCAATGTTTACCTGTAGCAGAAGGTGATGTAGTAAGAAATGTCTTGGAATTGCTATTTAAAGCCAATAGAATAGGATATCCAGTGGTTTTAAAACCACGATATGGAAATCAAGGTAAAGGTGTATTCGTTAACATAAAGAGTGAAAAAGAACTTGTTAAGACCTATAGAATGTTATCTGAAAATTTTAAGGACATAATTATTGAAAAAAATATATTTGGAAAAGATTATAGAGTATGTGTTGTAGATTATAAAGTAGTGGCAGCATCTGAAAGGATACCTCCTTATGTCATAGGAGATGGAGCAAAAAGTATAAAACAGCTTATATATGAATTAAATAAAGATTCAAAAAGAGGAGAAGGACATGAAAAGCCACTAACTAAAGTAAAAATAGATGAAGAATTGAAGTTAAGCATTTTAAAAAAAGGTTATAATTTAGATAGTGTTATAGAAAATGGGGAAAAATTGGAATTAAGAGAAAAGGCTAATTTATCTACTGGTGGAGAGGCAATAGACTGTACCGATGATATGTGTGAAGAAAATATAGAAATATGTGAAAGAACAGCTAAAACTATAGGACTTGATATATGTGGTATAGATATATGTTGTAGTAATATAGGTGAACCTATAGGGGATGGTGCTATAATGGAAGTAAATGCAGCACCAGGTATAAGAATGCATCATTATCCAAGTAAAGGGTTAAGTAGAAATGTGGCAGGTAATATAGTGGATATGATGTTTAAGGATAGTCCAAGAAACATACCTGTTATATCTATTACAGGTACAAATGGGAAAACTACAACAACAAGACTTATAGGACATGTGATGACCTTAGCAGGATATAATGTTGGAATGACCACCACAGGAGGAATATATGTAGATAATAAATGTATAGAGAAAGGTGATACTACAGGATATAATAGTGCCAGGGCTATTCTTGGTAATAAAGTAATAGATGCTGCAGTATTGGAAACAGCTAGGGGTGGCATAATAAGAAAGGGACTTGCTTATGATTTAGCAGATGTAGGAGTTATTACAAATATTACCGAAGATCATTTGGGTATAGATGGAATAGAAACTATAGAAGATTTAGCATATGTAAAATCATTGGTTGCAGAAGCAGTAAAGTATGATGGGTATGTAGTTATAAACGCAGATGATCCTGTTAGTCTTAAAATTTTAGATAGAATTAAAAGCAACATAATTATGTTTTCAAAAAATAAATATAACCCTGCACTTGTAAAAAATATAAAACAAGGTGGATATGGTGTATATACACATGAAAATACTATATATGTTGAAAAACAACAAAAGGTAGTATCTATGGTAAAGGTTCAAGATGTGATGATTACACTAAATGGTAAGTTAACATACAATGTAGAGAATGCTATGGCTGCTTGTGCAGCACTTATAGGATTAAATATTAAGTATTCTGTTATAAGGAAAGGATTAACTAATTTTTATGGAGATGAAAATTATAATCCAGGAAGATTTAATATGTATGAAATAAATGGAGTTAAGGTTGTATTAGATTATGGACATAACATAGAGGGGTATAAGGCTGTAATTAATGGAGCTAAGGAGATAAAACATAAAAGGTTAATAGGGGTAATAGGTGTTCCGGGAGACAGAACTAATAGTAGTACAGAGTATATAGGCGAGATTTCTGGAAAAAGCTTTGATTATATTTATATTAAAGAGGATAAAGATAGAAGAGGGAGAGAAGTAGGTGAAATTGCAGATATAATAAAGAAGGGTGTTATAAAATCTGGATTTAATGAAAGAAAAATTGATGTTATATTAGATGAGAAAGAAGCTTTAAAAAAAGCTATAGAAGATTCGACAGAAGGAGATTTAATTATAATATTTTTCGAAAATTTAGATCCTTTAGTAAAGCTAGTAAAAGAAAAAATAAATATGGATAAAAAGCAGCTTGCAGTAACATTTTAAATAGACATTAAATCTTATAAATTAAAGCTATACCTTTAAAAATTTATTTTTTAAAGGTATAGCTTTAATTTTAATCTTGTATTATACTATTTTTTAGTATTATATTTAAGTGCTTCTGGAGGATAAAAATGTTAATAAAGGCTTATGCAAAAATTAACTTATCATTGGACGTAGTAGGAAAAAGGGAGGATGGTTATCATACTTTGCAAATGATAATGCAGACTATAGATTTATATGATTTAATAAACATTAAGAAAACTGATAAAGGTATTAATATAAGTTGTAATAAGCAGTATATACCTACAGATGAGAGAAATCTTGCCTATAAAGCAGCAGAGCTTTTCATGAAAACTTATAATGTATGTGAGGGCATAGATATTTATATAAAGAAATATATACCTGTTGCAGCTGGGTTGGCAGGAGGAAGTACAGATGCAGCAGCAGTGTTAAAGGCTATGAGAAATATGTATAGGCCTGATATAAGTGATGAAAAAATTATGAAATTAGGATTAAACATAGGAGCAGATGTACCTTACTGTGTTGTTGGAGGAACAGCACTTTGTGAAGGTATAGGAGAAAAAATTACAAAACTTAATAGTTTTAAAAACCACATTTTAGTTGTGGTGAAGCCAGCTTTTGGAGTATCTACCAAAGAAGTATATAAAAATTTGGATATAAATAAAATAAAGAGACATCCTGATACAAATTTATTAATATCAAGTATAGAAGCTAATAATTTAAATTCATTAGCAAGGAATATGAAAAATGTATTAGAAAATGTTACCTTATATAAACATGTAGTATTGAAAGACATAAAGAAAGAGATGATTAATATGGGGGCACAAGGAACACTAATGAGTGGTAGTGGGCCTACGATATTTGCATTTTTTAGTGATATGTTAAAAGCTCAATTGTGTTATGATAAAATGAAGAAAAAATATAGGGAAACTTTTATAACAAGGACAATTTAGGTGTTAATACTCAGTAAAGAGATATATAAAATTAGAAATTAATTTCTAATTTTATATATCTTTTTTATTCTTGTATTATGAATAAATAGTTTTATAAAAGTTAAAAATAAGCTAAGGTTACCTAAAAAGTTAGAGGTGATACAGTGAGAATAATTAAAATATTTAATGGCTATTTTTTAATGTTGATGGTTATACAAGGATTGGTACTAGCTTTTTTTGATTCAAGAAGTTTTAGTAAAAGAAACTTAAGAGATGTAAGTAAAAAGGCAAGATTTTTAGGCATAGGTTTTATTATAATATCTGTTTGTCTTTATTTAGTTAATGTATTTACAGTATAGAGGAATATTAAAGTTTCTGTATTAATTAATTTAAGGAAGTGGTGATCGTTGAAAGAACAAATAAGAGATGAAATAGTTAAAAAAGTTAGCGATAACATTTCTTATATAAAAGATTTATTAGAAGGAAGTTCTGATATAGTTTATAGGGAATTTTACATAGGAGAATTTAAGTCTGCATTAGTGTATGTAGATGGTATGGGAGATAAACTACTTTTAGATGATTATGTGTTAGAAACACTTATGATTAGAGGGAGTAGGATAACAAAAGTAGAGGAAATAAAAAATAGAATACTAACAGTTTCCGATTTGAGAGACGTAAAAAAGCTTAGTGAAGGTGTTAATGCAGTGCTTTCTGGTGATACATTAATGTTCATTGAAGGCCTTGAAACTTGTTATATTATAGCCACTCGTGCTTGGCCTACCAGAGGTGTATCAGAACCATCTGGGGAAACAGCAATAAGGGGAGGTAGAGATGGCTTTACAGAAATTGTAAGATTCAATACTGCATTGGTTAGAAGAAGAATAAGAGATACTAGATTAAAGATATCACCTAAAAGCATAGGAACAAGATCTAAAACTGATGTAGTAATAATGTATATTGATGATATTGTAAATAAGGGTGCACTAGAGGAGCTCTTAAGTAGGATAAATAAAATAAATATAGACGCTGTATTAGATAGCGGATATATAGAGCAACTCATAGAAGATAGTACATTTTCTGTATTTCCACAAATACAGAGTACAGAAAGGCCAGATGTGGTAGCAGCAGCATTATATGAAGGAAGAATAGCTATATTGGTAGATAATTCTCCATTTGCACTTATAGTGCCTACAACTCTGCCTAATTTATTTCAAGCACCAGATGATTATTACCAGAGATGGATTAATGGATCAGTAGTAAGACTTATAAGGTTTTTTTCAATAATTATATCATTAATACTTCCACCGTTATATGTTGCAGTTACATCATTTCATACATCTATAATCCCTACGAAATTGGCTTATTTTATTGCAGCATCTAGAGAAGGTGTACCTTTTCCAGCATTTGTAGAGGCACTAATCATGGAGGTAAGTCTTGCTTTTTTACTTGAGGCTATAGCAAGATTACCTAAGCCTATAGGAGCAACTATTGGTATAGTAGGTGGTCTTATAATAGGTCAGGCAGCTGTAACGGCTGGAATAGTAAGTCCGATAATGATAATTATAGTATCTGTCACCGCAATAACAAGTTTTACGACTCCTAATTATCAAATTACATCTGCTTTTAGAATATTGAGGTTTCTTCTTATAATAGCATCATCAATATTAGGCCTTTATGGAATTATGATAGGACTAATATGTATACTTGTACACTTAGTAAGACTTAGAAGTTTTGGGGTACCTTATTTAGCACCACTGGTTAATCCTCGAATGAGTGATTTTAAAGATATGTATATAAGATTTCCGTTAAAATGTTTTAAGAAAAGACCAGAATATATGAATACAGAAGATAAAGTACGACAAAAATAGAGGTGAGTACATTTTATGATTAATAAAAATTCTATTACATCTTTTGGATTATTTTCTACAGTTGTTGTGAGCATTGTAGGAATAGGAATATTTGCTTATCCTAGTGAATTAGCCACTGTTGTTGGTAATGATGGATGGATTGTAACCTTATTGGTTGGGTTTATAGCTTATGCATTAGCATATCTTATATATAAAGTGGTTAAAATCAATAATTTTAATAAATTTCTTGATTTAATGGAAAATAATTTTGGAAAGATATTTGGTGGGATTTTATCAATAATTTTTGTAGCTTATACTACATTTTCAATGGCAATAGGAATGAGATCTTTTGTAGAAGTAATAAAAATGTATCTTCTAGAAAAAACACCTACTGAATTTTTGATTGTAGTGACTATAATTACAGGAAGTTATCTTATAAGAGGTGAAATTGATAATTTAGTAAAATTTAATGAAATTGCCTTTGGAATAATGTTTTTGCCTATAGGTTTAGTACTTTTGTTGACTTTAAATCATTTAGATTTTACAAATATTTTTCCAGTATTCAACAATGCACCTATCAATTATTTGAAAGGAATGAATACTGCAGTATTTACATTTACAGGATTTGAATTGATGTATTTAT
The DNA here is from genome assembly GCF_000633595.2 of Clostridium drakei. Taxonomy (GTDB): domain Bacteria; phylum Bacillota; class Clostridia; order Clostridiales; family Clostridiaceae; genus Clostridium_AM; species Clostridium_AM drakei. Next base: position 32,870 of record NZ_JIBU02000039.1, on the reverse strand, counting down.
TTTTACCATTTGTAGGCAACAAAGCAGGAATAAAAAAATGTATCTTAAAAAGTATTGGTTTTGTGACAATATTTTATACAATCATAGTAATATTTTGTATATCAATTTTTTCAAATGAGCAAACGGAAACTTTAATATGGCCAACTATAACCATGATAAAATCTATAAATATACCTGGAGCTTTTATAGAAAGATGGGAAGGTATAGTAATGGCTATGTGGATAATATTTTATTTTACAACTTTTATTAATTATTATTATTTTTCTGCAGATATAGTTAAAGATGTATTTAAGTTAAAAGATGTAAAATTATCAATGTTGATTATAATTCCTTTTATATATGCTATATCAATGTACCCACAAAATATAGCTGAGCTTTATGAGATGGGAAAAACAGGGACACATGCATTTGCATTATATGTGTTGATTGTACTTCCTTTATTATTACTTTTAATAAATAAAGTTAGGAGTAATCAAGAAAGGGGAGTTGAGCAAAATGAAACTTAAAAAATTTCTACCATTAGTATTGATTTGTTGCACTTTTACTGGATGTTGGGACAAAGTTGAAATAGATAGAAAAAGCTTTATATCTGTTGTAGGTGTGGATGTTGGAGAACAAATAGATAAAAAACCTAAAGAAGTAAAGTCAGACGATCCTTATAATGGTGTCAATGTTAAAAGGATACATGTTATTTTAGGATCTCCAGATATAAGTAAATTAGGGCCAGATAAAGGTGGAACTGCTGAAGATATATATATAGATACAGATGCTTATTCAATGGAAGATGCTATAAGCAAGGCTAGTGCTAAAACTAGTAGGATTGTAAAATTTAGTCATACAAAGCTTTTAGTATTAAGCAGTGAAATTTTACAACACCCAGATACTTTAAAAGAGATAGTAGACTATTTGCAAAGGCAAGCTTCATTAGATAGGATGATGGATGTAGCTATAGCAAAAGGAAAGACAGAAGATTATATAAAATATAAACCCAAAACAGAAAAAAATGTTGAAAGTTATATAACTGGTTTGATTGAAAATGATGCAGGAAATGCTGTATTACCTGTAACGTTAAATAAATTTCTTGTATCATTAAATGAAAATGGGAATATAGCATTGCCAGTTATGGAGATAGATAAAGATAAAAAAGAACTGAAAATGAGTGGAGCTGGGATAATAGAAGGTTATAAATTGAAGGGATATTTATCACCTATACAAACTGTTAATTTACAAATACTAAAGGGTAAACTTCATGAGGGTAAGAAAGCAATATATAAAGATGGGCATCCCGTAGATGTTTCATTTAATAGTACAGGTAGAAAAATAAGAGTAAAGGATGTTGATGGAAAACTTATATTTAATGTGTATATTAATTTAGAAGGTGAACTAAAGGAGTACTATATAGATAGTAATTTAGATTCCAAAAATGAATTGAATATTATAGAAAATGATTTTAATAAATCGTTAAGGGAAGAATGTGAACAGTTAATTAGAATTACTCAAAATGAATATCAAGTTGATCCAGCGGAATTAGGAGAATACATAAAAAAGTATCATCCTCAAATCTGGAATCAAAAGAAGAATAATTGGCCTGAAGCATATAAAAATTCAGTAATAAATGTTAATGTAACTACAAATATAAGGAGAATAGGGGTATCAAAATAACTATAATTCTTAGAAAGACTAATAAATATATTTAGGGTGAATATAACTAAAATATGTGTCAATAATACTAATAACAAATTATAAATGGGGGATAAAAGTTATGAAAAAGGTTTTAGTTATTTTTATTTGTATTTTAGGTATATTTGCCTTAACTGTTAATAGAACAAAAGTAAGTGGTGATTCTGTTCAAGAAGATATAGCTTCTAAAATTATAAGATTTCATGTAATAGCAAACAGTGACTCAAAAAGTGACCAAGCTCTTAAGTTAAAAGTTAGAGATAAAGTTTTAGAGTATATGCAGCCTAAGTTAAAAAATTCAAAAAGTATAGAGGAATCTAGAGAAATAATTAGAAAAGATAACAATGAAATAATAACGATAGCAAAAGATGTAATAAGCAAAAATGGATATAATTATGTTGTTAAAACCACATTATCTAATGAAAACTTTCCTATAAAAACCTATGGCAATATAACATTGCCACAGGGAAAATATGAAGCCTATAGAATAATTATAGGAGATGGTGAAGGTCAGAATTGGTGGTGTGTAATGTTTCCGCCTTTATGTTTTGTTGATATTACAAAAGGGGAAGTTTCTTATAAGGAAACAGAGAAAGATATGAAAAAGGTTCTATCTCCTGAAGAGTATAAAATGATAGATAATCAAATAAGTAATTCTGGTAATAAAAATAGTATAAAAGTTAAATTTAAGATTTTAGAATTATTAAAAGATAAGAAAAATCCAGTGAAATAAATACTGGATTTTTTAGTTGTTTGCAAAAATTTTAATTGCTGTTTTCAGGAAGTATTCTTCAACAGATTTAAAAAATGTTTTAATATTATTATCCTTTTCATAATCTTTATCAAAGTTTTTTAAACTTGAAATGCTTTTGTTTTTTATTAAGTATTTTATTAGTTCAACTATTCTATCTCCGCTATCAGGCTTTGAAAATTTACTGCAGTTTGATTTCATAACTTCCAATTTATCTTCAAATTGTAATAGGTTTTCTATAGTTTCTTGACATTTGTTAGTATCAGATAGATTAATTGCTAAATTATGATTTAAAAGAAATTCTGCATTTTTTTCTTCTTGTCCTGGAATTGGAGAAAAGATTCCCAAAGGGATTCCACATATAAGAGCTTCTGTTATTGTAAGCCCACCAGGTTTAGTTAAAAGTAAATCACAAGCTTGCATATATTTATTGACTTTGTCAGTAAATCCTATTATCTTAGTAGGTTTTGTTGAAGTCTGTTCTAATATTGATAGTTCATTATAAAGTTTTTCGTTTTTACCTGTTATTACAATTATTTGAATATCTTTATTTACTTTATTAAGCTCATGGTATACATCTGTAATTTTACCCATACCTAAACTTCCACCCATAACTAGGATAGTAAATTTGGAAGGGTCCAAGTTCAATTCCTTTAAGGTATCATCTTTCTTATATTTGTCCATAAAGCTAGGGTTTACAGGTATGCCCAAATCGTGAATTGTGTTTTTTGGTATTCCCTTGGATACCATGTCTTCAACCATGTCTTTGTTTGAAACTACATAAGCATCTATGTAAGAATGTAACCAAGATCCATGGGGATAATAATCCGTGATTATGGACATAACAGGTATATTTAAATTATATTTAGATTTCATTATAGATACCATTTCTGTTGTAAATGGATGAGTACATATTAAAATGTTAGGAGAAAATTCATCAATTAGTGGTATTAGTTTGTAAGTCATGATTTCGTTAAATTTAGCACTAATAGTATTAGTAATTCCATAATCCCCTTCTGAATAATTGTATAATTTCCCATAAAGAGAAGGAGTAACTTTTAAAGTTTTCAAATAACTTCCAATTACTACCTTATCAATTATTGGATTTATATATTTTAACGTATCTATAATTTTTATTTCAGATTCAGGAATTTTTAAATTTATATAATCTTTTAGTGCTTCTGCAGCATGACCGTGTCCTCCACCTGCAGAAACTGAAAGAATCAAAAATTTCATTTAATCACCTTCTGGTTAAGTATGTAATAACATTATATAAAATATAAGAGCAATAATAAACAAGTTTAGATAACATTTAAGAAAAAATTAATATAAGTAAGAAAAATTTAATGTTAAGATAATATGTTTACATACTATATATTGTAATTCAAAAGTTTATTTTATAGTTGTAATTTTTTATTATTATTTAATTTATTTTTGACTCTAAGATATGGTTTTATTCATAATATTTAAGAAAATGGATACATAATGAATAACAATTAATTAAATATGGATAATATAAATAAGTTGTATTTAAAATAAGCATTTTAGGAGGAATTTTTATGAAATTTACTAGAAAGAGAATAATATATACATCTGTAGTTGCATTAATAGTAGTTTTTTCAAGCACTTTTGCAATCCTTATGACTCTTGAAAGGACGGATTATAGGAATTATCTTCAAGGAGAATATAGTAAAAATATGTATGACCTTATAAGTTCAGTGCAAAACATAAGAGTAGATTTAGGAAAAGCAAATGTAGTTGGATCGAAGGAACAAAGTATAGTTGTATTTGAAAATATATTCAGATATTCAGCTATAGCAAATGACAAACTTCATTCCTTGCCAATATCTCAGCAGGTTATAGGAGATACAAGTAAATTTGTATCTCAAGTAGGAGACTTTTGTTATACTTTAGCTAAAGTATCTTCCGAAGGAAGAGAATTAACTGAGCAAGATTATAATACTATAGATAGGTTGAAAAATGAATCTTTTTCGTTGGAGAAGCAATTAAAACTAGCATCTGATGAAATAAATAATGGTAAGGTTAAGTGGGGAGATATAAGAAAGAAAACTAGTAGTGTTCTTGCTAGTAATAAAGAACCGTTAATAAATGATCAGTTCCAAGGTATACAAAAACAAGTAACTCAATATCCTGCATTAATTTATGATGGACCATTTTCAGATAATACTTTAAAAATAAATCCTAAAATAAATTTACAAAAGCAAATTTCACAAAAAGAAGCAGAACAAGTAGTTACCAAAATTATAGGCAAGGACAAAATTCAAACTATACAATCAAAAGCTAGTACAGGAAAACAAAATATAGATACATATAGATTCCAAGTAGCTATCAAGGGAAGAAAGAATAGTGATATAATTTGTGAAATAAGTAAACATGGTGGAAAGGTAGTATATTTGATTGATAATAGAGCTATAAATAAAACTAATGTAGACTTTAATAAATCTGTTGATATTGGAAGTAAGTATTTACAAAACATAGGATATAAAAATATGATTCCTACGTATACGCTAAATTACGGAGATACTGCGCTAATAAATTATATATATACACAGCAAAATGTTAGAATGTATCCTGATCAAATAAAGTTGAAAATAGCTTTAGATGACGGTAGTATAATAGGAATAGAATCAGAAAAGTATCTTGTAGCACATGAAGAAAACAGAAATATACCTACACCAAAGGTAAGTGAAGATAAAGCTAGAGAAAGAGTAGGGAAAAGGCTTAATATAAATAATATAAGACTCGCTATAGTCCCAACAGAAACAAATAATGAAGCATTATGCTATGAATTTTCGGGAAATTATAAAGATGATAATTTTGTAGTGTATATAAATGCAGAAACTGGATATGAACAAAAAATAATTCAAATTATAAATACTCCAAATGGTAAACTTACAATGTAAACAATGATATAGATCAAAATTCTTTATAGTTTTGCAAAAAATATACGATTAAGAAAATTAATCTATTGATAAAGTGCTGAAAATTAACTAAACTATTACTTAGAAGTTTTAAAAATAAAAGCAGGACTAATTTTATAGTCTACAGGAAAGGTGATAATATGACAAAAGCACTTGCAATGATGTCTGGGGGACTAGATAGTGTATTAGCAGCAAAACTTATAAAGGATCAAGGAATAGAAGTAATAGGAATATGTTTTAAATCTTATTTTTTTGGACCTGATAATGCCATAAGAATGGCTAAACAGATAGATGTTCCTTTAGAAGTCGTTGATTTTTCAGAAGAGCATTTTGAAATGGTTAAAAACCCAAAGCATGGATATGGGAAAAATATAAACCCTTGTATTGACTGTCATGCAATGATGATGAATTATTCAGGTAAAATGCTAGAAAAGTATGAAGCCGATTTTATAATAACAGGTGAGGTTTTAAATCAAAGGCCTATGTCTCAAAATAAAAGTTCATTGGATGTAGTAAAAAAAGAATCTGGATTTAGTGATAAGATATTGAGACCATTATGTGCTAAAAATCTTGCTCCAACAAAGATGGAATTAGAAGGATTAGTTGACAGAGAAAAACTTATGGACATATCAGGAAGAAGTAGAAAAGTTCAAATGGAGTTAGCAGAAAAATGGGGTATAAAGGATTATCCATCACCAGCAGGAGGTTGTAAACTTACTGAGCCTAACTATGCAAAAAGATTAAAAGATCTTTTAGATAAAAAGGAAGATGTAATTGCTAGGGATTTGGGAGTTTTAAAATATGGAAGACATTTTAGGGTGTCAGAAAAAGCTAAAATTATTTCCACGAGAACTGCAGAAGAAGCACAAGAAATAAAGCAATACTTAACTAAAAAAGATATGATATTTTTGGCAAGTGATTTTAATGGATCTATGGTTATGATAATAGGAGAAGCAACTGAAGAAGATATAGAATTTGCAGCAAAAGTTACTGGAAGGTATTGCAAAGGAAAAAATGAAGAAAAAATAGAAATTAAATATGGATATTATAAGCAACCTCTGGATAAATTCATGGAAGTTAAAGCTGCTACTGAAGAAGAACTAAATAAATATATATTACCATAAAATTATAAAGACTAAGCTTATATTTTAACCGTCAGTACTATGGGGGGGATTTTATGAAAAAAAAAGCTATTATATCTGTGTTAAGTAAGCAAACTGAAGATACAGATGATATTATTGAAGTAGTAACGCCAGGAAATTTTTATAAAAAGGATAACACATACTATGCTATTTATAAAGAAACTAAAATTTCAGGAATGGAAGGTACTACAACTACATTAAAGATAAGCGAGGATAAATTTTTGCTTATAAGGTCAGGAAGTACTACTAGTAAAATGGAATTCCACAAAGGCAAAGAAGATATATCCATGTATGACACTCCTTATGGAACATTGGAGCTGAAAACTAAAACAAAAAAATTAATTGTTAATTTAGATGATGATGGTGGAGAAGTATTTATAGATTATATTATGAGTATTTCTGGACATAAACCTCAAAATACATTGTTAGAAATAAATATAAAGACGCAGCAATAATATTATGCTGCGTTTTTTACTTTATTATGTATTAAGGTTTACAAATTGAAAATTGTGGCAATATTATTATTAACTATATAAATAAAATGGGAAGGTGAGTATTATGTCTAAGTATTTTAATGATAAGAGAGAACAATATGAAAAGATAATAAATATTTTATGTGAGTACAAAGGCATAAGTAGAGAGAAATTATTAGAAATATTAAAAGATAAAGAATGTAAATATCTATTTTTTCTATTGATAAAAAAATATGGATGTGATGATATGAAGATGATACAACAAGACTTTCCAAGCATAAATACAAAAAATATAAATAGTAATTTTAGAAAAGCAAGAGAAAAGATATTGTTAAATACAAAGATAAGAAACATGTATTTTGAAGCAGAGAATATATTGGAAAGTATAGAGTAAAATATTTTTTAAAGAAAGGTAAAAAAAAGAGTAGCATAACAAATAAAAATGTGGTAGTATATTAAGTATGTTTTAAAACGTAAAAATACCATTATATAATATATAGGGTATTTTTTATTATAAAACTAATAAAAAAGTTTGTCAACAAATATTTTAGCATAATTGAATAAAAGTTTAAGATAAGCAGTAGACTATATATTTATAGTTTGCTGAGGAGCGTTTTTCTCTCAAAGTAAAAAGGGAAAACTAGAAATATTATAAAACATAGGGGGTGAAGACTGCTTTTTTTTAAGCAGGAAGTTTTATGAGTACAAAATATGTGTTTGTAACTGGAGGAGTAGTATCCTCATTAGGAAAAGGAATAACAGCAGCTTCGTTAGGAAGACTTTTAAAGAATAGAGGATTCAAAGTTTCAATTCAAAAGTTTGATCCATATATAAATATAGATCCAGGAACAATGAGTCCCTATCAACATGGTGAAGTTTTTGTAACGGATGATGGTGCAGAGACAGATTTAGATTTAGGACATTATGAAAGATTCATTGATGAAAGCTTAAGTAAGAATAGTAATGTTACTACAGGAAAGATTTATTGGTCTGTAATTTCAAAAGAAAGAAAAGGAGATTACTTAGGTGGTACTGTTCAAGTAATTCCACATATAACTAATGAAATAAAATCAAGAGTATATAGAGTTGCAAAAGAAAGAGATGTAGATGTAGTTATAACTGAAATTGGTGGAACTATAGGAGATATAGAATCATTACCATTTTTGGAAGCTATAAGACAGATAAAATACGATGTAGGAAGAGAAAATGTTTGCTTCATACATGTCACACTTGTACCATATCTTGGAAAATCAGGTGAGCTTAAAACAAAGCCGACTCAACATTCAGTAAAAGAATTAAGAAGTATAGGAATACAGCCAGATATAATAGTTTGTCGTTCAGAAAAACCTCTTTCTGATGATTTGAAAGAAAAGATAGGTTTATTCTGTAATGTAGATAGAGATGCTGTAATTCAAAATTTAGATGCAGAAAATTTATATGAAGTTCCTTTAATGCTTAGTAAAGAAGGATTAGATAATTTGGTTTGTCGTAAGCTAAATTTGCAGAGTAAACCAATAGACAATACAGAATGGATTAGCATGGTAGACAGAATTAAAAACCTTTCAAAGAATGTTACAATAGGTTTAGTTGGAAAGTATGTTGAATTACATGATGCATATATATCAGTAGTTGAAGCCTTAAGTCATGGTGGATATGCTAATGATGCTAATGTAAATATAAAATGGATAAATGCAGTAGATGTTACCTCTGAAAATGTATCAGAGTATCTAAAAGATGTGGATGGAATTTTAGTTCCTGGTGGATTTGGAGATAGAGGAGTAGAAGGAAAAATAGAAACAGTAAGATGGGCTAGACAAAATAATGTGCCTTTCCTTGGAATATGTCTTGGAATGCAATGTGCTGTAATAGAATTTGCTAGAAATGTAGTAGGATACAAAGAAGCTCATAGCTCAGAATTTAATGAAGATACAAATTATCCTGTAATTGATTTAATGCCAGACCAAAAAGATATAGATGAAAAAGGTGGCACTATGAGACTTGGAGTTTACCCATGTAAGCTTTTAAAAAGTACTAATTCCTTTGAGGCTTATGGTGAAGAAGTTATATATGAAAGACATAGACATAGATATGAATTTAATAATGAATACAGAAAAGCATTAACAGATGCAGGGCTTATTTTATCAGGAACAAGTCCAGACTCTAGACTTGTTGAAATTGTTGAAATAAAGGATCATCCTTGGTTTGTAGCAGTTCAATTTCACCCTGAATTAAAATCAAGACCTAACAGACCACATCCTTTATTTAGAGAATTTATAAAGGCATCTTTAGATAATGGTGATGTTGAACTTTAATTAAAAATATTACATTGTTTTTACATTGTTAAGTTAATATAAAACCTGTTTGGTTAAAAGTTATATTTAGTACTATTACTATTTGCACAAATTTAGGTGTAATATGTATAGTAATGCTAAAATACGCTTTTCACTAAATAGGTTTTTATTTATTTTATCTCAATTTAAAAATATTTTTATCTGGATATTTTCTTAGTGACGTAAGAAAAATGTTGTATGAAAATAATAATTGTAGAATTTTCATGAAGGATTTTAATGATATGTATAGAAATAATATATATAAAACTTTGTGAAGGAAGGGGTGACTTTTATGTTATTAGGTATGGATATAAGTATTGCATTGAAAAATTTTAATGGGTCTTATGATGTTAAAAAATTTTCTCTATTTGAAACAAGTAAAATTAGTGAAAGATTCCCTTCTTTGAAATTAAAAACTGTTAATAAAGGAATCAATATTGAAGTAAAATGTCCTGTTTGCGATAACTTTCATTATTATAGATATAGTTTTAATGAGCTTATAAAAGGTGAAGTGATAGTTGGAGGGTGTGAAATACTAGGAATTCCTCTATTTTATATAGGTAACTATGATAAAGTGAAACAAAGAGTAGATAGATGTAATAATGTTAATAGAAGTTTATATGCTATGATGTGAATATACTTAAATTAAAAATTTACTTAGATATAATATTTAATGTGAAAAATGTGGATTAAAATAAAAAAAAGGGGTATAATGTATTGTACGGTATATTCTTTTAAATTGGAATTCTCTTAAACGTTTCCCTAAGATTATAATAAATTGTGAAAACTTAATATTGTGAGGTGTTATTTTTTGGTGACTAAGGATATAGAGGGCATGACTGTTGCTGAATTGAAAGTATTGGCAAAAAGTCTTGGAATTAAGAATATATCTAGGTATAAAAAATCTGAATTGATGGAAGAAATTAAAAAAGTTTCTCCCGCATCTATTGAAAAGGATGGAAAAATACTTAGAGAAAAAATAAGCCCTAAAAGTGAATCAATAGCTAATGACAATGAAGTTCAGTCAGAAAAAGAAACAAAAAATCAAGAAACAAAAGTAGTGGCTGATAAAAAAGTAGTAGCTGATAAAGTTGAAGAACATAAAAACAATGAAGAACATAAAACTAATGAAGAAGAAAAAAGAGAAAAGCTTAAAGAGATGATAAATGAATCTGATACAGCAAGAGGAGTACTAGAAATAATAGAAAATAATAATTACGGATTCTTGAGAGGCAGAAATTATTTAACGGGACCAGATGATATATATGTATCCCCATCTCAAATAAGAAGATTTAATTTAAAAACTGGTGATGAAGTTCAAGGAAAAGTTAGAATTCCTAAAGAAGGAGAAAAGTTTAAGGCGCTGCTCTATGTAGAAAAGGTAAATGGTGAAAATCCAGAAAGAGCAGTTGGAAGAAAACCATTTGAAACTCTTATTCCTATCTATCCAAATCAAAGATTGAATCTAGAGACTAATCGGGAAAATTTATCAACAAGACTTATGGATATAATATCTCCTATAGGTAAAGGACAAAGGGGAATTATAGTTGCTCCACCTAAAGCAGGTAAAACCACTCTTCTAAAAAGGATAGCTCAAAGTATATCTGCAAATCATCCATTAGTTAAACTCATTGTTGTTTTAATAGATGAAAGACCTGAAGAAGTTACAGACATGCAAAGGAATATTAAAGGTGAAGTTATTTATTCAACATTTGATGAAGAACCTGAACACCATACAAAAGTTGCGTATATGGTACTTGAAAGAGCAAAAAGAATGGTAGAACAGGGTCAGGATGTAGTAATTTTACTAGATAGTATAACAAGGCTTTCTAGAGCATATAATTTAACTATAACTCCTACAGGTAGGACTCTTTCAGGTGGATTAGATCCAGGAGCATTAATAATGCCTAAAAAGTTTTTTGGTGCAGCAAGAAATATAGAAGAAGGCGGCAGTCTTACTATACTTGCTACAGCACTTGTAGAAACAGGAAGCAGAATGGATGATATGATATTTGAAGAGTTTAAGGGTACAGGAAATATGGAAGTACATCTTAATAGAAGACTTCAAGAGAGAAGAATATTCCCTGCTATAGATGTATATAAATCAGGAACAAGAAGAGACGATTTATTATTTGAAAATCAAGCAGAGAAAGACGCTGCATTTAATATAAGAAAAGTTTTATATGATGAAAACAATACTCAAAATGTTACAGAGCAGTTAATAAACCTTCTGTCAAAGACAAAAAATAATGAAGAGTTTATAAATTTGGCCAGTAAAATGGATATGACTAAGAACGTGGATAAATAATAAAACCTGTCCTTTCAATGCAAAGGACAGGTTTTTCAATAAGTTTTAAGAAAATCAAATTACTTATCATCTTCCATAGTTAAGTTAAATTTCTTCATAAACTTATCAACTCTTCCACCAACATCAACTAATTTCTGTTTACCAGTGAAGAATGGATGGCATTTAGAGCATATTTCAACTTTTAATTCCTTTTGAGTTGAACCAGTTGTAAAAGAGTTTCCACATGCACACTTAACTACCGTATCATGATGGTATTCTGGATGTATGCCGTTTTTCATATTTTTCACCTCTCTCGGTTTGAGGATATACCTCTATTTTAACTATTGTATTATAACATAAGGGCTGAGATTAAGTCAATGAATAAATTGTTTAAAACAACTCTTTAATATATATATTAGGTCTGTTAAAATATATTTGTTTAATAAAACAATTTAAAAAAAGTTAAAATGTAGAGGGGTTAATAATATGAGCAAATTGTATTTTAGATATGGAGCTATGAATTGTGGTAAATCTACCAATTTACTTCAAGTAGCTCATAATTATGAAGAAAGGGGAATGAAGGTTATAATTATAAAACCTTATACTGATACTAAAGGAGGAGATAAAGTTATTTCTAGGTTGGGAATAAACAGAAAGGTGGATATGTTACTTGATAAAAATGAAAATATTTATGAAAGAGTAGAAAAATACGTTGAGGAAAATGGAAAAATAAATTGCATTTTAATAGATGAAGTACAATTTTTTAAAAAGCATCAGATAGATGAACTATTTAAAATAGCAGTAATTAAGGACATTCCAACTATATGCTATGGACTTAGAACTGACTTTCAAATGAATGGATTTGAAGGCAGTGAGAGATTACTTTTATTGGCACATAGTTTGGAAGAGTTAAAGACCATATGTAATTGTGGTAAAAAAGCACTTGTAAATGGAAGAAAAATAAATGGTGAATTTGTATTTGAAGGTAAACAAATAGCTATTGATAAAGAAGATAATGTTGAATATGAGCCGTTATGTCCAAAATGCTATTTTGAATATAAAATGAAATGTGAAAATGGGGTGAAATAATGTCAGTTAAGACTTCAGTTGGAGGACAGGCTGTAATTGAAGGTGTAATGATGAGGGGAATGAAAGGAATAGCTACAGCTGTAAGAAAATCTGATGGGGAAATTGTTGTAGATAGGAAAGAATGTATACCTTACACAAAGAGAAAAAAATTATTGGGTTTGCCTATTTTAAGAGGATTTGTATCCTTAATAGAATCGTTAATAATAGGTATAAATACATTAAATTATTCTGCATCATTTTTTGAAGAGTCTGAAGAGGAGGAAAAACCTAGCAAGTTAGATAAATGGTTTCAAAGTATATTTAAGGATAAAAGTGATGATGTGCTTATGGGAATAACATTAATTGTATCCATAGGAATAGCTACAATATTATTTTTTATACTTCCAACTTTTGCAGCTAATATTTTTAAAAGGATAGGAATTTATAGTACCATAGGGTTAAATATAATTGAGGGTATTATAAGAGTGATAATCTTTTTAACATATATATACCTTATAGGTAAGATGGATGATATAAACAGGGTTTTTCAATATCATGGAGCAGAACATAAAACTATATTTTGTTATGAAAATAATATGGAGCTTATACCTGAAAATGCTAAAAAATTTCAAAGGTTTCATCCGAGATGTGGAACTAATTTTTTATTTTTGGTTATGATAGTAAGTATAATATTATTTTCTTTTACTGGATGGAATAGTTTATGGCAAAGAATATTGTACAGAATTATACTTTTACCTGTAGTTTCAGGAATTACTTATGAAATCATTAAATGGATGGGAAAAAGTGATAGCATTTTATCAAGAATAACCTCTTATCCAGGACTTATGCTTCAAAAGCTTACCACAAGGGAACCTGATTTAGAGCAACTAGAAGTGGCTATAATGGCTCTTAAATGGGCAGAAGGTATAGAAGAAACGGGAGAAAATGAGAAATTAAAAAATGAAAATTAGAATTGTTTACTAAGATTAAATAAAGTAATATAATTAGGAATGGAGAAAGTGTATGGAGAAGGAACAATTTAATATTGGAAAGCTCTTAAAATTTGGATATGAAGAACTAAGGTCAGTTGGAATAGATAGTTATCAGATAGATTGTGAACTTCTTCTTGGAAAAGCAATAAAAAAAGATAGGCTTTTTATACTTTTAAATAGAGATTATAAATTAACTGTTAATGAACAGCGAGAATATTATAACTTTGTTAATATTAGAAAGCAAAGGATGCCTGTAAAGTATATATTAGGTAAGTGCGAATTTATGGGACTTGATTTCTATATAAAAGAAGGAGTACTAATTCCAAGGCCTGATACAGAAATTTTGGTGGAACTAGCTATAAAGTGTATAAAAGAACAAAAATTAAAAAAAATATGTGATGTATGCTGTGGAAGTGGTGCAATAGGTATATCCATTGGAAAATTTGTTGAGGATATAAAAGTCAAGTGCAGTGATATTTCCAATATTGCCTATGAAGTTACTTTAGAAAATATTAAAAGGTTTCAACTTAAACATAAGGTGGAAGTTGTAAAAAGTGATTTGTTAAATTATTTTATAGATAATAAAGAAAAATTTGATATAATAGTCTCAAACCCACCATATATAAGAAATGATGTTATTCCAACACTAATGGAGGATGTAAAGAACTATGAACCCTATGAGGCATTAAGTGGGGGACAAGATGGTTTGGATTTTTACAGGGAAATTACATTACAAAGTTTAAAGTTGTTAAATAGCGGAGGATTTTTGTTGTTTGAGATAGGATATGACCAAAAAGATTCTGTAGGCAGCATATTGGAACGGAATGGTTTTACTGATATAAGTTGCATAAAAGATTTAGCAGGCATGGATAGAGTTATAAAAGGAAAAATGGAAATCAGTTGATAGTTATAAAAGTATTGTGATATAATTATTAATTGTGAAAATATTTATACGGAGTGATAAAAAAGTATGTTAGAAAGACTTGAGTTTATAGAAAATAAATATGAGGAATTATCAGCAAAAATAAGTGATCCGTCAATTATGGCAGATCAAAAAGAATGGCAGAAGTTATGTAAAGAACATGCGGAATTAGAAACATTAGTAATGAAGTATAGACAATATAGAAAAGCTGAAGAAGAACTGGAAAGTAACAAAGAAATGCTAAAAGATGAAACAGATAAAGACATGAGGGATATGATACAAGAAGATATAAAAGAACTTGAAGCTTCTATGGATGAGGCACACCAAGAATTAAGAATACTGCTCTTACCTAAAGATCCTAATGATGATAAAAATGTATTTGTAGAAATAAGAGGCGGAGCAGGTGGAGAAGAAGCAGCATTATTTGCTGCGAATCTTACAAGAATGTATACTAGATATGCGGAACGAAAAGGTTGGAAAGTTGAAACTATAAGTTTAAATGCCACAGATATAGGTGGATTCAAAGAAATTGTATTTATGATAAAGGGTGCAGGAGCTTATAGTAGATTAAAATATGAAAGTGGAGTCCATAGAGTTCAAAGAGTTCCAGACACAGAATCTAGTGGAAGAATTCATACATCAACGGCTACAGTAGCGGTTTTACCTGAAGTTGATGATGTTGATTTAGTTATAAGTTCTAATGATATAAGAATAGACGTGTTTAGGGCGTCAGGACATGGTGGACAGTGTGTTAATACTACTGATTCAGCAGTAAGAATTACTCATTTACCAACAGGACTTGTAGTTTCTTGTCAAGATGAAAAGTCTCAACTTAAGAACAAAGAAAAAGCTATGAAGGTGCTTAAATCTAGATTGTTTGAAAGAGCAGAAGCAGAGAGAAGTGCAGGCATAGCTGAAGATAGAAAGAGTCAAGTTGGTACTGGTGATAGAAGTGAAAGGATAAGAACTTATAATTATCCACAAGGAAGAGTTACAGATCATAGAATAGGACTTACTTTATATAAATTAGATTCCTATTTAGATGGAGATATAGATGAAGTTATAGATGCGCTTATAACTACAGATCAAGCCGAAAAAATGAAGGCTATGGGAAATAATGAATAATTAACTTTGTTTATTAATTTTATGAAAAGAGGGAAACTATGAATATAGATAAAGCCATTAGAAAGCGGAAAAAGTCTTATAAAAGATTCATGCTGTCTATGTGCTTTATTTTTTTTATATTACCAGCAATACTGATTTTTTTAAAAAAATTTTATATATTCTATATAATTTATTTGGTAGTTATAGAGCTACTTATACTACTAGCAATTTGTATAAAAATTAATAAAGAATCTCTTACATTTCAGTATGAAGAATATAAATTGAAAATAAGTTTGGGGTTAACAGGTAAAAAAGTTAATATAGCTGGTGATAAGATTGTCCTAGTTCATGTGGAAAATGTTGTGTTAAAAGATACTAGAGAAAAAGATTTTAAAATTATATTGCTTTCTAAATCCAAATTTAGAAGTGATAGAATGCTGCCTGTTAGTATTAATTTTTTAAAAAACCATCCGTATGTAGCTTGTGAATATAATAGAATTAAAATTATGCATCCAGAAAATGAATATTATTATACTATAGTAAAAAGAGGAAGCATAAATAAATATCCTCTTTTAGATCTTATATATAAAAATTGTGTTTATGCTGAATTTACAGAAGAAGCAGTGGAAAAAATAAAGTTTTATCGTGAAAATTCTGAGAAATATAAAATTTAAATGTAGATAAAATTAATAGCATATATGATAGGTAAGATAAATAAACTAGTTTATATAGTAATAAGTAAAAGAGTGATTTTTTGGGGTATAATACAATTTATGTTGTAGTTATTGGAAGTATTGTATCATTAATAGGAACTATGATAGGTGCTTCACTGGGAGTTATAGTAAAGAAACCATCTGATAAAATGTTAGGAGCAATGATAGGGTTTGCTGGAGGCCTTATGTTATCTGTAGTTGTATTTGATTTAATTCCAGAAGCTCTTATAAAGTGGAGTTTTGCATGGACGTTGATATTTTGTATAATTGGAATTATGGTTATAGCGTTTATTGATACTAAAATAAACATAGACAGTATAAGCGGACATTTAAAAGTTGCATTTATGGCTGCATTAGGACTTATGATTCATAATTTCCCTGAAGGAATAATTATGGGATGTGGATTTGCGGCAGGAACTACACTTGGTATTAAGATGAGTTTAATAATTGCAGTTCATGATATACCAGAAGGTATTGCCGTTGCGGCTCCGCTTATGGTATCTAGGGTAAAAATACCAAAAATATTATTTTATGCTTTTGTAACGGCTTTTCCTACAGCTATAGGTACTTGGGTGGGTGCATACATAGGTAATATATCAGTAAATGTCTTAGCTGCGTGTTTATCCTTTGCATCTGGTATAATGTTATATGTAGTTTGTGGAGAGATGATACCAGAATCCTCTAAATTATGGGAAGGATTAACCAGTACTATTGGAATATTAGCAGGATTAATAGTAGGATTTACGATAGTAAATATACTATAAGTTATTTATTGACTGTTGAAATTTAAAATTAAGTTTCCAGTCTTTTTTTCTATAAAAAAATAGTAAGGCAAGTTGTAAGGCGTTTGAAATTTAAGTGCTATTAAGGTATAATTATCAATTAAGCCTGCGTTTAGAATTAGTGCTTATATAAAAAACATATTTTAACTTTTGTTTACTGTAAAAATAACTTTATAAAAAGGGTGGTAAATATAGGGATGAATACAAAAATAAAAATACTAGATGAAAAAAATTTAGATAGAGATATTATAATAGAGGCAGCTAATGTTATAAAAGAAGGTGGACTTGTAGCTTTTCCAACAGAAACTGTTTATGGACTTGGAGGTAATGCATTAGATTCTTCTGCTGTAAAAAAGATTTTTGAAGCTAAGGGAAGGCCTCAGGACAATCCTGTGATAGCACATATAGCAGATTTTAAAGAAATAAATGCATTGGTAAAAGAAATACCAGAAGTGGCAAAAAAGCTTATGGAAAAATTTTGGCCAGGTCCTATGACGTTGATACTACAAAAGTCGGAAATTATACCGGATATTACAACTGCAGGGTTAAAATGTGTTGGGATTAGAATGCCTTCAAATGTAATAGCTAGAGAATTTATAAGAGCTTGTGGTGTTCCCATAGCAGCTCCATCAGCTAATATTTCAGGAAGACCAAGTCCCACAGATGTAGAGAGATGTATTGAGGATATGAATGGCAAAATTGATTATATTATTGGTGGAGAAATGTGTGATATTGGAGTAGAGTCAACAGTTATAGATTGTACTGTACAGCCAGTGTGTATTTTAAGACCCGGTGGAATAACTCTTGAAATGCTAAAAGAGGTAGATGAAGGTGCATATATAGATCCTGCTATAATGAAAAAACCTGATAAAGATTTTAAACCTAAGGCACCTGGAATGAAGTACAAACATTATGCACCAAAAGCTCATGTAAAAATTGTTACAGGAGATTTGCAAAAAACTATTGCAAAAATCAATGAAATAGTGCAAAATTATATAGGTGAAAATAAATCTGTGGGTATAATGGCTACAGATGAAACAAAAAAATACTACAAAAATGGAATAGTAGTATCATTGGGCAGCAGAGAAGATATGATAAGTATATCTAAAAATTTGTTTGAAACACTTAGAAGTTTTGATGATCAGGGTGTAGATGTAATAGTGTCTGAAGCTTTTCAAGAAGTTGGTGTTGGAGTAGCAATAATGAATAGGCTGCAGAAGTCTGCTGGATTTGATATTACTACAGTTTAAGTTTTATCTTTGGGAGGTTAAACATGAAAAGCATACTATTTGTTTGTACGGGTAATACTTGTAGAAGTTGTATGGCAGAAGCTATATTCAATTATTTATGTGATGTTAAAAATGTAAAAGCTATTTCTGCAGGAATATCTATAGTAAACAATAGTAAAACCTCTAAAAATTCTGCTGAAGTTGTTAAAGGAAACATAGGAATTGATATAAGTGATAGAAAAGCCGTTAGAATTACTTATGATATGGTAAAAAATTCCGAAATTATTTTAACCATGACTGAGAGTATTAGGAATGTTTTATATGAAGTCTTTCCTGAGTTTAAATATAAAATATTTACTTTAAATGAATATGTTTCAGTGAATAGTGATATACTTGATCCTTTTGGCAGTGATATACGAGTTTATAAAAAAACTTATACTCAATTGAGGAGTAGTATTATTTTACTATTGAGAAAATTAAAGGAAGATATAGGCATTAGTTAAATGTTATTATCTTCTTTTTTTGCGGCTTAATGACAGTTAAATATTTAAATTAGTTATATAAATTTAGTTGGAGGTATTTATATGAAAATTGCATTTGGAAGTGATCATGCTGGATTGCCTTTAAAAAAGGAAATTATAAGCCATTTAGAAGGCAAAGGTATTCAAATTGAGGATTTTGGTACTTATACAGAATCATCATGTGATTATCCTGAATTTGCACTAAAGGTTGCAGAAGAAGTGGCTGCTAAAAATTTTGATTTTGGTATATTAGTTTGTGGCACAGGTATAGGAATAAGTATAGCTGCTAATAAAGTTTCAGGAATAAGAGCTGCAGTATGTGGTGATACATTTAGCGCTCATGCATGTAGACAACATAATGATGCTAATATACTAGCATTAGGCCAAAGAGTAGTTGGATTAGGATTAGCATTAGATATAGTAGACATTTTCTTGGATACAAAATTTGAAGGTGGTAGACATCAGACAAGAATAGACAAAATTACAGATATTGAAAAAAAGTATTCTAAATAATTGGGGGAATAGAAATGAGTAAAGTAACACAAATAGCACATCCATTAATATTGCACAAATTATCTTTTATAAGAGATAAAAATACAGGTTCTAAGGATTTTAGAGAATTAGTAGAAGAAGTAGCAATGCTTATGGCTTATGAAGTAACTCGTGATTTACAATTAGAGGAGGTTGAGATAGAAACTCCTATATGTAAAACTAAATGTAAGATGCTTGCAGGTAAAAAGGTAGCCATAGTACCTATATTGAGAGCAGGACTTGGGATGGTTGATGGTATGTTAAAGCTTATACCAGCTGCAAAGGTAGGACATATAGGACTTTATAGAGATGAAAAAACATTAAAACCAGTAGAATATTTTTGCAAGCTTCCACAAGATATAGGCGATAGAGAAGTTATAGTTACTGACCCTATGCTTGCTACAGGTGGGTCAGCTGTAGATGCTATAACTTTATTAAAGAAAAAAGGTGCTAAAAGTATAAGATTAATGTGTCTTATAGCAGCTCCAGAAGGTGTAAAAGTAGTTATGAATGCACATCCAGATGTAGATATATATGTTGCTTCAGTAGACGAGAAGTTAAATGAAAATGGTTATATAGTACCTGGACTTGGAGATGCAGGAGACAGATTATTTGGTACAAAATAAAATAGCAAGCAGTGATATTTTCACTGCTTTTTATTTTTGTATAAAACAAATTGAAATTATAATAGTTAATGAGACTTTTAATTACGGCTTTTTTAGTATAAAATAAGAGAGGAGTCTATGTGCTTCATAAAATCGAACTTAATCTGTAAAGGTTTGATATAAAAATTTATTAAAGTTATGGAGGACAATATGATAAGAATTGGTAAAGACAATTATTATTTAGATATATGTGAAACTGTTTTAGAAAGAGGTACTTGTATAAGAAGAAATTTTGCAGCCATAATTGTTAAAAATGATGAAATAATAGCTACAGGGTATACTGGAGCACCAAGAGGAAGAAAAAATTGTTGTGATTTAGGATATTGTAAAAGAGAACACTTAAATGTACCAAGAGGAACAAGATACGAGTTGTGCAGATCGGTTCATGCTGAGCAAAATGCAATTATATCATCTAGGCGACAAGATATGATAGGGTCAACTATGTATTTGGTTGGTAAAGAGCATAAAACAGGAGAATATGTGCATAACGCGTCACCTTGTGCGCTTTGTAAAAGGTTTATAATTAATTCAGGTATTGAAAAAGTTATTATACGAGATACTAAAGATCTTTATAGAGATATAAATGTTACTGAATGGATTGAGAATGATGATTCCTTAGATGGAGAAGCTACATATTGATAATTATATACAATATATGTAAAACATGAACTTTTCAGTATAAATAGGGAAGTTTCAATCAATAAAGGAAGGTTAACATATGAATAACTTATATATTTTAGCGATAGTTTCAATAATAATTTCAGCAGTGCTTACTCCACTAGTGAAGAGATTTGCTGTAAAAATAAAAGCTATAGATATTCCAAAAGATAATAGAAGAGTACATAAAAAACCTATACCTCTTCTTGGAGGACTTGCTATATATTTTTCGTTTATTATTACAGTAATTGCAAAAGCAGGGGATTTAACTAGATCAGAGAAGGGAATAATAATAGGAGCCACAATAATAGTTATAGGTGGATTTTTGGATGATAAATTTGATATAAGACCATGGCAAAAACTATTATTTCAAATAGCAGCTGCCTTATCCTTAGTTATTTTTGGTGTAAGCATAGAACGAATAACAAATCCTTTTGCAGCACCTGGAATAGATACATATGTAAGCATAGGTATGTTATATATACCTTTAACTATAATATGGGTAGTTGGTATTACTAATGCACTTAACTTAATAGATGGATTAGATGGATTAGCAGCAGGAGTTGCGTTTATATCAGCAGTAACTATTCTTATAATAGCTTTAATGAATACTAGGCATGATGCAGCAATACTAACTTGTATACTGGCTGGTTCAATACTAGGGTTTTTACCTTATAATTTTAATCCAGCTTCTATATTTATGGGAGATACAGGTGCCCAACTTTTAGGATTTTTACTTGCAGCTATATCTATAGAAGGAGCTATAAAATCTGCAGCAGCCTTTGCTATAGCAGTACCTATATTAGCATTGGGTATACCAATATATGACATTCTTTTTGCGATGATTAGAAGAAAAATAAATGGTAAGCCAATTATGCAAGCAGATAAGGGGCATTTACATCATAGATTATTGGATATGGGACTTACACAGAGACAGGCAGTTATAATAATGTATTTGATAAGTGCAGTTCTTGGCAGCTTTGCAATAATTGCTATGCAAATAAGTACCCAAAAGTCATATTTCCTATTGGCTATGGTCATGGTAGTGTTGGTAGTAATAGCATGGAAATTTGGATTTTTTGAACATAAAGAATAAGATGATGGAGGGATACTCATGGATAAACTTAAAGTTATAACAATATTTGGTACAAGACCTGAAGCTATAAAAATGGCTCCTCTTGTCAAAGAACTTGAAAAAAAAGAACAAATTGATACCAAGGTTTGTGTAACTGCACAACATAGAGAAATGTTAGATCAGGTTCTAGAACTTTTTGATATAAAGCCAGATTTTGATTTGAACATAATGAAAACAAAGCAAAGTCTTACAGGTATAACCACAAGAGTTTTAGAAGGATTAGAAGAAATATTTGAACAAGAGAAGCCAGATTTAATTTTGGTACATGGAGATACAACAACAACCTTTGCAGGAGCATTAGCTGCTTTTTATCAGAAAATAAAAGTAGGTCATGTAGAAGCAGGCCTTAGAACTTATGATAAATATTTTCCATTTCCAGAAGAAATGAATAGAAAACTTACAGGTGCTGTAGCCGACATGCATTTCGCACCAACACCAGGATCAAAGATGAATTTATTAAGAGAAGGTGTAGATGAAAACTCGATATTTGTAACAGGAAATACAGTAATAGATGCTATGGAGTTTACTGTAGACGATAAATATGTATTTAAAAATGATGAACTCAATAATATAGATTATAATGGAAAAAAAGTAATAATGGTAACAGCTCATAGAAGAGAGAATTGGGGCAAGGGAATAGAAAATATATGCTATGCATTAAGAGATATTGTAAATGAGAATAAAGATGTAGAAATAGTATACCTTGTTCATTTAAATCCCGTAGTTAAAAATGTTGTATATAAAATTTTAGGAGATGTAGATAGAGTTCATCTATTAGCGCCACTAGATACAAAGGAAACTCATAATTTGATGAATGTGTGTTATATGGTTATGACAGATTCAGGTGGACTTCAAGAAGAAGCTCCACATCTTGGAAAACCTGTACTTGTGCTTAGAGATGTTACAGAAAGACCAGAAGCTGTAAAAGCTGGTACTGTAAAGCTTGTAGGAACAGATATAAATACTATAAAAAAAGAGGCTACTGATCTAATTACAAATTGTGAGGAATATGATAGTATGAGCAAAGCTATAAATCCTTATGGAGATGGTAAGGCATCTCAAAGAATAGCAGCATCAATATTGAAGTATTTTGAAATAGAAAAAAATGAATATGAAGAGTTTAGCTAGAAAATATGAATTTTCTAGCTATTTTATCAAATAAGTAAAGCTAAATACGTAATTCGTTATAAATAGCAGCAATTTATGTTAATTTTACTATAAAATTTGACTAGCGATGCAAAATCAATTTCTCAATTTAAGAAAATTTTAAATTTGTCTTTTATAATTTGAAAAGTAGAGTATAATTATAGGTGTAAAATAATTGAATTAAAGTTAAAATAATTGAATTAAAGTTAAAATAAATTTAATATAAATATATATTTTAAAAATATTTTAAGAAAAAGTAAATTTTGAACAGATAAAATCTTCAAAATTAACTTGAAGTTTGAAATTTTCTTATTAGTCTGAAAACGATAAGATAGGCTAAAATAAGAAGGTTTTAGCAGCATGGAAAATATTAAGAAAATTAAAAAAAATGAATGAGAAAAATATGATTACCTAAAAACGTAGTAAATTTAAAAAAAAAGGAGAAATGAAAGTAAAATTCAATTATATTGTTAAAAAATCGACTATTAAGGCTAAATATTGATTATATAAGCAAAATGTAGTGTTTTATTTATATTTCTTTAGATTATATAATAAGTTATCTTGTGAAAATAGAGAGTAAAATGAAAGACTAAGGTTATTTTTAAGGCATGTTTAGAAAATTTTTAATTTGGTATTAGTGTAATCAAAGAAATATTTAGCTAGAATGTTTATCTTAGTGGAGGAATTTCAGTTGAATGAAGAAATCTTAGATATGATTAAAAAAGTATCTATTATTAATTTTATACTTGGTAGCATAATTGCTATTGGTGTTCAGATCATAATAAAGAATTATGGAGTAATTATACTTCTTGGAACTATAATTGCAATAATTAATTTTAGTGTTAATGGAGTAGTGGGTGGATTAATATTTGAAAAATTTAAAAACTCATCGACATCTTTGTACATATTAAGTTTTATTTTTAGAGTGGTACTTGCTGTTGGAATAGGATATGTGGTTTTTAAGCATAATAATTACAGCGTAGTTCCTTATTTATTTGGATATACATCCCATTTAGTGGGGGTATATATATATTCAGTTATTAAAAGTAATTAAGAAAGGATGTGAGAAAGTGGAAGAGTTGCAACCATTGTTTTCAATAAATCTAGGGTCATTTAACTTAGGAATAACCTCTAGTATTATGACACAATGGATTCTTATTATTCTTATAGCTATTTTAGCTAAAGTTTTTACACAAAACTTAAAAAAAGTACCTGACAAAAAACAAAGTGTTGTTGAAATGTTATTTGAAACAATAAGAAATGTAGTTAGGGAAAATATGGGAGAAGAGTATGTTGGCTTTGTACCATACATAGGAACCCTTGCAATTTTTATTTTGGTTATGAATATTGCCCCATTAATTGTTGGAGCTAAGGCACCAACAGAAGACTTAAGTGTAGCAGCTGGTTTGGCATTAATAACATTTGTTATAGTGCAAGTTAATGCTATAAAGAAGGTTGGATTTGGAAAGTATTTAAAAGCTTATGCCCAACCGGTAGTGCCCCTATTACCACTTAATATTGTGGAAAGAGTAGTACTTCCAGTTTCATTAAGTCTACGACTATTTGGTAATATGACCGCAGGTGCTGTAATAATCTCGATGATGTATCAAGGATTGGGTCATTTAGCGTGGTTTTCTCAATTACTAATACCTATACCTTTCCATGCTTTCTTTGACTTGTTTGATGCGTCCATACAGATGGTAGTGTTTGTTATGTTAACAATGATGAATATAAAAATTATAGCTGAACACTAACGATAATTTATTATTTTAAGGAGGATTTTTATTATGAATTTAGATGCGCACTCATTTGTATCAGGTATGGCAGCAATTGGTGCAGGTTTAGCTGCTATAGGATGTTTAGGCGGAGGTATTGGAGTTGGTACTGCTGCTGGAAAGGCAGTTGAAGGAGTTTCAAGACAGCCTGAAGCAAGCGGTAAAATACTAAGTACATTCTTTGTAACTGCTGCATTATCAGAAGTAACAGCTATCTATAGTTTATTGATAGCTATTATGTTAGTATTTAAAGTTAGCTAAAACTAGTTACCTCACCAATTTACATACATTTAGAGGGGAGGAGTGAAATTCAATATGAGTATTGATATTGGAAGAGTTGTAATAACTATAATAAATTTCATAGTATTGTATTTTATTTTAAAACATTTCTTCTTCAAAACTGTTGATGATACAATCACCAACAGACAGAATGAAATTGATTTTAAAATTAAAAACACTAATGAAAATGAACAAAAATCTAAACAATTAGTTTTTAAACATGAAGAATTGTTAAAGAATTCTAAGCAAGAAGGAAAAACTATTGTCGAAGAATATAAGAATAAAGCTGAAAAAGTTTCCTCTGACATATTGAAAGAAGCTCATGAAGAAGCTGAAACTATAGTTAAAAGAGCTAAAGTTGAGGCTGAAAGAGAAAAAGAAAAAGCAGCAGATGAAATAAAGAACCAAGTAGTAGACTTAGCTGTTTTAGTATCTTCAAAGGCTTTAGAAGAATCTATAGATGAAGATCAGCATAGGAGACTTATTAAAGACTTTATAGCTAAGGTAGGTATCTAACTATGTATGAATATTTAGATAGAAGATACGCTCTTGCGCTTTATGAAATTGCAGAGGAAAAAGGAAAAGTAGAGCAGTATTTACAGGAATTAAGAGAAATAGTAGCTCTAATAAATGAAGATAAAGACTTTATGGGATTAATAGAACACCCACAAGTTAGTACTTCAAGTAAAAAAGAACTTTTCATTAAGGTGTTTAAGGATAAAGTAGATGAAGATTTATTAGCTTTTCTATTAGTTCTTATAGAAAAGGGAAGAATACTTCAACTTGAAGGTAAGCTTAAACAAATGGAAAGTATTTATCTTGAAAAGAATAAAACAGCTGTTGCTAAAGTAAAAACAGTTATTGCTTTACAAGATGATGAAAAGAAAAATTTAGTGCTACAACTAGAAAAAAAATATAGTAAAAAGATTTTATTGGAAGAAGAAATAGACGAAAGTATAATTGGTGGAGTTTATGTTCAAGTAGGAAATGAAGTAATAGATGGAACAGTAAAATCTAAAATCGATGAAATGAAAAAATTAATGCTTAAGAGAGATTAGAGGTGAGCCTATGAATATAAAACCTGAAGAAATAACTTCAATTATAAAACAGGAAATACAAAAGTATGAAAAGAAAATAGAAACAGTTGATTCAGGTACAATAATTCAAATTGGTGATGGTATAGCCAGAGTTTATGGTCTTAACGATTGTATCGCTGGAGAGCTTCTAGAGTTTCCAAATGATGTCTATGGCATGTCTCTAAACCTTGAACAAGACAACGTAGGTTGTGTTCTTCTAGGTTCTGAAAAAGGTATAAAAGAAGGAGACATAGTTAAAAGAACTGGAAAAGTTGTTGAAGTACCAGTTGGAGATGCAATAGTAGGAAGAGTTGTAAATTCTCTTGGACAGCCTATAGATGGTAAAGGTCCTATGAAAACTGCAGAAACAAGAGCAGTTGAGATTAAGGCACCTGGTGTTATTCAAAGACAATCTGTTAAACAGCCATTACAGACAGGTATAAAAGCTATAGATTCATTTATACCAATAGGAAAAGGTCAAAGAGAACTTATTATAGGAGATAGACAGACAGGTAAAACTGCAATAGCAACAGATACGATAATCAATCAAAAAGGTAAAGATGTAATTTGTATATATGTTGCAATAGGACAGAAACAATCTACTGTCGCTCATATAGTTAATAATCTTACTGAAGCAGGGGCTATGGATTATACAATAATTGTATCATCATCAGCATCAGAAACAGCACCATTACAGTACATTGCACCATATGCAGGATGTACTATGGGTGAATATTTTATGCATCAAGGAAAAGATGTACTTATAATATATGATGACTTATCTAAGCATGCAGTTGCTTATAGAACAATGTCATTATTACTTCGTAGAGCACCAGGAAGAGAAGCATTCCCTGGAGATGTTTTCTATTTACATTCAAGATTGCTTGAAAGAGCTGCAAAGCTTTCAGATAAACTTGGTGGAGGATCACTTACAGCTCTTCCTATAATAGAGACTCAAGCAGGAGACGTTACAGCTTACATACCAACCAATGTTATTTCAATAACAGATGGTCAGATATTCCTTGAATCAGAATTGTTCAATGCAGGACAAAGACCAGCAGTTAATGCTGGTATATCAGTATCCAGGGTTGGTGGTAATGCTCAAATTAAAGCAATGAAGCAGGTTTCAGGAACACTAAAACTTGATCTTGCGCAATATAGAGAGCTTGCTGCTTTTGCACAGTTTGGTTCAGATCTTGATGGAGAATCAAAGAGAAGACTTGAAAAAGGTAAGAGATTAGTAGAAATACTAAAACAGCCTCAATACAAGCCAGTACCAGTGGAAAATCAGATAATGATTATGTATGCAGCAGTTAACAATAAGTTGATGGATATTGCTGTAGAAAGTATAAAGAAATTTGAAAAAGAATTCTTAGAATATATGAATACTCATCACAAAGAAATTGGTGAAGAAATAGTAACTAAAAAAGTATTATCAGATGAGTTGAAAGAAAAACTTAGCAGTGCTATAGAAGAATTCAAAAAAATATTTTTAGCAGAGGTATAATTCCCTTTGCGGGAGGTGAATTATGGCAGGGGCAGGACTTGTTGAAATTAAGAGAAGAATTAAGTCAGTAACTAGTACCCAAAAAATAACAAATGCCATGTGTGTTGTTGCCACCTCAAAACTTAGGAAAGTCAGGACCAAATTAGAGGTAAATCAGAAATACTTTGATGCTTTCGCAGAAATTGCTAATGATATTGTAAGAGGTGTGGAAGGAAGAAGTATTTATGTACATGGTAATAAGAGTGATAAAAAACTTTATATTACACTTAGCTCTGATTCAGGACTTTGTGGAGGATTCAATGCTAATGTAGTAAATAAAACTGCAGAATTAATATCAAGTGATAAAGAAAACTCTGTATTAATGTCAGTAGGTCAAAAGGGAAGAATGTATTTTAATAGATTAAAATATGAAACTGCAGCAGAATATGTAGATATACCTGATATACCTACTTTAAAAGAAGCAGAAGCTATAACTTATAAAGCACTTGATATGTATCGCAATTCTGAAGTTGGAGAAGTGTATATAGTATATACCGAGTTCTTTACAACTGTAAAGCAATCGGTTAATATACAGAAAATACTTCCTTTAGAAAACAAAAGTGGCGAATCAACAGCACGTTTTGTTAAGTTTGAACCACCAATTGATCAAATAATAGATGATGTGGTGGTTATGCAGTTAAAACAACAAATATTAAATTATATGCTTCATTCTAAATGTAGTGAGCAAGGTTCAAGAATGGCAGCTATGGATGGAGCAACTAAGAATGCTAATGATTTAATAGATGATCTAAATCTTAAATTTAATAGAGAAAGACAAGGCGCTATAACTCAGGAAATAACCGAGATAATCGGAGGCGCAGAAGTTCAAAAATAAGGGAGGGACACTAATGCCAAATATAGGCAAAGTTGTTCAGGTTATAGGACCTGTAGTAGATATAAAGTTTAATACAGAACACCTTCCTAATATATATAATGCCATAGAAATAGATATGGGAGATGCTGGTAAACTTGTTACTGAAGTAGAACAGCATGTTGGAGACGATATAGTTAGAACTGTATCTATGGAAGGAACAGATGGCTTAAGAAGAGGTGTAGATGCAGTAGACACAGGTGCACCAATATCTGTACCAGTTGGAGAGGAAGTTTTAGGAAGACTTTTCAATATGTTAGGACAGCCAATAGATGAATGTGGAGATTGTAATGCCAATATGACATATCCTATTCATAGACCAGCACCAAGTTTTGAAGATCAATCTGTTTCACCAGAAATGTTTGAAACAGGAATTAAAGTTATAGATCTTATAGCACCATACCAAAGAGGTGGAAAAATAGGACTATTTGGTGGTGCTGGTGTTGGTAAAACAGTTCTTATTCAAGAACTTATAAACAATATAGCAAAAGAACATGGTGGATTATCAGTATTCACAGGTGTTGGAGAAAGAACAAGAGAAGGTAACGATCTTTATTATGAAATGAAGGAATCTGGTGTTATAGATAAAACTGCTCTAGTATTTGGACAAATGAATGAACCACCTGGAGCTAGAATGAGAGTTGCTTTAACGGGACTTACTATGGCTGAGTATTTTAGAGATAAAGGTCAGGATGTGCTTCTATTTATAGATAACATATTCAGATTTACTCAAGCTGGTTCGGAAGTTTCAGCGTTACTTGGTAGAATACCTAGTGCTGTTGGATATCAACCAACACTTGCAACTGAAATGGGTGCTCTTCAAGAAAGAATAACATCCACAAAGCAAGGATCTATTACATCTGTTCAGGCTGTATATGTACCTGCAGATGACTTAACAGACCCAGCACCAGCAACTACATTTGCGCATCTTGATGCTACAACAGTTCTTTCAAGATCTATATCAGAACTTGGAATATATCCAGCAGTTGATCCTCTTGAATCAAGTTCAAGAATATTGGATCCAAGAATTGTAGGAGAAGAACACTATGAAATAGCTTCAAATGTAAAGCATATACTTGAAAGATATAGAGAACTTCAAGATATAATAGCAATACTTGGTGTAGATGAACTTCCAGAGACAGATAGATTGGTAGTTGTAAGAGCTAGAAGAATTCAAAGATTCTTATCACAACCATTTAGCGTTGCAGAACAGTTTACAGGCATGAAAGGTGCTTATGTTCCAATAAAAGAAACTATAAGAGGTTTTAAAGAAATACTTGATGGTAAATATGATAATTTACCAGAAGCAGCATTCCTTTTTGCTGGAACTATAGAAGAAGTTGTTCAAAAAGCTAAATCTATGATGGAAGAGAGCTAATCCTTTTAGTTTTAAGTTAGACAGATTATTACTGTCTAACTTAATAATTTATTTGTGAGAAGGAGATTAATATGGCAAATGCTTTTAAGTTAACTATCCTTACTCCCGAAAAAGAATTTTACATTGGAGAAGTGGTAGAATTAATAACAGATACTACCCAAGGTCGTATAGGAATTCTTGCAAATCACATGCCTTTAGTAACTCCTTTAAGACCTACTGTCACAGAATTTACTACAAGTGATGGTAAAGAACTTAAAGCATTTACATCTAGCGGCATACTTGATGTAAAGGATAATGTAGTAGAATTCTTATGTGATTCTTGTGAATGGCCAGAAGATATAGACTTAGAGAGAGCAAAATCTGCTAAAGAAAGAGCTGAAAATAGATTAATTGAACCAAAAGATAATGTTGATATAAAAAGAGCAGAATTGGCTTTAGCTAGAGCTATGGCTAGACTTGATTTAAAATAGAATTTATAATAAAAATAGCATGAAACTTAAGTTTTATGCTATTTTTTTATGGGAAACTTTGCACATTTCTATATGTATATTTATATATTGATAGTATCTTAAGACAACCCCCTTATATTATGAGTAAAAGTAATTCTATAATAGTTAAATGTGGAATTAAAAAGATGAATATTTTAATCAATACTAGTTCATAATGTAAATGGAAGAAAAAGGGGGGGGTGACAAGCTCTTTAAATTAATTTTTTAGAGCATATTTTATGAAAAAGAAAAATTCTATTTTTTTAATTATTTTTTTTATAATTGGAAGTACACTTTTAATTTCAGATTTTTCATTAGCTAGTAAAGGTTGGGATCCATTTAATGATATTTTACAAATGACAAATAGTAAAACAGTTGAATATGGCGTAACAGCAACATTTATAACAGATAAAAATGGAGAAAAGATTTGTAATGATATATTAAAAAAAATGAATTTTATTGATGTAAAAAATAAGTCTGTGTTGAAAAATGAAAAAAAGTATTGTATAGAATTTGGTAAAAATAATACAAATGGTTACATAGAAACCATGAAATATGAAAATCATAATGTTATAACAATAAGTTTAGTGGAAAAAAACAGTAACAATCTATTGAGTGATATGAAGCGTGATCTGGAAAAATGTATAGATGATAGAAGTGTAACTGTTAAATATTATCAATACTTGAAATCAGAAGTTTATGATGATGTTGATACAACAAATGATAAAATTTTAAAAGTATTAAAAAATCATGGAGCATCCAACATTACTACTGTAGCATTAAAAAATGGATATAGTTCTACATTATACACAGGGCTATATGATGCAATGCAAAGTAATGGCAAGTTAATGGATTTTAATTATGCTGTTTGCAAGTATAATTCAGGTAACTATATAATTATGGGTACACCTGAAATACTCATGACATATTAGCAATTATAGAATGGAGGATAAGACATGAATAAAATATCAGTAAAGGGAGGAAGAAAATTAGAAGGAGAGGTAAATATAAGTACTGCTAAAAATTCTGTTTTACCAATAATAGCAGCTAGTATATTAAGTGGAGAAAAATGTGTAATTGATGATGCACCTATGTTAGAAGATGTGTTTGTTATAAGTGATGTACTTAGAACTATTTCGACAGATATAAATATTAATGAGAAAGCTAATAGAATAGTAATAGATAGTTCAAATATAAAAGATTGTGAGCCTTGCAGTAGTTTAGTGAAAAAGATGAGAGCATCTTTTTTAATTATGGGACCTATGATATCAAGATTTGGAAAGTTTAAGTTATCCTTACCAGGTGGATGTAATATAGGTACTAGACCAATAGATTTGCATTTAAAGGGATTTAGTGCATTAGGAGCAGAAGTAAATGTAGGTCATGGATATGTAGAAGCTCAAGCTAAAAAGCTTGTAGGAAACAAAATATATTTAGATTTTCCTTCTGTGGGGGCAACAGAAAATATAATGATGGCTGCAGTTATGGCTAAAGGAGAGACTATTATAGAAAATGCAGCTGAAGAGCCTGAAATTGAAGATTTAGGCAAGTATTTAAATAATATGGGTGGCAATATTATAGGAGCTGGTACAGATACTGTTCGTATAATTGGAGTTAAAAATATGAAAGGAACTACACATAAACCTATATGTGATAGAATAGAAGCTGGTACATTTATGGTAGCAGCAGCTATAACTAGAAGTAAAATTAAAATAACTGGAGTCAATGAAGAGTATTTAAAACCTATCATAGCAAAGTTAACTGAAGCAGGTGTAAAAATAACTTCAGATGAAAATAGCATTTATGTAGATGCAGATAGAGAGCTTAAACCTATTGATATTAAAACTATGCCATATCCAGGTTTTCCTACGGATATGCAGTCTCAAATGGCAGGACTTTTGTGTACAATAAAAGGTACCAGTGTAATAACAGAAACAATTTTTGAAAATAGATTTATGCACGCCGCTGAAATGAAGAGAATGGGAGCAAATATAAAAATTGATGGTAGAAGTTCTATTATAGAAGGTGTAGATAAATTAACAGGAGCAGAGGTTAGAGCTACTGATTTGAGAGCAGGAGCTGCACTTATACTTTGTGGTTTAGTAGCAGAGGGTGAAACAGAAATTACAGATGTATATCATATAGATAGAGGATATGTGTCTATAGAAAAAAAGTTACAAGGGTTGGGAGCAGATATTCAAAGAATAATGTTATAAAATCCTACAATATTAATATATTAAGTTAAAGAGAAGATTAGAACAAATCTTCTCTTTTTTTGTGGTAATAATTTTTAATAACAACTAATAATATTATATTGATATACTGGGTAAATAGATGATTGCAGAATTGAAAGTTGAAAAATGTGGATAACTTTTGGAGCTTTGCTC
>NZ_JIBU02000038.1 GCF_000633595.2 Clostridium drakei | reverse complement strand
TGCCTAACGGCATGTTTTTTTGAGCAAAAAAGTTTTAAATTCCTACTAAATAAAAAAAGCCCATGAATTATATTTCATGAGCTGTTGCAAACTAAACTTTATTTACTTATACTGTTATTTGAAATTTCACTGCTTTTTCTTGCTGGAATATATTTATAAGCTAAATAATATGCAAGTCCAACTAATATTGAACCACCTACTATATTGCCAAGAGTAGCTGGTATTAAATTCTGAATCATATGTGGAACATCTATCATCTTATCAGGTGATATTCCAGAAGCTTTAACAAAAGCTGGATTAGATTTAGCAAATATACCCGCTGTTAAAAAGTACATATTAGCTACACAGTGCTCAAATCCGCAAGTAACAAATGTCATAATAGGAAACCATATTATTATTACTTTACTGACAACATCTTTAGCTGCAGAAGCTCCCCAAACAGCTAAGCATACTAAAAAATTACACATTATAGCGCTTGCAAAGGCTGTCCCAAAAGAAAGATTACCTTTTGTAGATGCAACCTTTATTACAACTCCACCTAGCTTACCTGAGTTTAAAGTAAATACACCTGCTTGAAATACTAAAAATGCTATTAAAACAGAACCAATAAAATTTCCTATATACACCACTACCCAATTTTTTAACATCTCTTTTATGTTTATTTTTCCATCTGCTAGTGGCACAACCATGAGGCAGTTTCCTGTAAATAATTCTGCTCCACAAATTACAACTAATATAAGTCCTACTGGAAATACCGCTCCTCCTACGAACTTGGATACTCCAACATTCGTTATACTGTGTGAAACTACCGAGGAAACAACTCCTCCAACAGCTATAAATGCCCCTGCCAAAATACCTAGTATCAATTGTTGTAAAGCTGTTAGTTTTGCTTTGCCACAACCACTACCTATAGAAGCATCACACAATTCTCCTGGTTTTAACATCATACTATCCATACAAATTCTCCTTTCATTATAGAAATCTTATATAATTATATGTCAATTTATAATGCACTAATTACAGATTTGTTTGAAAGTAATGTTAAAAATTTAACTTAACATGCTAAAATTAAGCATATTTAAATTATTTGACTGTTAATTTATAGGTACTTCAAATAATTTAAATACACTTTATATCCACATTGTTTTAATTTTTCCAATATGCCATATTGATTCAAGTATAACGTTTTCAAAAACTTATGTCAATTTATATTTTACATTTGTTAACATATAACATTAATTGAAATTATAAATCACATTATATATTTTTAAGCCAGTGTATTTGTACTACATTTAACAATTTTTATGTAAAAATTTACAAAAAACGTTCTACAAATTGTATTGCATTGTACTTATTTTACACTAACTTCAAATCCATATTTTTTAAAGGTTTCTTTTGAACTATCTGTAGTTAAATAATCCAAAAATTTCTTTGCAGCTTCTTTTTCTTTAGATGCTGTAACTATTGCTTCTGGATAAACTATTGGTTTGTGTGAACTTTCATCAATGGTTTCAGCTATTGTACTGTTTTTTAATACAGTAGCATCTGATTTGTATACAATACCTGCAGCTGCTTCTCCATTTTCTACATATTGTACTACTTGTTTAACATCCTTTGCATACACAACTTTATCTTTTACTTTATCCATTAAACTTAGTTTTTCTAAACTTTCTTTTCCATATTGCCCTGCTGGTACTACAGTAGGTTCACCCATTGCAATTTTAGAATTAATATTCGCAAGATCTGAAGTTGATTTTATTTTATCTTTATAATCCTTTGCTACTATTAATACTAATTTATTATTCAATAAATTTTTTCTACTACTCTTATCAATTAAATTTTCTTTTTCTAAATTATCCATTTGTTGTTTTCCTGCTGATATAAATACGTCTGCTGGTGCTCCTTGTTCTATTTGTTTTTGTAACGTTCCTGACGCTCCAAAATTAAAAGTAAGTTTCACATTATTATCTTTTTCAAATTTAGGTTGAATTTCTGTCAATGATTCCTTTAAGCTGGCAGCAGCCGAAATAGTGATATTTTTAGGACTTTGTTTTGAAGTTTCTGAATTTTTTTGGGAACATCCAGAAAAAATTAAGGTAGCAGCCAAAACACTTAGAACTAATAAATTTTTTTTCAATACAATCCCCTCCTAAAATTTTTAAATCAAAAATCGTTATACTATTTAAAGTATAACGATTTTTTTTACTATTGTAAATAATATTTTAACCATTTATTAACTTATACGCTAATTATTTTTAAAATATTTGGAAAAAATATTTTGCAAAGCTTCATTACATTCATCTAAAAATTCATTATATGTTTTAATAAATTCCTCGGCTTCTGGAGTAAGTATAGAACCTCCTCCTTTATTTCCCCCTGATTTACTTACTAAAAGTTCAAATCCTAACCTTTTACCTGCATTTTTAATCAGGTTATGAGCTTTATTATAGGACATCCCCATGCTTTTAGCGGCCTTTGCTAGAGAACCTGCCTTTTTTACTCCTATTAAAAGATTATATACACCTTTTCCAAAAGTTCTTCCATCATCCTGCAGCCAAATTTTATATTTAAGTTTCACCATTAATTTTTCACCTCAAACTACAAGCCTCTTCAAATACCTCTCGAACAATATCTTTAGAAGGTACCCCTTCATGTATCTTAACTCCATCAACATAATAGGTAGGTACATAATAATAATCATATTGTTTAGAAATATCTGGTTCACGTTCTTCATCTACTATTTTTACTTC
Source organism: Clostridium drakei (assembly GCF_000633595.2). GTDB lineage: Bacteria > Bacillota > Clostridia > Clostridiales > Clostridiaceae > Clostridium_AM > Clostridium_AM drakei. Next base: position 64,790 of record NZ_JIBU02000038.1, on the reverse strand, counting down.
AATGTCCTCATATTTAGGATTTTCTTTTTTTACCTCTTCCATAAAAGAAAATGCTTGCTTACAATATGGACACCACGAGGTTATAAACATTATTACAGTTTTCATTTGTTTTTATCACCTAACCTTCATAAGAAAAAACTTACTTATCACATTTAGTAATTACTGGTTTCCCGTTTTCATCCAATAGTACTGTTAAACCACCTGCATATCCTGCAAAAGAAAATAAATAATTCACACCAGTTTGCTTATCTCTAATAATTTTATTTCCTTCCAAATTTCCCTCAGAATAAACTACTTCAAATCTTTTATTTTTATCATCTTCCAGCATATCATTTTACCTAAATTATTTAATATTAAACTTCAAATGCTATTATTTGATTATTAAACAATTAGGATTTTCACTTCCTTTCTCAATACTATATTTTAAAATCATGAATTGTACTATTTTACAGTTACCTTTTCTTAAATTTTATCACAAAAATACTAAGTTTACATCCCTTGAAAATTATTCAACCTGTTTTTTTCCTTCTACAATTCTTGTTACCATCATAGCACATACTGTATTCCCAGTAGAATTCAACATGGTTGCAGGTGCATCTATGATAGTACTTATAACAGCAATTATAGGTAGAAATTCTGCTGGAAAGCCATACACACTTAAAATCAGCATTTCACCAATCATTCCACCACTAGGAATGGCAGCCATTACAGCACCTACTAAAAATGCTATCAGTATTATGCAAACTATAGTTAATACACTTGTCATGTCCTTTCCAAACAAACCAAATAAAAAAACTATTTTCATAATACCGCCAAATACTGATCCATCTTTGTGTATAGTAGCTCCTAATGGAATTACCGTTTCGGCTATATCTCTTGGCACCCCCATTTTTTTTGTAGTTTCTAAATTAACAGGAATGCAAGCAGCACTTGAACATGTAGCTAAAGCAGTTACTGTTGGTGTTAAAGCATTTTTCCAAAAGGTTCTTATTCCATCTTTACCATTAGCTAAAAAAGCATAAAAAGTAAAAAATCCAAAATAGTAAACCACTGAAAGAATTATATAAAGAATAAATACTCTTAAATATCCTTGTAATATCTGAGGTCCTAATTCACCTATTACAGCAGCAAAATAACATCCTAATCCTATAGGTGCATAATACATTATAATTTTTACCATTTTCATAACTACTTTTGAAGCTGAATCCAAAAATTTAGCAACAGGTTGTGCCTTTTCTCCAAGCATTGTTGTAGAAATACCAAAAAGTATTGAAAAAACAATAATTTGCAGCATATTATTTTTAGAAAATAGTCCTACAAAATCTGGTACTGTAAAAGTATTTACAATCTGTTGTAAAATTCCTAGATGCTTAACTTTTTCTGAAGGATTAGTATTTTCTGTTACAATCTTTTTTATAACAGAATAATCTATTCCTTTAGTGGGATTCATTATTAAAGCGCCTATAAAAGCAATTATTGCTGCTATAAGAGCTGTACTTAGAAACACTATAACTATTGCCCCCATAATTTTACCAAGTCTTTTCATTCCATTCATATTGGATATAGCTGAAGAAACACTCAAAAATACTAGTGGTACTATTATCATAAACATTAAATTTAAAAATAAATCCCCAAAAGGTTTGAGCACCAATGCTTTTGTTCCAAAAATAATGCCTACGATACCTCCTAAAATTATAGATCCTAATAATATCACAGAATCCTTATAGTTTTTAAAAAATGTCTTCATTAATTTATCCCCCCATTATTATATTAAAATTTTCATCTTATTATTTATTATATGATAAACTTTTACTATATTTCTTGCTAAAAATGCTTGAAACATTGCAAAAAATGCTGTACCATATTGAGTGAAACTTAATATAGGAGTATTACTATGCTAGACAATGAATCTTTAAAAATAAAAAGAGGCTATCTAAAAAAAGATTTTCAAATTTTTCATTTGAAAGATAAAAAAGATACACAATTTCAATTTCATTATCATAATTTTAATAAATTGGTAATTTTCATATCAGGAAACGTAACTTATCTAATAGAAGGAAAAGCTTATAAATTAAAACCCTTTGACATATTACTTATAAACAACAATGATATACACAAAGCTGTAATAGATCCTGATAATGTTTATGAACGTATAATCATTTGGGTAAATTCAGACTTTTTAATAAAACACAATAATGGTTGCAATTTGCTAACTTGTTTCGAACTTGCTTCAAAACAAAACTTTAACTTACTAAGATTAGATGATGAGTGGATATCAAATATAAAAGATTTACTTTTTAAACTTGAAGCAGCTTCTAATGATAAAGATTTTGCATGTGAAATACTAAAATCTTCTCTATTTTTAGAATTTATGGTTTATATTAATAGACTATTTCTTGGAAACCAAAATATTAAGGAATTATCCGATATTGAATATGATAAAAATATTACTTCGATTTTAAATTATATAAATGAAAATTTATCTGAGGATTTATCTATAAATACACTTTCCTCTAAATTTTACATGAGCAAATATCATCTTATGCATAAATTTAAAATACAAACTGGATATACAATCCACAGCTATATACTTCACAAAAGACTTATTATGTCTAATTCGCTGATAAAAGCCGGAAAAAGCATAACTGATGCTTGTATTGAATGTGGTTTTAATGATTATTCCAATTTCGTCAGAGCCTTTAAAAAAACATTTGGCCTATCTCCAAAAAATTATTGTAAAATGCTGTCTGAAATTAAATAAAAAGAACATTTTACAAAATCTTAATATAAAAAACTTGTTTTTGCGTTAAATATTGTAGTTTTAGCTTGTACAATTTTGTATAATAGAGGTAGTGGTATGAATTTAAACTCAAAACTTTTCAAATTTGCCACAAAGGAAGTTAAACTAAATCAGATTTATGTTTATTTAATTAAGAATGGATAGGAGATATAGGAAAATGACAAGAAAAAAAAATCGTATTAAGTTTATGCGAAACAGCGCTCTAATTTTATTACTGCTAATTGGTATTTTTACCTTATCATATAAGAGTTATAATTATTTCTATGGCTCTAAAGTAGAAGCTAATAAAGCAATATCAACTAACAAAACCCCTGAAGCTAAAGATGATAAAAATCAATCTACTAAAAAAGATGATAAAGATTCTAAAGCTAAGGATCAAGATAAAAATAAAGATAATAGTAAGGATGATAACAAACATAATGTATCTAATGATGGAAAAAAATATACTTATGATGCTCAAAAAGTAAAAGACATATTAGATGGTAAAGGAGAAAAGGATGGAAAAAAAATAGCGTTTCTCACTTTTGATGATGGTCCATCTACTACTGTAACTCCTAAAATATTAAATACTCTTAAAAACTATGATGTTAAAGCAACCTTTTGTTTAATGGGACACAATGTAGATGCAGATGAAAGAAGTAAGGAACTAGTACGTGAGATATTTGAAAGCGGACATGCTATTGGAAATCACACTTATACTCATAGTATGAAAAAACTATATCCTGGTAATAAACTTGATGTGAATCGCTATATGGATGAAGTTGAACAAGATAATAACGCCATAAGAAATATTCTTGGAAAAGATTTTAATACAAGAGTAATAAGAATGCCTGGTGGATACATGTCAAGACAATATTACCATGATCCTAATTTAGAAGAGTTTAATGCAAGATTAAAAGAAAAAGACATGTACAGTATAGATTGGAATGCTTATGACTTTGATGCTGAAGGTAAAAGAAAAAATGCAGCTCAACTTTTAGAACATGTAAAAGAAAGTGTAGGATCACAAGAAAAAGTAGTTATACTAATGCATGATACTTATGGCAAAGAAGAAACAGCTAAAGCATTACCACAAATTATAGAATATCTTAAAGGACAAGGATATGAATTTAGGACAATCTCCTAAATATCTACAACAATAAATATTTAACATTAGTTTTATTATTGGACAATTGTTTCCAAGTATCTATTATTCCTTAATGAGGAGGCTGTTTAAATTACTTAAAACAGTCTCTTTTATTTTTTACAATACAAATTCAATTACACTTTTTAAATCCACATCCATATTTTCTATTAAAAATTTAAATGCATTTCCTTTAGGTATATTTGATACCATTATATCCATTTTATTAATGCTGTGACTTTTATTATTTAAATATTCTATAATTATTATAAAACATAATTGTTACAGTTCTGTTACAACATTATTTAAATTTTCATTTAATTAAAAATTACCAAAAAAATTTTTTTCAATAATTTATTTTATTAAATTATGTTTAATGTATTATTTTTTTTATGTAAAACAGAAAAACTAATTACATATTTTTCCAATTCGGTTTTTTACATGTTTGCTTTTTATTTTATAAAACTTTATAATATAACCACTCCAAAAATACATTTTTTGGTAATATTTTTTTATATAAGCTAGGGGGATTTTATTATGAAAAAAACCGTGTTATCAATTGTATTAACAGCAGCACTTGTATCTACTTCATGTTGTTTTAGTAATGTATTTGCAAAGGAACAACCAAATAGCAACGCTACTATGACTCAAACCTTAAACAGTAAAACCTATCAAAATTCTGTTTCAACTCCTTATCAAGATAAAAAAAGTAATATATTCATTACAAGTAAATCATCTGATAAAATATCAACCACTGAAAAAGACATTCTTTCATATCTTGAAAAAAATAAATCATTGTTCACGAATGTAAATGGTACAAATAATTTTAAAATAATTTCTATAAAAAAGGATGATCTAGGTTATACCCAAGTTAAAGTGGCTCAATCCATAAATAGCATTCCTATAAGGGGAAGCGAAATTATATTACACTTAGATAAAGATGGCTCTATAAAAAATATAATAGGATCTGTTAATAAGAATTATAATCAAACAAAAATGGCAAGAGAAAACGCTCTTTCTATTACACCAGAAGAAGCAATTAATATTGCAAAAAAACAATTTAATTATAATAACTTAAATAATACTCCTAAAGCTAATCAACAAATTATAATTAAAAATGGTTCACCAATCTTAGTGTATAGTGTAAATATATACTATACAGATCCTGAAATAGGTAATTGGGATGTGTTATTAGATGCTTCTAATGGAAGTATAATTAAAAAAGTTAATAATATAAGATATGATGGTGCTGCAAAAGGTACAGGAACCGCTGTAGATAAAAGTACTAAGGATCTTAATCTATATAAATCTAAAACTTCTTACCAAATGATAGATACTACAAAACCAATGAATGGACAAATAAAAACTTATACTGCTAATAATAGAAAAGTTCAACCTGGTACCATGGTAAGTAACAACACTAATAAATTCGATACTGAAAATTTTAAGGCATCAGTTAGTGCTCATTATTATGCTGGTGTAGTTTATGATTTTTATAAAAATTTATTTAATAGAAATAGCATAGATGGTAATGGCATGAGTATAATTTCTACAACTCATTATGGCAGAAACTATGATAATGCTTTCTGGGACGGATATCAAATGGTTTATGGTGATGGTGATGGTCGTGATTTCACCTATTTTAGTGGGGATTTAGATGTAGTAGCTCATGAATTAACTCATGGAGTAACTACAAATTCTGCAAATTTAGATTACTCTGATCAATCTGGTGCTTTAAATGAATCATTTTCAGATATTTTTGGAGTTTTAATTCAAAGTTATGACAATTGTAACGTAAGAGATGGTGGAACATGGAAATTTGATTCTAAAGATTGGGTAGTTGGTGATGGTATTTGTCTTCCAACTGGTTCTTATACTGCGCTTAGAAGTCTTGCTGATCCAAAAATTTATGACCAGCCAGATAATATGAACGATTATGTTAATACTTCAAACGATAACGGTGGAGTTCACACAAATAGTGGAATTCCTAACAAAGCAGCATTTCTAATTGCTAAAAATATAGGTTGTGAAAAAACAGCTCGTATTTATTACAGAGCACTTACTGAATATCTAACTAATAATTCAGATTTTTTAGCAACAAGAAACGCATTAATATCATCAGCCTCTGATTTAAAGTATAGTTCTTCTGATGTAACAGCTATAAAGAATGCTTTTGATTCTGTTGGAATTACTGATAGTTCAAATTTACAATAGTTAATCAAATTTAACATGTATTGTAATTAAAATTTTTAAGTATCTGATGAAATTTTTCTTCGTTAAATATTTAAATAATATTTAACTCATCAGGTACTTAAAATCCTCCTTACAAAGTCACAAAACCCCACTTTTCTATTGGTTATTTAATAGATTTTAGTAAAGGAGATAGAAAATGAAAAAATCAACTTCATATCAAGATAAAAAAGATAATATATTTATACAAGAAAACTCATTAAAAAAATTTCAAATAACACAAAAAAGTATAGAATCATATTTAAATGAAAATAAATCGCTACTTTGCAACACAAATAACTTAGGTAATTTTAAAATAGTATCTATAAGAAAGGATACCCTGGGTTATACGAAGATTAAAGCAGTTCAAACAATAAATAATATTCCCATTAGAGGAAGTGAACTAATAGTACATTTAAATGAAGATGGTACTATAAAAAATATAATAGGCTCCATTAATAAGTGTTTTAAACCTTATGATAAAACAATACAAAAAAATATTACACAAGATGAAGCAATATATATTGCTAAAAAACAATTTAATTATACATTTTTACAAAAGCCTCCAAAAATAATTGAACAATTTATTATTAAAAATGGATTACCTTTTTTGATATATAGTGTAACTATATATTACACAGAACCTGAAGCTGGAAACTGGGATGTGTTAATAAACTCTTCCACTGGAAAAGTCATTGCAAATATAGATAATATAAAATATGATTGAAATTAAAATTATAAGAATGCAAATAACACCTAATTATTATAAAAATAAGTTAAGTGTTATTTTTTATATGCTTTCAGACGTTACTTCTATTTAGAAATGGACCTAATGAACCTGCTATATTTTCAATTGAAACTTGCTTTTGTACAGCTCCTATATCATACGCTACCTTTGGCATTCCATATACTACACAAGATTCTTCATTTTGACCTATAGTAATCGCTCCTCTTTTTTTCATAGAAAGCAATCCTTTTGCTCCATCATATCCCATACCCGTAAGTATAATACCTATGGCATTTTTTCCTGCTTCCTTTGCCACTGATTCAAAAAGTACATCTACAGCTGGGCAATGTCCATTAACCTTTTCACCTTTAAAACATTTTACATAATAATAAGTTCCTCTTTTTTCTAAAGACATATGATATTCTCCAGGTGCTATTAATGCAAGTCCATTGTAAAGTCTATCACCATTTTTGGCTTCCCTTACTTCCATAGCACATGAATTGTTAAGCCTTTCAGCATACATTCTTGTAAAAACTGGAGGCATATGCTGAACCACAACTATAGGTGGTATATTTTTGGGAAGCATTTTTAAAATAGTAGCTACAGCTTCTGTACCTCCTGTAGATGAACCTATAGCAATAATTTTATTTGAAATATTACTACCTATAACACTATTGGAAAATCTTTCATCATTTTTTTTCTTCCAATGTGCTACTTTTGCTACAGAAGCTATTTTAATTTTTGTAACTAATTCCTTAATAAACCCTTCAAGTCCATTAACACTTCTTCCATCTGGTTTAGTAACAAAGTCTACAGCTCCTGCATTTAAAGCATCAAATACATTGCTGCTTACTGCGCTAACCACTACAACTGGAAGTGGATATTGAGGCATCAACCTCTTTAAAAATTCTATGCCATTCATTTTAGGCATTTCTACATCTAAGGTAATAACATCTGGTTCATATTCGATTATCTTGTCTCTTGCATCAAATGGATCTGAAGCTGTACCAACAACCTCTATTCCCATATCTTTTGCAATACCTTTAGCTACAGTTTCCCTGAATATAAGAGAATCATCCACCACCAGCACTCTTACCTTTTTACTCTTATACATACTGATCTATCCTTTCCGATAAATTCCAGGCATTATATATCTATAATCGGTTTCATCCCTACTAATAGATTCTGAATGTCCTATAAAAATATATCCTCCTGGCTCTGTCATTTTATAGAATTTATTTACCAATTCCATCTTTGTTTTAGCATCAAAATAAATCATTACATTTCTGCAAAATATAACATGAAATTTTTTCTTAAAGGGAAAGACTTCATCCATAAGATTAAAAACTCTAAAAATAACTTCTTTCTTCAATTTATCTGAAACTTTGTAATTATCATTATCAATTTTACTAAAATAATTTAGTTTCCAATTAGCCGGAATTCTTTCTATAGATTCCTTTGAATAAATACCTCTCTCTCCTGTATGAAGAACATTTACAGAAATATCTGTAGCTAAAACTTTTTTATCCCAAACTCCTTTATTTCCTTGGAAATAATCTTGTAGTATCATAGCCAATGTATATGGTTCTTCTCCAGAAGAACATCCAGCACTCCATATTCTTAAATCTCCATCTTTTACTTTTCCCTCTAAATAAGGCAAAATTTCATTTTTAAAGTATTCAAAATGAGCAGCCTCCCTCATAAAAAAAGTATGATTTGTTGTTAACTTATTAATTAGAAGTGTCAATTCGTTTTTTGACATATCACTAAATAAGAAATTCAAATAATCTCTAAAATTTTTAAAACCTTTTTCTATTAATATATTATTTAATCTTCCCTCTATTAAAATTTTCTTTTTACTAAGATTTATACCATAATTGCTTTTTAAATACTCTGTTAATTCCTTAAATTCATCCTGTTTTATATGAATCATACTCTCACCTCTAAGCTATAAAAAGGCTATTGTATTGATTTTAGAAACACGCAATAGCCTTTTATAATATTTTTACATAAATTAATATTTACCAAATTCACTATCACTAAGAGCTATTTTAGGTTTGTTAGAGGTTACTGCTGCTTCTGCATATGAATAGTCTACATCATCCATATAATTTCCATTATTTTTATATTTATTCTTTTCATATGTTGAATTCTTAACCGAAGTACTATTAAGCCTAAACTTACTTACCATTTCTTTTAATATCTGAGATTGACTTGAAAGTTCCTCGCTAGCTGCTGCACTTTCCTCTGCTGTAGCAGAATTTGTTTGTACAACCTGTGATACTTGCTCAACCCCCTTATTTATTTGTGCAATGGCTGCTGCCTGTTCATTAGAAGCTGATGCTATTTCACCTACAAAATTAGCTGATTTTGCTACCCCCTCAACAATTTCATTGAGAGCTTTAGCTGTAGCATTAGCTATTTCTGTACCAGCTTCTACCTTGATAATAGAGCCTTCTATAAGTCCTGTTGTTTCTTTAGCTGCATTAGCACTTCTTGCTGCCAAATTTCTAACTTCTTCTGCTACTACTGCAAAGCCTTTACCATGCTGTCCTGCCCTTGCTGCTTCTACTGCTGCATTTAAAGCAAGTATATTGGTTTGAAAAGCTATTTCATCTATTACCTTGATAATCTTGGAAATATTTGAAGATGATTCGTTAATTTCCTGCATAGATTTAAGCATTTCACCCATGTGTTCATTACCCTGTTTTGCATTTTCCTTTGCTTTAAGTGCTAATTCATTTGCCTGATTTGCATTAACTGCATTTTCTTTTGTTTGTGCTGCTACTTCATTAATAGATACTGTCAATTCTTCAACAGAACTAGCCTGCTCTGTAGCTCCTTGAGATAATGCCTGACTTCCATCGGATACCTGTCTTGATCCTGAAGCAACCTCAGTTGCTGAATTATTAATTTCATTTAATACATCATTAAAGAAACTAATTGTAAAGTTCAATGAATCCTTCATTTTAGCATATTCACCCTTATAGTCTTCATTCATCTTAAATGTCAAATCACCTTCCGCCATTTTCTGCATTATATTTGAAGCTTCTTCTATTGGTTTAACTACTGCATCCATAGTTTTATTGATTCCTTGAATAACTTCTCTATAGCCGCCTTTAAATTTATCTGCGTTTCCTCTTATACTTAAATTTCCATTTACAGCTGCGTCAACAAGTACACTGGATTCATTAATTAATTCCTGTATTGTTTCCATCATTGTTATTATTGCAGGAAGCAATCTATCATTTTCAGATCTTCTTCCTAATTTACGCAATTCTTCTAAACTTGATGTGTTACCATTAGAGATATCTATAAATAGAGCTTGAATACTTGAAAGCCTTTGATGTACATTTTCTATAGCATCTGAAAATTCTTTAAGCATGCCTTTGTAGTTTCCACTCATTTGTACACTTAAGTCATTTAAAGACATCCTATTCAAAACTTTATTAGCTTCATTTAAAGGAGCATTCAACTCATCTATAAGTTTGTTTATCTGATCAACTATTGTTTTGTTATTTCCTTTGAATTTTGTTGAATCTCCTCGAACATCTAGCTTACCTTCAATAGCATTATTAGTTAACATTTGAACTTCAAGGAATAAATTTTTATTCGTTTCCATCATCTCTATTAATGCTGGAAGCAACTGATCATTTTCACATCTTCTTCCCACGCGTTTCATTTCTTCTAATTGACTAATATCTCCTCTTGAAGTGTCATTAAAAGCTCTCTGTATTACCAATAACCTTTTGTGTAAATCATTAATGGAATTAGCATAGCTATTAAAATCGCCTTTATAATTTTTAGTCATATTAATTGTGTAATCATTAAGAGAAAACTTTTCTAAAACCATCATCGAATCATTAATAGGTTCTGCAATTGCTTCAAGCGTTTTATTGAAACCTTCTACTAATTCTTTATATCCCCCTTGGAATTTTCCAGCATTTGCTCTTGAACTCAAGCTTCCATTTATAGCATTATTAGAAAGAGTAACTGTTTCATCTATTAATTCCTGTATTGACTCCATAACAGCTATGGCTGCTGGCATTAACTTATCATTTTCAGATCTTCTGCCTATTCGTTTAAACTCATCTAATCTGCTTATATCACCTTTTGAAATTTTAATAAAAATATCTTCAGCATTGAGCAGATTTCTTTGTACAGTATTAATTGAGTTGGCAAACTTTATAAATTCTCCCTTTTGATTTGCATCCATTTTTACAGTAAAATCATTTACTGACATTTTACCTAAAACTGCATTTGCTTCATTCAATGGTTCTATTACTGAATCAAGAGTACTATTGAAGCCTTCTACTATTTTACGATAATCTCCATTATGCTTATTTGCATCTACTCTTGTATTAAGTTTACCATCTACTGCTGCTGCCGCAAGCATATTAGAATCTGTTATTAAATTTTTCAATGCTTGCACAATTTTTTGAAATGCTTGTACAAGAATTCCAACTTCATCTTTACTATCAATATTTAAATCAACATTAAGATTTCCAGAAGAAATATTATTTGCTGCATCCAATATTTTATTTAGAGGCTTGCTAATCATCTTTGAAACAAATAAACCTATTAATATAGACATAACTACTGCCAATAATACTATTCCAAACATTAACAGTTCTGCTCTGCTTCCATTATTTAAATTCATCTTATTTCTATCATCAGCTTGCTTATTATTAAGATCAAAAGCTTTTGTAATAGAGGCATCAAGCTCGCTTGTTATAGTACTACCATCACCATTCATTAACGCTAAAGCACTATCCAATTGATTTGATTGTATCAAATTAATAATCTTATCTTTTAACGCTCCATATTTACTAACATCAGATTTTAATACTTTATAATTTTGATCTTCTTCATTGGAAGATATATATTTGTCATATTCACTTAAATTATTATTTAAATCTTTATATAAATCATTTATTGTATTAACATATTGAGATTTATCCTGTGATTTACTTAATGCCATATCTCTTAAATTATTACGCACTTTTAAAAAATCTGCTTCTACTTTATATATAGGAGTTAATGGTGCTATATTTTCTTTATATATTAACTTGCTTAAATTATTAATTTTATTGATATATAAAAATCCTACTGATCCAATAAGTAAACCACCAATTACTGCTATAGCAGTAATTGAAATAATAATTTTTTTAGAAATTTTCAAATTGTAAAACCATTTCATAGCATTCATCCCTTTCTAAATTAAGTCACTTATTTTGTTTAATTAGGTAGAATTTCAGCAAATTCTACCTAAATCTAATAGTCATTTTATAACACTTCTTTAATAGCATCCATTTCATCATCATTTAAAACTTTTTGACAATCCAATAGAAGTTTAACTTCATTTCCTACTTTACCTATTCCTTTTACATATCTATTATGAAATCCTGTTTTTAAATCTGGTGGTGGAACAATATTTTCTTCTTCTATTGTAAGTACTTCTGAAACATTATCCACTATCAATCCTATAGAAATTTCTTCAACATCAATTACTATTATACATGTCCTATCATTATATTCTTTTGGTTCTTTTTTAAACCTTAATCTTACATCCATCACAGGTATAATCTTACCCCTAAGATTTATTATACCTTTTACATAGTCAGGAAGTTCTGGCACCTCTGTTATTTCTTGTATGCCGATTATTTCCTTAACATACTTAATTTCTATGCCATAGCTTTCTTTTCCAACTGAAAATGTTAAAAATCTTCCCTTTTGAGTATCTTCTGCCAATTCTGTTGTTTCATCAATTATTTCTGCCATTTAATGCACCTTCCTTCAATTTAAATTTAATAAAAACATGATTTACAAACAATTTTTTTAAAAATTTATAGACATTTATTAATACTTACCAAACTCATTATCACTAAGAGCTATTCTAGGTTTTGTAGATGTTGTTGCTGCTTCCATGTATGCATAATTCATATCATTTGCATTACTCTCTTTACTTTTATACTGTTTCTTTTCAAATTCTGTATAATTTGAATTTACAGTATTAAGTATGAATTTACCTGCCATTTCCTTTAATATTTGAGACTGACTTGAAAGTTCTTCACTAGCTGCTGCACTTTCCTCTGCTGTAGCAGAATTGGTCTGTACTACTTGTGAAACTTGCTCAATTCCTTTATTTATTTGTGCTATTGCTGATGCCTGTTCACTAGATGCTGAAGCTATTTCCGAAACAAAATTTGCTGATTTTGCTACACCTTCCACAATTTCATTAAGTGCTTCAGCTGTCTCTTTGGCTATTTCGGTACCGGATTCTACTTTTTTAATAGACCCTTCTATTAATGCCGTAGTTTCTTTAGCCGCATTTGCACTTCTTGCTGCTAAATTTCTAACTTCCTCTGCTACTACTGCAAAGCCTTTACCATGTTGTCCTGCTCTTGCTGCTTCTACTGCTGCATTTAAAGCAAGTATATTAGTTTGGAAGGCTATTTCATCTATTACTTTGATAATTTTTGAAATATTTGAAGAAGATTCATTAATCTCTTCCATAGACTTAAGCATTCCAACCATATGTATATTTCCTTGTTCTGCATTTTCCTTTGCCTTAAGTGCTAATTCATTTGCTTCATTTGCATTAACCGCATTTTCTTTTGTTTGTGTTGCAACTTCTGTAATAGATACTGTTAATTCTTCTATAGAACTTGCCTGTTCTGTAGCTCCTTGGGACAATGCTTGACTTCCATCAGACACCTGCCTTGCTCCAGAAGCAACTTCTGCAGATGCATTATTAATTCGACTTAATATATTATTCAAAAAGCTAATTGTGAAATTCAAGGAATCCTGCATCTTAGCATATTCACCCTTATATGACCCATTCATATTACACGTCAAATCTCCCTGTGACATTTTCTGCATTATGCTTGAAGCTTCTTCAATTGGATTTACTATTGAATCCATACTTTTGTTTATTCCTTCAATAACTTCTCTATAACCGCCTTTAAATTTTTTTGCATCGCCTCTAATATTTAATTTTCCTTCCACAGACGCAGATGCAAGTGCTTTTGACTCAATAATTAAATTTTCTATAACAACCATCATTTCTATAGCAGCAGGAATTAATTTATCATTTTCAGATCTTTTCCCTACTTTACGGAATTGATCTAGTTTACTTGTATCACCATTAGAAATTTTAACAAAAGCATCTTGTACACTTAATAATCTTTCTAATACAGCATTTATTGAATCTGAAAATTCTTTGAAGGTTCCTTTATAATCCCTCGACATTGAAATACTAAAATCATTTAAAGATAACTTTCCTAAAACATTGTTAGCTTCATCTAATGGCTTTATTACAATATCAAGTGTATTATTAACACCTTCCACTATTTTGCGATAATCTCCACTATGTTTACTTGCATCAGTTCTCACATCTAATTTACCAATTGCTGCTGCTTCAACAAGCACATTTGCATCCTTTACTAATTCACTAATATTATCTATGCAACTATTTAAATTATTTTTAATTTCATTAAAATCTCCTAAATATTCATCTGTTATTTTAGATGGTATATCACCCTTACTTATTCTTTCAACATAATTTGATGTTACCTTTATTGGAACAACAAATGCATCTATTAAATTATTTATTTCTTCTATAAGTTCTTTCCATTCTCCAACAAACTCCGATGAATTACCTCTTGTATTTAATTTTCCTTTTTCTGCTGCTTCAATTAAATTGTTGGTTTCATTCATTAATAATTTCATGTTGTCAATCATTTTTACTATTGACTTTCCAAGCACATCTTTTTCTGATTTTATCTTTACTTGTATTTTAAAATCGCCTGAAGCTATTTTATTTATAGCATCAGTATTTTCCTTTATATTTTCAACCATATCCTTAAATGCATCTTGAAGTTTTCCTATTTCATCTTTTGAAACTGATTGTACATCAACCTCAACATCTCCCACTGAAATTTGTTTTGCAATTTCAGTAAGCTTTTTTAATGGTTTGCTTATTATATGCGACAAAAATCCTCCTATTATCAATGCTAATATTATAAACGCAACAATCAAAGCTATAATTATAACTGCTGCTTTATTAGCTGTAGAAGTATTAGTATCTGATTTTTCTTTAGCACGACCTATCTTCAAATCAAGTAGATTTTTAGTAGATTTATCTAAAGACTTTTTTAATTCAGCTCCTTCTCCATTTATTAACTTTATAGCCTCCGCATGATTTTGTGCAGCCGCAAGATTTGTAACTTTATCTCTAATAGGCCTATATTTATCCATCAAATTCTTTAGATTATTATATTCATCTTTAATTTCCTGACTGTTCATGTTTTTTGCAAATTCACTCATATTACTATCAAAATCTTTATCTAAATTTGCTATTTCACTTTTATTATTGTTAATTTCATTTATATCTGCACTTATAACTTCATTTCGTACCAGGCTGCTCATTTTTTCAATGTCTAATGAAATAGCATTCAAATTACTTAATGGTTTTGTACTTTTTTCATATAAATCTGTATCAAGTCTGTCTATATCTTTAATGTCTTTAACTGCAACATAACCCATAATAAGCATTAATACACTTATTAATATAAAGGCTATTGAAATTTTCAATCTTATATTTAGATCCTTAAAATGACTCATTTATAAGCCCCCTTATTATAAAATTGTTAAATTTAATAATATATTTATTTTATATATTTTAAATTTCACATACTAATTTTACAGCTTTTCCAAAACACCATTTACATCTATAATTAAGCTTATACTACCATCTCCTAATATAGTGCATCCTGCAATTCCCTTAACCTTTTTGATATATTTCGGCAATGCTTTAACTACTACCTGTTGTTCTCCCAACAGTCTATCCGCAAAAATACATGCTGACTTTAAATCACCATCTACCATTACCATAATTCCATCTTCTATTGAATTAACCTCAGTTTGTATATTAAAAGCTCTGTGAATTCTTAGTACAGGATAACACTGACCTCTTATCATAATAATTTCGTTTCCATCACAATCCTCTGTAACATCTTTTGCTGAAGGTTTAAAGGACTCTCTTATAGAAGTCGTTGGTATCGTATATTTTGTTTTTCCTACTGCAATTTCCATACCATCTATTATTGCAAGCGTTAAAGGAATTTTTATCACTATGGTAGTTCCCTCACCTACAGTACTATCTATTACTATACTTCCACCAATACTATCAATATTTTTTTTCACTACGTCCATACCAACACCACGTCCAGAAAACTCTGTAACCTTTTCTTTTGTGGAAAATCCAGGTAATAATATGAATGAAAAAACTTCTTTATCAGTAAGCTCATTTGGATTTTTTGTTAAGAGTCCATTTTCCTTAGCTTTACTTAAGATTTTTTCTCTATCCATGCCTTTTCCATCATCTTTAATTACAATCCATACATCTCCACCTTCACCTCTAGCCTCTAAAGTTATCTTTCCTTTTTCTGGCTTACCAGTTTCTATTCTCGTTTCTTTGTCCTCTAACCCATGATCCACCGAATTTCTTATAAGATGCATAAGAGGATCTGAAAGATGATCTATAATATTTTTATCTACCTCTGTTTCTTCTCCAATAATCTCCAATTCAACTTCTTTATTTAATTTTTTACTCATATCTCTAACTATCCTATTCATTTTGTGAAAAGTCATAGACACAGGAACCATTCGTATGGACATTACAATATCCTGAAGCTCATTTGTAAGCTTTCTTAATTGTCTTGCAGCTTTATTAAAGCTATCTAATTGCAAAGATTCTATTTCAGGATTTTTTGTAACCATAGCTTCTGAAATAACTATTTCACCCACTAAATCCATGAGCATATCTAATTTTGAAATATTTACACTTATAATACTTTGCTGCTTGGATGCTTTAGATTTATTTTCACTGTTCTTATTATTGACGTGTTCAACCTCACAAGTTTTTTGTTTTTCTTCCGTATTGTAGACATTTGTATCTTCCTCTTGAAATGAAGGAGCTGTAATTTTCTCTGGATATTCATCAATTTCATTTATCTCCATATTTCTTACAAAAGCAGTTTGATTTAGTAATGCCTCAACTTCTAATCGTGATTTGTCAGTAGCAAAATACATTAAAAATCCATCTTTTTTTATAATCTCTGCACTATCATTATCCTCCATTATATCTTCAGGAAAATAATAAATTTCTGTAGTAATATCCTTAATATTATGCCAAACAGTATATGCCCTTATATTTTCCATTTCGCAATCTTCTTCAAATAGGATACATACAGAATATTTTGTTACTTTAACATCTGAAGGTTCCTCTTTAAAAGAACCTACATAATATTGTGTCTTATCTTCTTCATTCTTTTCCAAACTTATTTCATTGCTTCCATCTTCATTGCCCTTCATAATACTTAAATGAGCCTTTATACCCTCTACAAGTGTATCAGAATTTCCATCAGCTTCATTAAAATTTTCCAGCTTGTCTATTTCAGCCTTTATAAAATCAATACCTGAAAGAACTAATTCAGATAACTTTTCAAAGTCAATGGATGTAACTTTATTTTCTCTTATAAAGAAAAATAAATCCTCTAGAGAGTGAGCAAGAACAGAGATGTTGTTAAACATCATCATTGCTGAAGATCCTTTTATTGTATGCATTATTCTGAAAATTTCGTTTATATCTTCCTCTTGAAGCTTTTTATCTTTCTCACACTGAATTATTATTTCTTCTAATTGCTCTATAAGCTGATTTGTTTCAAAAAGGAACATATCCAACATTGGTTCTCTATCCACCCTAAATCACTCCTCATAATATTTTTGCTTTAATTATTTCTAAATATACTGTTTGAATTTTAATATAATAAACAATTTACTTCCAACTAATTATTACAATTTTCAAATATTTTAAAAACCACTACAAATTTTACTAACAAACTTATTTTTTCTGACAAGTTTGATATTTTTCTTTATTTTACAATATTTTTCAACAAGTATTCTTTTGTTTTGCATATATATTCTACAATGAACCTATAAATTCCTTTTTTTTGATATTCATTAATTTTATTTTCTTTTTTTAATCAAACTAAATTCAAAGTTAAACTTTTTTTCATAATATATTAGCAATAATTGCATATATATAATATTTTAAATAAATCTGATCAATTTAGAAAATTAACTATTCTTCCTGATTTAAATTGTACATTTTTACTTATATGTTATAATATAGTAATAGCGCAACTTCAATACTATATATTTCTTTATCCGATCGCTACCATTGCTAATACACTCATCTTCTTCAATTGGGGAATAAGCACTGCTACGCGCCTGGATAAGTTCTTCTAAAAGAATGTATTTCATGAAAGGATGATCCATAATATGTACATTGACAAAAAAAATATTAAAATGGATTTTATAAACGAACTCACTACTATGTATTCTGAAGGTATTGATGAAGCATCTAATTTGCATAAATACTTTGCCCTTGCGAAACTAGTAAAAAAGTATTCATCACAAAATTGGATGAGAACTAATAGAAAATATAAAAATACTAAAAAAAAACAAGTATACTATTTTTCTATGGAATTTCTAATAGGCAGGCTTTTGGGAAATAATTTATTGAATTTAGGAATAAAAGATACTTGTAAAGAAGCCTTAAATGAATTGGGTATTAGTTTAAATGAACTTGAAGAAATTGAAAATGATGCTGGTCTCGGTAATGGTGGATTAGGAAGACTCGCTGCTTGTTTTCTTGATTCAATGGCTTCTCTAAATATTCCTGGCCATGGATGCGGTATAAGATATTATTATGGACTTTTTCAGCAAAAAATAATAAATGGATATCAAGTTGAGATTCCTGATCATTGGCTAAGAGATGGAAATATGTGGGAAACAAGAAAAGAAGATAAAGCTGTTAGAATTAGATTTGGTGGTAATGTACATTCTATAATGGAAAACAATTCTTTAAAATTTATACATGAAAATTATGAAGAAATTCTAGCTGTACCTTATGATACTCCTGTAATAGGCTATAACACAGATACTGTTAACACTCTAAGACTTTGGAATGCTGAAACTTTAGATGATGACTTTGACTTTGCATCCTTTAATAAAGGACAATATTCAAAAGCTTCAGAATATAAAAACTCTATTGAATCCATATCTCAAGTACTATATCCTGATGATTCAAAAGAAGAAGGTAAATTATTAAGACTTAAACAACAATATTTCTTAGTAAGTGCAGGTCTCCAAAGCATAGTTAGATATTATAAAAAAATTAATGTTCCTATTAACGAATTAGATAAATATATCGCTGTTCAAATAAATGACACCCATCCATCTATGGCTGTCGCAGAACTTATGAGAATACTAATCGATGAAGAAAATATGACATGGGATGAATCCTTTAAAATCACTACAAATATTATGTCTTACACAAATCACACTATACTTTCAGAAGCTCTTGAAAAATGGCCTATAAACATGTTCAAAAAACTTCTACCAAGAATTTATATGATAATAGAAGAAATAAACAGACGTTTTTGTGAAGAAATACAAAATAAATACCCAAATGATACTAAAAAGCTTAATGACATGTCCATAATATTTAATGGTGAAATAAAAATGGCACACTTAGCTATAGTAGGAAGTCACTCCGTTAATGGTGTTGCCAAGCTTCATACAGAACTTTTGAAAAATAAAGAGTTAAAAAACTTCAACGAATTCTATAGTGGAAAATTTAATAACAAAACTAATGGTATAACTCATAGAAGATGGCTTGTTAAAGCAAATCCTCGCCTTACGGAAATTTTATGTAAAACCATAGGAAATCAATGGATTAAAAATCCTTTGGAATTAGAAAAATTCACTAGATATTCTAAAGATTTAAATATTCAAAATAAAATTAGAGAAGTAAAAGAAAAAAACAAAATAGATTTTTGTAACTATGCAAAAAAGATATATAGCATAGATATAAATCCTTATTCTATATTTGATGTGCAGGTAAAAAGGCTGCATGCATATAAAAGACAACTGTTAAACGCCTTTAATATATTAAATCTATATTATAAACTTAAGGAGAATCCATCCTTAGATATTATACCAAGAACATTTTTCTTTGGAGGAAAAGCTGCACCTGGTTATTATCTTGCAAAGCAAATCATAAAATTTATTAATACAGTGGCAGTGAAAATTAATAATGATAAAGATGCTATTCATGGAAAATTAAATGTTATATTTTTGCCAAATTATTCTGTATCCTTAGCTGAAAAAATAATTTCTTGTGCTGATGTAAGTGAACAGATATCAACAGCTACTAAAGAAGCTTCTGGCACTGGAAATATGAAATTTATGATGAATGGAGCAATAACTATTGCCACTTTAGATGGAGCTAATATTGAAATTAAAGAAGCGGTAGGAGATGAAAATATAATCATATTTGGTATGAATAAAGAAGAAGTACTTTCCCTAGAAGAAAATAAAAATTACAAATCAAATAACTATTACTATTCAGATTCTAGACTTATGAAAATTATAAATTCTCTTGTAGATAACTCTTTAAATGTATCATCATCTGAATTTAAAGATATATATTCATCACTTTTAGAAAAAAATGATGAATACTTTGTTCTAAAGGATTTTGATTCTTATACAAAGGCTCAAGATAAAATAGATAGGCTTTATAGAAATAAAAATAAATGGCAGGAAATGTGTATAATGAACATTGGAAAATCAGGTATTTTCTCTTCTGACAATACCATAAAAAAATATGCACAGGAAATATGGCACGTTTAAAAATCACATTATGATGTAAGTGTATGTAATCGAAGTAACTTTAAACTGTATTCCGGCTGATATATGATGTGAATGAAAACTCACTTCACATCATATATCAGTCTGCATACAGTTGAAAGTTACTTCTTAGTGCATTGCGGTTACATAATAATACATTATTATATGACTCTAAATAAAAAAGTGTAGCTTTACTTAATACTTATTACCTAATTCATATATATTTAAACTATATTTAATAATACTATATGGCGTGGCCTGGATGGTTGATTGTTAACTTGATTTTAAATATTTGTAAGTTTTAGTGTTATATCTTCAACAGCATAAATAATAAGTCTTTTTAGAGGTATTTTTATAAAACGGGGAATAGCTGCTTTTTAAACCAAATATATTAGCAAAACATTAGACTCCAGCTTAATTTTTAAGTGTCATAAGTTATGATTATAAATATAATTTGGGTATAAACTCCAATATGATA
The DNA here is from genome assembly GCF_000633595.2 of Clostridium drakei. GTDB lineage: Bacteria > Bacillota > Clostridia > Clostridiales > Clostridiaceae > Clostridium_AM > Clostridium_AM drakei. The sequence goes on along the minus strand of NZ_JIBU02000038.1, from coordinate 43,675 downwards.
TATTAATTATTTACATTGTTTAACTTTAAATTGGAATTTACCTATAGGATAGACTGAAATTTGCTAATTCTTTGATGTATGCTCCCTATTTTTTCTTTTTTAATGATACTAATAATACTTTTTTTCTTATAAAAATTAACTAGTATAATGCTTTATTATAATGATTCTTATTTCTTTAAAAATTCTTCAATTTCTTTATAGTATTGCTTATCAGCAAGCTCTCTTGGTGCAAAAAGTCCAACAAAGAAAGTTCTTATCTTAGAATCTACTAAAGAAGCCTTAAGCATAAAATGGTCAGTTGTTGGTATTACAGTAACATTTAAAAGTTTTGATGGAACTTCCTTTTCATAAACTTCTTTTGTATTTTCACTATCTACATTTATATCCTTTCCACCTAAAAATAACTTTACAGGACTATAAAAATGTATAATATCCTCTGTTGCATCTGCTTTATAATTTTTCTTAATAAAAATCCAGCGATCTTCTGATACTGCTTCCTTTTTTCCTACTGCCTTTACATATTCTTCATAGCTAGCATCTTTTTTAAGAAGTTCTAACTCTTTGCCAAATTCCTTTTCTTTAATTCTTATTGCATCTTTAGCTGCTCCTTTTTTCTCAAGATCTTTTAATGTATTATATTTACTTTGATCTATCCAATTTACTGCAGGTGCTACTAATATATTAAAGGCAATATTTTTATTAAGCTGAACTATTTTAGGAATGACCCATCCTGCTTGACTTGCTCCCCATAAACCAATTCTGTTATTATCAATTTCAGGTAAAGTTTTCGCCCACTCAATAACTTGATTTGCTTCATTTGCTCTATCATCCATTGATTGTAATAACCAATTACCATCTGAACCACCTATACCTGGTTTACTCCATGACAATGATGCATAACCCTGTTTAGCTAATTCTTCCCACAATGGTTTATACTGCTCATTATATGAAGCATCAGCCGGACCATCACCATGAATAAAAACAACTAAACCAAGCTTGCTTTTGGGATTCTTGGGTAATATCAGGCTCCCCTCTAAGACTCCCTTAGAAGTCTGTATCTTGACAGAAGTAACTGTCATATGAAAGGTATTCTGATATAATATGATAGCAATGCATAAAATGCTTAAAATACCGATGATGGTAATTATTCCGATTAATTTCTTCCTCATTTCTATCCTCCTATATCCTTTGATGGATTCATTTTTTATAAATACAGTATATTATTTTCTGTAGACATTCATATTCATCCTTTGTTTATTTTTTGTAGCAGAAACAAAATACACTAGAATATTATTAATGTCTATTTTTATTCCATAATTTGTTATAAGATTTGCTCATTTAAAGAATATTATTTAACTTTTAATATTTTTCCCTGCGGATTTCTGATTAGGTTCTTTCGCATAAATACCCATTGATTTATTCCTATAAAATATTCCTTAAAACGACTACTAATGTGCTTAATATCTTTAAAGCCATTTCTATCATACAGGTGTTTTGCTGAATTATTTTCTGCAACTACTAATGACAAACTAGTAAAGCCTCTGCCCCTTAAAACTTCTTCTGCATAAGATATAAGAAGTTCTCCAACACCGTTTCCTCTCATAGATTTATCCACAGCAATGTGCTCGACATAGCAATCCTTGGAGGTAACCATTTCTAAAACAGATAACTTAAAAATCAAGAACAGCATATTAAAAAGTCCGTAACGCTGGCAGAGGTGGAAAAAAAGATTTTTCTTCTGGCTCTTTAGTGGTTTACCAACTCGTATTAATATAACTCCTACTACCTTTCCATCCTTTTTTGCAACAAAGTGTAAGTAACTTGAGTTTTCTGCTTTTATATCCCATATAGAATACAGGATATTCTCAATGTTGCTCATTGTCAGGTTTTGCCTGTGGCAAAATTTACTCTCGAATGAACTGACTAATAAAGATATCACTTTCTTAAAATCACTATCTTGATATTTTTCAATGCTAATCTGTGTCATAATAGTATCTCCTTTACAAATCTTATTTATCGGTGTTATACTTATCATAAACCCTTGAGCTACTCAAGAGTCAAGTGCTTATTTTAGGAGGTAATTATGCAAAATTTATTGAGGATTGGTCAGGTAAGTAATTTATATGGTATATCTCTTGATACCTTACGATATTATGACCACAAGGATTTATTGAAGCCGATTGTCGATGAACAGAACGGATACCGTTATTATTCCTTAGAGCACCTTGACATATTAGAGATGATTCTTATAGGGAAATACCTTGAGATACCTTTAGAACAGATGAAGGAAAAGATAGATTCTGAAAGCATAGATGGGTATCTGGCTATGATGGAGGAACAGAACCGATTTATTGAAGAGAAGCGTACTGTATTAAGTAAACTCAACCAATATACCAGTGAAATGACAGATATGCTTAAAAATATACAAAACTTCTCTAATGATAACACCTTTTCTAAGGTAGCTACAGAGAAAGATATAGATATTAACATTTATCAGGTAAATCTTAAGAACTTTCTTAATAACATAGAGAACACTCAAATAAATGGAATAGAAGCTTTTGAACAATGGATTTCTTATCATGTAGATGATGAGAACTCAATTATAGAAAATAGCGGTATGCTAGGACTGTCTATTCATAATCATACCATTTATGTGAATGAGTTATACAAATATCTTGATTATGCGGTAGAGGAAGAAAAAGTATCAAAACATCATATATCGGGCAGTTACAGACACATTAGTTTTTGGGGAACTGAAAATGAATTACAGGAATATCTGCATCTGCTTTGTCGTCATTTTAAATTAAAAAATACAATTCTTCACATTAAATTTTGCTTTGCATTACTTCATAAAGATATGAAGCATGAATATTTTGCAGAAATTTATTTTACTAAATAACACCAACAGTTGTCAATGATGCTTAACTTCTTTTGTTTAAGTTCCGGTTGATAATTTGAAAAACATGCTTGATGCTTTTACTGAAAGCGAATTTTTGATTATGTAAGTGGCGCATTTACTGAAGCTTCTAAGGATTAAATTATAAAAGGAAATAATAAATATTTATTATATTTTTCGATATCCATATTCCCCATCATCTTCATACAAACCATCTTACCCATAAACAAACATATAGTTCCAATTTGTTTCGCCAAAAAGTTGACTACAAACACTCTCTTTCTTTGTATTAGTAAACTTCATCTCAACCCATGCATCTACACACTTATTTAATTGGTCAAGAGTTCTCTGCTTTGCACTATTTGAATTCTTCACATTCAATTCAATCATGAGTTGTTTTGTAAGTCTCGATATGTAAGTAACAGGCCGAATCCCTACTTGAACTTCGCAATGAACACAATTCCAACAATTGTGCCTCACATTCTTAATAGCAAATATATCAATTTCATCCACTGTTTCTTTGATTCCACGAATAGTAAAATAGCCACGTCGATTAAACCATTCTTCTACCAATGTTTCTGCTAATAATGACACATTGCTCACCTCTTTATTATAACTTTTATGCCAACTCTGATACAATTGCTTTATCAATATATTTACTAATGAATAGTTTAAAATTTGCCGAACAACATTTCCTAACTTCCAATTATATACATAATTACTATAATTAAAATACATTATATACGTTATAATGTTTCTAATCGAATTATACCATATTAATCCATATTATTACCTACACTTACAAAATAAAATTAATTTTACTTTAATTTAAAATTATACCTATATATATTTAAACCTATTGATTATACTTAATGCATCCTAGAAATCACAACACCAACAAAGGTGGACTTGCCTTGTAAGGTGGTTTTAAGTATGTCCACCATTTATACTACTTAACTCTAGTCGAGTAGACTTACCCCTCACAATGTTAAGCTCCTCACAGAATCCTTACGTGCGGCTTTCCCGCACACGGCTACTCATAATAACATTCACTATTTTAAAAAAACTTTCATCCTTTTACATAAACTAAAAAAGAGATTATAAGCAAAAATAATACTGATGAGAATTACCCCATCAGTATTATTTATCTATGTTTTAATACACTCAATTGTAATTTATATCTTATTCATTTTTAAATAAATTACTATTTTGCAGGCTCCGCGATAATGTATTATGTGTACACTCAATGCACTAATAAGCAACTTTCATAATACTTATTACCTAATTCATATATATTTAAACTATTTTAATAATGCAATTAGATGTGTACACTTGAAGCTACTAGTTCGAATTTTAACTTTTATGCAGTGATATATGTTAAGTGTTTCATCACATTAGCTAAATTGTTTCTTATTATTCTTAGCGAACAGTTTGTGAAAGCCTTAGAACTTTAGTCCTGTTTGAGGGAACCGAGTTTGACAAAGTTCTTAGGTTTTCACAAACTTTGAGCTTTAGAATAATTAGAAACATTTAGCCGTGATGAAACACTTAACATATATCACGGAGTAAAAGTTAAAATTCAAACTTCCACTGCATTGTTCTCTTTCATTATTTTTTCACTTTCAATACTCTCATAGAATTTAGAATTGCAATTACTGCTACGCCTACATCTCCAAATACAGCTTCCCACATATTTGCGATTCCTAAAGCTCCTAATACTAGGATTATTGCTTTAACCCCTAATGCAAAAACTATATTTTGCATTACAATGGTCTTTGTTCTTTTTGCTATCTTTATAGCACTTACGATTTTAGAAGGTTCATCAGTCATAATTACTACATCTGCTGCTTCTATTGCTGCATCCGATCCTAAACCTCCCATTGCTATACCTATATCTGCTCTTGCAAGTACTGGTGCATCGTTAATTCCATCTCCAACGAAAACAAGCTTTCCCTTTGATGATTTTTGTTTTTCTAAATTTTCAAGTTTTTCAACCTTATCCTGTGGAAGAAGTTCAGAATAAACTTCATCTACTCCTAATTCTTGTCCAACTTTTGAACCTACAACTTTATTATCACCTGTTAGCATGATAGTCTTTTTAATTCCTATTGACTTTAATCCCTGTATCGCCATTTTTGAATCTTCTTTTATTTCATCGGATATAACAATATATCCTGCATATTTTTTATCAATAGCTATACATACTACTGTTCCAAAAGTGTCTATGGCATCATAATGTATTTTTTCTCTTTCCATTAATTTAGCATTTCCACACAACACTTCTTTTCCTCTTATTTCTGCTTTAATGCCATATCCTGATATTTCCTCATAGTTCTTCATATCATTTTTACTTATTTCTTTTCCATAGGCTTTTAATATTGAAGTAGCTATTGGATGATTAGAATAACTTTCTGCAAAAGCAGCATACTCTAATACTTCTTCCTTGGATATTTCATTAAAAGATCTAATTTCAGTAACCTTAAATGTTCCCTTTGTAAGAGTTCCTGTCTTATCAAAAACAACCATTTCTACATTGTTTAAAGCTTCTAGGTAATTACCACCCTTTATAAGAATTCCATTCTTAGATGCTCCACCTATACCTCCAAAGAAACCAAGTGGTATTGATATTACCAATGCACAAGGACAAGAAACTACTAAAAATACTAAAGCTCTATATATCCATTCAGAAAAACTTGCGTCACTAATTACCAAAGGTGGAATGAGAGCTAATAAAACAGCTGATATAACCACAACTGGAGTATAATATCTAGCAAACTTAGTTATGAATTTTTCTGTTGGTGCTTTTTTACTACTTGCATTTTCTACTAAATTTAATATTTTAGCTACTGTAGATTCTGAAAATTCTTTTGTAACTTTAATAGTTAAAAGACCATTTTTATTAATAAATCCACCTAATATTGTATCACCTGCTATGGCTTCTCTTGGAACAGATTCACCTGTTAATGCAGAAGTATCTAGCATTGATTTTCCTTCTACTATAGTTCCATCTAACGGTACTTTTTCACCTGGTGCTACAACAATTAGATCTCCTATATTTACTTCTTCTGGCTTAACTTTCTTTACTTCATCATTCAGTTTCAAATTAGCAAAATCGGGACGAATGTTCATAAGTGATGAAATAGATTTTCTAGAATTATTTACAGCCGCATCTTGAAACAATTCTCCTACTTGATAAAATAACATAACTGCTACAGCTTCTGGAAACTGTTGAATTGAAAAAGCTCCAATAGTTGCAATACTCATCAAAAAATTCTCATCAAATATTTGTCCCTTTGTTATATTTCTTAAAGCCTTTAATACTACTTCTCCACCTATTAAAATATAACTTATAATATATAGTACAGCTTCTGTCCAAAAATTAAATTCAAAAACAGTTGCAATTACAAATATTGCTGTACCAATGGATAATTGGATTAATTCCTTCTTGTTTAGTCCTTCCCCATGATTATGATCATGTTCCTCATTATCATGCACTTTCTCTTTAGACAATTCTTTATTTAACATCTTCTCTTTCATAATAACTTGTGATTCAATATTTTTTACAATTTTTTCAGCCGCTGCAATAAGCTCATCAGTTCTACTTACCTCTTCAATTTCTAATGCCAAAGACTTTCTCATAAAATCTACAGAAACATTTGTAACACCTTTTATTCTACTTATATTTCTTTCCATCTTGGCTGCACAATTTGCACAACCCAACCCCTCTAATATAAACTCTTTTCTTAATTTACCTTTTATATTTTTTTGGGGAATTTTAATAGTCCTATTTGGTATCTTCCCTTTTTTTATTACAGTTGCCATTTTAACACCACCTTCAATTTATCTTTCATTAATATGAAGTAATCCTTGGTCAAAAATATGTTTTACATGTTCATCATCAAGAGAATAATATACAACTTTACCTTCTTTTCTAAACTTTACTAATCTTGCTTGTTTAAGTACCCTTAATTGATGTGATATTGCAGATTGAGTCATTGAAAATAAAGCTGCTATATCACATACACACATTTCTGCTTGAAATAGTGCACATATTATCTTTATTCTTGTGGTATCACCATAAACCTTAAAAAATTCTGCTAAATCATATAGCTTTTCCTCTTCAGGTATGCTTTTCTTAACTTCATTTATTACATTCTCATGTATTACGTTACAATTACAAACTTCAATATTATTTTTATTTTCCATATGCTCCTCCTAATATATTAAGTTGTTCACTTGTTCATATGTTTATCTGTTCATATATTCATATTACTTCTTTTACAATACTTTGTCAATATTTTTTTATTTTATAAATTAAGCAGCCATATAAATCCTCGGATTTTGATATGGCTGCCTATTCTTTAAACTGCTATTGCATTTAAAACTATATATTAATAAAAAGCTAAATTACATAGCTCTACCTGGAAATACAGCATCTAATATTCCAATAACTATGGCTGCTAATATTGAACCCATTATAGATACTCTCATATTAGGAACTAAAAATTGTGTTAAATATATTATTATAGCAGCAATAATAAATCCTTTAAGTCCTTTTCCAAAAGGTGATGCATCAACGCCCATAAAAGATTCTACTAAATAATCTATTACAATTATCACAACTGCGGCTAATAAGAATGACCATAAACCAACAATTGTAAAACCTGGTGTCAAAAATGACGTTATTGCCAAAATAACTGCAACTGCTATGAGTCTTCCTATCCAATGCATAAGATTGCTGCCACCTGAATGTTCTTCTATTTCTCGTTTTTCATGTGCCATTAATAATTACCTCCTTTAGAAAAGTAAATTTAACTTCATGACTATATGCTTAAGCAAGCTTTACTTTTATTAGCATATACATGTAGTTTTCTCATATTACTTAAAAATATAAGTGGCAGATATTCCTTAATAATTTTACACAAATTGAACTAGCTAATAAACTTTCATAGATGGTAAACTTGAAAAATATTAAAGAAGACAGATTTTTATTTTTAATTTTTTCATAAATTCTTCTATTTACAGCTATGAATATATAAAAGCTAAAACTATAAAAATAGTTTTAGCTAACAATTCAAACTCATACTAATTTAGAAAGCTCAATATAATATTATTTTCAAAATTTTTCCACCTGTTTATCAATATTTTGTCTATTATTTAATGTGCTATGTTTTCTGCTATATATGAAATAAATTGAAACACCAATTAATGTCCATATTGCAAACCTAATCCAAGTAACTACAGGTAGACTTGCCATTAAGTAAATACAAAAAATTACTGTTAATACAGGTGTAAAAGGTACTCCTGGACACTTAAACTTTCTTTCAATATCAGGCATAGTTTTTCTTAAAACAATAACACCTATTGATACAACCACAAAAGCAGATAAAGTACCTATATTACACAGATCCATAAGTATAGTTAATGGTAAAAGGCCTCCTATAATAGCTGTTACGACTCCTGTCATTATGGTACATTTTCCAGGTGTACCGTATTTTCCTGATATTTTAGCAAAAGACTTTGGTATTAATCCATCTCTTGACATGGCCATAAATATTCTTACTTGACCATATGTAGTTACAATAAGAGCAGATATCATTCCTATAATAGCTCCTACAGCAACTAATGCTGAACCCCAGTTAATTCCTATTCGTCTTAATGCAGCTGGAAGAGCATTATTTACATCTATCTCTTTATATGGAACCATTCCTGTAAGTGTAAAAGAAACAGCTATATACAAGATAATAATTACAATCATACAAATAGTTAATCCAAGAGGAATATCTCTTTTAGGATTAACAGTCTCCTCTGCAGCAGTAGACACCGCATCAAATCCAATATACGCAAAGAATATAATTGCTGCACCTGACATTATTCCCTTAAATCCATAAGGTGAAAATGGATGATAGTTTGCCGGATTTATATGGGTTACCCCAAGAGCTATAAATATAATTATTACACTTACTTTTATTATAACTATAACATTATTTACTTTGGCACTTTCTGATACTCCAATATAAAGTAAAGAAGTTACAATAGCCATGATTATAACCGCTGGCAAATCTATTATGCCACCAGCCAGTGGAGAATTTATAAACATTTTAGGTAGATGTATATTATAAGCTTCAAAGATTCCTACTAAAGTTGATGACCATCCTGATGCAATAGTTGCTGAAACAACAAGATATTCTAAAATCAAATTCCATCCTATAATCCATGCTACAATTTCACCAAAAGCCACATAAGCATAAGAGTAAGTACTACCTGAAACAGGAAACATAGTAGCAAGTTCTGCATAAGTAAGAGCACACAATGCACTTGTTATGGCAGCTATTACATATGACATTATTATTGCTGGACCTGCTAATTGAGATCCTTGACCTGTTGCCACAAATATACCTGTTCCTATTACTGATCCAACGCCAAGAGCTGCTATATCGAAAGCTGTTAATTTTCTTTTTAAACCACTCCCCTCTGCTATCGCTTTAAAGTCTTCTACACTCCTCTTCCTAAATAAATTCATTAGATAATCCCCCTCAGTTTTTTTATTTTTATTTTATTAAACTTTTCATTATCAATGATTACATATACAAGTTATTTTGTATATTTATATCATTTTAGTTTTAAGTGTATAATTTTCCAAAACTTACTTTGATAAAATTTTAGGGAGTAAGAAAGGTTTAAATCAAGGTGATTAGTTACAGCACTTAGCTTGCCAACTCTCTAACAGCTCTTTTTTATTCACCATAATCTATAGGCATATAATGAAATTTTTTATTCGTTTTATATCTTTTTTATGATTTTTCTGAAAATTTAGCCTAAAGCTAAAAAATTAATGATTTTCTATTTAACTAATAAATTGTAGTAAAATTCAGATGAAGTTTACACAAATTTATTCATTACTAAATGAAACTTCATCCAAATTAACTTTTATTTAATAATAATTATTTCCACATATAACAAATTGCACTTATTATCTATCATTGACTAGATCTCGTACATCGCCTATAATTGCTCTTGGTAATGGTAAATCTAGCATAGTTTTTAGTCCAGGTGTAGAATTCATTACAAGCGGAATCATATTAACACATATAGCTATAGTAGCAATGCCTCCTGGAATTTCTGGCTTTATTTGAAGATCTATTTTAGGATCTCCATTTATTGTTATATAGTCCCCTGTGTCAACATTCTCAATCTCTGGTCTTATTTGTTGAGGGTGCTCCATTTTAATAAATATCTTATCTCCTAAAGAAGCATATCCTAGCTGTCTGCAACCTGCTACATCACCAGATTTAACTGATACTATTTCTGTAGAACGTGGAACAGTTGTAAGAATTGGTTCCTTTTCTTGTCTTATATCATTGAATTTAACATTAAAAGCTTCTTCAAACATTCCAAAGGATTGTAAAAAACCAACATGTCCAGCTACAGTATCATTTTTTACTCCTTCTATAAACTCTTCTTTTTTAAGTCCTATGCCTTGTTCCACCATAACAGCTTTACCGAAGCAAGCTAAATCATTTATTCTAGATACATTTATATTATCGACTTTGTCACAAACACCAGTTAGTGCAATAACAATTAGATCCATAATAAAGCCAGGATTTACACCAGTTCCTAATATAGAGGCATTATTTGCTTTTGCTATTTTGTCCATTTTCTCAGATAACTCTGGATCTAAAGCCTTTGGATATGACATTTCTTCAGCTGTAGTTACAACATTCATACCAGCCTCTGCTGCCATTTTTATTAAAGGAAATACTACTTTTGTAAATGAAGCTGTAGCTATCATACATACATCTGCAAAGCCCTTTTTAATAACCTGTTCGGGCTTATCCGTAACTATACAACAATTATCTTCATTTTCTTCTAAATCTAAAATATTGCAAAGCTTTTTACCTACTTTATTAGGGTCCATATCAATAGCACCAACTATAGTAAACCCTTTTTTCCCTAATATCATTTTAGCTATTCCACTTCCCATAGAGCCTAAACCCCAGGTTACCACTTTTACTTTTCTTTTCATAAAAAATTCCTCCTACAATAAAATTTTTTTATTTTATCTTTAGCAACTCCATTTCTATATACTAGACATTGCTAATTCATTTGCGTAATACTTTTTCACATATTGCGAAGTCATAGCGGCCAGAACACATCCATAGTCCATCTTGAATTTTACTATGTCTCCAACTTCAAGATCTCTTGAACTATCTGTAATATCTAAAATTAAATGATCGCTACTTGCACCAAAAATACTTATATTTTTATCTAAAGGTATAAGTCCATCTACCTTTATATCCTGCCTTCCTACAGCTACAATAGCTCTTTTACGTATTCCCATATCTTTAAAATGAGGTTTTTCACCAAAAGCATCCCTTCCTATTTCTCCTGTAGGAACCGTAGGCTTTTCTTTAACTTCTACTATTTCTCCTTTAAGTACAAAGGCATCATCATAGCAATTATCTATAGGTTTTCCAAAAGCTGTTTCCTTTCCTAATGCAATTCCTTCTCCTATTCTTAGTTGGTTAATTTCTTTTGGTATAGTGTTATTCATTACCATATAAATACTGCTAGAATTCCCCCCTGAAATTATTGGAAGCTCTATATTAAAAATCTTTTTTATATCTTTTTTTAACTCTACTAATTTACCTAAATTCCTTTCATCAGGAAGTATTCCTCCATAACAGGTAACATTAGTTCCTAACCCTATTAATTTTATATTACTAAGCTTTAATATTTCTCTAACGGTTTCAATAACATCTTTAACAAGTACACCTTCTCTTAAATCACCTACATCAACCATAAGTATAATGTTATGAACTTTATTAGTGCTTTCAGCTGCTTCTGATAAAACTTTAATAGTTTGTAATTCAGAATTAAGACTTATATCACTATATTTAACTACTTCTTCCGCTTCACTTTCCATTGAAATTCTTAAAAGTGTTTTTTTACAATGTATATCTTTCATGCTTATTAAATTTTGTATTCTAGAATCACCAAAGTGTTTAATTCCTCCTTTTAGCATTGCCTGTACTACAGATAATTCAGCACAAAACACTTTAGTTACCCCAACCACCTCAATACCTTTTTTACTGCACATTGATAGAATTGTCTTTGCATTATGCGTTATTTTGCACAAATCTATTTCTACACAAGGGTATTCCCTTTTCATAAACAAATTCTCCTTTTTTATTAATATTTAAAAATTTTCAACTTTCATAGATTCATTGATATTCAAGCTTTGCTTCAAAAGAGCTTCTGCAGCCTCTCTATTATCTTTACTTAGAACCCCTGCAGAAGCCATAATGTATTCCTTATCTATTAATGCTTTAGCACCTTTTCTAGGCATCATAGTAACATCATCTTCTAAAAACCTTATACCTAAAAGATTTTTTTCTCCATCTGGAAGCCTTGTAAGTGCCCCTCCAGTTCCTATAATATATTTCACTTGAGATAAATCTTTGCCATAAGCTGCAAAACCACTTTCTCCACCATATTTTCTTTTTATGGTTCCTACATGTCTATTTACAGCCATTTCCACTGCTTTTTTTGTAAGCACTAAACTTGCCTTTATATCTTCTTCTTCCTCTGGTATAGCTTTTATATGCTGTGATATATAATCCTTGTTAAGCTCACCAAGTTCTCTAATATCCAGTAAATCTATTACATTTTTGCTATTTACAAAAACCCCCAGATCACCTTCCACTGTTCTTTTGGCTTTAGGTTCAGGACTTATTAACATATCTAAAACTACTGCACTTCCATCAGTTACAGAATGGACATCTGTAGTAGCTCCCCCTACATCTAAAACAACTAAATCTCCTATGATATCATAAAGTATTTTTGCGCTCTCCATAACTGCACCAGGAGTTGGCATTATACTTCCATTTACCATGCTCTTTATTTTGTTCATACCTGAAGCTTTTACAATATTTTTTTCAAAAGCCTCTTGTATTATTTTTCTTGCAGGTTCTACATTTAATTCATCTACTCTAGGATAAACATTATCAATAATATAAAGTTCCTGGCCCTTAAATATTTCTTTTATTTCTTCTCTATTTTCAATATTTCCACAATAAACTATAGGTTTGTTAAACTTTTCCGCACTTATAAGTTCTGCATTGTAAATAGCTGTTTCCCTCTCACCATAGTCTGTGCCACCTGCAATCATTATCATATTGGGATTAATTTTACGTATCCTTTTTAAATCTATTTGCCTCATTTTTCCTGAAGTAACCATTTTTATTATGCCACCAGCACCTAATGCTGCTTCTTTAGCTGCTCTAACTGTCATCTGTTCCATAAGACCATGAACTGTTATTTTAAGTCCTCCTGCAGCACTACTAGTAGCCAGCATTTTTTCCCATGTGAGAGGTTCTTTTATTTTGTTTTCTATATCTTTTACTGCATTTTCTAGCCCAATAGTTACATCGCCCTCCAACACTGTAGTACAGCTTTTACCCTGAAAAGGAGCATCTACAAATATCTTTCCTAAGTTGTCGTGCTTTACATTAAAAGCTGTTACAAGTGTAGTAGTACTGCCTATTTCAGCAACCAAGTAATCTACTTTCATAAAAAGTCCCTCCTATTCAAATTGCTGCTTTACCTTAAAAATTATTCTTCTTCATCTGGATCAAGTCCCATTAATTTTTTAATTATAAAAGATGCAACATCTGTTCCATTGGAACCTCTTCCAAAACCAACATCCATGCCATGAGCTTTAGCTATTTCATCTGTTACTTGAGTACCGCCAGATACAAGAATTAATTTATCTCTTACACCTTTTTCTACACATAAATCATGAAGTTTTTGCATATTTTTTATGTGCACATCATTATGAGTGATTATAGTGCTGCACAATATAGCTTGAGCCTTTGATTCTATAGCTGCGTCTACAAGTTTTTCCACAGGACATGAAGTTCCAAGATATATTGCCTCTATACCAAATCTTTCTACACCACCATGTTTAATATCAATAACTTCTCTTAATCCAACAGAATGTTCATCTTCTCCAACAGTAGCTGCAACAACTTTTACAGGATGTTCTTTTACATAGTCTCTCATTATATCTGGAGCAAGAGTTTTTCTTCTTCTTGGAAGAGTAAGTTCATCTCTCTTCACAGCTTTGAAATCACATACTCCTTTAATTTCAACTAAAGTTCCTTCAGATTTTTGAAGTACTTGTTTGTGTATAATTTCTACATCCTTTAAGTTCATTCTCTTTCCCATTTCAATAGCTGCTGCTTCACTAATTTGTTCATTTTCAGGTAAACATAAAGTAACTTTCAAATATCCATCTTTAGACCATTGAACTTCAGGTACTATAGTACCATCTTCTTTTACATTTTCCATTCTCTTAAATACATTGTCATTTTCATCTAATTCATCTATATATTTAATTTTTGAATGATTACATAAAGTGCATTCATGTATAGCATCACAAGGTTTTTTATATTCCTTTGGTACATTGTTATATCCAAAATGCGCACAAACTGGTGCAAAATAATCTTCTTCTCTTTTTACTATAGTTCCTACAGCATCTCCACCTTCCATTTTTCTTGCAATGCCATCTCCATTTCTCTCTGGATACTGTCCTGAATCTATAAAGAAGCCACTATCAACTGCTTTAAAATATCCGCCAACTTCTATCATTTCTTCTAAAAACAGAACTGCTCTTTCTTTAAGCTCTCTTACTTTTTCAGGTAAATATCCAGTTTTCTTAAGTTCTATCATGTCCATTAGTCCATCCATAGCTATAAATGATTGCTTTGTTGTATTTACAGCATGTATATTATTATAATGCCATGGAACATTTCTTCCTTCATCTGGAGTTATGGTACTTTGAATGTCTACCGAAGTTAGTTCTGAAATTAATAAATTCAAAGTATGTCCTACTGTAGCTTCTCTTTCACAAGATTCTATATATTTAGTGTTCATTTGAGCTCTCATTTTGTATCTATCAAATAATTGTCTTAAAGCCACTGCATAAGGTAAATCATATCTCATGCAAGGAGCTGGTGCTGATGTTGGTGGTACTGTAGAAAGTGATATATTCTCTGGTTTCATCCCAATCATTTCTGAAAACTTTGAATTTATAGCATGCTGAACCATAAGTTCAGGCATTACATTATAACCTTTCATAGCTGTGGCATTGGCATTATGTGCACCATCTATTTGAAGCATCTCTGCCCATACCATTATTTTTTTAGCTACTGCAGCATCTACAAAAGATCTATACATATTTATATTTCTATAAAGTACATTATATTGTGGATCTTGGTGAGCTCCATTTACACCTTCTTCTGCAAACATAACTGCAATATCAGGTCCCGCTACACCAGACACATAGGAATGAAAATTGATTTTTCTTCCCACTTCTTCTTCTATTAAATCTATAGCTTTCCTTGTAGCTCTAACTTCTTTTCTTGTAATAGGAACACCACCTATTCCTTCTGGAGTTCCTTCTATTAATCCATCATAATGGCTTTGTCCTGCTGTCCTTATAACCATTAAGTGATCAGCTCCGTGCCAAGCTGCCATCCTCATCCTTCTTAAATCATCTTCAAATCTGCCTGAAGCTATCTCTGTAGTAATAACAGCCTTTGGTTGAGGGTCTATTCCATTAAAACTTCTTGCTGCAGGAAGAGGTTCACTATTTTTTAAAGGTTTAGATATTTCATGATAGGTAAATTCTCCAACTTTTCCTTCTTTATAAGGTTCTCTCCAATGCCAGCCTCTCCACTTTGGTTCATATTTATCTAAATCTTTTAATATTTCTTCTACATTAAGCTTTTCATTTTCTTTTAATTTTTCAATCATTATTTTTCACCGCCTTTCATTTTGTCTATTACTAAATTCCATCCTATTCCTTTGGATAATTCCTCTCCTGCTTTCAAGTAATCCATATTTTTTAATTTTGCATAGGTCAAAACCACATTTCCTATACCTTTACCCAATAAATTCCACTTGGTTCCATATTCAACTATTGGCTGCGCTTCTAGACTGGAAAACCCCATTCTTAAAAGTACTGAACGTTCAATAGCTGGGGATGTATATTGATAAGATAGATCAACTAAAGGCTTTACAATTTCAGAAGTAAGGCTCCAAAATTTATCATAAAGTTGTTCATCTGTTAAACCTTTTAAATGCTCTCTTCTCTTTGCATAATCATCTTCCCTTTTCATAATCTTCACCTCTTCTATTCTATTTCAATATTATTTTGATTTAATGCTTCTACAACCTTTTCTTTGCTGAATTTAGTCTCACTACATAAAAATTTTAAATCTATTTTTCCAATTTTATTTTCTTTTACTTTCTTAAAAGCATTTTTCAAATAAGATTTTCTTAAATTATCCATATTTTCATCAATTACAGTAACTAATCCAGGATGAGAAGGTAATATTATGTTTTTACCTGGTACTTGATCTTTTGGGTCCCCTACTAAAACCTCAATGCCATTTTCTTTTGCAAAGTTAAGTTGTGCTATGGGACTTTTGCCTGCTCCTGTATATTCAGTTTCTTGGACCACTATTATGTCGTCATCCTCGTATTCCTGAGCAATTACAAAGGCCGATGCTAATGAAGTGTTTCCAGCAGGTCCTCTTTCTAATCCTTCTAATTGAGCTAAAAGCTCGGTCATCCAAAATACCTCACCTTGTGTTATTGTCACATATCTGTCCATGTATCTTAGTGGTCTTGCTGAACTTCTTGGCACATCTGATCTATCTGGATTAGTCATAAATGGTATTCCAAAACCAGTGTGACCTGTTGTAAAAGATTTTTTATTAAATGCTATATCTGATGCCATATGCAAACCACTTAAATCCACAGATGCTCCTATTATTTTTGTATCCTTTGCTCCTGATTTTATAAGTCCTCTAGCCGTTCCTGTAACATTACCTCCACCTGCATGAGTTATAACCACAGCCTTAGGATCTTTTCCAAACCTTTCTCTACACTGATCTGCTATTTCAACACCTAGTGTTTCTATACCAGCCACTCCATAAGATGAATATAATGATGCATTATAATATCCTGTATCCTCAAGTATTTTTAAAAAAGTATAAAATAGTTCAGGACCTACAGTAAGTCTAACTACTTCTGAACCATATCCCTCACACTTTCTTCCCTTTTCCAATATTTCAGGTTGACCAACTTTTCTTGAATCATAGCATTCATTAGCTATTATGCATTTAAGACCTCTCATATTAGCTTGTGAAGCCACTGCTGCACCATAATTTCCTGATGTAGCTGCAGCTACTCCTTTATATCCTCTCTTCATTGCATCGTATACAGATACTGATGCTCTTCTATCTTTAAAGCTTCCAGATGGATTACAGCTTTCATCTTTTACAAATATTCTAGCTGCTTTTCTTGTTTTAGATACTTTCCTTGCCAATTTTGTAAGATTTCTTAATTCTAATAATGGTGTATCACCTACTCCTACTTCTTTTTGAATTTTTTTAATTTCTTCTAGAGAATATCCAACATCCTTCATAAGACCATCATAATTAAATGAAAGTCCCTCATTTTCATATTTATCAAAATCAATGCCAACAGATTTAAGCATAATTTCATTTTTTCTCAACATAAGCTCTTCATATTTATTCATGCTTTATAGACCTCCTATTATGAACTTTTATTTTACCGTTAACGTTTTCTCGCAAGGTAGTGTACTTACTTGATCATATCTCTGGCTTGTTTTCCTATGTAACCCAGTTCACTAATATATCTTCCAAAGGAATGGTAATAACCTGGTTCTACATCTACTACCTTCCCTCGAGCTATTCTTCCTACATTTGTTTCAACATTTACTTCATCGCCTAACTTACAATCATTTAAACAATTTCCCCTTATCCAACATTTAAGAGGAGTTTTTTTGGTTTCTTCTGGTATATTTTTAGCTCTTTCCTCAGGTATCAATACGATCTCCTCAACCTCAACCCATGTACCTTTTTTTATCATACTTCTTCACCTACCATAAATATAATTTTGTATGTATCAAATGGAACTTTTGTTTTCCATTGGTCTCGTTAATATATAAAGCAAACAGTGTGCCATATGCTGAAATCCTCTATTTATATAGCTTAAAAATTAATTTGTATAAAATAATCAGCAAAATTTCTTGCTATATATTTACTCAAATTGGTATTAAATAGATGTTGTCTAATATTTACAATTAATATAGCCATGTGCAAAATTTTTTTACATGTGACAAATTATTTTGCTATTGCATTAATTAATTAATTTTTTTGAATATTTATTCATTTTTAACATAACAAATAAAAACTAGTATGTATATATGCTTCTATTGTACATACTAGTTTTTATAAACTTTTATATTGAAAACACATTTTAATGAAAAATTTTAAAAATATTCATTATAAAGATATAGTAGTACTTTCTTTACTACTCTCCCTCATGCTTAATATTGTGCTTTTTTAATTTATACTGTAAATTTTGTCTTGAAATATTTAATTGCCTAGAAGTTTTACTTACATTATAATTATTTTTTTTAAGCACCTTTTCAATTACATTCTTTTCTATGCTGCCTATATATTTTTCTAAATCAATTTTTTCACAGTTATCTATATTAAAATCTTCATACAGCCCACTTATTGATTTATTAAAAATTTTAGATTCAAAATTGTTACAATTCAAAACAGAAGTATCATCTGACATATTTACAGCAGATTCAATTACATTTCTAAGTTCTCTTATGTTTCCAGGCCAGTTATACTTTAAAAACTTTTCCATTAAATCTTCATGTATTCTTTCTATATTTTTCCCCATAATATCATTGCATTCTTTAAGAAATTTATTAGCTAAAATAGGTATATCTTCTTTTCTCTCCCTTAGTGGTGGTATTCTTAATTTTATTACACTTAATCTATAATAAAAGTCTTTTCTAAGTTTTCCTGATTTCACAAGTTCCTCAGGTTCTTCGTTTAATGTAGCTATTATTCTTACATCTATATCTATAGGTTTATTGCTTCCAATTGGTCTTATGTATCCATCTTGAAGTACTCTTAAAAGTTTAGATTGAAGATATGGTTCCATTGAATTAATTTCATCTAACAAAATAGTTCCATGATTTGCTTCTTCAAATAATCCCTTTTTATTTTCCGCCCCTGTAAAACTACCTTTTGTTGTTCCAAACATCATTCCTTCAAGTAAAGCTGCTGGTATTGCAGCACAATTAATTGGTATAAAAGGGTTATTATTTCTTATCCCACCATAGTGAATACTTTGAGCCATTACTTCTTTTCCTGACCCTGTTTCTGCATATATTAAAACTGATGAATTTGACAAACTGGATCTTTTGGCTTTTTTCACTATTTCCTTCATCTTATCACTATTAGTAATTATATCTTTAAAGTTAAACCTTTTTTTTACTTTTGTATCATTTCCTTGTAGTTTATATATATATTCAGTAAGTTCCTTTAACCTTGTCATGTCTTTAGATATTTCAATTGCTGCTGCATTTTTACCATCACATGTCACAGGTACAGTAGTATTTATAGTCGTAACCTTTTTCTTGTATTCATTACTATACTGTTGAATTAAATCTACAATTTTTTCTCCACTTTTTAATACTTTCATAAGAGTTGATGTATCTTCCTTTACATCTGATAGATATTCATTAACACGCTTTCCTAAAACTTCATTAGGATTTATTCCTTCCACCTTACCCATTACCTGATTATAATATATAGTTTTACCTGTAGAATCTACAATTTGAATTCCTTCATCTAAATTTTCCAATAAACATTCTAAAATTTTTTTATGGTCCAATAAATTTTCTACCATGTTATCCCCCTTACTATCTTATTTTATATCAAGTCTATTTTGCGGGCATTATAGCACAAATTAAATTTACCTATAAACATACTTATATTATTCTAATTTTTAATTTTTTATAATAATATCTTAGAATTAATTTACTTTTTTATCAATAGTCATCAACCAAAATTTTACACAAAAAAGTACCAACAGTAATTACATCCCATTGGTACTTATCTACTACTATAATAAAATATTTATTTTTCCAATATAAACTTATTAATTGCATAAGCTATACCAGACTCATCATTTGATTTAGTTACATATTTAGCTTCTGATTTAACCTTATCAACTGCATTTCCCATAGCTATAGGCATTCCTACTTGTCTAAACATCTCAATATCATTATAATTATCTCCAAAAGCAATAACTTTACTTAAATCTAAATCTAACTTTTCAGATAAAATTTTAAGTCCATTCCCTTTTGAAGTATTTGATGCCATAATATCTAAAAGTCCCTTTAGTGAACTTACCATTGTAATATCATGAATTTCTGAAAAATCACTTTCAGCTAGCTTAACCTGATCACTATCTTCACAAACAAGCAAAATTTTAAAAGCATCAATTTCATCTAAATTTTCTATGATTTCATCATTTACATACTTTATTGGTATTGTTAAATCCTCTGAAAATGACTTATTTAAAATTTCATATTTTTTAGCCTTAGGATTATTTTTACTAGAATACACAGTATCAATAGTATATATAAAAAATTCAACATTATTTCTTATACTATAATTTATAATTTTCTTTACATCTGCTTTATTCATTATTTTTGAATAGAGAACTTCTCCTGTTTTTATATTTTTAATTAATCCACCATTACAGCATATAATATAGCCTTTTAAATTTAACTGTTTTATAAAAGACTTCATTAAAAGATCAACTCTTCCTGAAGCAATAACAACTTCAATCCCCATATTTTGAATTTTTTTCAATGCTTGTTCATTTTCTTTTGATATACTATCCTTTGAATTAAGCAACGTTCCATCCATATCACATACACACCAATTATATTTAATCATTAGTATCTTCTCCTTCTTAATTTATACTAAAATTATAATAACTAACTTTTACAAATTAATCTAAAAGCAATTATTTAATATTTCAAAAACTTATAATTAAACTGTATTTTATCAAAAACGATTAGGTATATATAATGTTTCTAAATTATATATACCTAACATATTTATATTATACTCTTATATTATTATATTTTTCTAGAATTAAATGAATGTTCCCACAATCATAGTTATAGCAATGGCAACAACAGATGCAACAGTTGTAGCTGCTGTCCATGATTTAAAGGTATCTCCTACTGACATTCCAAAATACTCTTTAACTATCCAAAATCCAGAGTCATTTACATGTGATAAACCAATTCCTCCTGCACCAATAGCTGCACATATTAATGCACGATTCACATCTGGATAACTAGATAAAAGTGGTAGAATTATGCCTGCTGAAGTCATCATTGCAACAGTAGTAGAACCAACAGCAAATCTCATTATAATAGCAACTATCCATGCTAACAATATCGGACTCATGTGCAAGTTTGTAAGAACACTTCCAAGTACCTTTCCTATTCCACTATCCTGAAGAACTTGATTAAACGCTCCGCCTGCACCTATAACTAGAAGTATACCTGCTACTGGTCCAAAGCAACCATCAGTAATCTTCAATATTTCTTCCTTTTTCATACCTCTTGAAAATCCAAGAGTAAAATATGAGAAAACTACAGAAATTAAAAGTGCTGCTATTGGATTACCAACAAATTCTACAAGACGAATATATGGTGCTCCCTTAGGTGCTGCTAATTCAACAATAGTTTTTACTACCATGATTATCATAGGTAATAATATTGTAAATAATGTTATTCCGAATTTAGGAAGTTTTTCTTCTGGTATAAGTTCATCTTGGAAAAGATTCTCTGGAGGATTAACTTTGACATATTTTGAAATCAAATTACCATAAATAGGTCCTGCACAAATTGCAGCTGGTAATCCTATAATTAAGCTTAACATAATAGCAGTTCCAACATCAGCCTTGAGAGTAGAAACAATAGCTAGAGCAGCAGGATGTGGTGGTACCATTGCATGTACTGTTATTAGTCCTGCTACAACAGGAATTCCTATTTTTACTAGTGACATTCTTGTTTGAAGTGCAATACTAAATATTACTGGAAGTAATAAAACAAAACCAACTTGAAAAAATACAGGTATTCCGCATATAAATGCTACAAATAACATTGCCCAATGTGCCCTTTTCTCACCAAAGGTATCAAGTAAGGTTCTTGCAAGACGCTGTGCTCCACCAGAAATTTCAAGCATCTTACCAAGGATTGTTCCAAGTCCAAGAACAGTTGCAAGGAATCCTAAAGTGCTTCCCATACCATTTTGAAATGAAACAGCAACTTTATCAAGAGGCATACCTGCTGCAGTACCAAGGAATAATCCGGCTATAGTTAATGCCAAAAATGCACTTAGCTTTGTTTTCATAATAAGAAACACAATCAAAGCAATAGAAATAAATAGAATGAGAATCATAATTGTTATATTACTCATAATAAAATCCTCCACTTAAAGTTTTTTCTAAAATTTATCATTTATGTTATCGTTTTCTTAGATCGTATAAATTATTGCAATACTATATCTGATATATGTAACATTTCTTTAAAGTGCAAACTTCACCTTTTCCCAGTTTTTTGAAGGTGAAGTTTACCTTCTAAAAGTTATTTAAATATCTTCATATATTTAGTAACTACTTCTTTAACAAATTCTGTTTCTTTTAATGATATCTCTGATAAATGATGTTTCTTATTATCATTTAACATTTCTCTTATTTTTTCTATAGTATATACTGATATTTCTGTATTAACATTTATTTTGCATATACCATTTTCAATACAGTCCTTCAATACATTTTGAGGAGTTCCTGATCCGCCATGTAAAACAAGTGGTATATGAACTTTTTCCTTTATTTTCTTTAGTATATCCACTCTTATATCAGGCACACCTTTATACATACCATGTACTGTACCTATTGATACCGCTAAAGCATCTATTTTTGTACTATTAGCAAATTCTTCTGCCTGTGCTGGACTTGTATAAATTTCTTTATCTTCTAAATTTCCTTCATTAGAATCTAATCCTGCTGCCAAAGAACCTAATTCAGCCTCCACAGATACATTACATGAGTGTGCAACTTCAACAACCTTTGAAGTATTTTCAACATTTTCTTCAAACTTCAAGGAAGATCCATCATACATTACTGAAGTAAATCCTGCCTTTATAGCCTTGTACACATTTTCCAAATTGCTGCAGTGGTCTAAGTGTAAAGCAAAAGGAACCTTAGTATCCTTTGATAAGTTATTTACCAAAGCGTATACTGATTTAAAATCCATATTTTTAATGTATTTTTCTCCAAATGCAATTATTGCAGGATTATTGTTCTGTTTACCAGCTTCTATAACACCTTTTATTGTTTCATAACTATATACATTAAATGAACCAACTGCATAATTATTTAACTTTGCATCAAGGAGAATTTCTTTCATGTTAACTAGCATTTTTCCTCCTTTCCCTATAACACCTCAGATCACAAATTAAATGTATAGTTTCTATTGATTTAAAATTTCAACTGCTTCTTTCAAAGTTGTTTTAGTTCCCACATTTCCTGGAAATATAACATATGCTACACCTGGGAATTTACTTTCATCACCTGTTCTCCATACAGGTATTCCTGGTTTTATTTGACCAGCTACAGTTGCTCTTTTTACTTTAAGTCCCTTTGTTCCTACATCACTTGATGTTATTCCGCCTTTAGCAACAATGTAGTTAGGTCTTACCTTCAATTTTCCAACAATGCTTGTTACTGCATCTGAAATCTTAACAGAAAGCTTTAATTCTTCTTCCTTTTTATTTTCACCAAGATCTAACCTTTTTCTTGAAGTATAAACTGCTACAGTTTTACCTTCTGCTATAAGCTTTTCAGTTTTTTCAATAATTCCTTGAACCTCTGCTTCAAATTTTTCAGAATCTAAAACAAGATGGCAATTGAATTCAATGAACTCTATAAAATCACATTTCTTTAATTCTTCTAATTGCTCAGTAGTCTTTTTAACATGAGAACCAACTATTATTAAGCCTCCATTTTTAGAACCTTCTTTAATAAGTTCATCTCTAGTTAGTAAATTTTTATCACTTACTCCCCCTATTACCTTAGTCAAAGCAGCTGCACTTCTATACATAAAATTTTTACCTGCTTTTATTGCTTTTACTAATGCAATAGCAAATATCTTCACATCAACATAGTCTACAGCATTAACTACAACTTTATTGAAGTTTTCAACCTTTAATAATTGTTCTTTAATTTTTTCTATTTCCAAATTTCTAATGCTTTCAAGTGATATATAAGTAGTGTTTTCAGCTTTAAAAGCTCCCTTTGTTTTTTCTTCAATGTATTCACCTAATTGAGATTTTGTATACCCAAAAGTTCTATCCTTTGCAAACTCAGTTTCTCCAGCTGGCACTAAATACTCATCATATTGAACATAGTGAATGTTGTTAACAGTGAATCTTCCACCTTCTTTGAAAAATGGCATCAGTACTTCCCCATCAAATTTAACCTGCGAATTTTCTTCTATAGTTTGTTTTAAAATCTCTGTTTCAAGAGGATAGTGTCCTCTAAGAGTTGAATCTGATCTACTAATTACTATAAAATCTTTATTAAGCTTTTTAGCTACTTGTGTAATATTTAAAGACATTTCCTTATGAGCTTTTTCCGTTTCTGCTGCAGTAAAGCCTCTTGAATTTGTTAGAATAAAAAACATAGAACTTTCTTCTTTAAAACCATTTTCAATGCTATCTAATGACCAATCAGTGTAAACTGAAACATCATGGACTGTTTGTACACCAGTAGGATCATCATCAAGTACTACTATTTTTTTATCAAGTTCAGCTAATTCCTTAGTTAATAATTCATCTACAACTTTTACATCTACTGCTGGTATCTTATCAAAAACTCCTTTAGCTAGCACTTTGCTCATTATTATTGCTCCCTTCTAACTTCAACCTTTGCAATTTTTTCATAATATTGTACTATACCACCGTGATCGTCATTTTCTTTTCCATCTGCTTTTAATGCATGCATTATTTCTAATAATTGGCTGCATAATGGTAGTGGAACATCAATGCTATGAGCTGTTTCCATAACATTAGTTATATCTTTAAGATTTATTGAAATTTTTCCACCTGGTACAAAGTTTCTATCAAGTATTAAAGGAACCTTTGCATCAAGTACAACACTTCCTGCAAGTCCGCCTCTAATTGCTTGGTACATCTTTTCAACATCGATTCCAGCTTTTGCTGCAAGCACTAGTGCTTCTGACATTGCTGCAATATTTAAATTAACAATAACTTGATTTGCTAATTTTGCAGTAACTCCGCAGCCATTTGCTCCAACTAGAACAATATCTCTTCCCATAGCTTGAAGTACATCTTTAACGCTTTCAAAGACCTGTTCCTTACCACCTACCATTATGGATAATGTAGCAGCTACAGCTCCTGGTTCTCCACCACTTACAGGTGCATCTAACATTTCAATACCAAATTCAGAAAGCTCTTTTGCAATTTCTTTTGAAGCAACTGGAGTAATAGAACTCATATCGATTACAACTGAACCAGCTTTTGCACCCTTAGCAACTCCATTTTCACTCAAAACTGCTTCTCTTACATGCTTAGAATTTGGCACCATAGTAATAATTACGTCACTATTTTCTCCAACTTCCTTTGGTGATGCAGCTCCTTTAGCACCTTCAGCCACTAATTTTTCTATTGCTTCCTTGTTTATGTCATATACAGTCACCTTGTAACCAGCTTTTAAAAGATTTAATGTCATAGGTCTTCCCATTATACCTAATCCTATGAAACCAATATTTTTTTTCATAATCTCATCCTCCAATTTTTTAGTGATATCCTCAAAAGCTTTATATGCTTTTTTAGACACCATTTATTTTAATATTTTTTGTTTTAGTAATTTTATTACTTATTATTTTGTTTATCAGTAGTATTTTTACTATATTAAGAATATCAAAACATTTAAACGTTGTCAATAATTAATTTTTTGAATATTAGCTTTGTTGTTTTTTATATAATGTTTTGCTACAATTGACTTATCATAAAATAAAAGAACTTAGGGGGAATTATTAAACATGCAGGACAATCTGTTTACTACTATACGTTCACGCTATAATACTTTATCCAAAATACAAAAAAATATAGCTGACTATATTTTAAGTAATAAAAATGAAGCTGTTAGATTAACTATTAGTGATTTAGCTCAAAAATGTTCCGTTAGTGAACCTACTGTAATACGTTTTATAAATAAGCTTGATTACAATTCATATCAAACATTTCGTATAGATATGGCTGGAGAATTATCTAAAGAAAATACTACTGCAGCATCATCAAGTATCATTAATATAGCTGATGGATATCAAAATATTGAGGCTTCCGATAGCATTGAAACAGTAAAGCAAAAAGTGGTATCTTCTGCTGCTTGTGCAATAAACGATTTAAATAACATTATAAATATTGAAGATTTGAATACTGCTGTAAACCTTATCTTAAATAGCGACAGTATATTGTTTTACGGTTCAGGTGGTTCCAGTGTAATTGCAATGGATGCATATCATAAATTTATGAGAATTGGTAAAAGAGTATCCTTTGATATAAATTCCCATTTTTCACTGATAAAAACTTCTCATCTTAAAGCAGATGATGTGGTAGTTCTCATTTCACATACTGGAGAAAGCCGTGAAGTTTTGGAATGTGCTGAAAATGCTAAAAAAGCAGGTTGTAAAATCATTGGGATAACAAGTTATTTAAACTCTTCTCTTGCAAAAATATCAGATGTATCCCTATTCAGCTCAACCTATGATTTAAAATATTATACAGATGCCATGGTTTCACGACTTATACAGCTTGTTATTTTAGATATGATTTTCATTTCAGTGAGCTTAAAGATGGGCGATGAAAGTAAGAAAATGATTGAAAAATCAAGAGATGCTATTTCTGTTGCTAAAAAAAGTATTATGAAATAGATATTATACAGCCCCATACTGTGAAATCTGGGTTGAAATCAGATTAATGGGATGATATAATTAAGCCAAGATATTAAAATTTAATATTATTCGGGTGAATATAGCGTGAGATAACAATTTGTTAACCGAAGAAGCAATGATATAGTTCCACGGCTGTATCAGAAACTTTCAGGTGCCCATAGCGCTATAGGACGAAACTCTGAAAATTTGTTTAAATACAAAACCCAAGGTGTAAGATATATATTTATGTCCAAACTCTCAGGTAAAGAATACAGAGGACATGTGGTAAAAGCATAAGCTTTCCCTCATGTCCTTATTTTATTGCCAAGAATTATTTAAAGGAGGAATTTTTATGAATAAAGAATTATATGAGGTTGAAAAATTTTTAAGCCAGTATGGAATGAAATTAGGCGAAAATAACTGCATAACCAATAGCTTACTAAAGCAATTAAATAGAAAAAATATCATAGCACGTTCTATGCGATGTGTATATATTTTAG
This sequence comes from Clostridium drakei, assembly GCF_000633595.2. GTDB lineage: Bacteria > Bacillota > Clostridia > Clostridiales > Clostridiaceae > Clostridium_AM > Clostridium_AM drakei. Next base: position 16,335 of record NZ_JIBU02000038.1, on the reverse strand, counting down.
ATAACTTTATAATTAAAGTTTCATCTGATGCTACAGGATTTTCTTTACCTGTAGGAGCAGACCAATGTATTAACGAATTTAAAATCTATACATCAAATGATGAAAAACTTGAAAACTTTAAAGATATATTATGCCCAGTATATGCAATATATAAAAGCAAATTTTTATATTTGACTGTCCATAAACGTTTAATTCCTATAGATACTAGTACAGATTCTGATGAGACAATATATGGATATATAGAAAAGGAAAAAAATTTTTCAAATCACAAAACTTTTCTCTCAAAATTAGAGAAGTTTAAAAATTTATTTGTAACTAAATCTCCTCAATTACAAAATGAGTACTGCAAGGTTAATTCCTTCGGGTATGATGAAAACAACAACCTATATGTTCTTGACTATGGGATGTTGTAGGATTATACGGGAGCATTCTTAGATTTGTGTAAATCAAATCCAAGGATGCTCCCGTATTTTTATCCAATATTTTTAGGTTTCTTAGAGTGACTAATCTCTCACCAAAAAGTCACGGAGATGTAAGTTGAAAATTCTATTATATAAGTAAAACATAAAAATATACTAAAAGGAGTGTAACACATTTATGAAAATCAATATCAAAAACGTGAGCATGACATACAAAACAGGAAAAAAGGCGCTAAGTAACATAAACTTAGAAGTTAAAAGCCCTAATTTTATAGGACTTTTGGGTCCAAATGGTGCTGGAAAAAGTACCTTTATGAAACTATTGGTATCGAAGATAATACCAACAACTGGCGAGATAACTGTTGATGGCAAACCAATACAAGAACACGAAAAAGAACTCAGAAAGCAGTTAGGCTATTTGCCTCAAAGCTTTGGTTTGTATGACGAATTAACAGTTTATGAGTTTTTAGATTACATGTGTGCATTAAAAGAAATTAAAAAAAATGTGAAAGGTATTATCAGACAAGCTATTGAACAGACCAATTTGAAAGAAAAAAGAAACTTTAAAATTAAAACTCTTTCAGGTGGTCAGAGACAGCGTGTTGGTATAGCACAAGTATTACTTGGAAATCCCGAACTTATCATTTTAGATGAACCTACAGTTGGACTTGACCCAGAAGAGAGAATTAAATTCAGAAATGTATTTTCACAAACTGCAAATGACAAAATAGTGTTACTTTCCACTCACATCATCGATGATATACAAGCCATTTGCAATAGAATTATAATCATTAATAACGGCATGATTTTGTTTGACGGAACTTCACCAGATTTAATAAAAGCTGTGCACGGACATGTTGGTTTTATTGAGGAAAAAAATAACGAAGCTTTAGAAAAAAGAATTGGAGATAAGTACAAAATTACATCTAAATTGTTTACAGGTAATGGTATCTCTTGTCGTGTTATTGGTAAAGAAATAGAAGGTTCTATTCCACTTATCGAGCCTACTCTCGAAGATGCGTACACATATGTCATACACAATGGGGGTGTTCATTAAATGAAAAATGCATTCTTTGCCTATGAAACAAAGAGGATTCTGAAGTCTAGATTTACTCAAATAATAATTTTGCTTACATCAGTTTTTCCTTTGATTGTCGCACTACTTTCTCCATACATCTCAGAAAGTATTAGTCAATTATTGGAGGTAAAAAGCTTTACTCTTTTGTCTCAAATCATACTTTTGCCAGCAAAAGCAGGGGCAGTAATCTCAACCTTTGCGTTTATTGCACTAACAGTTTTCGAATTTGACAAAATACTTAGGTTTAGAGTTAATTATATAATTGAGCCAATATCAAGCTCTATAAAGATAAATTTAACTAAAATTGCAGGTTTAATGTGCGCTGGTGTTATTTCAACAGTGATGGCGATGATATTTATGATTCCTCACTATATATTTAATATGGGCAGTTTAAGCAATTTCAGTTACTTCTTACTCAGTTACTCCATAATAATTTTTGGTTCCGTTGTGCTAACAATTCTTATGACCGCAGGATTTTATCTTGTTTTTAGAAATGTTAATATAACCTGCATTATTATGATTTTAGCTGTGCTTTTTAGTTTTTTAACAGGAAATATTAATTATCAATATATGTGGGTTCAGACAGCTGCTAGTGGACTTTCCGAAAATTTCGGAAGCGGGAATATCGTTTTGGGAATGCTCTGGAATAGGTTGTTTGGATTATCAATAGCCATGTCCATATTTTTATTCGGAATGTTGTGCAATAGATGTTATGAAAAAGGACTATTTAAATCTATCTTTAAAAACTGCAGAAAATATAAATTATTACCCATTTGCTTTTTAGTTTCTCTTTTGGGAGCATTTTTTGTTTTTCAAAATGAACCAATTTTTAAATCATTTTCGCTTACAGATCTGGCGTCAACATTGATTAATGGTAAAAAAGAAACGCCTGTAAACAATAGTGTCATAGGAACTTCAAATATACTTGTAGATCTTAAGATAGAAAAAGACAAAAAGTGTGCGACAGGAGCTTACCTTCAAGAACTGCAAAACGGAACTGATAAGCCTCAAAACATATATTTTGAATTAGCAGATGGTTACCACATTAATGAGATGAAGTTAAACAATGTAGACATAAACTACATCAAGGTTTCACCAAAGGTTTTGAGCAGTGCAAAACGTGGAAATGTTTTTGAAATAAGCATTCCCAAAAGTACTAAAGCTAAACTAAGTATAAAGTATTCAGGGACACCGAAAGCCTTAAATGTAACTAATGATTTTTCTGAAGGAATTAACAAAAATTATGTAAGCTTAGGGCATGCTAAATACATTGCTCCTTTTGTTTGTGTTGAACAAAAGGATAGGATTATTGAAGGGTCAATAAAAATAGACTCAAAGTTTACAGTCATAACGGAGGGAGATAAAAATCGCAAAATTTCTGAGAAAGATGGTCTTACTACTTGGAGTTTTTCTTGCAATAAACTAAATGATTTATCTTTGAAAGCCGGAGCATATGGAATATTTGAAAGAAATGTAAGTGGCACAAATGTAGAGTTTTTCTATCCATTATCTGCGAGAAAAGAATTTGAATCTAGGGGAAGTGATACACTTGATATATTCTCATTCTTTTCAGAAAAATTTGGACCACTAAGTAGAAATAGTCTTAAAGTAGTTGTAACATCAGGAGTACAAGGTGGAACTGGAGTTCAACAGGGAAATATTTCTTGGATTGCTGAAGATTGTTTAAATAAAAAATCCAACAAGAATTTATCTCAAGCTTCTTCTTCTGACACTTTTGCTACGATGACTCATGAAATTGCTCATCAATGGTGGGGTGGTGGAATAGATGCATCTAACGCAAACAGCAATAATGAAATAGATAAAAATCACAGTGAATGGTCAAATGAAGCTTTTGCGGATTTTAGCACCTATTTATTCTTGAAAAACAAATTTGGAAAAGATTATGCAGAAAGTTTATTGGTAAAAAAGTGGAAAAAAGGAGCAAACGAATTGAATCGAAACTTTTATCAAAGAAATCCTGCATACATGAACAAACTATCAATGCTTCCAAAATATTTCGTTACATTAATTTTGAAGGATCGTAAAATTTATCATCTAGCACCACTTGAAATTTACAATGTTTATAATAACATTGGTGAAGAAAATTATTTTAATTCCATGAAAGTTATTTACCAAGAATATTACGGTAAAAAAGATAAAAAACTATCTTTTTCTGATTTTTTAAATATTACTGGTGCTAAAAGGAGGTAGTGGTCAATGGATATGAAAATTCTTAAATACGAACTAAAGAGAATAATTTTTTCAAAGATATTTGTTATAACTTTCATAATTGCACTTTTCTTTTCAGTGATTGATCTATATACAAAAATAATACAGGGTATTTCTGGTACGGCACCTTTTTCAAAGTGGAGCTATTGCAAGTTTTTATGTGACATAAATACGATTATGTTATTAATTCTTATGCTCACTTGCACAGGACTTTTCTCTAGAAATGAACAAAGAGTAAGGGAAATTACTTCATGTACATCTTTACCAGAAAAAAAGTATTTAACCACAAAAAATTTAGCTTTGCTTATTTCTTATTTAATTATTGCAATGTGTTGCATTTTTATAAGTGTAGTATTTTATAAGACAATTTTTAATTTTACAAATTTTCAAAACTTTTTGTTACCAATTTTAATAATACTACTTCCCACTTTTGCATTTGTTTTTGGAACAAGTATGTTTTTAGGAAGCAAAAACCAAATTTTCCTTTATGTTTGGATTCCAATTGTTTTGGTTTTGTCACTTGTAAATTTTAACAACGCACCTTTTATTGATATTTTTGCCAAAGGATATATAAGTTATATGCCTACAATTCTACCTGTTGATGGTCTTGGTGAACCTGTTTTTATTCTATCTTCACATTTTATAATTAGTAGGCTTATATTTACTCTAGTAGGAATAATGTTGTATTTAGCTTCATTTAAAAAGCTTTAGCTAGCTTGTTATTATAAAAACAAATAGAACCTATATCTAATATAGAATTTATCGATTAGACAAATTTACTTTAATTATGATAATATCAATCCGTATTGTATAATTATCTACATGTTTTGTTGTCTTGTGTTTATTATTTTACTGTATTTGTAAATTTTATTATCATAATATTTTATTGTAGTTTAATTATTTAAATTAAATTTCAATAAATATCCTATTTTTTATATAAGCACTACTTAAGTTATACATGAAAATTTGTATAAATAGTCGCAGCATAAACAATATAAGGAAAGGGGGGTAAATTTATGCTTAATGTATCTGTAAACGATTTGAGCTTTTCTTACGATAAAGACCCAATATTAGGTGATATCAATATGAATGTTAAAGCTGGAGCATTTGTCTGCTTACTCGGCCAATCTGGCTGCGGAAAAAGCACACTTCTCCGTTTGCTTGCAGGTTTGGAAAAGCCAAATTCCGGAGAAATTCTTGTGGACAATGAACCAGTTACAAAAGCAAGTCTGCAAAGAGGTGTAGTTTTTCAAGACTATGGCCTTTTTCCATGGATGAGTGTGGGGGAAAATATTACAATAGCACTTAAACAAAAATTTAAGAATATGAATTCAGAAGAACGAAAGGCTGAAGCACTTAGAAGAATGAAGGATGTTGAGCTAGCTGAGTCAAATTTTGACAAGTTTCCTAAGGAACTTTCAGGCGGCATGAAGCAACGATGTGCAATAGCTCGAGCTTTTGCTATAGATCCTCCAATTCTTTTGATGGACGAGCCTTTTGGAGCTTTGGATGCAGTAACAAGAGCCAAGCTACAAGACCTAATTTTAGACTTGTGGAAAAAAGAAACTGTAAGTCGTAAAACAATTTTCTTTGTTACTCATGATGTGGATGAAGCATTACTTTTAGCAACTGATATCTTTGTGTTAGGTCAATCACCAAGCAAAATCATCTACAAATACTCATTTAATAATGAGAAAAATCTGAATAGAGAAACAATGTATGATAATCCTCAGGCTATGCAGTTACGTAATGATTTGATAAAAGTCATCCATAATGAGATTCAAATAAAAACAAATAATAAAATATGAAAAGAGGTATGAAAGTGAAAAAAATTTTTAAAACTATAGCATTATTAGCCATAGCAATGTTATCTCTAACAGCTTGCGCTACAAAATCTAACAACACAAGCAATAAAAGCAGTTCTGAAAAAAAGACTACCCATAAGGTTAAATTGGCAGCCCAAGCAACCTCTGGTCAAGTATTTCAGTTTCTTGCTGAGGACAAGGGATACTTAAAAGAAGAAGGTATTGATGTTGAGCTTAAATACATAAATAACGGCACAGATGCTTTCCAAGCTTTAAGTTCAGGTCAGGTTGACGTTATTTCTACATATGGTACTGGTGGTCCTTTGATTCAAATTGCAAAAGGCCAAGATTTCACTATGTTTGGTGGCTATATGATTATTGGTGCCACTCCTGTTTTTGCAAATCCAAATACAACATATAAAAGCGTGGAAGATTTCCGCGGCAAGAAAATTGCTATTATGAGAGGTGGAACTCCAGACATCGTACTAAAAGGTATTTTATATGATGCAGGCTTTGATCTAAAAAAAGATGTTACTTTTATTGAAATGAAAAAGAATACAGATGTTATGGAAGCAGTGCGCAGCGGTCAAGCAGATTTTGGTTCAGTATCTACAGGTTTTGAACTTCAAATTGCTAAGGCTGGAATGAAAATCGTTATGTGGCCTGATGAATTGTGGCCTGATCACTCTTGCTGCCGTATGATCGCAAAAACAAGCTGGCTTAAAGAAAATCCTGAAGCTGCACAAAAGCTGCTTCGTGCATACCTAAGAGCTGAAGAAGCAATGCAGAAAGATGGAGGCATGAATAGAGTTGTTGAGCTAACAACTCAAAAATTGGATATGTCTCCTGAAACAGCAAAAAGCTTCTTGCTTAGTCCACATATGAAATATGATACAGACCCATATAAAAACAGTATAATAAAAATGTGGCAGAAGATGAATGGCTTTGGATACATAACTGATCCTAAAGTTAAAGTTGAAGATCATATTGATACAGCTAATTATAAAGCAGCTTTAGATTCTTTAATCAAGGATTATCCAAATAGCGAATTCTTCAAGAAGAAGTTAGAAGCTTTTAAGAAAAATAATTTATAAATCTTAATTATACAATCAACTGAGATAAGCTTGGTATGCAGCTTCATGCCAAGCTTATCTTTTACATAAGAATTTCAAACCTAAATATAATGATTTAAAAAGGAGCGTTGGCATGAAAAAATTTATTAAAGATAGATTGGGTATGATTCTAATTTTTATAGGACTGATATTATTATATGAGATTGCAACTGATGTTTTTAGCATACTGGATCCATTTTTATTTCATGGACTTAGCAAAGTCTTACCAGAATTCACTTCACATTTAGGCCAACTGATGCAGGGTTTGATAAGCTCCCTAGGATTGCTTATACCAGCATATATTATGGCGGTAACCTTAGGAATAAGTTTAGGTGTTCTTATTGGCTTAAAAAAGTTACTTAGAAAAAATATTACACCATACATTAATGGGTTCAGTGCTATTCCAGCGACCCTTTTGACACCTTATGCAATTCACATTTTTTCCTCCTTCAGATATGCATCCATATTTATTATCTTTTTAGGAGCATTTTGGCCAATACTTGGTACCACCGTTAATGCAACTATGACTATTGACAAAAGATATTTAGAAAATGCAGCTACATTAGAAATAACTGGAATGGAAAAAATGTTCAAAGTTGTACTTCCTGCTGCTTCTCCATCAATACTTTCAGGCTGTGCTGTTGCACTTAAATTTTCCTTTGTATTGCTTACAGTGGCGGAAATGTTCGGAGCAACTTCAGGTATGGGCTATTTTGTTCAATATTACTCTGACTTCGCAAGATTTGATCTTGTAAGTGCAGGATTTATTTTTATTGCTATTGTGTTAGTTGGTATAATGTACTTGTTCGATTTAATAAAATGCAGAATTTTACGCTGGACTATAAACAACTAATACTTAGTCTTTAATAATCACTTGATTTAGAAAAGATAATCTTGTTAATATCTTATATATTGTTAAAAAATAGTAGAAAGTCACTCTTAAATTTTTAAAGCCCCTTGATCATTCAAGGGGCTTAGAGATTTTTATCTGTTTTATTATTTCTTTATAGTCTTAAATGCCTCAGTCTGAGATTTTATCCCTTTCTCTGCTGCAAATCTTTCAATACTTGAAGCACCAAAGAATCCATCAATTCCTTCTGTTTTTTCTATTACATATGCAGCATCTTCTGGTTCTGCAATAGGCCCTCCATGACAAATTACCATGATATCTGGATTAACTTCTCTTCCTGCTTTAATAATAGCTTCTATTTTTTCTACACAATCATCCAATGTTAGCGCTGTTTGTGCTCCAATTGTACCTTTTGTAGTTAATCCCATATGTGCAACTAATATATCAGCACCTGCTTCTGCCATTGCTTTTGCTTGATCAGGATCAAATACATAAGGAGTTGTAAGCATGTCAAGCTCATGCGCTTTTCTTATCATTTCAACTTCTAGACCATATCCCATGCCAGTTTCCTCTAAGTTTTGTCTAAATACACCATCAATTAATCCTACTGTAGGAAAATTTTGAACTCCTGCAAAACCTTGATCTTTTAATTCTTTCAGAAAAATTTCCATTACTCTAAATGGATCAGTTCCACAAACACCAGCAAGTACTGGAGTATCTTTTACAACTGGAAGTACTTCTGATCCCATTTCAACTACAATCTTATTAGCATCTCCATAAGATAATAAACCTGCAAGAGAACCTCTTCCTGCCATTCTGTATCTACCTGAATTATAAACTATAAGAATATTTGCTCCACCAGCTTCACTAAATTTAGCTGTAATACCTGTGCCAGCTCCTACCCCAAGTAGTATTTCTCCATTTTTAACCTGTTCTCTAAACTTTGCCATAATTTCACTTCTTGTCATTTTATTCATTATTAAATCCTCCCATATCTTAAATTTATTATTTCTTCATCATATCTATCAATTTTTGTGCTGCAGCTTCTGCAAACTTCACATCATTGATATCACAATCCATTTCTACTATTTCCACAACATTTCTGTTTACATCATTTCTCAATATATTAAATAATACCTTATCTTCCTCTGGTCCATAAAAAGGTTGACCTTCTATATCAATAGCCGATACCCCTTTTAAAGGTATAAATAAGGCTGTTTTTTCTTTAGATAGATTTAACTTTTCAGCAAGCTTCAAACCAATTTCTTGATTTTCCTCTTTATTTGTTCTCATAAGGGTTACTGTTGGATTATGCTTATATAAATTACGAGATAAAAACTTCTCTGGTACACTTTCATATGGACCAAAATTGCACATATCAATAGCACCTACTGACACAACCTGTGGCACATGATTTTTAGCTGCTGCCTCCAGACGATGAGGTCCTGCATTCAAAACACCACCAATAATTTCATCTGCCCATTCTGTAGTAGTAAGGTCTAATACACCTTCAATAAAACCTCCATTTATAAGTGCTTCCATTGATCGTCCTCCAATGCCTGTTGCATGAAATACAAGAACTTCATATCCTCTTTTTTCAAGATATTCTCTTGCAGCTGTTATACATGGTGTTGTTACCCCAAACATAGTGGCTGCAACTAACGGCTTTTTCTCCACAACCTTTGTGTTTTCAAATTTAAGCATACCTACAATTGCAAATACTGCATTTGTAAAGATTTTTGTTGAAATTGAATTAAGACCTGCAACATCTACCACAGAAGGCATCATAATAATATCACTAGTACCTACATAAGGTTCAGTATTTCCTGAGGCTACTGTTGAAACCATAATCTTTGGCACACCTATAGGCAGCGCCCTCATAGCTGGAGTTACTAGTGAAGTTCCTCCTGTTCCTCCAAAAGAGATAATACCATCAAACTTACCCTGTTTATATAACTCTGGCAGTAACTTTTCCATACCTTTTGATAATAGCTCTGTTGCTAATGCCCTATCTTTTTTCGATACTAAAGTTTCTATATTTGTACCTGCTGCCTCAGCGACTTCACTGTTTGATATATCCGGTTCAAAGGTTGGCTTAAATACACCTGTATGAATGGTAAAAGTACATAAACCTAAGCTTTCAATTAGTTCTTTTACGTATAAATATTCATCACCTTTAGTGTCAAATGTTCCTGCTATGGCAATTGTCTTCATTTTTTTACCTCCCTTAATATAAATCCACTCTTATTTAGCCTGTACAATGCTAAATAACTCCCCGGAGAACGTTCTCATAAAAAAAGTATGATCAACTACAAGTTAATCATACTTTTTTTACACACTTATGTAAACGTTGTTATGTACTATATTTTTGTGTTTATGTCATAAAACTCTGTTTATATTGTTTTGGAGAACAACCTTTATACTTTTTAAACATTTTGCTAAACTGAGCATAATCCTGATAACCAACTAATGGTGCTAAATCTGATAATTGTATATTTTCTTTATTTATAATTTCTGCTGCTCTATTTATGCGAAACTTAACCAAATACTCTGGAAAACTACAGCCAACTTCTTTTTTAAACAAGCTACTTAGGTAACCTCTGGATACATGGGCAACTTTGGCTAAATCCAAAAATGAGATTTGATTCATATAATTTTCAGCTACATATTTCTTTACAAATTCAACATAATTATAATGCTTTGTAACTCCATCTAACATTTTAACCATTAAATCTTCTTCATCAAGCTGTGTTGATACTTTAAAAGCTTTTGTTATATTTGTAATAGATTTTTCTGATGGAATTCTCTCAAAAGCTGATCCTCCTATGTATCCCATTAAATCTTCATTATTATTATACATATATTGAACATCAATTGGTGTTTTTACAGGTCCACCATATATTAATTTAATTACATTAGGATTTAGCTCATTGCATTTATTAAATATATTTTCAGCTTTAACTTTTGCAGCTTCTAAGGAAAAAACCTTTTTTGCTCCAAGTAATCCCCCTCCTGTTAAACCTAAATGTACACAAATAACATCAGCACCTGCACTAATCATTTGCTCTGCTTGCGCTTCGTTAAATACAAAAGCAACTGTAAACATGTTTTTTTTATGAGCTATTCTTATTGCTTCTACTTCAGTTAAATAATCACATCCATGTTCCTCAAGAGCTTCACCAAACTTACCATCTAAAATTCCAACAGTAGGATAATTATTAATACCTGAAAATCCCATATTGTTTATTTTATCTATATAATCTTCCATATCCTTCATAGGATCAGTTGCATTAAAACCAAAGATAATAGGTATATCTTTTACTAGTGGTATTATTTCTTTTGAAGCAAAATCCATTACCATATCATTACTATTACAAAATGGCAAAAATCCTGCTAGTGAACTTCTCCCCATTTGACGAAATCTACCTGAGTTTAAAACCAAAAGAAAATCAGCTCCACCCTTTTCAGCATACTTCGCTGTCATTCCCGTACCTGTTGCTACACCAACAATACGTTTTCCATTTTTTATTTGTATTTTGATATTCTCCAATAACTTTTCTCTATCCATGCTTTAAAGACCTCTTAATAAAACTTAATCACATGTTCATCAAATTCTAAATCATTTCTTTACATCAAACACTAAGACGCAGTTCATAAAAATATTGTACAATTGGGTGCTTCAATCTCATTTTTTCATCCATCTTTAAAAGCCGCTTTTTTCCAACTCTCCTGTCCACCAATGCCAAAACATTTAATAAGATATCATTACTATCTAAACTTTCCTCTATAGAAATAGTTAAAAATTTATTCACTACAACATTGAAATTTGATTTACATAATGCTGACTGTGCAGATAGTATTTCCTTTGCATATTCTGATACTTTTCTATTTCTTGCAATTACTTTTAATCTATCCTCTGGGACTGGCCCCTTAATATCATTTCTCACCATTTCAATTTCCTCATTGTTAATATGGATTTGAATATCTTGATCATTTTTTATTTCCTGTTCTGTCTTATACCATTTGATTAAGGTGCTTGTATCACTCATATTGAATATGTTCTTTTTATCTACTTTTATATAACATTGCCCAGCTTTATCAGATAAATATCTATAGCTAGTTGCACCATATTCTACCCTACCATATAATGCAGGACAAAGAAAACTCTCTAAACTTTGTTTCATTTTGCTCCAGCTCATAAATCCCTCCTGATTTTCACCAAAATATTATCTTCCAATAGAAACTCTTCCACTATATTTTTTAGTTGCTTCTATAACTGCCTTTATATTTTCAATTGGAGCACCACCAGGAATATCACATCCAGATCCAACTATATAGCCATTTGGACTATCTGCTGCTTTTTCTATACAATTTTTAACTTCTCTATAAACATCTTCTACTGTTCCATTTCTTATGATTGAAACTGGATCAATATTTCCAACCAAACACACCTTATCTCCTAGAGCGTTTTTAACTTCTTCTATATCTTCACAGTTGTCAACACTAAAAGCTGATATATTTAAATCCCGCAGATCGTTCCAAATTCCTTTTGTTTTTCCACATATATGAAGTGATGGCTTTTGACCAGTTATCTTATACATGCCATCTATCATTTTACTAAGATGTGGTTTTGAAAATTCCCTAAACTGCTTAGGACTTATTAAATTTCCACAGGATATAGGATCACCTATTCCACATGTCAATCCGTGCTCTCTGTAAACGGCTTCAACATACGATAAATTACACTCTACTATAAAGTCCAATAGCTTATGTACAGCTTCTTTATTTTGTATAAAATCCTTCATAAGATTTTCTGTTCCTCTAATGGCAGATGCTGCACTAACAGGCCCTGATACTCCACTTCCAACACTTACTTCATTACCTAATTCTTTTTTTATTTTACCTAGAGCCTTCAATGTTATTGGAAGTCGTCCATCTTTATAAGGATTTACAACATCCATATTATCTAACATTTTGTAATCTTTTAAAACAGGATCTATTAAAAATGAGGCTCTTAAATCACTATACCCCATCTTGCTTCCAAGTGCTTCTCCTAGTCCTCTTAAAGTTACATTAATTCCACAGCTTTCCGCTCCCAATTCTCTTACTATAAACTTTTCAGACTCTAACATTTTATTAGAATCAAAATAATATTCTTCAACATTTATGCCTGCATATACTGCTGCTGTTTCTTCAAACATAATCGCACAAGGTAATCTATCTACTTCTTCACCTCTAAAATAAGCTTCTCTTCTCTCTTTAGATGTCATTTCATCTTTAAAAATCTCCACAACTCTACCTTCCTTTTATAATATTTTTGTGTTTTATGAAATTTATCTAATTCTAAATTATACTAACTTTTTCTAAGCTTTTCTACAAATATAAAAAAACAATATTAATCTATATACTATTATTTTGCATTATATATACCTTGCAATAACGACAAATTTTTCTTACTTCTAATGAGACGATTTGAATTTGTTAAGATATCTATATATTGTAGGTTCTGATACTTGAAGTGCCTTTGCAACTTCTAAAACTGCACCTTTAAGGTTAAATGTACCTTTGTCGTATAATTGTTTTACAACATAAATTTTCTCCTCAGCTGACATTCTTTGAGGATCTATGTTTACATCTCGAATTACATCAAAGATCATAGTATATAGGATGTCATCTACATTATCATAGAATTGTTCTTGGGTTTTTATATCTTCGATTTCTTTAGAAGACTCGTTGGATATAAAACATAGTTTATCCATCAGTTTTTTTACGTTATCGTACTCTTCTATATCTATGTTTATACATATTGCTCCTACTATTTCATTTTTTTCATTTTTTATAAAATAACTTGCAGATCTAAAGTTTTTGAAATTCCCCTCTGCTTTATAATTTGCCACAAAATCCTTATTTTTGTAGCTCTTATTCTGTATTATATTAAGTACTAAATTTGTAATAGGTGCCCCTATTCTCCTACCACTTAAATGTCCATTTTTTATAAATATTACAGAATGATTTGGATTCGTAACATCATGTATTAAAACTTCACAGTTATCTCCTAAAATTTCTGATATAAATTCTGCGATAGGTATATGCTTTTCAATTAATTCTCTGTCATTCAAAATTTCCACCTCACTAATAATAGTAAATTGAGCTTTTAAATGTATATAGCCCCTATTTTTTAGCATTTACAATGTATAAATACTAAGAAAGATGGCTAAAACTCGTATATATTATAACATCAAATTGAATTATTACAAACATTAAAAACATTTAATATATTTATAAAAAAGGCTAAATTAAAAAAGAACAATTTTTAAAAATTTAAACTTTCAAAATTTTAAAATTAATTTTTTATTAGACTCTATAATACAAACTTCTTATAATACTATGTTGACATTACATTTTTCGTGTGATATATTCTTATTGCAATAAAAATTTATTATATTAATAATTATTTATTCTTACGATTAAAATTTTTCAAAATATTAATGTGGAGGTGAAAATAAATAATAGGTTAAAATAATACATATTAAAAATTGATGGGTTTAGTTTAAATCTTAAGGATTTACTAATCATAATGATAACGTTTCGAGTAAAGGCAATAAATATTATCTTTAATTTAAACTAAACAAAATACTTAAAAAACATAATATTATAACTTTATCAATTTTAAAAATCGCAAAAGAAGTATAAAGGAGACGTTAAAATGATTCAAGAAAAATTACAGGACTCGAAAGAATACAAAAATCCTAATAAATGGCATAATCAAGATACAACTTGGGCAATGAGCCTTTTTGGAACAGCAATTGGAGCAGGTGTACTCTTCTTACCAATTAATGCAGGAGCAGGCGGAATATTATCTCTACTTTTAATTACTATAATTGCATTCCCTATCATGTATTTTTCACACAGAGCCATGGCAAAAATGATTTATTTTTCTAAATCTGGTGATAAGGGAATTACAGCTACTGTAAGAGAATATTTTGGAGATACAGCAAGTAAAGTTTTTGATGTTGTCTATTTCTTCTCTATTTATTCAATACTAATAATGTATGCAGTTTCATTAACTAATACTGCAAAGAGTTTTATAGAAAATCAATTACATATGCAAGCACCATCAAGAATGATATTATCACTTATTTTAGTTCTTTTTCTAATATTCATTGTAAATTTTGGACAAGATGTAACTGTAAAAGTAATGAGCTATCTTGTATATCCATTTATAGCAACTTTAGTTTTTCTATCTATATATTTGATTCCACAATGGAATGTATCAAATTTAAGTTTAGCCGGTAACTTTACACCAGCAAATGGAAACGTTGGTATTACTACTGTGTTAGGAATAGCTTGGTTTATTCTACCAATAATTGTATTTTCATTTAACCATTCTCCAATGATATCTACTTTTGTTGTTAAGCAGCGTGAAACTTATGGAATGGAAAACGTAGATCGTAAATGTGCTCAAATTCAAAAGGTATGTTATACAGTAACAATTTGTGTTGTATTGTTCTTTGTGTTCAGTACTGTTTTAAGTGTAACTTCTGCTGATCTTGCACTTGCTAAAAAAGAAAATCTACCAGTTCTTTCTTTCCTTGCTAACAAATACAAAATGCCATTATTCGCTTATGGAGCTCCTATAATTGCTTTAGTTGCAATTACAAAATCTTTCCTTGGACATTATATAGGCGCATATGAAGGTTTAGAAGATATTATTGTTCAAGGTGCTAAATCTTGCGGAAAAGATTTAAATAGTAAAACAGTTAAAAATATTATTGTTGTATTTATGATTCTTACATGTTGGTTAGTTGCTTATGCAGATCCAAGTATTCTTGATCTTATAGACATGGTTAATGCACCACTAATTGCAATAATTTTATTCTTATTACCTATGTACGCAATATACAAAGTGCCAACACTATCTAAATACAGAAAAAATTTAAGCAATATATTTGTTATTGTTGTTGGATTACTAGTAGTTTTATCAAGTATTAAAGCATTCTTCTAAAATTATTTAGAAATACATATCAGCTTATAAATAAAATCAATATTATATCACTAAATAACTTTATAGATTTAACAGGATAACCCCCTTGATTACTCGAGGGGGTTTATGATCTTTACTCCTCTTCATCCTTTGAATAAATAAAATCATTATCTATTAAATCCTGCTTAAATATAGTTCTACAGTTCCTTAACATCATAAACTAAAGGATTTATCAACTTTAATACAAGCTCTGCAAGCTGTGCAGGAGTTTCTGTAAAATTATTCTCCAGCCAATGAGCTTTTACTTGAACTAAACCACCTAATAGAAAATGTTTCATATATGATATTTCTAAATCAGAGCTTGCATACAGTTTAATAATTGCTTGGTCAAAATATTTGCCCATATAGGGATAATAGAAATCCATAACTTTATGATTCACCTTACTTTTTTTTACTAATAACAAAAAATTCTTATTTTTATGCCAATAATGAAAATAAGTCACTAATATTTTATACATATTCTTTTGAGGCATTTGCTCTATTTCATCAAAACAGTCTTTATATAATTTTTTTACATATTCATGAAGTACTTCTTCCTTTGTATTAAAATTTCTATAAAAGGTTTGACGAGTTAAATCAGCCTTTTTTATTATTTCTGTGATTGTAATTTTATTAAATTCTTTTTCTTTCATTATAGTTAAAAGAGCTTCTGTAATCCACATTTTGGATCTTAATGCTGTGATATTTTGTGTTTCCTTTTTCATAAAAGTTACACTCCTTTCTATAATGTATCACTTATAGTCGCTTGCGGAATTTCGCAAGCGTTGATTCGCCTAACTTTTTAGCCGTTAGGCTTTT
>NZ_JIBU02000037.1 GCF_000633595.2 Clostridium drakei | reverse complement strand
AATGCCTAACGGCATGTTTTTTTGAGCAAAAAAGTTTTAAATTCCTACTAAATAAAAAATAAAGGCTCGGATGGTGTATCCACATTTATCCGAGTTTTATTATTATATCAGCATTTAAATAAGCTGCATTCTATTTGCTATGCGAACTTATTTTATTTTTATTATATAGGTATACTCTTTTAAAGTTTCTGACTGCTTTTTAAACAAATTTTTTACTTTAGCTTCTTTAATCTTTTAATAATTGTTTAAGCTCTTTTAAAGACTATTCTGGCAGTATTCGTAGTAAATACTTAAGTGCATAGCTATATACCAATCCAACTAAAACTCTATCTATTTCTTCAATTTTAACAATTGATCCTTTTGGAATAGACTTTGTCGTTGAGTCATGGCAGGTATTACAATCATAGACTTAGAATTACTTATATAAAGATTAATACCATAAATTTTCTCAAAGCAAACACATATATCTTCCACAATTTCTGGAATTTTAAGATAATCATGATTTCCAATCTCTTCACTACTAAAAGCGGCATCCTTTACCACCATTGTATAGAGCCCCAATGAAATTCGTCTCTTGCTTTCATCCTATATAAATAAGCAAAGTGATGTTTCTATTTTCTTTCTAAATTTTCCCCATTTACATTCATCAATTTTTTCTTTAACTAATGAATATAAATTTATCTTTATTTCTATCAAGTTCAAGAATACTACTAAGAGATTGACAGATACTTTCTACCGTTTCACAATCTAATATTCTTTCCATATATTCACCTTCTCAAATAACAATTATTTATCATATTACCTAGCAACGTAATAATATACAAACTTTTATGCTTTTTCCTACCTTAACTGCGTTTCATCAAAAAGAAGACACTTGTTTTGCAAGTATCGATTTAATTCCATTAAATGCAATATTACTGCCTGCTTTTGCTAAGTCTTCTAAAGAGAGTTTTGAATTCATACTAAACCATTCAGCATACATAGACATGAGTCCAGAAGCAATAAATTCAGTATATAAACTTAACATCTCCCTATCAATATCAAATTTTTCATGAAATTTTTCTATGATTGTATCTTTTAATACTTTCTTTACCTTAGTAAAAAGAAAATTATAAGAATTTGCTCGAACTAACTTTTCAAAAAAATCGTAGTCTTCGGTAATCAAATTATTTAAACTAGTAAAAAAGGCATATCCATCAAATTGTGCTTGAAAAAAATCATATTTTTCTAAAATAAGCAAAAGTTTTTCAATAATTTCATTCTCTATTTTATCAAATATATCATCTATACTTGAATAATGCATGTAGAAAGTCTTACGATTTATATTTGCTCTCTCTGCTAGTTCTTTTATAGTGATTTCAGAAACATCCTTCTCTGAAAGTAGATCAACTAAAGCATCACGTATGCTTTTTTGAGTTTTTTTAATTCGCCTATCTTTAGTTTCTAATTTTCTTTTCATAATATCCCCCTAAAGTAACACTTTATTTATTTGTGAGTATTAAGCAACATTATTTTGATTTTTTGACCATTGTTTAATAAATGCATTTTAATTATAATACATATATGAGTAATAAACAACACGTGTTACATTCTAAAAGTAAGAAAGTTAAAGAATATAAAAGAAAGGAGATCAAAGATATGGGATACTTTAATGGTTTACTACTGCTTTTCACAATATACTCATTTTTAGGATGGGCATTAGAAACTATTTTTGCTAGCATAAATGAAAAGAAAATTATAAATAGAGGATTTTTAAACGGATTTGTATGTCCTATTTATGGCTTTGGAGCTATTTTGGCTATTCAGTCTTCAAAATGGATTTCAAATATTTTTGAAAACCCATTTATTGCAATTATCATTAATATAATAATTGCTATGATTTTAGTAACTGTATTGGAATATATCACAGGATTTCTTTTAGAAAAAATTTTTGATTGTAAGTGGTGGGACTATAGTAGTAATGCATTTAATCTTAAAGGATATATTTGTCTTAAATACTCACTTCTTTGGGGAGTGTTAACATTTTTGCTGATCAAGTTTGTGCATCCCACAATTTTGAAAGTGCTTTTTTTAATACCTACATCTACCAAAGGCTATTTAGTAGCAATACTGCTTTTATACTTTCTAACAGATACAGTTAAGTCTGTTAAGGATACTTTGGGTTTGAGAAAGGTAATTTTAAATTCCTCAAATATTTCGCTCAACAGGTACTATGAAAAAATTATTCAATATAAGAGATTGTTTATTGCATTTCCACGGCTGTTAATTTTGAATGCTAGCATTATAAATAATGATATAAGGAGTGTCTTAAATGATCAAATGGATAAGGTTAAAGTTGAGCTTAAAAATAGATTTCTTTAGTAACAAAGAATATGGAAAATGTGTCTACGATGTTATTCATCATGAAATGATAATATCAATGAAAAATTATATACAACATGGCAATACAAATTGTTTCGAACACAGTATTTATGTGTCATATATCAGTTATATGATATGCAAACGATTGGGACTTGACTTTCAATCAGCAGCAAGAGGAGGATTACTTCATGACTTCTTCTTGTATGATTGGCATATGAAACGACCTCAAAAAGGACTGCATGGTTTTATTCATCCTAATATCGCATTACAAAATGCAACCAAGTACTTCAAATTAAATGATAATGAAAAAGACATTATACAGAAACATATGTGGCCTTTAACCATAACATTGCCACGATATAAAGAATCTTTTGTGGTGTTATGTGCAGACAAATATTGCACTCTTATGGAAACATTGGGATTGTCCATTATAGGAAAATAGCTCGAATTTATGTTTATTATACTAATAGGTATATTATCTGTATCTAATTTAATTTCATATCTATCATTCACGTTCTTTGGCAAAAAGTTTTAAATTCTTACCAAAAAGAAAAAGCCTACATGGGGGAACATGTGGCTTAATAGGGGATATTATTTAATAATAAGTCTATTATATCAACAAAACTTAATTTGTCCACGATAGTATGTTTATTGATAATTTTCGACTCAATTACAAGTAAAATAATAACACTTAAAATATAATTAGTCAATATATTTTTGTAAAAAACATTATATTTCGACATCATTTTTTAATTTTTATGTACATTTTAGATGTTTTTTAGAAAAAACTTGATGATATTGTATCCCAACACATTTATATTAAGTTTCTATTTATATAGAGAGATAATCCTAATTATGGAAAATTACAAATGTATAATTAAATTCATTATAGGAAAATTTACTATTAGCACTAGTTATAATAGTAAAAGGAGTGAATAATTTATGAGTGAAACTATACTAGAAAAATCAGAAGGTAGAGTAAGTTATCATGATTCTGTAGAGGAGATGCTTAAAAGAATTAGAGAAGATGGAATGTCTAATGCATTTGATAGATATTCTCTTCAAGACAAAATTAGGTGTAAATTTTGTCTTGAAGGTTTAAGCTGTCAATTATGTTCAAATGGCCCATGTAGAATAAGTGAAAAAACAGGTCAAACCAAAGGTGTATGTGGAATAGGTCCTGATGCAATGGCAATGAGAAATTTTCTTTTAAAAAATATAATGGGCGCAGGTACATATAGTCATCATGCTTATGAAGCTTTTAGAACATTGAAAGCTACAGCAGAAGGAAAAACTCCATTTAAAATTACAGATGTAAATAAACTTAAATGGATGTGTGAAAAAGTAGGTATAAATACAAATCAAGAAATCAATGATATGGCCATAGAATTAGCTGTTCTACTTGAAGATCAACAAATAATTGGTATAGAAGATAAGAACATCATGATTGAAGCTTTTGCCCCAAAAAAAAGAAAGGAATTATGGAGGAAACTAGATATATATCCTGGTGGAACAGTGCACGAGGAACAAAATTGTGTAGCTAGTTGTCTTACAAATGTAGATGGAAGCCATGTTTCTTTGGCTATGAAAGCTCTGAGACTCGGTATAGCAACTATATATAATTCCCAAATAGGTCTAGAAATGGTTCAAGATATACTATTCGGAACACCAACCCCACATGAAGTTAATATGGATTTAGGAATTATGGACCCAGAGTATGTAAATGTAGTATTTAATGGCCATCAACCTTGGCCTGGAGTTGCCACTATATTAAAAGCAAGAACTCCAGAAGTTCAAGAAAAAGCAAAAGCTGCTGGTGCTAAAGGTCTTAGAATAGTTGGTTCAATAGAAACAGGGCAGGAATTACTGCAAAGATTTGAAATAGATGATGTATTTGTAGGTCATATGGGAAACTGGCTTACTATAGAGCCATTATTAGCTACTGGTACTGTAGATGTGTTTGCAATGGAGGAAAATTGCTCACCACCAGCTATAGATATGTATGCTGAAAAATATCAAGTAACTTTAGTATCTGTAAGTACTATAATTGATTTACCAGGGCTTGATGAAAAAATTCCTTATGATCCTTCTAAAGTAAATGCTATGGCTGATAGATTGATTGAACTTGCTATAGAAAATTTTAAAAAGAGAAAAGAGAGAAATATTCAACCAATGGTTCCTAAAAAAATTCAGAAAGCTATAGCTGGTTTTTCCACTGAAGCTGTGTTAGGCGCTCTTGGAAACAAACTTGATCCTTTAGTAGATGTAATAGCTGCTGGGAAAATTAAAGGAGTTGTAGCTCTTGCAAACTGTTCTACTTTAAGGAATGGTCCTCAAGACTGGGTTACAATAAATCTCACAAAAGAACTTATAAAGAAAGATATATTAGTTGTTAGTGGTGGCTGTGGAAATCATGCTCTTGAAGTTGCAGGATTATGTACAGTAGAAGGAGCTAATGAATTAGCTGGTGAAGGATTAAAAGAAGTATGCAATATGTTAAAAATTCCTCCAGTACTAAGCTTTGGAACCTGCACTGATACAGGTAGAATCTCTATGCTTGTTACTGCTCTAGCAGATCATTTGGATGTTGATGTATCTGACCTTCCAATAGCTGTTACTGCTCCAGAATGGATGGAGCAAAAAGCAACCATAGATGGAATTTTTGCATTAGCCTATGGAGCTTATACTCATCTATCTCCTACTCCTTTTATGACAGGAGCTCCTAAGCTTGTAGAGCTTCTAACTAAAAAAGTAGAAGATGTAACAGGTGGAAAAATCGCACTAGGAGATAATCCTGTTGAAGTTGCAAACGATATAGAAGCTCATATAATAAATAAAAGAAAAGGGTTAGGATTAAGTTAATATAAAAACCATGCATAAACAAGAAAGTTTACTTTCCTATTTATGCATGGTTTTTGTTTTTATACAAGGATTTAATTTACTTTGTAATAATCCCTTATATAATGTTTCAACTATTTTTCATTACTATGCTTATTTTTATTTACTCTATTAGGTTTTGCTTTAGGCTTTATAACTGTATTTTTTCCTTTGGAATTACCATTTCTACCATTATTATATATAGCTCCAGTTCTCAAATCTATAAACCATAAGAAAAAAACTATAAATATTGCGGACTGTAAGTACTGCCATGCACTTTCAGCTAAATTATATTTATAATAACCTGCTATTATATTAGGCACAAAAAATGCTATTATCGCTATGGCTAAAATAATCCACTTATTTGGATGAAACTTTGATAATAAACGAATTTTTAACTGATTGTAAACAACTACAAAAATTATTACGAAAAACAAAACCTGCAAAACTACTTTTGTCCATAAAGGCATCTACTTCTCCTCCTTCACTTTTGTCTATTAATTCTATTATTATATACTTTTCCTTTTATATCAATACCTTTTTTTGTGAAACATTATAAAATCAATGTTTAATGATATATAATTATTTTAAAAATATTCCAAACTTTTATATTTACTATTTATAAATAATTATTATTATGATATAATATTATAAAAATAACTAGGAGGTAAAATATATGATTGATTACAAACAACTTATGCAAGATATACTTGATAAAAAAGTAAAAATTGAGCTTATGCTAGATAGAGCTATAAAAATCGGCTCTCAAAATATTACCAGTGAAAGTGGTTTTGTAGAAGCATATGAATTAAGTGATTCTGATAAATATAGAGCCATTTTAACTAGGGGTAATGACATTTATTATGCTGAAACAGAATTATGCGCTGATATGCAGCAAAATGGTTCCTGTACTTATAGATATGAACAAATATACAAAGTAATATTAAATGACACTTGTAACTGTCAATGTGAATGTAAGTAAAAAAATAATGTCCTAAATTAATTTTTAGGACATTATTTTTATCTGATAAATAGTATTTTATATATCTAAACCTGCTGATTCTCTAAGTTTATCTACAGATTTATCTTCTTTATTGTTTTGAAGCATCATATATACGTAAATTGGAATACCCATAAGTAATAGTAAGAATCCATACATTACTGTCTCCGCTCCTGTTCCATAAATTGCATATATAGAATATATTAATGCAACTAGTGTAATAAATGAACTTTTTAAGAAATTCCAGAAATTAAAATCCTTTGAATGCTTGCTTAAAAGCACTATCTCTGCTGCAGTTGTAAAAGTGTATGCTGGCAAAAATGCTAAAGTTGCAAGTAGCATCATAAAATCAAAGGCTGATCTTAAAGTACCAACATAGTTCATTACCAATAGTATGTTAGCACATATACCACTAATAATTAATGCTGCGGCTGGTGTATTATATTTTGGATGAATTTTCGCAAATATCTTTGGAAATAATCTATCCTCTCCTGCTGCAAAGGCACCTCTAGCTGTAGTCATAATCCAACCAGAAGTTCCTCCTAAAGTTGATATAATAGCTCCCATTGCAATAAAGGCGCCTCCCCATGAACCTCCTGTTACAGTATTTATAATATCTGCAAGCGGTGCATCTGATTTAGCAAGCGAAGCTTGGTCAATTGCTCCCATAGCAACAACACTAATAAGAATATAAATAACTGCTGAAATTAAAGTACCATATATAGTACTTTTTCTTATATTTTTTTCTGGGTCCTTAATTTCTCCAGCTGGAACTGTTGCACTTTCTAGTCCTACAAAAGACCATAGTGCTATTGCTATGGCTCCAGATAAACTTCCCATTCCTGACAGCTCTGGTTTAGCTACAGTATTTAAAAAGTTAGGATTAAAATGAACTGCAGCAATAACTATAAATACTACTAATGCTAATACTTTAAGTATTGTACTAACTATACCAATAATTCCAGCATTCTTTACCCCTAAAATATTAATTATAGTAAAAATCCAAAGAACTGCTGAGGTTACTAAAAATGCAATAATTGGTGTATTAGCTTGTGGTACAAAGTATACAAAATAACTCATAAAAGCAGTAATAATAGTTGCATTTCCAACCCAAGTTGCAATCCAATAAGTCCAGGCAATTAAAAAACCTGCAAAATCTCCAAAAGCTGCTCTTGTATAAACAATAGGGCCTCCCGTTTTTGGCATAGCTGCACCCATATTACCAAAACTTAATGCAATTAATAAAGATCCTATGGCTGTAATAGTCCAAGCTAAAATAGCAGTTTTCGGATTAGATGCTCTTGCCAAAGATGCTGGTGCCATAAAAATTCCAGAACCAATAATATTTCCTACTACAATCGCAGTAGCAGCAGCTAATCCCAATTCCCTTTTTAATTTGCCCTCATTAGAACTTCCTACTCCTTGTTCATTACCCATAATTTTCCTCCTTTTATAAAAAAATAAATATATAAATACATTTTTTAATAAACAATTATTTCATTATATCAAATAATCAACATCACTGCATCTTATTAAAGTTATAATGTTATAATACTAATTAAATTAGGATAAATTATCTTTCTCCAAGATTTAATCACATGCAACCGAATTTAAATTCTATTCAAACAAAGTTTAATTTTCTGAATATTCCATGTGCAATGGCATGATATAAAATTCCAATATAAACTTAACATTTTATATTTCATACTGGAATCTTGAATATTTCACAGAATTCCAGTATGAAAAACAAATAGTAATTATTAAATTAATATATTTTTATTTATATTTATATTTCTACTTTTACCTTTTCTTCTACTGCTTTTAAAATTTCTCCACTAGTCAAAAGTTCTTCACACTTATCTAGTTCCTTATACATAACTGTATCTTCTTCTATGAAGCCTACTTTACTTCTCACTATATTGTATACTTCCTGAGTACCTTTTCCTAATTTAAGTCCATCTCTAAAATCTATAGCCTGACAAGCAGCCATAAGTTCTGTTGCCAATACTCTGGTTACATTGTTTACAATCTCTAAACTCTTTCTAGCAGCAATAGTTCCCATACTTACATGATCTTCTTGATTAGCTGATGAAGGAATAGAATCTACACTAGCTGGGTGTGCAAGTACTTTATTTTCTGATACCAAAGCTGCTGCTGCATATTGCGTAATCATGAATCCAGAATTTAGTCCACCATTTTTCACTAAGAATGGTGGTAAATCATTTAATTGATAGTTTACTAATCTTTCTAATCTTCTTTCTGATATATTAGCAATTTCGGATGCTGCAATTCCAAGGAAATCAAAACTTAAAGCCATAGGCTGGCCATGAAAATTACCACCTGATATTACATCTCCATTTTCGAATACAATAGGATTATCTGTAACAGAATTTATTTCTGTTTCTACTCTTTCTTTAACATAATTTATAGCATCTTTACTTGCTCCATGAACCTGTGGTACACATCTTAAAGCATAAGCATCTTGAACCCTTAATTCTCCCTGTCTAGTGGCAAAAGAACTACCATCTAGCAAAGCAAGTATATTTTTAGCTGTTTGAACTTGACCTTTATGAGGTCTTACTTCATGTACTCTTGGATCAAAAGCATCTTTTATTCCTCTTAAAGCCTCTATAGTCATTGCTGCTGTAATATCACTAAGTTTTAAAAGCTCTATGGCCTTATATAAAGCCAATGAACCTACCGATGTCATTACCTGAGTTCCATTTATAAGTGCTAATCCCTCTTTAGCTACAAGCTCTACTTGGGATACCCCTGCCTTTTCCATAGCTTCTTTCCCTGATAAAATTTCTCCTTGAAATTCAGCTTCTCCTTCACCAAGCATAGGTAGTACCATGTGTGCAAGTGGTGCTAAATCTCCAGAGGCTCCTAATGAACCTTTTTCAGGTATAGAAGGATGTACACCTTTATTAAGCATATCCAAAAGAGTTTCTAAAACACTTAATCTTATTCCTGAATATCCTTTAGCTAAATTGTTTGCTCTTAAAAGCATTATTGTTCTTACTACTTCCTTTGGAAACTTTCGTCCAACTCCACAAGCATGAGATATTATTAAGTTTCTCTGAAGTGTTTTACATTGTTCTCCTGTTATAGTTACATCTGAAAACTTTCCAAACCCTGTTGTAATTCCATATACTATTTTATTTTTATCAACTATATCATCTACTATAGCTCTCGATTTTTTTACTTTTTCTCTAGCATCTTCCGTAAGGCAAACTTTATAGTCATTGTAAGCAACATTTATAATATCATCCAAAGTAAGGCCTTCACCTTTTAAATTAACAGTTTTCATTGTTACACGCCTCCAAGTTTTAAATCAATTTCTTTTCTATTATATTCATAATTTCTTCTTTTCTTTTTTTGCTCTTTTCTAATAAAACATTACATTTATCCCTTAAGTCATTTTTATATGATTCATCCTTTAAACCCATTATATTTATTTTTACATTTAGTATAGCACCTTCTACTGCAGTTTCCGTCAATGAAGCTGCAACACCAGCATCTGATAATGCATTTTTATTTCCATACATTACTGCTATGTATATATAATTATAAATTTCATAAGCTTTATTAGCTACTTCTAATGGAATTTCTAAGGACTGCTTATTTCCTTCTGATATTTTTTCTTTTCTAATTTTAACTTCTTCCTCTGTACTTTTAGGCATCTTAAATGCTTTCATTAGTGATAAAAAAGCATTTGTATCCCTTTCCATTAATTCTAAAAACTGATCTTTCAATATTCCAACCTTTTGCAAAGATTCATCAATGTCTTTTTGCAATTTGTCTTCATATTCCATATACTCTTTTTTCCCTACAGTAAGATTAAATACCATACTGGCAAGAGAACTAGCCAAAGATGCTGAAAGAGCTGCTATACTACCTCCACCTGGTGCTGGAGATTTAGAAGCTAATTCATCTACGAAATCTTTTACATTTAAGTTTTGCAGCATTTTATATTCCTCCATTTCTAGAAATATGTTATTTAGTACACAGTCTTTCCATCCTCTACTACAATGACTCCATTTTTAATGACTTTATCTACTGCATTTACTCCAAAATGATACATCAAATAATTTAAATTTTTAGCATCAAATATAGCTATATCCGCTTTCTTTCCTTTTTCAATACTTCCAATTTCCTTTTCACGTCCAACCGCACAAGCCGCATTTATAGTCATTGCATTTATTATTTCCTCTGGCAGCATTTTAAGTCCGAAACATGCAAATGTCATTGTACTTTGTAATGATTCTGTAGGAGAAGTTCCTGGATTACAATCTGTAGCTAGTGCCACAGTAACCCCTTCTTCTATCATTTTTCTTGCTCTTGCAAATTTATTTAACATCAGATAAAAGGATGTAGTAGGCAAAAGTACTGCAGCTACATTATTTTCTGCCATAGCCTTTATTCCTTCATCTGAAGCTGCTACTAGATGTTCTGCAGATACCGCTCTAATTTCTCCTGATAGTTCTGCTCCTCCTATGGATTCTATTTCATCTACATGAATTTTAGCTTTAAGTCCTAATTTTTGAGCAGCTTTTAGAATTTTTCTACTTTCTTCTATTGTAAATACGCCCTCTTCACAAAAACAATCAACAAAGTCTGCTAACTTATGTTCCTTTACATAAGGAATTACCTTTTCAATTATAAGATCTATATAGCCTTCTCTATTTTGTTTAAATTCATTAGGTACTGCATGGGCTCCAAGATAAGTTGAAACTATATCCATAGGATGCCTTTTATTTAAATTGGCATTTACTTGTAACATTTTTATTTCATTCTCAAAGTCCAGAGCATAACCCGATTTACTTTCTACTGTAGTAGTACCATGAGCAAGCATCAAATCTAATCTTTTCCTTGTATCCTGTTCTAATTCTTCTATTGATGCTTTTCTTGTATTGCTTACAGTGCTTAAAATTCCGCCTCCAGCATTTAATATATCTATATACTGAACATTTTGAAGTTTTAAAGGTAATTCGAATTCTCTAGAACCTGCATAAACTACATGAGTATGGCTATCTACAAGTCCAGGGGTTACAGTCTTACCATATGCATCTATTACAATTTCATCATCTTTTAAATATTTTTTATAACCTTCCCCGCTGCCAACTTCTACTATAGTTTTATCATGTATAACTATATATCCGTTTTCAA
Organism: Clostridium drakei; assembly: GCF_000633595.2. GTDB lineage: Bacteria > Bacillota > Clostridia > Clostridiales > Clostridiaceae > Clostridium_AM > Clostridium_AM drakei. The sequence continues at coordinate 26,573 of NZ_JIBU02000037.1, read as the reverse complement.
TTACACCTGCATCTTTCAATTTATCCTTTTTTTTAGGATAATCTCCTGCACAAGTTACTAGAAAACTTATATTTTTAATTATCATTCAATCACCTCCACTAAAATCTATGCTCCTATTTCAATTTACTAAAATATTTCTCAACTTCCTTTTTTATTCCTTCTCCTTCAACTAAATAAGGAAGTGTTACATGATCTGTACCTTGATGAGTTTTGTTAAACTCCATAACTGTTTCAATAGAATGTTCATTTCTTGCCCAAGAACGTCTAGAAACACCACTCATAACATCCCAACTAAGTGCTGATTTAATTATTTCATCTGCTTTATAGCTTCCATCTAATACTAATCCAAAGCCTCCATTTATAGATTTACCTATTCCAACACCTCCGCCATTATGAAGTGCAACCAAACTCATTCCTCTAGCTGCATTTCCTGCATAGCATTGGATAGCCATATCTGCCATTACATTACTTCCATCTTTAATATTTGAAGTTTCTCTAAAAGGAGAATCTGTTCCACTAACATCATGATGATCTCTTCCCATCATTACAGGTCCTATTTCACCTTTTCTTACCATATCATTAAACTTAAGTGCTATATTTATTCTTCCAATAGCATCTTGATATAATATTCTTGCTTGAGTTCCTACTACTAACTTATTCTTTTCTGCATCTTTTATCCAATTATAATTATCTCTATCTTGATATCTTCTATTTGGATCTATACATTCCATAGCAGCTTTATCTGTTTTAATTAAGTCTTCTTCTTTTCCACTTAAACAAACCCATCTAAAAGGACCATATCCATAGTCAAATAATTGTGGTCCCATTATATCCTCTACATAAGAAGGGAATATAAATCCATCTTTTTCATCTATTCCATTTTTAGATATTTCTTTAACTCCAGCATCATAAACAGCTTTCATAAAGGAATTACCATAATCAAAGAAATATGTTCCTTTATCTACTAAAATTTTTATTAATTCAAAATGACGTTTCAAACTCTTATCTACCAACTCATCAAATTTTTCTCTATCCTCTGCAAGAAGTTTTGTCCTCTCATCAAATGTAATTCCCTGTGGACAATAACCACCTTCATATACAGCGTGACAAGAAGTTTGATCTGATAGTAATTCTACTTTTATATTATTTTTAGCTACATATTCAAGTAAATCTACTATATTTCCATGATAAGCAATGGACATAGGTTCTTTTTTCTCCATATATTCATGTGCAATTTTAAATATTTTATCTAAATCAGAAGAACATTCTTTAACCCATCCTTGATTAAGTCTTGTATCTATTCTAGATTGATCAACTTCTGCTACTATACCAACTCCATTAGCTATTTCTATAGCCTTTGGCTGAGCACCACTCATTCCTCCAAGACCTGAAGTTATAAACAAATGTCCTCTTAAGTCTCCATCATTTGGTATTCCAAGCTTCATCCTTCCTGCATTAAGTAATGTATTAAAAGTACCATGAACTATACCCTGTGGTCCTATATACATCCATCCTCCTGCAGTCATCTGTCCATAATTTGCAACACCCATTTCTTCTGCTATTTCCCAATCCTTTTGATTGTCAAACATACCTACCATCATAGCATTTGTTATTATTACTCTTGGTGCATCTGGTTTTGATTTGAATAAACCAAGAGGATGACCAGATTCAACTACTAAAGTTTGATCTTGAGTCATAACCTCTAAATATTTTTTTATAAGTCTATACTGCATCCAGTTCTGACACACACTACCTGTCTCTCCATAGGTAACTAATTCATAAGGATATAAAGCTACTTCAAAATCCAGATTATTTTCTATCATAACTTGAAAAGCTTTACCTTCTGTACATTTTCCTTCATATTCATCAATAGGCTTTCCATATATTCTTCCTTCTGGACGAAATCTATATCCATAAATTCTTCCTCTTGTTGTAAGCTCCTCTAAAAATTCAGGTATTAATTGTTCATGATATTTAGGTGGGATATATCTTAAAGCATTTTTCAAAGCTATCTCTGTCTGTGATTTAGTTAAATGAAATCCCCTATCAGGTGCTCTTCTTATACCTTCAACAAATTTAGGCATTTCAGGTATTTCATCATCCAATTTTATAGTCATAGCTTCTTTAATGTTAATGTTATTAACCATGTTATTTTCCTCCTTAAAAGATCTATACTTAATTATACGAAATTCTACTTACTCACTTAAATTTGTTTCCAAAACTTGCTTAATATCAAAATTTTCAATCTGAAGATAATATTCTGCACAATCAATTAATGCCTTCATTGGAACTAATCCAATAACTTCTGCACCAATTACAGGAACACCATATCTTTTAGCTTCCATTTTCACCATTTCCTGAATAGTGTATACAGCTGTTTTTTCATAATTAACCATGTTTATTGACACTTGAACTATATTTCTTTCATTTAACATTACTCCAACAGCCTTAGCATATCTTAATCCTCCACTTATATGTCTTATTCTTCTAGATATTGCATTAGCTATTTCAATGTTATCTGTACCCAAATTTACATTATAAGCTATTAATGGGAACCTCGCTCCTATAACAGTAGCTCCACTTTTTTTGTTCATTTCACTTGGTCCAAAATCTGGTTTCCATTCAGGTTTTTTTATTTTTTCAAAGAAACCTTCATATTGGCCTTTTCTTACATTTGCCAAGTTTTGTCTTTCTGGGCATGAAGCAGCATCTTCATATAAATAAACAGGTATATTTAATTCATCCCCAACCTTTTTTCCTAGCTCTTTAGCAATTTGAACACATTCTTCAGTAGTTATATCTCTTATAGGAATAAAAGGTACTACATCTGTAGCTCCCATTCTTGGATGTGCTCCAGAATGCTTACTCATATCTATAAGTTCTGATGCTTTTTTAATAAGTTTAAAAGCAGCTTCCTTTGTTTCTTCTGGACCACCTATAAAAGTTACAACAGACCTATTGTGATCTTTATCTGAACAATAATCCAAGAGCTTTACACCCTCTGTTTTTCTAACTTCATCTACAATTTTTTCAATTATTTCTTTATCTCTACCCTCACTAAAATTAGGCACACATTCTACTAATTTACTCATACATACTTCCTCCTAATTGTTTATATTTTACTTTATTATAACGTCTACACATCTTTTAAACGTCTATAAATTATTATTATTTAGAATTTTCTTTTTAATTCAACATATTTTTTATAGACGCTAAATTTTTATTTTTCAAATTACTAAATCAAGTGATTCTTAGACTCAGATGGAATTTGCTTATGAGGAATACCTATCCATCGGATAAAAATGGATAATATAAAGCCTTTCTTAATTTTGTTATTAAAAATTAAGAAAGGTTTTATATTATCCTAAGTAATTAACCTGTTTAAATCATCAACTTGATGCTGATCCATAGCTTCATTTAAATACATTATGCCTTGCTTAGCATATTCTTGAAAATCATCATCCAAATAACCTTTAAATATATGATCAAAATACATATTATCTTTAACATAAAACCGCACTTCTGCTTTAGCTCTAAAAACCGTACCTATTTCTTTTGGATTTTTTAAAATCTTCGAATTCATATCAGCACTTTTTAAAAACTTAAAAGATTCTTCAAAGTTTCCATCTTTCATTAAAATTATTGACATAAAGGCCTCAGCTATGGATTTTCCCCATATAAGATCAAACTTCTTATAAATATTTAAGGCCTTTTTGAAATACTTTGTTGATAGATTATAATCATTTGTATAAAAAGCTGTTTCTCCTGCATTAGTATAAAATAGAGCAAGACTAGTTAGTACATTTTTTTGTTCACATATTTCAATAGCTTTATTATAGTAATCTAATGCTTCTAAAAAGTTTTCTTTTCTCTTTCTTATATCTCCCATATAATTATAGCAAGCAGCTATATTTAAAGCATATTTATCAAAAGCATGCTTAGTTTCACTTAAAGTATTTATAGATTCCTGCATTAACATTTGAGCTTCTTCATATTCTCCCACCATCTTTTTATATAAAGCCTTGAGTCTTAATATTATTCCAACCTCTTCATAATAGTTACACTTGACAGCTAGTTCAAGTCCACAATTTATATATTTTATCATTTCATCGCTTTTATTTGTTTGAATACAATAGTAAATCATTTGCTTATAGCCTTCTATAGCATAATCATTACACTCAATTTCACTAGACTTATCTATCATATCTTGAATATTTTTTATTCCCTCTTCATACTCACCTTTTCTTATCAAATATCTTCCTTTTATATGAAGCACGCTTACTTCCAATTTTAATACTTCAATAGAATTTTCTTCTCTAACTTTTAAATTGTCCAAAGATTTCTCAATTTCCATAAGACTTTTAGTTGTTTCTTTATCATTGAAATATAATTCATTATAGGATTCATTACTATAATAAATTATAGGAAAAAGCTCATGGCTAAAATTAAGATAAACGTTTAAATTTTTAATTCTATATTTAAGAGCGTCTATATAGTTATATGCATTTTCAAAGTGGTATATCAATTTATAATAAATATTGATATCTCCTATGTTATTTTTTAATGTTTTTTCTATTATTTTGCCTATTTTATTATGAAGTATTTTCTTTTTTGCTTCAGATAAATTCATATATTGAAATTCTCTTAACTTTTGGTGAGTAAACTTAAAACATATATTTTTTTCATTTATTGACTCTTTTAAAATAAATCTTCCTTCAAGCTTTTCTATTATATCCATAATTTCCAGCTCATCTTTTTGTGTTAATTCTTTTAATATAAACATAGGTACTTCGTCATGAAATAACGATGCTATTTCAACTATTTTTTTTTCATCGTAAGATATATCTATAAACCTAGTTTTTAAAACATCCTGTACCTTAGATGTCATTATATTTATATTATTTTCTGACTTTATTATATTAAGATATTCTTTAAGAAAAAATGCATTTCCTTCAGTTTCTACATATATTTTATTTATAATGTCCTTTGACAAACTATACTTTGGTAAAGCCTTTTTTATAAAATTTTCCACTTCAGAAGTAGTAAATCTATTAAGTTCTATAATTTCAATTCTGTCATATTTTTTTGCAGAAACTAAAAATTTATCTACATTATGATTAAATTCATTTCTAAACGTAAGCAAAAACATTATATTATTTTCTTCACATTTAGATATGATACTTGTAAGTAAAGAAATACTAACTGAATCCATCCATTGTATATCTTCAAATACTAATAAAATTTTTTTATCAATAGATATTTTTTTTAATATATATGTTAATATGTTTCCAACTACATCATGCTTTAATAGCTCTATAGTATCCTCTAATTTAACATTTTTTGAATATCTAGAACCACTATTTACTTCTGGAACAAGTTCTCTTATTATATTTTCTAAAATACCAGAAGTTTTATTCTTATTACCAGCTATAACATAAGCTAAGCTTGAAATAATATTTCTCCAAGGCTTTAATGCATATTCATTTTCAAACTGATAGCAATTTGTTTCAAAAATGTAGACTTCTTTATCTTTTTCAATAGTCTGAAGAAATCTCTCCTTAAGACTTGTTTTACCTATACCCATTTCACCTTTTATCAATATTGACTTTGAGTTTTTATCATTAATAAAATTTTTATAATTATTCTCCATAAGTCTTAATTCATTAATTCTTCCATAAAAATAATTTTCATTATTTTCTTCTTTATGTCTTACATCCATTAAATTTAATACTTCTCTAAAGGTCTCAGTTGTTTTAGCATCAGGAACTATAAATAATTCCTTATTTAATGTATCTGAAAGTTTATTGTATAATTCAATAGCACTATTAAATTTTCTTTGATTTTTATAACAACAAATTAACTTTCTATAAGCTTCCTCATCAAATTCGTCAACTTTTATAACTAACTTGCAATATTTCTCGATTTCATCATAATTTTTAGTAATTTCTTCTGATTGTATTTTATCTTTAAGCCTTTTTATATATATTATTTGAAGATGTTCTCGTATTTCAAATGCCCATCTTTGAAAGTTTTCAGCATCTTTGGGTACAAATCCCTTTAAAAATTCACCTTTATATATATCTACTTCATCTTTGTTATTAATAAATTCATCTACATCTGTATCTATCTTTGTACTTTCACTAAATAGAATTGTAGACTTATTTAAAAAATCTATTACTTCTTCTTTACCAAAAACTTTTTTTAATTTGTATATTGCATTTCTTAAATTTTTTCTTGAAATACTCTCTTCCATATCTGGCCATAAAAGCGTTGACAATTCATCTCGTGTAGCTTGCTTTTTTATTACCAAATAGCAAAATAGAGCTTGGACTTTACTATATGGAAATAATATATTTTTTCCATTAAAGGTTGCAATAAAGTTCCCAAGTAGTTTTACATGGATATAATCCATATTATCACCTCTTAAATTGCACTTTGTATACTCATAGTTAATTATAAATATCACAAATTTTTTTGTCAATTTTTAAAAAATTTTTAAAATAATACTTTTTCATATTTATATATAACTAAAGGGCAGAAGCCTTATTTTATAACACTCCTACCCTTTTTCATCAATAACATGTTTAAAAATATAATCTTTCCTAAATAATTCTATGCTAATTATTACTATAATATCCATTACAATTATATATAGGAACTATTAGACATCAATAATTCAATAAATATTTTTAAAATCATCCATTTTAAGTTAATTTAAAATTATCCTTGTTAATTTACAAATCATGTGCTATCATTTACTTTGCACAAATTAATATAATATTTAATCAAATTATTATAGCACTGCCTTGTTGATAATATGATAATATACAACCATAGTATTTATGATATTAATAAATATTATAGCAAAAAATATTTTTTTATCAATTTATTTGTAAAAAAATGCAAATAAATCTTGTAAATCAACAAGTTTTTTCTGTGATAACGTTTAAAATTGTTAATTCAACATTTTTTTTGGTATAATGTTAATAACATATTATTTCTACTGAATTATCTTACATATAATAAATATTTATTTTTGAAATTAATAACCATTGTATTTAATATAAGGAGTGATATACATGAATTTAAAAGTTAACGGATTAGACGACTTAGATCTTCAGATACTGCACATTCTCATAAAAGATTCTAGAACTCCATTTCTTGAAATAGCTAGACAATGTCATGTAAGTGGAGGAACTATACATGTTAGAATGAAAAAAATGGAGGATTTAGGCATAATTAAAGGAACCAAGATGATTATAGATAATTCGAAACTTGGCTACGATGTTTGCTGTTTCATAGGAATATACTTAGATAAAGCTAATACATTCAAGGAAACACTAGAACAATTAAAACTTATAAAAGAAATTGTTGAACTTCATTATACCACTGGAGAATATACTATATTTATAAAAGTAATTTGCAAAAACATAGAAGATCTTCAAAATTTATTAATGAATAAAATCCAAAGAGTTGATGGAATCCAAAGAACAAATACTTTTATTTCTTTATATCAACCTGTAGATAGAAACATAGAATTGGATATTATAACTAAAGAACAGTAAAAACGGGAAAATTTTTTCCTGTTTTTTTTATTTACTCATAATTTTTAAAAATATGCAAATAATAATCTTGTATAAAATTATAAAGGAGATGTAATCATGAAAACACTAGATATTATCGCACTAATATTGGTAATTATAGGTGCTATAAACTGGGGATTAATTGGATTTTTCGGATTCGATTTAGTCGCTATGTTATTTGGAACCATGTCTAGCTTTACTAGAGTTATATATGCTCTTGTAGGTATAGCCGGCTTGTATGCCTTTTCACTATTTGGTAGAGACAGAGACCATGATAGAGATAGAGATCATGACAGACGAGAGGTTAAATAATTTTAAAAAAGTAGATAGAAAATTTCTACCTACTTTTTTTACTTTAACCTTTTTAAATACTATTTTAATTCTGTTTTTATTCCCCTACTTAAAGTATTCTTGTAATCTATGAACTCATACACATCATGTTGAAATAGATCGCTAAATTTTTTCAATTCTTCTAAAGAAATATCTTCTATTGCTTTATCTTTTTCTTCACAATAAAGCACTATTTCACCTATTACCTTATGAGCATCTCTAAATGCCATACCCTTATTAACAAGATAATCTGCTGCTTCTGTTGCATTTAAAAATCCTTTTTTAACTGCATTAAAAGTATTTTCCTTTTTAATTTTTATTGAGGAGAGCATACCTCTCATTATTTTTAAACAGCTTAATACTGTATCTAAGGAGTTAAAAAACTGTTCTTTATCTTCCTGCATATCCTTATTATAGGCAAGGGGAATGCCTTTCATAGTGGTAAGCAGTGCCATGAGTGATCCGTATACTCTCCCTGTTTTGCCTCTTATCAATTCTGCAGCATCTGGGTTTTTCTTTTGAGGCATGATACTGCTTCCTGTTGAAAACTCATCATCTATCGAAATAAAGTCAAATTCTTTACTACTCCAGAGGATCAATTCTTCACTTAAACGGCTTAAGTGCATCATCATTATAGAAAAACAAGATAAAAGCTCTATAACATAGTCCCTATCACTTACTCCATCTAAGAAATTGTCTACTGGCTTTTTAAATCCTAATTCTTTAGCTGTAAAACTTCTATCTATATTGTAGGTAGTTCCAGCTAAAGCACAACATCCAAGTGGACTTTCATCCATAATTTCTATGGCATTTTCCACCCTCTTTTTATCTCTAGTTAGCATATTATGATAAGCCATAATATGATGTTTGAATGTTACTACTTGTGCTCTTTGAAGATGAGTATAGCCTGGCATTAAATAATTATTTTCTTCTCCAACTTTTACTATTACATCTCTAAGTGCATCTATATCTTCTATAACTTCAAAAGCTTTTTTCTTTGCATAAAGTCTTAAATCCACAGCTACCTGGTCATTTCTGCTTCTTGAAGTATGAAGTTTCTTTCCTACTTGACCTATTCTTTCTATTAAATTAGTTTCTACAAAACTATGAATATCTTCATACTCACCTTCTATTTGAAGTACATCATTTTCTATATCTGAAAGTATGGAATTTAATCCTGTTGTTATGCTTTCGCATTCTTCTTGTGTTAAAATTCCACATTTAGCAAGCATTTTAACATGTGCTTTACTTCCCTGAATATCTTCATAATAAAGAGTTCTATCAAACCCTAAAGAACTGTTAAAATCCTCCATGAGCTTGTTTTCAGCTTTTTTAAATCTTCCACCCCAAAGTTTCATAATTACTTTTCCTTCTTCTTATTAGTCATAGCTTGTATTTTGCTTGGTAGACCAAATAAATTTATAAATCCTTCTGCATCCTTATGGCTATATAATTCACTAGCTCCAAAGGAAGAAATACCTTCATCATAAAGAGCATAAGGTGCATCTATGCCTGCTATCATTATATTGCCTTTATATAATTTTAATTTTACTGATCCTGTAACATTTTTCTGAGTAGTATCTACAAAAGCATCTAAAGCTTCTTTTAGTGGACTAAACCACAATCCATCATATACTAATTCACCATATTTTTGAGATACTGTTTGTTTATAGTGGAATGTAGCTTTATCAAGGGTCAATCTTTCAAGTTCCTTATGTGCTGCATAAAGAATTGTTCCACCTGGAGTTTCATATACACCCCTTGATTTCATTCCTACTAATCTATTTTCAATTATATCAATTACTCCTATTCCATTTTCTCCACCTATTTCATTTAAAGTTTCTATCAATGTAACTGGAGCTATTTCTTTTCCATTTAATTTTTTAGCTATTCCTTGTTCAAAATATATTTCTACATAAGTAACTTCATCCTTTGCTTTCTCTGGTGGAGTTGTCATAAGATACATTTCCTGCTTATGTTCATTTTTAGGATCTTCTAAATCTCCACCTTCATGACTTAAATGCCATAAGTTCTTGTCTCTTGAATATATTTTTTCTTTAGTTACTGGGACTTCTACCCCTTTAGCATTAGCATAATCTATAGCATCTTCTCTTGATTTTATATCCCATATTCTCCATGGTGCGATTACTTTTATTGTAGGATCAAAAGCTGCTATACCAACTTCAAAACGTACTTGATCATTTCCTTTTCCAGTACAGCCATGTGCTATGTATTTTGCTCCCTCTTCATGTGCTATTTCAACTAATCTTTTTGCCATTAATGGTCTTGCAAAAGAAGTTCCAAGCATATACTTTTCTTCATATAAAGCTCCTGCTTTTATACCTTTAAATACATAATCAGTTATAAATTCTTCTATTAAATCTTCAATATATACTTTTGAAGCTCCAGTTCTTAACGCTTTTGCTTCAACTTCCTTCATATCATCACCTTGGCCAACATTTATACATGCTGCAATAACCTCTAAATCATAGTTTTCCTTAAGCCAAGGAATTATTATTGATGTGTCCAATCCACCAGAATACGCTAATACAACTTTATCTTTCATAAAAAAATACCTCCGTCTTTCCAATTGAGAATTTATGATATCATCTATAGTCTCAATCTTTTTTATATTTTTATTTTTCAAATACTTAATTTTATAAATAAGTGTCAACTGCATTTTTTGTAGCTGACACTTATTTTATACCAATCTTTTAGAGCACTTTTTCCAAAAATGCCTTTGTTCTTTCTTCTTTAGGATGAGAAAATATCTGTTCTGGTGGTCCTTGTTCTACAATTTTTCCACCATCCATAAATATAACCCTATCAGCAACTTCCTTGGCAAAACCCATTTCATGAGTTACAACTACCATGGTCATTCCTTCTTTTGCCAAATCCTTCATTACATTTAAAACCTCTCCAACAAGTTCAGGATCTAGTGCAGATGTAGGTTCATCAAAAAGCATTATGTCTGGGTTCATAGCAAGTGCTCTTGCTATAGCAACTCTTTGTTTCTGTCCACCTGAAAGCTTTGAAGGATAATAATCCATTTTATCTGAAAGTCCAACTTTTTCTAGAAGTTTTTTAGCCATTTCTAAAACTTCATTTTTATTTTCCTTTTTTACTACAACTGGTGCTTCCATTACATTCTGCATAGCTGTCATATGTGGAAATAAATTAAAGTTTTGAAAAACCATACCCATCTTTGTCGTAATTTTTCTTATAAGCTTTTTATCTTTAGGATTTAGTTCTTCACCTTCTATAACTACTTTACCACCAGTTATTTCTTCAAGATGATTGAGACATCTTAAGAATGTACTTTTTCCTGATCCTGAAGGTCCTATTACAACTAGAACTTCTCCCTTTCTTACATTAACATTTAAATTTTCAAATACAGTTAAATCATTAAATTTTTTAGTTAAATTTGTAGCTTCTATCATAAGATCTTTAGTATTAAAATCTATACAATTATTTCCAACTATATTTTCCATAAAAATTTCTCCTTTTTATTAATAAACAGAAAGTTTCTTTTCAAATACTCCAAATACACCTGTAAATATGGTAGTTAATAAAAGATATAAAACACCTGCTGTGAAAAATACCTCTATAGGTCTAAAAGTACTTGCATATATCTGTTGAGCAGATCTCATAAGTTCTACCATAGCGATAGTTGATACCAATGAAGTATCCTTTAATAATGCTATAAACTCATTTCCTACAGGTGGTATTATAACCTTAAAAGTTTGTGGCAATATTATCTTTTTCATAGTATCTGCATAAGTGAAACCTAAAGCTTTTGCAGCTTCAAACTGTCCTTTATCTATAGATTGAATTCCACCTCTTATTATTTCTGCCATATATGCACCACAGTTTAAACTTAATCCTATAGCTGCTGCGGAAAAAGGTGTTAACTCAACTCCCATGAAAGGTAAACCATAATAGAAGAAAAATAACTGCAAAAGTAGAGGAGTTCCTCTAAATATCCATGTATAAAAACTTGATATTATTCTAAACACTACATTCTTAGAAAGTTTAAAAAGTGCTAAAAATATTCCAAGCATTGTTCCTACAACTAGCGCAATAACAGTAAGTTCTATTGTCATTACACTTCCTTTTAAAAGGATGGGTAATACTTTTATTATAATTCCTGTATCCAATACTTTCACTCCAATTCAATTTTTTAAGTTTAGGATAATGAGATTAATAATCTCATTGTCCTGTAATTTCTGATTAAATGAATTTTATTTTTCATTATATATATCAGTTCCAAACCATTTTACTGAAAGCTTAGAGAAAGTTCCATCCTTCTTTAATTCATCAATTGCCTTTTGAACTGCATCTTTTAATTCTTTATCTTCATTTTTAAATCCTATGCCCATTGGTTCTTTAGTAAGTTTTTCTGATAAAACTTCATATTTACCCTTTTTATCAGCTTCTGATATATAGTATCTTCCTACTGGCTCATCTACTATAACAGCATCAATTCTACCTATTAATAAATCTTGAAGTTCTTCTGTAGTTTTATCATACTTTTTAACTTCTTTTAATCCTTGCATTTTAGCTGCAACACTTTCACTAGTTGTACCCAGACCTACTCCCACAGTTTTGCCTTTTAAATCATTAGCACTCTTTACAACAGTATTTCCATTTTTAACAACTATTATTTGTGAATTCATTACATATGGATCTGAAAATGATATTTCTTTTTTTCTTTCATCTGTAATGCTTAAACCTGAAATTATAGTATCAAACTTACCTGATTTAAGTGCAAGAATTATTCCATTGAAATCAGTACATACAAATTCAGTTTTTACCCCTAATTTTTTTCCTATTTCATTTGCCATATCTATATCGAAACCTTTTAGTTCATTTTGCTTGTCTCTAAACTCCATTGGAGGAAATGAATCCTCAAGTCCTACTTTTAATACCCCTGCTTTTTTTATCTTTTCTAATGAATTTCCCCCCTGAGATTGACTCTTACCACTGCTTGACTTTCCGCATCCGGCAAACAATGCAGCAACGAAAATTACTGATAGCATAAGTACTACTGCTTTTTTTAAACTTTTCATTTTTCTCTCCCCTTTTCTAATAAACTTTTTACTCCTTAGATTAATATAATAATTATACATCCATAATTATAATTATGCAACTTTTTTTTAATATTTAATTTTATAAATTATGTTTATTTACAATTTTAAATTGTACTATAAACTTATTGGATAAATCAAGTTTTTTCTTTAATGCCAATGTTTTGTAGAGACTTCATATTGGTATTTTTTAAGGTTATTTATATGCCAATATAGTGAATATTTTAACTATTTATTTTCTGTATATTCTGCATAAAATTTTATTTATTTATAATAATTTTATAAATATCAGTAAAAAAAATACCTGTATCCAATCTTAGATACAGATATTTTTAATCCAATTTTAATTTATATGCATTAATTTATGCTCTTATTTAAAATATCTATTTAATAGACCTTTAAATGCACATCCATGTCTAGCTTCATCTTTACACATTTCATGAACTGTATCATGAATTGCATCATAGTTTAACTTTTTAGCTAAAGTAGCTAAATCCTTTTTACCTTGACATGCACCATGTTCTGCTTCTACTCTCATCTCTAAGTTCTTCTTTGTGCTAGAAGTTACAACTTCACCTAGTAATTCTGCAAATTTTGATGCATGTTCTGCTTCTTCAAAAGCTATTCTTTTATAAGCTTCAGCTATTTCTGGGAAGCCTTCTCTATCAGCTTGACGGCTCATTGCTAAGTACATTCCAACTTCAGTACACTCTCCTGTAAAATTAGCTCTAAGACCTTCTATAACTTCAGGATCTACATCTTTAGCAACGCCAACTTTGTGTTCATCTGCCCAAGACATTTCTCCTTCTACTTTTTCAACAAATTTATCTTTTTTAGCTTTACATTGAGGACATACATCTGGTGCTTCCTCTCCCTCATAAACATATCCACATACTGAACAAACAAATTTTTTCATTACATATTCCTCCAATTCAAAATAATTTTTATTTTATTAAAATTTTTATTTTTATCTTCTCTACATTTATTATTATATAATAATAATTATTATTTTGCAATAGATTTTTTAAAATTTTTTTATATTTTTTCCAAACACTTAAAAAAAGAAAGTCATGTATATAGAAAAATTTATTTTTCTATATACATGACTTTCTTTTTTTACACAAAATTAATACACTTCTCGATAGCTCATTTATCATAACTAATCTTGTTTTTTATCAAGTTCAATCGCCATATTTCTATATTTTTCCATTGTTACTGCAAACAATTCTGAAGTAGTCGGTGGAGTATATGAAATAGCATTAGCACCAGCCTTAATAGTTTCGTTTATACTCTCTTCATTCCTTCCACCAGTAGCTATTATGGGTAATTCAGCATATTTTTCTCTTATCTTTCTAACGATTTCAGCACTTTTCTTGCCTGCTGCCACATTAATTATAGTAGTTCCTGCTTCTATTCTTTTTTGAATATCATCATATTCTGAAACTACTGTAACTATAATAGGTATGTCTACCGTATCCCTCATTGCTTTGATAACATCATTTGATGTTGGACTATTCACTACTACTCCCATAGCCCCTTTAAATTCTGCATCTAGTGCAAGGTTAACTACTCTTTTACCCATAGTAAGACCGCCGCCAACACCACAAAATACTGGTACATCTGAAGCTGCAACTAATACCTTTGTTATTACTGGTTGAGGTGTAAAAGGATATACTGCCATTATAGCATCCGCATTAGTATTTTTTATAACAGCAATATCTGTAGTAAATAAAAATGATTTCAACCTCTTACCAAATACCTTTATCCCACTAGCCTTTCTTATTACTTCAGGAATATTTATCATGTGACTTCTAAGGGTACCTTTTATTTCTGGTACATATTTATTGCCCTTCACTGCTGCACTATTTATGTCACTCATATCGCACGCTTTCCTCCTTTTATATTAGATTCATCATTATTTATATATTTTATACTATATATAAAAAATATTCTATAGAATGAATTTAATTACGAAAAATTTCTTCTGCAATCCTTACAGATTCTCTAGCATCTTTAGCATAAAAATCTGCTCCTATCATTTCTGCATATTGTTCATTAAGAACAGCTCCGCCCACAAAAACCTTACATTGTAAATTATTTTCTCTTAAAGCTTCTATAGTCTTTTTCATATTAACAACTGTAGTAGTCATGAGTGCACTCAACCCTACAAGCTTAACATTATGTTCCTTTGCTGTATTAACTACTTTTTCAATAGCCACATCTTTTCCTAAATCTATTACTTCAAATCCATAGTTCTCCAAAAGAACTTTTACAATATTTTTGCCTATATCATGTATGTCACCTTTTACAGTTGCTAAAATAATTTTTCCTTTAGATATACTTTCTTCACCTTGTTCAACAATTTTCTTTTTTATAACTTCAAAAGATTTTTTTACAGTTTCAGCTGATTGTATAAGCTGTGGTAAAAATATTTCTTTTTCTTCATACTGTTCTCCTACATAATCTAATGCTGGAATAATATAAGAATTAACAACTTCTAAAGGTTCTTTTGTTTTTAATAAAACTTCTGTACTGGTAATAGCATCTTTTTCTATTCCATCTACAATAATTTGTTTCAAATCTTTTATTGAACTTATATTTTCAATATTTGTTACTGCTTCTTCTTTTTTGTCTACTAACTTTGTTCCATACTTTTCTACATAGTTTTTACCTTCTCTATCAATATTGGATAGAACTTCAAAAGAAGAAATAACTTCTTTCATTCCTTCGTCTCCAATATTCATTATTGGTAAATCTAATCCTGCATAAAGTGCCATAGACAAAAACGTTCTGTTTAATATTTCTCTTCTTGGAAGCCCAAAAGATACATTACTTACTCCTAGTACAGTTTTAACTTCTAACTTTTCCTTAACTAATTTTATAGCTTTTATTGTTTCCAATACTTCTTTTTGCTGTGCTGAAGCTGTTAAAGCAAGACAGTCTATTATTATATTTTTCTTATGTATACCATACTCCTTTGCAGTATTTACTATTTTTTCTGCTATTTTAAATCTACCTTCTGCTGTATCTGGAATACCACTTTCATCTATAGTTAAACCAATTACACATCCTCCATACTTTTTAACCACAGGAAAAACTTTTTTCATTATTTCTGTTTTTCCATTTACAGAATTTATAATAGGTTTTCCATTATAAATTCTAGCTCCAGCCTCTAGTACTTCTTCATTGGGACTATCAATAGTTATTGGAAGCTGTACTACCTTTTGTACTGATTTTACAGCCTTAATCATAATTTCTTTTTCATCAATTTCTGGAAGTCCCACATTTAGTTCTATTATATGAGCTCCTTCTTCCTTTTGCTTTACAGCTTGAGTTTGAATATAATTAACACTTTTTTCTTTTAATTCTTCCTTATATTTTGATTTTCCTGTAGGATTAATTCTCTCACCTATTATTGTAACTTTTTCACCTAAAAATACAGTTTCTGTAGAAGAACATACTACACTAAAATTCTTTTCTTCTATTTTTAATGGCTTACTATCTTTTAAGCCTTCACATAGTTTCTTTATGAACTCTGGATTAGTACCACAACAACCACCTAAAACTCTTACCCCTTTTTCAACCATAATTTTTACGTATTTCACAAATTCATCTGCTGTTATATCATATACTGTATTTTTTCCATCATATCTTGGAAGCCCAGCATTAGGTTGAACCATAACAGGTATTGATGCATACTTTAGTATTTCTTCTACTATAGGCATAAGCTCTTTAGGGCCTAGTGAACAATTTACTCCAAGAACATCTACTCCTAAACCTTCTAACACGAATACCATTGTTTTAGGATCAGTTCCCATTAGTGTTCTTCCATTATCCTGAAAAGTCATAGTACAAAATACTGGCAAGTCACTATTTTCCTTTGCAGCAAGAACTGCAGCCTTAGTCTCATATAAATCAGACATAGTTTCTATTAAAATTAAATCTGCACCTGCTTTTTCACCAATAACAACCTGCTTTTTAAATAAATTATATGCTGCCTCAAAACTTAAAGGTCCTGTAGGTTCCATCATTTGTCCAATAGAACTTACATCAAGAGCAACAAGCTTATCTTGGGCTGCTTCCTTTGCAATTTTTACTCCTGCAGTAATTACTTCTTCTATAGAATACTTAGAAGAACTGTACTTTAATTCATTCGCTCCAAAAGTATTTGCAATTATTATATCAGCACCTGAATCAATATATTGTTTATGAATATTTCTTATAATATCAGGATTTGTTATATTTAAAGTTTCAGGCAAATCACCTACTTTAAGTCCTGATTTTTGAAGCATGGTTCCCATAGCACCATCAAATATTATAAATCTATCTTTAAACTTTTCCAAAACTAAATCATCTATTTTCAAAATTACATTCCCCTTTCGTTTGTTCTGATATTAAATAAACACTTGCTTTCTACTTGATTAGTTATTCATATAAATTTGAAAAGCCGCTTTTCATAGAAAAGCAGCTTTAAAATTGCTAATTTTAAACTTCTTTTCTTATCTATCAGAATAAAAACTTATTCTGCAGGAATTGACACCGATACATTTAATTAATGCCGGTTGTCGGGTTTCACAGGGCCAGTCCCTCCACCACTCTAGATAAGATTTTACATTCAATTATACTTATTACTAATAGTATATCTGTTTATTTACATTGTCAATAGTTTTTCTATTATAAAGAAATGAATAAAAAAAATTTTCAATAAATTAAAAATTTTTTTATATTTAATATCAAGTTATTTCAGTGCATATCGCAAATTTTTAAAATATAAATTTTATTTTTTTAATTTTTTTGGTATTGACAATTAAAACTAATATCTGTTATCATTTATTCAATCAAATACGGAACTTCTTATCTAGAGAGGCTGAGGGACTGGCCCTATGACGCCCAGCAACCTGAATAACATTTTTGTTCAAAGGTGCTAATTCCAGCAGGTTAAATCCTGAAAGATGAGAAGCTAGGGGAATAATCTTCTTGTAGCTTTTCTACAAGAAGATTTTTTATTTAAAAAATTTCCTAGACAATTATCAAATTAGAAGTTTCGTCCATGTATTAAAGGTTTAATAATATTTAGGAGGAATCTAAAATGAGTGAAAGAAAATTATCATTTGAAACATTACAAGTACATGCAGGACAGGAACCAGATCCAACAACAGGATCAAGAGCTGTTCCAATTTACCAAACTTCATCTTACGTATTTAAAAATGCTGATCATGCTGCTAATCTATTTCAATTAAAAGAACCTGGAAATGTTTATACAAGAATAATGAATCCAACTACAGATGTATTTGAAAAGAGAATAGCAGAATTGGAAGGTGGAGTTGCAGGACTCGCAACAGCATCAGGCCTGGCAGCTATTACATATGCTATCCTCAATGTTGCAAGTGCAGGTGACGAAATAGTTGCAGCAAGTACACTATATGGTGGAACATATGAATTGTTTGGAGTAACCTTGAAAAAGCTTGGGATAAAAGTTGTGTTTGTAAATCCAGATGATCCTGAAAACTTCAGGAAAGCTATTACAGATAAAACAAAGGCACTTTACGGCGAAACTATAGGAAATCCAAGAATCAACGTGCTAGATATAGAAGCTGTAGCAAATATTGCACATGAAAATAAAATACCATTAATCATAGATAATACTTTTGGTACTCCATATCTTGTTAGACCAATAGAATTCGGAGCAGATGTAGTTGTTCACTCTGCAACTAAGTTTATTGGAGGACACGGAACTACAATTGGTGGAGTCATAGTTGATGGTGGTAACTTTAATTGGAGAGCTAGTGGAAAGTTCCCTGATTTTACAACACCAGATAAAAGCTATAATGGATTAGTATACGCAGATTTAGGTGCACCAGCATTTGCTTTAAAAGCTAGAGTTCAACTTTTGAGAAATACTGGAGCAACTCTCAGTCCTCAAAGTGCATTTTTATTCCTTCAAGGCTTAGAATCACTATCCTTGAGAGTAGAAAGACATGTATCAAACACAAAAAAAATTGTTGAATTCTTAAGTAAGCATCCAAAGGTTTCTTGGGTAAACTATCCTGAGCTAGAAGGTAATCCATATAATGAATTAGCTAAAAAATACTTACCAAAAGGTGCTGGTTCAATATTCACATTTGGAATTAAAGGTGGTTTAGAAGCAGGAAAAAGATTTATAAATAGTGTTGAATTATTCTCATTACTTGCAAACGTAGCTGATGCCAAGTCACTTGTAATTCATCCTTCAAGTACAACTCATGCAGAACTTAATGAAGAAGAACAAAAAGCTGCCGGAGTTACTCCTGATATGATAAGACTTTCAATTGGTATCGAAGGTGTTGATGATCTCATATATGACTTAGATCAAGCTCTTGCAAAAGCTTAAAAATTTCGTATATATAAAAGGGGGCTTTTTAATATGGCATCTATTGCAATATTAGGTTATGGAGTAGTTGGAACAGGTACAGCTGAATTAATAAATAAAAATAAGGAAAGATTTAAAAAGATTACAGGTGAGGAACTTAAACTTTCAAATATATTAGTTAGGAATATTGAAAAACATAAACAAAAAAAGAATTCTAAAATTCTAACTGATAACTTTGAAAACATTTTACAAAGCCCTGTAGATATAATCGTTGAAGTTATGGGTGGTATTAATCCTGCTTATAAATATGTAAAAAAAGCTTTAGCTTCAAAAAAACACGTGGTAACAGCCAATAAAGATTTAATGGCAGAACATGGAAAGGAACTTTTAGATATAGCACATGAAAATGGTGTTACATTAAACTTTGAAGCCAGTGTAGGCGGGGGTATACCTATTTTAAAACCTCTTATGGAATGTCTTACAGGCAATGAAATTGTAAGTATTAAAGCAATATTAAATGGTACTACAAATTTTATACTTTCAAAAATGTATAGTGAAAACATGAGTTATGAGGATGCTTTAAAGATTGCTCAAGATTTGGGCTTTGCTGAAGCTAATCCTGATTCTGATGTTTTAGGTTATGATGCAGCAAGAAAGCTATCCATACTATCCACTATTGCCTATGATAAAAAAATTGACTGGAAAGATATACACATAGAAGGTATTACTAATATAGATGCTGATGATTTCAAATATGCTAAAGCTAATGGTTATAACATAAAACTTTTAGCTATAAGTAGACAAGAAGAAGATGGAATATTTGCTTCTGTACAACCTGTTATTGTAGATAAAAATTCAGAACTCAGCAAAATTGAAAATGAATTAAATGCTATTGTTATAAAAGGTGACGCTGTAGGAGATGTTGTTTTTTCAGGCAAAGGAGCAGGAATGTTTCCCACTGCCAGTGCAGTTTTTGGCGATATAGCTGATATAATTCAAAATAGAAATAAAAAATCTATTCAATTTAATGATGAAAATGCCAGCATACAAACACTTTATAATTATAAATCTAATTGGCTTATAAGAATAAAAACTACTGATAAAATAAATACTATGTGTTCTTTAACAGGAAACTTTAAGAACTGTTATATTTTCAAAAATGAATTAAATCCAAAAGATGAGGTTGTAGCTATTATTAAAGAAGAAACTGAAAATGATTTAAACTATAAGTTACAAGAACTTAAAAATTCGAACCGTACAGAATATATAAAAAAATTCCTACATATTAAATAAGCATATATACCTTAAAACATTTAAAAAATTAATTACATGAAAAAAGCTATGAAGTTAGGAATTGAATTTCCAGCTTCATAGCTTATAAATTAAAATTCTTACAAATACATTTTTAGATCACTATTTTTTCATTGCATTAATTATAGCTTCTGTAAATTCTACAGTATTTGCATTTCCACCTAAATCTGCAGTGACATTTTTTCCTTCCTTTAATACATCTTCTATAGCTTTTTCTATTTTAAGAGCAGCTTCAAACTCTCCTATATGATTAAGCATCATAATACCTGATAATACTGCCGCTACAGGGTTTGACATATTCTTTCCTGCTATATCTGGTGCTGAACCATGTGCAGGCTCAAATACAGCAGCATCATCTCCTATATTTGCACCTGGAACTAATCCAAGTCCACCAACTAAACCTGATGCCATATCTGAAAGTATATCACCATACAAATTAGGCATTACAAGTACATCATATTTTTCTGGAGTTAACACAAGCTTCATGCTCATAGCATCTACTATTACATCTTCAAACTCTATATCTTTATATTCTTCTGCTATATTTCTTGCACATTTCAAAAAAAGACCATCGGACATTTTCATTATATTTGCTTTATGTACTGCTGTAACCTTTTTTCTATTATTTTTTCTTGCATAATCAAAAGCAGCTCTTACTATTCTATCACTAGCTTTTTTAGATATAATTTTTATACTTTCTGCTATATCTTCACTTACCATATGTTCTATACCAGCATATAAATCCTCTGTGTTTTCTCTAAAAATCACTAAATCTACATAGCTAAATCTGGACTCTACACCTTCATAACTCTTTATAGGTCTCACATTAGAATAGAGGTTTAAGTTTTGTCTTAAAGTAACATTTACACTTCTAAACCCTTTTCCTACAGGTGTTGTAACAGGTCCTTTTAATGCTACCTTATTTTTCTTTATACTATCTAAAACATAATCTGGTAATGGTGTTCCATATTCTTCAATTACTGTTGCTCCAGCTTCTACTACATCCCACTCTATATTAACACCACTTGCATCTATAATTTTTTTTGCTGCTGAAGTAACCTCAGGTCCTATTCCATCACCAGGAATAAGAGTAATTTTATGTCCCATAAAAAATCGCCTCCAAATATTTATTCATCGTCAATTGGGGACAAAAATATTCTGCCCCCAATTATATTTTTTAATTTTAACAATTAATTATTTATATGTCTATAGCTAAATTCTACTTTATATTTTCATCTAGCTTGCTCTTGTTTCACCTTTTTT
This sequence comes from Clostridium drakei, assembly GCF_000633595.2. Taxonomy (GTDB): domain Bacteria; phylum Bacillota; class Clostridia; order Clostridiales; family Clostridiaceae; genus Clostridium_AM; species Clostridium_AM drakei. The sequence continues at coordinate 4,650 of NZ_JIBU02000037.1, read as the reverse complement.
CAAAATTTCTGGCATATACTTTTCTACCATAAGTTCTAACTCGTTATTACCAATAATTGTAGTTCTACCATCTTCGTACTGTTCTTCAACCCAGTCTCTTATTTCTCCAATCCTTGGGTCCCTTTTATCTATTTTTTCACCATCTTTAAGTCTATAGTAAGTGTTAATCCAAGCTGCAATTCCTGCTAAACCAGAATACTGATTAACAGCAACTACCACAGGTCTATCTAATATTTTATCTGTATCAAATATATTGTATATTTCCTCATCCTTTAATATACCATCTGCATGTATGCCAGCTCTTGTTACATTAAATTGACTACCTACAAAAGGAGTTCTTTCTGGTATATTATAGTTCATTTCTTTTTTAAAGTATTCAGCCAACTCAGTTATGACATGCAAATTCATATTTCCAGTAGTACCTTTTAACTGTGCATATTCAAATATCATAGCTTCTAATGGACAATTTCCAGTTCTTTCTCCAATTCCTAAAAGAGAAGTATTTATTGAAGATGCTCCATACAACCATGCTGTAGAAGAATTACTTACTACTGCATAAAAATCATTATGACCATGCCATTCTATCATTTCAGAAGGAACATTACAATTAGTTCTAAGTCCATGAATCAATCCTTGTACACTTCTTGGAAGTGATGCACCACTATAAGGAACACCTAATCCCAAAGTATCACAAGCTCTTACCTTTATAGGTATATTAGATTGTTTTGAAAGTTCCATAAGCTTATTTACAAAAGGTACAACAAATCCGTAAAAATCCGCTCTAGTTATATCTTCTAAATGACATCTTGGATGTATACCATTATTTAGAGCTTCCTCCACAATAGACAAATACATATCCATAGCTTGTTGTCTTGTTTTATTTAATTTTTTAAATATATGATAATCTGAACAAGACATAAGCATTCCTGTTTCTTTAATGCCCATTTCTTTAACTAGTTTAAAATCTTCCTTATTTGCCCTTATCCATGATGTAACTTCAGGGAATTTGTATCCTCGTTCCATACAAACTTGTGCAGCCTTTCTATCCTTTTCTGTATATAAAAAGAATTCTGTTTGACGAATTATTCCTGAATTATTATCTAATTTATGAAGATAATCAAAAATTCTTATAATTTGCTCAGCAGCATATGGAGGCATAGATTGTTGTCCATCTCTAAATGTAGTATCTGTAATCCATATGTTTTCTGGCAAATCCATTGGAACTTGAATTTGATTAAAATTTACTTTTGGAATATCTGAATAAGGAAATATATCCTTATAAAGATTTGGTGTACCTACATTTTGTAAACAATGTTCATATGAAGACTTTCTTAAACTTTTCATTTTGCCCTCCTAATTACTTATTAAAATATTGGATTGTTGGTTTTTTAATGATTTTTGAATGGGTTTTTATGTTCAATTGCAAATGCAGATTTTATCCCACTTCTTGGTAAATTAATTTTTATACAATTTAAATGAATATTTATTAATAAGTTTCTTATATACTCTATATTACAAGTATATTTATGCTTATATTGTATCATTTATATTTTAAATTATCAAATAAAATTTTTCGTATTTTTGTAATTTTAATTAGCTTTTTCTTCATTTTAACCGTTTTAGTACTTAAATAGGACTTTTTATGTATACGATTGGACTATTATCGAAGATACCATATTCTTTTATCAAATCACTAACATTACTAATAGCTCCACTTAAGTCTAAGAATCACTTGATTTAATGAAAATTAACATAAAAAAAACTTAGTTTATAGTAATATAAAACTAAGTTCTTAATACTTCATTTATGTGAATTAATAAATAAAGTTTTACTTTATATTATTCTCTATTATAGATTTTATTTGATCGGCAAGATTGGTCTGCTCTTCCTTAGACAAATGCTCTGTATATATAGGCTCACATACAGTAACTGTTACATTCCCAGACTTTATAGCACTCATCTTGTTTCCTTCACGAAGCTTATACGTTCCACTTATTGCTATAGGTATTATGGGAACTTTAGCTTTTAAAGCTAGCTTCATACTTCCTTTTTTAAATTCTCCAACTTTAGGTCCTTTGCTTCTTGTTCCTTCAGGAAAAATAACCATACTGTAACCATTTTTTAAATTATCAATACCTTCATTTATGGCCTTCATAGATTCTCTTATATTATTTCTGTCCATGAATATACAATGAATTTCCTTCATCCAATAACTCATCATTTTAAATTTCAATATTTCTTTTTTAGCTATAAACCCAACTGAATTGTCTAAAGCTGAAATTAACACAGGTATGTCCAAAAAACCTTGATGATTTACTACATAAACACAAGTTTCTTTCTTAATATTTTCTTTTCCTATTACATTTATCTTTGCACCAACCTTACTTAATACATGTGAAGCCCATTTCTTGACGTATTCATTTACCTTACTTTCAGCCTCTTGGAATTTTTCTTTTTTTCTTAATGCTTCTACTTTATTTTTTTTAAAAACTGCCATAAACATATAAATAAAAAAATCTAAATAAAATAAAATAGTTTTCATTATTTTAATTTCTCTCCTTTTCATATAATAAATATTTATTTATAAAATAAATCCCCATGTCATTATATCATTAAAACCTGGTCTAGTAATGAAAAACTAACAAGAAATTTACATTTATTGTATACATTTAAAATTTACTTTCACTTATTAATAAAAAATGCTAAACTTATGTTTGTATTAACATTTAAACTACTATTTAGGAGGTAAAAAAATGCAATTTCAAAAAAAATTTTTTAAGGTTATTGTTTCATTATTTGTAGTAATATTTACTTTTTCAGCATGTAGTGATACAAAAAATGTATCAAATAATCCTATTAAAAGCAATGAAAATATTATAAAAGTAAACTATATTGATATAGGACAAGGAGACAGCGAATTAATTCAAGTTAATGGTAAGAATCTTCTTATAGACGCAGGTCCAAATGAAAGTATAGATAAACTCATGAACTACTTGAGCAAGCAGAACATAAAAAAGCTAGATTATGTTATTGCAACACACCCTGATGAAGATCACATAGGCGGTATGAGTTCTGTAATAAAAAAATACGATATAGGTGAATTCTATGCTCCAAAAAAATTGACAAATACTAGAACCTTTGAAAATATGGTAACTGCGTTAAAAAGTAAAAATCTTAAAATAAATGCAGGTAAAGCTGGCATGAATTTAAACTTAGGTAAAAATGTAACTTGTCAGATGTTAGCTCCAAACAATGATAAATATAAAGATACTAATAATTATTCAATAGTCGTTAAAATAACTTATGGTGAATCAAAATTTCTATTTACTGGTGATGCTGAAAAAATTAGTGAAACAGAAATGTTATCCAAAAACTTTGATCTATCTGCTGATGTACTAAAAGTGGGACATCATGGAAGTTCCTCTTCATCTTCTAATGAATTTTTGGATAAGGTTAATCCTAAAATAGCCATAATAAGCTGTGGTAAAAATAATAAATATGGACATCCTCATCATGAAATATTAACACAACTCAAAAATAGAAAAGTGCAAATTTATAGAACTGATATAGATGGAAGTATAGTTCTACTAAGTGATGGTAAAAAAATAGCTAAGCAATAAAATTAAACAACTTTAAATCCGTTGCTAGAAAGTAATATATCTTTACAAAATAAGCATATTACGACGTAAGCATATGTAAGCGAAGTAACTTTCAACTGTATTCCGGCTGATATATGCTGTGAAGGAAAACTCACTTCATTAAGAATTTCTAATGCTTGAGATATTGAAAAATGGCTACCTCCTCAAATGCGACGTCCTGTCGCTTTCGGAGCTTTTGCCTTCCTGGCAAAAATTACGCCATTTTTCAATATCTCAAGCAAAGAACTTCTAAAATTCGTTCGCATCTTCCTTCACAGCATATATCAGTCTGCATACAGTTGAAAGTTACTTCTTAGTGCATTACGTGCTTTTATAATACTTAGTAACTAGTTTATGTATAGTTCAGCTATTTTAATAATATCCTATGGCGCAGCCTACAAAAATAGCAAGTTAGTTGATTATTAACTATATTTTAAATACTTGTATATTTTTTATGTTATGTTTTTTAACAATCTAAATAATAAGTCTCTTTTAAGATATTTCAGCAGGCTATGCCTTAATATTTAGGCGTTGTAAGTTATGATTATAAATATAATTTGGCTTACTAAAATTACTTATAACAATTTAATTATGTGCGTATACTTGAAGTTACTAGTTTGGATTTTAACTTTTATGCAGTGATATATGATAAGGGTGTCCTCACATAAGCTAAATTGTTTTAGTATTATTCTTAGCTTGAAGATTTGAAAAGCCTTAGAACTTTAGTCCTGTCTGAGGGAACCGAGTTTGACAAAGTTCTTAGGTTTTTCAAATCTTCAAGCTTTAGAATAATTAAAACATTTAGCAGTGAGGACACCCTTATCATATATCACGGAATGAAAGTTAAAATCCAAACTTCCACTGCACCTTTACGTCGCATTATTTTTAAATTATAAAACTAAGTATTTATTTTAAATGTAAAAAAAGACTGTATGTTCTACAGTCTTTGATTATTCATATAAAATTGGCTCCGCGAAAAGGATTCGAACCTTCAACCTATCGGTTAACAGCC
>NZ_JIBU02000036.1 GCF_000633595.2 Clostridium drakei | reverse complement strand
GAATACTTACAGTAGAATTAATACATTCCTATTTTTACTGGAAATTATATGAACAAAATTTGCATAATAATAGTATTTACTCTAATGCAATTGCAGTTATATTTTTTCAGATGTTTAATGGGTTTTAGAGAAAAGAAGATGATTGAGATAATCCACTATTCATAAAGACATAATTTTAAAATAAAAACTGAAAATTTTGCATTAAGATTTTTGTGGGTTAGGGTAATATGTAACAGTTTTTACGACCTACCGGTCTAAGAGATTACCATCCCTTTAAATAAGTATAAAAAAATAGTGAGCTATGATTATAAATATAATTTGGCTTACTAAAATTGACTATAACAATGTAATTATATGTGTACACTTGAAGTTACTAGTTTGAATTTTAACTTTTATACAGTGATATATGA
>NZ_JIBU02000035.1 GCF_000633595.2 Clostridium drakei | reverse complement strand
TATGTAACAGTTTTTACGACCTACCGGTCTAAGAGATTACCATCCCTTTAAATAAGTATAAAAAAATAGTGAGCTATGATTATAAATATAATTTGGCTTACTAAAATTGCCTATAACAATGTAATTATATGTGTACACTTGAAGTTACTAGTTTGAATTTTAACTTTTATGTAGTGATATATGGTAAGTGGTTCATCACATAAGCTAAATTGTTTTAGTATTATTCTTAGCTTGAAGATTTGGAAAGCCTTAGAACTTTAGTCCTGTCTGAGGGAACCGAGTTTGACAAAGTTCTTAGGTTTTCCAAATCTTCAAGCTTTAGAATAAT
>NZ_JIBU02000034.1 GCF_000633595.2 Clostridium drakei | reverse complement strand
GGCTTATTTAAAATAAGATTTATATCTTACTTTCACTCTGTTTAATTTTCAAGGATCTTGTCGTACCCTGACGACTTTTATATCTTATCATGTTTGATTTATTTTGTCAAGAACTTTTTTTAAATCCTTTTTCATCAATCACACAACTTTTAAAGTATATCATGTGAATTTCTGTCTCTCAAACATTAATTAATTTAAGTTGCTGTACTTATCAGCGACATGTGTTATTTTATCAAATTTAATTTGTTTTTATCGTTAATTTATACCTATTATATTTAAATATAATAATTTTTCTACTTATATCTTGAAATTTCGATCTTTTTCTTATAAAGACACACCTGGTTTAGTTTTCTTAATAATATAAACAAAATACTGTTAATTATAAAGTTAAAACAGATGAGAGGTAGTAATACCTCTCATCTGTTTTAATATTTTATTCGTTTTCTGAAACTTTAACATCTTTTTCTTCATCAATTTTTTCTACATTTTCGTCATAGTTAATTTTAGCAATAGCAACTACCTTTTGTTCATCATCTGTTCTCATTAAAGTAACACCCATTGCATTTCTACTAGTTGTTGATATACCTGATACATTTAATCTTATAGCTACATTGCTGCTATTTACAAGCATCATTTCATCTTCATCTTTTACCACTCTAGCTCCAACTATAGCACCTGTCTTTTCTGTTATTTTATATGTTATCATGCCTTTTCCACCTCTTCTATGAGGAGTGTACTCAGATACAGGAGTCCTCTTTCCAAAGCCATTTTCACTTATGACTAAAACATCCTGACCTTCACATACTATATCCATAGCAACTACTATATCTTCTTTTCTTAATGTTATAGCTTTAACACCTGTGGCAGTTCTTCCCATAGGTCTTACATCTCTTTCATTGAATCTTATAGCATAACCATTCTTAGTAAATACAAGCACTTGACTTTCTCCTGTAGTCATTCTAACACCTATAAGTTCATCATCTTCTCTTAAATTTATTGCATTTAATCCATTTTTTCTTATAGATGAGTATTGGCTAACTTGAGTCTTTTTAATTATTCCTTGTCTTGTTCCCATTATAAAATAGTTAGTTTTATCAAATTCTTTAAATGTTATAACAGCCTGTATTTTTTCATTAGTTTCAATAGGTAATAAGTTTATTAAATTTACTCCTTTAGCTGTTCTACCTGCATCTGGTAATTCATATCCTTTTAACTTATAAACTTTACCCCTATTTGTAAAGAATAATATATTATTGTGTGTTGATGTAACAAACATATGTTCTACAAAATCATCTTCCTTGGTAGTCATTGCTTGTATTCCTTTTCCGCCTCTTTTTTGAGCAGAATATGTATCTGCTGCTATTCTCTTTATATATCCAGCATGTGTTAGTGTTACAACTACTTCTTGCTCTTGTATTAAGTCTTCTATACTTATCTCATTATCATTTTTTTGTATTTCAGTTCTTCTATCATCACCATATTTATTTTTTATTTCTGTAAGCTCTTCTTTTATTATTTTTAAAACTAATTCTTCTTTTGCTAATACATCTCTTAAATATGATATAGTGTTTTCTAATTCTTTATATTCATTTTCTATTTTTTCTCTTTCTAATCCTGTAAGCCTTTGAAGTCTCATATCTAATATAGCTTGTGACTGTTTTTCAGAAAGATTGAAACTATTCATAAGACCATTTTTAGCTTCTTCACCATTTTTTGAAGATCTAATAAGATTTATAACTTCATCTATATGATCAAGTGCTATTCTCAATCCTTCTAAAATATGTGCTCTAGCTAAAGCTTTATCTAAATCAAATTTAGTTCTTCTTCTTATTACTTCTTTCTGAAATTCTAAATAATGTACAAGAATTTGTTTCAAATTCAGCACTTCTGGTTTATTATTTACAAGCGCAATCATTATAATACCAAAAGTATCCTGCATCTTAGTATGTTTAAAAAGTTGATTTAAAACTACATTAGGGTTGGCATCTCTTTTTAATTCTATTACAATTCTCATACCTTCTCTGTCTGATTCATCTCTGATATCTGAAATACCTTCTATTTTTTTATCCTTAACTAAGTCAGCTATACTTTCTATAAGCTTAGCTTTATTTACTTGATAAGGTATTTCAGTTACAATTATTCTATGTCGTCCTTTTTCCTCTTCAATGTCAGTTTTAGCTCTTACAATAACTTTTCCTCTTCCAGTTTCATATGCATCTCTTATTCCTAACTTTCCAAGTATTATACCTGCAGTAGGAAAATCAGGTCCTTTTATTTCAGTCATTAATTCCATTATTGTTACTTCAGGATTATCTATAAGCATTGATACACCATTTATAACTTCTGTCAAGTTATGTGGAGGAATATTAGTTGCCATACCTACAGCTATTCCTGCAGATCCATTAACAAGCAAATTAGGGAATCTTGCTGGTATTACTGTTGGTTCCTGCTCTTCACCATCAAAATTGGGAATAAAATCTACTGTATTTTTATTTATATCTCTCAACATTTCAAGAGTTATTTTATTCATTTTAGCTTCTGTATATCTCATAGCAGCTGCACTATCTCCATCTACAGAACCAAAATTTCCATGTCCATTTACTAATGTATACCTAATAGAAAAATCCTGAGCTAATCTAACTAAAGCATCATAAACAGCCGTATCACCGTGTGGATGATATTTACCTAAAACATCTCCAACTATTCTTGCACACTTTCTATATCCTTTATCAGGTGTTAACCCTAATTCATGCATAGAATAAAGAATTCTCCTATGCACAGGTTTTAAACCATCACGTACATCTGGTAAAGCACGGCCTACAATAACACTCATAGCATAATCTATATAGCATTTTTTCATTTCATTGCTTATGTCTACTGGTAAAATCTTTCCTTCATTAAACATCAATTACACCTCTTTATTATATGTCTAGGTTTATAACCTTTTTGGCATTTTCTTGTATGAACTCTCTACGAGGCTCTACCTTATCACCCATAAGTATAGTAAAAATTTCATCAGCTGCCATAGCATCCTCTACTGTTACTTGAAGTAAGACCCTTTCGTCTGGATTCATAGTAGTATCCCAAAGTTGTGTGGCATCCATTTCTCCAAGACCTTTATATCTTTGGATATTAGTATTGTTATCTTTTCCACCCATATCTTCAAGCAACTTTTCCAATTCCTTATCAGTATAAGCATAATATTCCTTTTTACCTTTTGAAATCTTGTAAAGTGGTGGTTGAGCTATATATACATGTCCTTGATCTACTAGTTCTTTCATGTATCTATAGAAGAATGTGAGTAGCAATGTTCTTATATGTGCACCATCTACATCAGCATCTGTCATTATAATTATTCTATCATATCTTATTTTTTCAACATCAAAATCTTTACCTATTCCTCCACCAAAAGCTGTTATCATTGCCCTTATTTCTTCATAGCCTAAAATTTTATCTAACCTTTGCTTTTCAACATTCATTATTTTGCCACGAAGAGGTAATATAGCTTGAAATTTTCTGTTTCTTCCTTGTTTTGCAGAACCTCCCGCAGAATCACCTTCGACTAAGTATATTTCACATTCTTTAGGATCCTTAGATGAACAATCTGCAAGTTTACCTGGTAAAGATGTATTTTCAAGTATTGATTTACGTCTAGTTAATTCTCTAGCCTTTCTAGCTGCTTCTCTAGCACGTGATGCCATTAATGACTTGTCAAGTATTGATTTTGCTATTTGTGGATTTTCTTGAAGAAAAGAACTTACTCCCTCACCTACTATACCATCAACTATTCCTCTAACTTCACTATTACCAAGCTTTGTTTTTGTTTGGCCTTCAAATTGAGGATCAATAAGCTTTACTGATATAACTGCTGTAAGGCCTTCTCTTATATCTTCTCCAGATAAATTTTTATCATTTTCTTTTAAAATTCCAAATTTTTTTGCATAATCATTAAAAGCTCTTGTTAATGCAGATTTGAACCCAGCTAAATGCGTTCCACCTTCTACTGTATCTATATTGTTCGCAAAAGAAAATATATTTTCTGTGTATCCATCATTATATTGAATGGAAATTTCAACAGAACAATCTTGTTTATTTCCTTCAACATATATTGGCTCTTTATTAACTATCTGCTTATTTCTATTTAGATAAGATACAAAAGACTTTATTCCACCTTCATAATGGAAAACTTCTAGTTTATCTATTCTTTCATCACTTAGATTGATTCTTATATTTTTATTTAAAAATGCTAATTCTCTTAATCTTTGAGCTAATGTATCATAATCATAATCTACTTCATCAAAGATTTCAGCATCTGGCTTAAAGTGAATCTTAGTACCATGTCCTTCACTATCACCTACTACTTCAAGACCTGTTTTAACCTTACCTCTTTCAAATATCTGCTTCCATATATGCCCTTCTCTTTTAACTTCAACTTCACATAATTCTGAAAGTGCATTTACAACAGAAGCTCCTACACCATGAAGTCCTCCAGAAACCTTGTATCCACCGCCACCAAACTTTCCACCTGCATGTAAAACTGTCATTATTACCTCTACAGTAGGCTTTTTCATTTTTGGATGCATACCGACTGGCATTCCTCTACCATCATCAACAACAGTAATTGAATTGTCTTTATGTATAAAAACTTCTATATTTTTGCAAAAACCAGCTAAAGCCTCATCTATACTATTATCAACTATTTCATAAACTAAATGATGAAGCCCTCTAGCACTTGTACTTCCTATATACATTCCTGGTCTTTTTCTTACTGCTTCCAGTCCTTCTAATACCTGTATTTGATTTTCATCGTAAACTTGTTTTTTTTGTTCTGACATACCTATCCTCCTATTCTAAGGCTCATAATATAAAGTTTCTGATCTTTTAGTTAAAGTAGATGAAGAAATAGGTGATAAATAAATTTTACTTTTTTTATCAACTTCAGCTATGATAAAGGACTTGGGTTTATCCTTAGTAATCCTTTGAACAAAGCCATCTTCCTCAGCCATTCTCAAAAACTGAATGGTATCAGAACTATACATTGAATTTTCCACATCAAATATACCAATTATATCTTTTATTGGAACCACTATATTTTCACCTAAGTGTAAAAACATAAAACAATCTCCTTTCAAATTCTATTAACAAAACCTTTTTCAACTATAAATAATTGAGAATCTTTTTTTAAATTGTTTTTTATATCTTCAATTCCAGTACATGTTATAAATGTCTGTATATCACTAATAGAATTTAATATATATTTTTGTCTATTAGAATCGAGTTCAGATAAAACGTCATCTAATAAAAGAACTGGATATTCACCAATAGTTTCTTTTATTATTTCTAAAGAAGCAAATTTAATAGTTAAGACTGAAGTTCTTTGCTGTCCTTGTGAACCATAACTTCTAGTATCTACTCCATTTATTTTTATACTAAAATCATCTCTATGAGGTCCAAAAGATGTAATTCTCTTTTCAAAATCTTTTAATCTACTATTTTTTAATAAATTTAGAATTTCTTCTTCTGAATTATCAATACTTTTTACACTTGTTATATAGTTGAATTCTATATTTTCAGAACCTGAAGTTATATTTTTATGTATTATTATGCCCTTTTCTGTGAGTTTTTTTACATAATGATTCCTAGTTTTAACTATATATGCCCCATATTTAGAGAGTTGTTCGTCATATACTTGTAACATATCTAAATTTTTCTTATCCCATTTTCTTAAAACTACATTTCTTTCATTTAAAACCTTATTGTATTGAACCAGATTGAAATAATACTTTTTACTTAATTTGCACAATTCTATGTCTAAAAACTTTCGTCTATGTGATGGAGATTCTTTAACTATTTTTAAATCTTCGGGTGAAAACATAACTACATTAAAAATTCCCATAAGATCAGATATCTTATTTACTTTAATAGAGTTTACATTTACACCCTTTTTACCTTCTTTAAAAATTTTTATTTCTATCTTTTTATCTATTCTATCCTTTGAAACATACAAATTTATGTAAGCTTCTTTACCATTCCAATTTATAAGTTCTTTATCCTTATTTGTTCTTGGAGATTTTCCAATGCTGCAATAGTATATGCTCTCTAAAATATTAGTTTTTCCTTGAGCATTATTACCAATAAAAACATTTATATTTTTATTTAGTTCTATATTTAATTCTTTATAGTTTCTAAAATTAATGAGTTGCAAATATTTTATATACATACAAAAAACACCTAACATAATTATACCATACTATGATTAATGCACAATTAACATTAAAACATTGCCAAATAATAATTATAAATCAATTTATGTATTAATGTAAATTATATTATTTTATAAGTTTCTCCATCAAACTCTACAATATCTCCCTTTGTAAGCTTCTTTCCTCTTCTTACTTCAATTTCATTATTTACTTTAATTAAACCATCTTGTATAAACATTTTAGCTTCAGAACCTAAAGATACAGCTCCACACCATTTTAAAAAAGAGTCTAATTTTATAATATCAGTATTTATTTCTATTTCTTTCATAAATTAATTTCCTCACTTTAAATTTAATTATTTACTAATCTAACAGGTAATACAAGATATGTGCAATTATTAGTATTTTTATTTTTTATTATGCAAGGACTTACACTACTTGATAGTTCTATTACTACTTCATCTTCTTCCATTATTTTTAGAACATCAATAAGATATTTAGAATTAAATGCAATTTGAAGAGGTTCACCTTGCAAAATTATATTAAGTTCTTCCCTTACCATTCCTAATTGAGAATTAGAAGTTATTACCATGTTTTCATCTTCTATATCAAACTTTATAAGATTTGTATTGCCATCCTTACCCATAAGTGATGCTCTTTCTATAGAATTGAGTAATACTATTCTCTTAGCAATAATTTTTAAATTATATTCTTCTGGAATTATTGAATTATACTTTATAAATTCACCTTCTAAAAGTCTTGATATAATTTTAGTTTCTCCAATGCTAAATAGAATATGGTTTGGTGTAAATGTTATGTTTACACTTTCCTCATTTTCTTCTAATATTTTAGATACTTCACTTAAAGTTTTTCCTGGAATTACTGCATTTATTATGTTATCTGTATCTAAATTTTCAGATTTTAGTGCAAGCCTGTATCCATCAAGAGCTACTAAATTTAAATTTTTATCTTTTATTTCAAATAGTATACCTGTGAGTATAGGTCTAGTTTCATCTTGTGCTGTAGCAAATATGGTACCTCTTATCATATTTTTTAATATGTTTTGAGGTATACTAAATATCATATTTTCATTTATATTTGGAAGTTCAGGAAAATCTTCCGAATTCATGTGAATAAGAGTAAATCTAGATTTATTACATACAATCTCTATAGAATTATTGTCTATAGTATCTATATGTATAGTGTCATTATCCAATTTTCTTATTATTTCTCCAAATATTTTTGCATCTATAACTATACTTCCTTCTTCAATTATATCTGATTTTATTTTAGTTTCTATGCTTAAATCTATATCGGATCCTGTTAAAATCAATTCATTTTGATTAGTTTTTATATGTATTCCATTTAAAATAGGAAGAGTCGATTTTCCTGTTATAGCTTTTTGTACTGTAGATATTCCTTCTTGTAATATTGATTTTTGACATGTAAATTTCATAATATAAGTCCTCCTTATACACAATATATTTTTAATATATTATAGATTAGATAATTATATATATTTAGTAGTAATAGTAGTAGGGGCTGTGATTATGTGGATAACCCATATAACCGTTTATATAACTGAAAAATTAAGAAAAAATAATTGTGGATAAGTAAATACATAACATTTGACTTTATCCACATAATTAGAACAAAAATAATATTGTTTTGTTATCCACAAGATATTATTAAATAATTATAAACAGTTGTTTACAATTATTTTTGATTTATTCTCTTAGTAAGGTCGCTAACCGCGTTTTGAAGACTTTCATCAACTTTTAAATTTCCAGATATTTTTTCATAAGCATGTATTACTGTAGTATGATCTCTTCCACCAAATTCTTCACCAATTTTAGGTAGAGACATATCTGTAAGTTTTCGAGATAAGTACATGGCAATTTGTCGAGGAAAAGCAACATTTCGAGTTCTTCTTGCTGATTTAAAATCATCTACTTTGAGATTATAATAATTAGCAACCACATCTTGTATCAAATCTATAGTAACTTGCTTAGATTGTTTACTGGATATAATGTCCTTTAGAGCTTCAGCAGCTAAATCTACACTAATTTCTTTATTAGTTAGAGAAGAAAAAGCTACTATTCGAATAAGAGCTCCTTCTAATTCCCTTATGTTAGATTTTATTTTTGTAGCTATATATACCATAACTTCATTTGGTATATTTAGATTTTCTACATCAGCCTTTTTCTTAAGGATAGCCATTCTAGTTTCAAAATCAGGAGCTTGTATATCTGCAATAAGTCCCCATTCAAATCTAGAACGAAGTCTATCTTCAAGTGTAGGAATTTCTTTTGGAGGTCGGTCACTTGAAAGAATTATTTGTTTAGTGGCATCATGTAGAGCATTAAATGTATGAAAAAATTCTTCTTGAGTTCTTTCCTTACCTGCTATAAATTGAATATCATCTATTAAAAGAACATCAATATTTCTATATTTGTTTCTAAAATCTACATTTTTATCATCTTTAATTGAATTTATAAGTTCATTTGTAAATTTTTCTGATGATACATAAACAACTTTGGAACTTGGATTATTTTCTAATATATAATGACCTATAGCATGCATTAAATGGGTTTTTCCAAGACCAACGCCACCATAAATAAAAAGAGGGTTATAAGCTTTAGCTGGTGATTCTGCTACAGCTAAAGATGCAGCATGAGCAAACCTGTTACTATTACCTATTACAAAAGAATCAAAAGTATATTTTGGGTTTAGCATAGTTGACATTTCGTCATTAACATTTATATGTGATTTAGCATCTTTTAATTTTGTTTTTGGTTCCTCTGAAGTTTGAACTTCTTCAGAAGCTATTGAAAATTCAACATTATACTTTTTTGATGTAATAAGCTTTAATGCGTTTACTATCAAGTCCTTATATCTAGTATTAAGTATTCCTCGAGTGAAATCATTAGGAACACTTAAATGTAAGATATTATCGTTAATAGATAACGGGATAATACTTTTTATCCAAGTATTAAAACTTACTTCAGTGAGTTCACCTTTTATTATGTTTAATGTTTTTTCCCATATTTCTTTTAGATGGGCATTCATTTTGTATCCTCCAGTCTTAAATAAAAAATAAAATTAACAATATATGAACATAATTATAAACACTATTATAGTTTTTTGACAAATGTTTATAAAAATATTCACATGTTAACAAAAATGTTTATAGTATTACATTTTAAAAAGTTATCAACATGAGTAAAAAATAAATATTAAGATTATAAACAATGAATAATATTAAGCAGTTAGTTAAAAATATGAAAAGCATAAGTACTTTTCATATTTTTAGAAACAAGTTATGCACAATTTTATACACAGGTGTGCATAACTTTTAAAAAAAACAAGTTATACACAACTCTCTATTAATAATATCAAAACCTGACAACCTATTCAAGAAGTTATCCACAAAAAAGAAATAAAAAATGTCACAGGCTAGTTTTTATTTCTTTTTTTACTTACAGAATTTATGTTGACATTGTAACTTCATGAATATATAATTTAATAGTGAAACTTTAAACATGGTAATGAGTTGATAATTAACTTAAGCAAGTAATCCTCATAGGCTTAAAGTGAGTTTTAGAGGGTCATATAACTTACTTAAAAGGGGGTGTAGTTAGAATGTTCATGACTTATCAACCAAAAAAGAAACAAAGAAAAAAAGAGCATGGCTTCAGAAAAAGAATGAGTACTTCATCAGGAAGAAACGTTCTTAAGAGAAGAAGATTAAAAGGTAGAAAAAGATTAACAGCA
Organism: Clostridium drakei; assembly: GCF_000633595.2. GTDB lineage: Bacteria > Bacillota > Clostridia > Clostridiales > Clostridiaceae > Clostridium_AM > Clostridium_AM drakei. The sequence continues at coordinate 123,384 of NZ_JIBU02000034.1, read as the reverse complement.
TAAGGGCCGCTTTTGTGGCCTTTTTCTGCAATTGCAGAAAAAAAGGAGCAAGATAAATGAAAAACCAAAAAGTAAGAAAAAATTCAGAGTTTAGGTTTATATATAGACGAGGAAAATCTTTTTCTAATCATTTATTAGTGTTATATTTGTATAAAAACAAAAAAAATGTAAATAGAATAGGCATATCAGTAAGTAAAAAAGTAGGTAAAAGCGTTACCAGAAATAGAGTTAAACGATTAATTAAGGAAAGCTATAGATTAAATAATAGTGAATTAGTAACAGGATATGATTTGGTTTTTATAGCAAGAAGTGCTGCTAGTGAAAAGAGTTATAATGAAATAAGTTATGCTATTAGAAATCTTTTAAAAAGGGCAGGGCTGTATAATTAATGAAAGAATTTTTAATTTTTTTTATTAAATCATATAGAAAGTATATATCTCCTTTAAAGAGGCCTTGTTGTAGGTTTTATCCTACATGTTCACAATATGCTTTGGATGCTTTAGAAAAGTATGGTGTATTAAAAGGTGGATTTTTGGCTATAAAAAGAATATTAAGGTGTAACCCTTTTAATAAAGGTGGATATGATCCAGTTAAATAAATCGTCAGGAGGTTTATATTTTGCAGTATTTAAATAATGCATTTGTTCAATTTTTTGAATTAGTACATCATGGAGTAGCAGGAGTAATACCTAGTAAGAATGTTTCTTATGGTATAGCAATTATTTTAGTTACACTTATAATTAGAATTATATTGCTTCCTCTAAATATAAAACAAACTAAATCTTCATTAGTTATGAGTGAATTGCAACCAGAAACAAAAAAAATACAAGAAAAATACAAAAATGATCCACAAAGAGCACAGCAGGAAATGATGAAGCTTTATAAAGAAAAAGGAGCTAGTCCGCTCAGTGGATGTTTACCAATGCTTATTCAATGGCCTATATTCATAGCACTTTATTATGTATTTAATAATTTGCATGGCATAGATGGAGTTCATTTTTTATGGATAAATGATTTGGCAAAAAGAGATGTTATTCTTGCTGTTTTATCTGGTTTAACTACATATTTTTCTGGATCTTTGATGATGATGTCAGGAGATAGCGCTCAAGCTAAGCAATCAACTACAATGAATGTAGGTATGTCTATATTTATGGTATTTATTAGCTGGAGTTTAAAATCAGCTTTAGTATTATATTGGGTAGTAAACAATTTAATTCAGATAGCACAAACATTAGTAATGAAGAAAGTTGATAAAAACAAAGGCAATATTAAAGCCTAGGGGGTGACCTGTATATGAAGGTTATAGAAATGACAGGAAGAACTGTTGAAGAAGCTTTGAAAGTTGCTTTAAATGATTTAAATGTTACAGAGGATAAAGTTGAAGTAGAGGTTTTGGACTCAGGTAAAAAAGGTTTTTTTAATATAGGTTCAAGACCTGCGAAAATAAAAGTAACGGTTAAGAGAGACTATATATATGAAGCTAAGACTTTTCTAAGAGATATACTAAATTATATGAAAGTTAAAGCTGAAATAAAGACAAAAGAAGAAGGTAATTTAATAAAAGTATCTTTAACTGGTCCAGATATGGGTATACTTATAGGGTATAGGGGTGAGACTTTAGATTCATTACAATATCTTATAAGCCTTGTTGTTAATAAAGGACATGAAGGTGAATACAAAAGAGTAATTTTGGATACTGAAAATTATAGATTAAAAAGAGAAGAAACTTTAAAAAGACTTGCAAGAAGAATAGCAGATAAAGTTAGGAAAACTGGAAGATCTGTAAAATTAGAGCCAATGAATCCTTACGAAAGAAGAATAATTCATTCTGCGCTTCAAGATGATATTTTAGTAGATACATATAGTGAAGGAGAAGAGCCTCATAGAAGAGTTGTAGTGGATTTAAAGAAAGCCTAATGGCTTTCTTTTTGCTTTATAAATAGTAAGTTTTAATAAGGAGTGAGGTAATGAAAGAATTTGATACTATAGCAGCAATAAGTACTGTTTTAGGAGAAGGTGGTATATCCATCATAAGAGTTTCTGGAGATAAAGCATTAAAGATAACAAGTGCTTTGTTTAGAGGAGTAAATGAAAAGAAATTAGATGATATAAAACCCTATACTATTAGGTATGGGTTTATTATAGAAAAAGATACTGGGGATACTTTAGATGAAGTTTTGCTAAGTTACATGAAAGCACCTAGAAGTTTTACGGCTGAGGATACAGTTGAAATAAATTGTCATGGTGGTGTAGTAGCAACAAAAAGAATACTAGAAGAAGTAGTTAAAAATGGAGCTAGGATAGCAGAACCAGGTGAATTTACAAAAAGAGCATTCTTAAATGGAAGAATCGATTTAAGTCAGGCAGAAGCGGTTATAGATATAATTAGGGCTAAAACTGAACTTTCAATGAAATCAGCTGTAGCTCAATCTAAAGGAAAAGTTTCAGAAGAAATAAGTTCAATAAGAAACAAGCTTTTGGAAATTGTTGCTCATATAGAGGCCACAGTAGATTATCCAGAAGATGACTTGGAAGAGGTAACTGCAGATAAAGTTACAATACAGTTAAAAGATGTAGTTGAAGGTATGGATAACATATTAAAAACTGCTGAAGAAGGAAAAATAATTAGAGAAGGCCTTAACACTGTTATTGTAGGAAAGCCAAATGTAGGGAAGTCTTCACTTTTGAACTCTCTTTTAAAAGAAAAAAGGGCTATAGTTACAGAAATACCTGGAACTACAAGAGATGTAATAGAAGAATACATAAATATAGATGGTGTACCTGTAAAAATTGTAGATACTGCAGGAATTAGAGAGACAAGTGATTTTGTAGAGAAAATAGGAGTTGAAAAATCTAAAGAAAAGATAAATGAGGCTGATTTAATTATATTAATGTTAGACTTAAGTAGAGAATTAGATAATGAAGATAAGGAAATTATAGATTATATAGAAGATAAAAAATATATAATTTTGTTAAATAAAAGTGATTTAGGTGGTAAAATAAATAAAGAGGATATAAAAAATCTTAATTACAATTATATAGTAGAAACTTCTGCTAAAACGGGTGAAGGATTAGATAAACTTAAAGAATGCATAAGAGAATTGTTTTTTAAAGGAGAAGTTACATCAAAAGATATACTCATAACAAATTCAAGACATAAAGAGGCATTAATAAGAGCAAAAGAAAGTTGTGATCAAGCTTTAGATGCATTAAGAAATACATCAGCTATAGATTTAGCTTCTATAGATATAAGAAATGCTTGGATGAGATTAGGAGAGATAACTGGAGATACATTAGAAGAAGATATAATAAATAAAATATTTTCAGAATTTTGTTTAGGAAAGTAGGAAAAATTGTATGGAATATTTTGCTGGAGAATATGATGTAGTTGTAATTGGAGCAGGTCATGCGGGTTGTGAAGCAGGCCTAGCTTCAGCTAGAATGGGTTGTAAAACTTTAATGTGTACTATGAATTTGGATAGTGTTGGATTTATGCCATGTAATCCTAATATAGGAGGTACAGCTAAAGGACACTTGGTAAGAGAAATAGATGCATTAGGTGGAGAAATGGGTGTGAATATAGATCAAACATTTATTCAGTCAAGAATGCTTAATACATCTAAGGGACCTGCTGTCCATTCTTTAAGAGCTCAAGCTGATAAAAAGAGATACTCTGAAAGAATGAAACATGTTATAGAAAAGGAAGAAAATCTTTATTTGAGACAAATTGAAGTTGTAGACATAAAAGTAGAAAATAATAAAGTTTGTGGTGTATTGACTAAAAATGGAGCTTATTTTAAAACAAAAGCTGTTATACTTACTACAGGAACTTATTTAAGAGGAAAAATTATAATAGGAGAAGTTAGTTATAGTGGAGGACCAAGTGGACTTTTTCCAGCTAATGAATTATCACAAAAACTTATAGATTTAGGAATAGAGCTTAGAAGGTTTAAAACAGGTACACCTGCAAGAGTAAATAGAAGAAGTGTTGATATTTCAAAAATGATAGAACAAAAAGGTGATAAAAAAATAATTCCTTTTTCATTTATGAGTGATAATATTGATAGAGATCAAGTATCTTGTTATTTAACATATACTACAGATGATACACTTAAAGTTATAAGAGATAATATACATAGATCACCATTATATAATGGAACTATAAAATCAGTAGGACCTAGATATTGTCCTTCTATAGAAGATAAAGTTATGCGATTTCCTGATAAAGAAAAGCATCAAATATTTATAGAACCAGAAGGAGAGAATACAGAAGAATTATATGTAGGAGGTGCTTCCAGCTCATTGCCAGAAGAAGTACAGCTTGCTATGTATAAAACAATAGAAGGGCTTGAAAATGTTGAAATTTTAAGAACAGCTTATGCAATAGAATATGATTGTATAAATCCACAGCAACTTAAGTTGTCATTAGAATTTAAAAGTATAGAAGGGCTTTTTGGAGCTGGACAGGTAAATGGAAGTTCAGGATATGAGGAGGCTGCAGCACAAGGAATTATTGCTGGAATAAATGCTTCTCTTAAAATAAAAGGAAAAGAACCTTTGATTTTGAAAAGATCAGATGCATATATAGGTGTGCTTATAGATGATTTGGTAACTAAAGGTACAGAAGAACCATATAGAATGATGACATCACGTTCAGAATATAGATTGATTTTGAGACAGGATAATGCAGATTTAAGATTGACAGAGATAGGTCATAATATAGGTTTAGTTAATGAAGAAAGATATAATAAATTCTTAAAAAGGAAAAAAACCATAGAAGAAGAAATAGTTAGAATGAAAAATGTTCAAATTAATCCTAAAAAAGAAGTTATTCAATTCTTGTCATCATTAAATTCTACAGAACTTAAAAAATCTATCAGTTTATATGAACTTATAAAAAGACCTGAACTTGATTACTTTAAAGTAGAGCTTTTGGATAAAGATAGAATTGAATTACCAGATGATATAAAAGAAGAAGTTAATACTATTTCAAAATATGAAGGATACATTAATAAGCAATTAGAACAGGTAGTACAATTTAAAAAATTTGAAAATAGAACTATATCAGATAAAATTGATTATAATGATATAAATGGTTTAAGATTAGAGGCTGTACAAAAATTGAGTAAGGTGAAACCTATGAATATAGGTCAAGCTTCAAGAATTTCAGGTGTTTCTCCTGCAGATATATCAGTACTTTTAATATACCTTGAAAGGGAATATAGAAGTAAAAATGAAAGTAATTAAATGTTTTAGAATGGAGAATAATTTATGGAATATTTTGATATAATGAGTCAGGCATGTAAGGATATAGGATTACCTTTTAATGAAGATACTTATAATAAATTTAATCAGTATAAGGATATGATTAAAGATTGGAATGAAAAAATTAATTTAACAGCTATAGTTGATGATGAACAAATATTTAAGAAACATTTTATAGATTGCATAAAAATTTTTAAATTTTCTCCTTTAAAGGAAGCTAAAAATATTATTGATATAGGTACTGGAGCTGGATTTCCAGGAATACCTATAAAAATTATGAAACAAGAATTAGACTTAATACTTTTAGATTCTTTAAATAAAAGAGTGAATTTTTTAAATGAAGTAGTAAGTAAAATTAAATTAAATAATGTAGAGACTATTCATGGTAGGGCAGAAGATTTTTCTAGGCAACCTAAGTATAGAGAACAAGTTGATATTGCAGTATCAAGAGCTGTTGCAAATCTTGCAGTGTTAAGTGAATTGTGTATTCCATATGTCAAAGTTGGAGGATATTTTGTCGCTATGAAAGGGCCTTCTGTAGATGATGAAATTAAAGATGGTAAAAGAGCAATATCTATTTTAGGTGGAAAAATTGATGATGTTATAAAAATAAGTATTGAGGATAGTGATTTAGATCATAATCTTGTTATAATAGAAAAGATAAAAGAAACACCAAAGGCTTATCCTAGAAAAGCTGGGACAGCTAGTAAGAAGCCTTTAAAATAATTGTAATAATTTGTAGGAAAAAAATCATGAAAAACAGAAGGATTTTATAAAAAGATAAAGAAATGTTAATAATAGGAAAACTCAAGAGGGATGGTTAAATATGCAAGAAAATATTAATTATATACCAGTTGATTTAATTTCACCTAATATATATCAACCCAGAAAACATTTTGATGAAGAAAGTTTAGATGAGTTAGCACAGTCTATTAATACATATGGCATAATTCAACCTTTATCAGTTAGAAAAATAGGTGAAGATAAATATGAATTAGTAGCAGGTGAAAGAAGACTGAGAGCAGCTAAAAAAGCTGGATTAGAAAAAGTTCCAGTTATAATAGTAGATATAAGTGACAGGGAATCTGCAGCTATTGCACTTTTAGAAAATTTACAAAGAGATAACTTGAATTTTTTAGAGGAAGCGGAAGCTTATTATAATTTAATAAAGGATCATTCATATACACAAGAGAAATTAGCAGAGGCTATAGGAAAGAAACAGTCTACTATTGCAAATAAAATTAGATTACTAAGGTTAACACCTGAAATAAGAAATATTGTTTTAGAAAATAATTTAACAGAAAGACATGCTAGAGCATTGCTTAAATTGCCTACAGAAAAACTTCAAAAAACTGTTTTAAATGCAGTAATAAAAAAATCATTAAATGTTAAAAGTACAGAAATATTAGTAGAAAAACAGCTAAGTAAATTAGAACCTAATAAAGGAAAAGATAGTAAGAAAAAAATAAAAGGAATATTTTCACCTAGAGTATATATAAATACAGTTAAACAAGTATTTGATAGATATGGACTTAATGCAAAGTATTCATCTGAAGATTTAGAAGATGAAATACAAATTACTATAAAAATACCTAAAAAATAAAATGTTTCACGTGAAACATTTATTAAATCCCATAATCATTCAAATTTTACTTAATTTTTCTTTGAGCTATTTTAATAGCTCAATTTTTTTTTCAAAACTTAAAGTGAAATTTTTGTTAAAGTACTTTAAATGTTTCATTTAAAAATATATAATTAAAAATAAGGCATTTATATCACGAATAATAATTTACTAATGCTTTTATTATAAGGTTGGTGGCGATAATGAAAATAATATCAATATTTAATCAAAAAGGTGGAGTTGGAAAAACTACTACAGCTATAAATTTAAGTTCTTATCTAGCTATGCAAGGTTATAAAGTATTAAACATAGATATTGATCCTCAAGGTAATACTACTAGTGGATTAGGATTTGATAAGAGAACTATTAATGAATCTATATATGATGTTTTAACTTCTGATGTAAGTTTAGATGAAGTCATGAAAAAGTGTGAGTTAGTGGATAATTTTTATATTATACCATCTACAATGGAATTAGCTGGAGCAGAAGTCGAACTTATAGATAAGCCTAATAGAGAAAATATCTTAAAGGAGAAAATTAAAAAATTAAATGAAAAGTTCGACTTTATATTTATAGATTGTCCTCCATCTTTAGGATTACTTACTATTAATGCTCTTACATTATCTAACAGTGTACTTATACCAATACAATGTGAATTTTATGCGTTAGAAGGTGTGGGACAACTTGTAAACACCATACAACTTGTAAAGAGGTCCCTCAACAAGAATATTGAAGTTGAAGGAGTAATTATGAGTATGTATGATGGTAGAACTAAACTGTCAAATGAAGTTGTAAATGAAGTGAGAAAATATTTTAAAGATAAGGTTTATGACGTAACTATTCCAAGAAACATAAGATTGGCTGAAGCACCAAGCTTTGGTTTACCAATAATGCTTTATGATGACAAGTGTAGAGGAGCAGAAGCATATGAAAATTTAACTAAAGAATTCCTAAAAAGACAAAAGGAGTGAGATTATATTGAATAAAAAGTTTGGATTAGGAAAAGGGCTTGGAGCTTTGATACCAGATCAACCAATTAGTGAAAATGAATCTAAAACTAATGATAGCGTAAATTTAATAAATATAAATTTGATAAAAGCTAATGGAAGTCAGCCAAGAAAAAATTTTGATGAACATAAAATTATCCAACTTTCAGAGTCAATAAAAGAACATGGCATTATTCAACCTATAGTATTAAAAGTTGATGGAGATACATATAGCATAATAGCAGGGGAAAGAAGGTGGAGAGCAGCTAAAATTGCGGGTATTAAAGAAGTTCCTGCAATAATAATGGATTTATCTGATAAGGAAATTTTGGAAGTTTCTTTGATAGAAAACATACAGAGACAAGATTTAAATCCTATAGAAGAAGCGTTAGCTTATAAAAGGTTAATTGAAGATTTTAAATTAACCCAAGAAGAATTAAGTAATAGGATTGGTAAGTCAAGAACTTCTGTAACAAATTTGTTGAGATTGTTAAATATTGATGATAGAGTAAAGGATTATTTAATTGATGGTGTTATATCAGAAGGGCATGCAAGAGCTTTGCTGAGCTTAGAAAATAAAGATATGCAATATGAATTGGCTCAAGAAATAATAGATGAAGGCTTAAGTGTAAGACAAACAGAAAAACTTATTAAAAATATAAGTAGCAAAAAAGAATTACCTAAAAAACAATCAAATGATTTAAATCCATATTATATTGATATACAAAATAAATTAGAAAATTTATTTAGAACTAAAGTTCAATTAAGCGATAAAAAGAATAAAGGTAAAATAGAAATAGAATATTATTCTGGCGAAGATCTTCAAAGAATACTTGAAATATTAAAAATTACAAATTAAACTATAAATTTTCAGCTCTAATGTTTCACGTGAAACATTTATGGAAGGAGAAACAAAATGCAAAACATCATAGGAATAATAAACAATTTTCAAATATATATTATTAGTGCACTTTTTATAATAGTAATAATACTATTTATTATGGTAATTTGTGCTTTTAAATCATTAAGTAGGATGGAAAGCAGATATAGGAAATTTATGAGAGGTGTAGATAATAAAAATTTAGAAGAATTAGTAACAGGTTATCTAGATAAAATAGATAAGGTAGAAAAAAATTCAGATGATATAAAAGAACTATATAAAACATTAGATTCAAGAGTAAAAGGATGTGTTCAAAAATTATCAGTAGTAAGATATAGAGCATTTGAAGATGTGGGAAGCGATTTAAGCTTTTCAATATCATTATTAGATGAAAATAATGATGGCGTTATCATTACTGGAATATATGGCAGAAACGAAAGTACTACATATGCTAAACCAGTTGATAGAGGAATATCAAGATATGATTTATCAGAAGAAGAAAAACAAGTATTGCAAAATTGTTTAAATAAAATTTAAAGTAATGAATAATAAACCTCCTTAAGGGAAATATTAACCTATAAAGGAGGTTTTTTTATGAGAATTTTTGTTTCAGAAGAACTTATATATATGAAACAGCAATTAAAAAAAAGAGGATACAATGTAATAGATGAAATAAAAAATCAAGAATGCGATGTTATAATATGCAATTTAAAAAATGGTGGACTAATAAATTCTAATATGCATAATAGTCTAAAAGAAGAAGGCATGCTAATAATAGATTCTGGAAGTAAAAGTATAGAAGAAATAGAATGTATACTAAATAATAGATCATATAACAGATTATTTTAAGATGCCTTCAAAATTTATATTTTTTATTGAGCATTAGCATTTTGTGTAAACTTGTTAGTAAAAATTTTAGTAGATTTTTTACCACCAATAGTTTTTAGTATTGAATGATATAATCCTCTATATATAACTTCTACAATTTGCATTACTGTAAATAACCTTGTATTTTGTAAAACCATAAACTCCATAGCGCCAGATATGTTTACTATTCCTGTTATACTTAAATCTCCAACTTGAGGCAAATCTTTATTCATAGCAGAGCCAGGTTTTAGTGGCTTTGATTCTAATACTATATTTCCAACGTTTTGAATACTACCTAAACATGCATCAATAGCTATTATAAAAGGATTTTCAAATTTTTTATTAACTTCTTTTATAATATTAGAAAGGTTTTTTGCATGAACAGGATTTTCAAGATTTCCATATAAAAATACTTTATCTCGAATTAAAAATTTTAATTTATCTCCTACTAAAGGACCTAGGCTGTCGCCAGTGGATCTATCAGTACCTATACATAGAATAATTATAGGCCTACCTAATTTAGCTATAGGATAAATTTCTTTGCTTAAAACATCTCTTAACTCAAAAACAGAATTTGGTGATGAGGAATCTAATACTAATTTATTTATCATATAAAAAACCTCCTGTTATTATGAATTTTAACCATATGAAGGTTATTTATACGTAAATTTTTATTTTTACATATAAAAAGTTCCTAATAAATGAATATTAGGAACTTTTATTTTAAACTATATTAATTTTTTTAAATATATTATAAAAAACTACAAGAAATATACAAAAAATTATACCAGAAATTCCATTTAATTTAAGACCTACAAATAAAGCTGCTAAAACTGCTACTGGATTTATTCCTAAAGAAGATGATACAATTTTTGGCTCAATTATTTGTCTTATTATAGATACTAAAATATAAGAAATGATAATTCCAAATGCAGTTATATAATTTTTGAATAAAAAAATATATATAATAGCAAGAGGAATATATATAGTTCCTATACCTAAAATAGGTAAAATATCTACAAAAGCACATAATACACTTAGAACAATTGCATATTTTACTTTGAAAAATAAAAATACTATAATAGTTTCTAAAAAAGTTATGCCTATAATAAGTAAATAAGATATCATATAATTGACAAGCATTTTTTTTGTTTCTAAATAAATATAAAATATTTTATCTGTTTTGTTTTCTGGAATAATATTTAAGACCTTATCTTTAACGTCTACAATATCTTTAGTGAAAAAGTATGTAGCAAGTAAAGTAAAAAGTATGACCATAATTATATATGGAATTGATGTCAAAAATCCTATTAAGGTAGATACAATTTTACCAGTAATAAATACAGTTATATTGGAAAGTTTAGTAATGAGACTAGAAAAGTTCTTATCTACGGCATTAGTTATATTAGGATCAAGGTTTTTATAATATTTTTGAAGCTGTTCTAAGGAATCATATACATTAGATGAATTTTTTGAAATATACGATTGAATATTTTTACCTAATTGAATAGCTTCTGATGTAAACGTACCTATTCCAAAAGATAAAATTAAAACTAAAACAGTGAAAAATATTATTGTGGTTATTAAAGATGCTATTGAGCTTTTAATTTTAAATGTTTGCATAATATATCTAGTAGGTCTTTTTAGAACTAATGCAAATACTAAAGCTAGTACGAATGGTAGAGTATAATTTATAGTGCTGAAGAATGTAAAAAAAATTATAGTATATATTATAAAAAAGCTTACAATTTTGTCAATTTTGTTTATTAAATCTTCCATTTAATTCACTCCATTTTAAAAGAATATATGGTGAGGTATATATTTTTTATATGTTTCTAAATATTGAATAATAAATTGTATAAGTATTATTTAAACAATATTTACAAATAATACCTCATACAGATTAATGCAAATGAAATTTTTATAAACTCACATATATAAGTAACGCTATGAAATATTATTTCTGTTATAATAGAATGTAATGTTGTATAAGTCATAGCTTATTTTTGATAAGTTTGGAAAATTATCATATTAATGTATAACATTCTATTATATACAATTATAAACTAAATTGATTGTATATAAAATAAAAACTTTAATTTGAAAGGGGGAAAATTCATTTTAATAATGAATTAGAATTTATGGATATTTATTACATTATAACTTTTCAAAATACACATGGGGCTATAAGTGGTGAGAGTATTTTAAAAAATAATAATATTAAGGTAGAAATAATGCCAACACCAACATTAATTACCAAAAGTTGTGGAATAAGCATAAAGATTGAAACTGAATCTATAAATCAAGTAAAAAGCTTAGTAGAAAATGGTGAATTAGCAATAAAGAATATTTATGAGAAAAATGGAACTGAGTATAAAACTTACAATATATAAATATAGGTGATAATAATGAAAAACTTAATTTATCTTTTTACTCTAAATTTAAATTTGGATAAGTATGGAATAAGAATTGGAGATTTAAATAAACAGAGTATTTATAATTTTGGATTAAATATGGTTAAAGTAATAGTTATTTTAGTATTTATGTACTTAATTATTAAAATAGGGAATGGAATTATAAATAGATATGTTTCTAAACAAAAAAGTTTTAAATTTTCTTTAGATGATAAAAAAGCTAAAACAGTAGGTGCTGTTTTAAAAAGTATACTTAGATATTCGGTATATTTTTTTGGTATTTTTGCCATAATAGAAGTTTTATTTAATAAAATTGGATTAACTTTTGCAGGAATAGGAGGAGTAGCTTTAGGCTTTGGTGCTCAAAGTCTTATAAAGGATGTTATTAATGGTTTTTTTATATTATTTGAGGATCAGTTTACTGTTGGGGATTATATTAATGTAGATGATAAGGGTGGAATAGTAGAAAGTATGGAACTCAGAGTTACAAAAATAAGAGATTTCAATGGAGATTTACACATAATACCTAATGGACTTATAACCAAAGTAACAAATCATTCAAGAGGTAACATAAGGATTATGGTAGATGTAGATGTATCTCATGATGAAGATTTAGATAGAGCAATAAAGATAATATCGGATTTATGTGATAAGTTTAAAGCAGAAAATGAATGTGTTACGGAAGGACCAAAAGTATTGGGTATATCTGCATTAAAAGAAGATAGAATTACTATAAGAGTTGCTGGAAAATCTAAACCTATGACTCAATGGGATGCTGAAATGAAACTTCGAAAAGAAATAAGAGATGTTTTAAATAGTGCTAATATAAAAATACCTTATGCAAAAGTAAAGGTAGTTAAGGAGTGATAAAATGGTAAAAAATTTTTATCTTGGTGATATAGTAGAAATGAAAAAGGGACATCCATGTGGAGGGAATGCTTGGGAGATAATAAGACTTGGAGCTGATATAAAGGTAAAGTGCTGTAACTGTAGCAGAATAGTTATGATACCTAGAAGTAAATTTGAAAAAGATGTAAAAAAAATAATAAAACAGAATGTTCCAGAAGAGAAATAGCTTGATTTTTATAAGAATAAGTGATAAAATATTTAATTGTGATCCCTGCTGTGTAAAGCACAGCCGTTAGTCCAAGGGGAGGAGGTGAAATCTAATGAGAAAATATGAAACTATATTCATACTACACCCATCATTAGACGAAGAAGCTGTTAAAGCTAACGTTGAAAAGTTCAAGGGCGTAATAGAAAATGGTGGAGGCGTAATAGATAACGTTGATGCTTGGGGCAAGAGAAAGCTTGCTTATGAAATAAACAAGATTGGCGAAGGTAATTACACTCTAATAAATTTCAGCGCTGATCCTGAATTACCAAAAGAATTAGATAGAGTATTCAGAATTACAGATACTGTTATAAGACATATAATAGTTAAGAATGAAAAATAGGTGGTGTTTTTATGAACAAGGTTGTTTTAATTGGAAGATTAACCAAAGATCCTGAGTTGAAATTTACTCCAGGAAATGGTACAGCTGTTGCCACCTTTACTTTAGCCGTTGATAGAAAATTTTCTAGAGATGGCCAAAAAGAAGCTGATTTTATCCCTATAGTAGTATGGGGAAAACAAGCTGAATCTACAGCAAACTATATGAGCAAAGGTAAGCTTATGGGAGTTTGTGGTAGAATTCAAACTAGAACATATGATGCTAAAGACGGTACTAGAAGATATGTTACTGAAGTTGTTGCGGATGAAGTACAATTCCTTGAATGGGGAAGTGGAAATAAATCAGCAGCACCATCATTTAACGAAACTTCATCTGAACAATTTGGAAATACTCAAGGCTTTAATGAAAAAGCCTATGGAGAGGATATCACTCCAGTAGATGATGGAGATATCCCATTTTAAAGGTAAGGAGGGATAAGTATGCAAAATAATAGAGATGGCGGCAGAAGAAATTCTGGCAAAATGAGAAGAGCTAAAAGAAAAATTTGCAGTTTTTGTATGGATAAAGCTGAATCAATAGATTACAAAGATATAAATAAGTTGAGAAAGTATGTTACAGAAAGAGGTAAAATTCTTCCAAGAAGAATTTCTGGAAACTGTGCAAAACATCAAAGACAACTTACAGATGCTATAAAGAGAGCAAGAAACATAGCATTACTACCATTCACAACAGAATAGTGGATTTAAGGTGAAGGATTTTTTATTCTTCACTTTTTATTTTTTGTCAATTTATATAACATTATAAATTGACAATATTATTTATAAAACTTATACTTTAGAATATGATTATGGTAAAAGCATACAAGGAAATATTTTTATGAAAACGTTTCTTAAGTAAATAGTACTAACAAGTGGTACTAACATAATTTAAAATATCAAGTAATTATTACTATTTGTTAGATAAAATTTTAATAAGTATAGATTTATTGCATAAATGCATAAAAATAACTAAAATAGAAGTATAGTTTTAAGGGGGATGGGGGTAAATGAGAAAAGAAGATTTTAATATAATGTATAATGTGAAAGTAATAGAAGAATTGAAAGCAGATCTTTTATGTACAATTGGTGATTTGTTTAAAATACTTACTAAAGGTAGTAATATAGCTCAAAATGCCATATTAGATTGTATTTCAGGGGCAATAATAGTATTATACTTACTATCTGAACGACTTGGATATTCACATACAGCTGTGGATGAGAACATGAAAAAAAAGTTAAAGGTAGGAATAATAGAGGAGGATAAAATAGAGAAAGAAGGTAAAGATTTAACTAAGTTGTATAATCATTTAAAGGAAAGAGAATAATGGAGGAAGATATGCAAAATAGAAGTTATAGCACAAAATCAGTAGTTGAAGCAGGGTTAATATCAACTTTAATTGTAGTAATTATGCTTGCTAATTTATATGTACCTGTGTTGTCGGTTGTTGGAAAATTAATATTGCCAATTCCTGTAATAATACTTTATATAAGACATAATTTTAAAATTACATTATCTGCAGTAGTAGTGAGTTCAATTATAGTAGCTATGTTAAGTGATCCGATACAAGCATTTCAATGTTTAATTATACTTGCTACTGTTGGAGTAACGTTAGGATATTGTATAAAGCATAAAAAAAGTAATAGTTTAACCTTAATTATGTTAACTATAATGTCTGCTATAGGAATTACAATAAGTTTTGTCATATTAGTTCACTTAGCAGGAAAACAAGGGATTATAGATTTTATGTCAAATCAATTGCAACAATCTGTAAATATGACAAAGCAAATGTATGCTGGTATGGGATTAACTAAAGAACAATCAGTTATATTAGATAGTATATATGAATTTGCTAAGCCGGATAACTTAACAAAAAACTTTCTATTAATTATAAGTTTGACTGGATTCATGTCAGCATGTTTAAATTATTATGTAACTAGGGTTATACTAAAAAAATTAAAATATGATATAGTAGAAGTAAAATCT
The DNA here is from genome assembly GCF_000633595.2 of Clostridium drakei. Classification (GTDB taxonomy): domain Bacteria; phylum Bacillota; class Clostridia; order Clostridiales; family Clostridiaceae; genus Clostridium_AM; species Clostridium_AM drakei. The sequence goes on along the minus strand of NZ_JIBU02000034.1, from coordinate 107,876 downwards.
TTTGATTATTTTTATATTAATAGCAAAATGGCAGCAATAGTAGCTATTTTCATTTTAATAGGAGTATTGCTTACTAAAAATAACATGTCTATAGGTAGTTCTATAACAACAGCTGGCTATGGTATTCTTCAAGTTATGCTTTTATTAAATGGAGCAGCCTTTGTTTTATATTATTTAAGAAACAAGTTTAATATGTCAAAATTAATTTCTAATTTAATATTAATATTTACTATTCTTTCTCCGCTCCTTGTAGTTTTCGTTTATTTAGGACTTATAGATATATTAGTGGATTTTAGAAAACTTGACCCAAATAGAAGAAGGCCTAAAGAAAAATAAATGGGGGCTTATTAATGGATAAAAAGTATAATTATTTTATAAATGGTAACAAAGTATATATGATCATAATAGCTATTCTTATTTCAGTAATTATAGTTTATGGGCATTTTTATATAGGAGTAGTATCTATAGGTTTTTATATGATTCTTGTATTATATAATATGAAAAATACAAAAGTTAGGCAAACAGAATGGAAGAAATTTATAGAGAATTTTTCATCTCAATTAGATAATGCAACTAGAAATACTTTAGTAAAAATGCCTTTCCCATTAATTATGATAGATAAAAAAGGAGAAATTCTTTGGTATAATCAAAAATATTCTTATATAATTAAAAATGAAGATATATTGGGTAAAAGTATTAATGGTGTAATTAAAGAAATTAATTTAAGACAAATTTTAGATGGTAAAAAAAATATAATTAAAAATGTTAAACTAAAAGAAAAATATTATGATATATATAGTAATGTAGTTGATATATCTGATAACTTAGAAGATAGAATAATACTTTTGTATCTTTATGATGTTACACAAATGTTGAAAATTGTTAAGAATTTAGAGTTGAATAAATATACTATAATGCTTATGGAAGTAGATAATTTTGATGATGTAATAAAAACTATTGAGGAAGGTCAAAGACCATTGATAGTTGCAGAAATAGAAAGAACAGTAAATTGTTATGCTCAAATTTTAAATGCAATGATAAGAAAATATGATGATAATAAATATGTGTTATGTGTTCAAGATAATTATGTTGAAAAAGAGATGGAAAAAAAGTTTGAAATATTAGATAATATAAGAGAAATAAATATGGGTAATAAGTTAGCTGTTACTTTAAGTATAGGAGTAGGACGTGGTGGAGAGACTCCACTGCAAAATGAAAATTTTGCAGCATCTGCTAAGGAGTTAGCACTTGGAAGAGGTGGAGATCAAGCTGTAGTTAAAAGTGGAGAAAAGCTATCCTTTTATGGAGGAAAAACAAAAGAAGTAGAGAAAAGAACTAAGGTAAGGGCAAGGGTTATAGCACATGCTCTTGTAGAATTAATAAATGCTAGTAGTGATGTATTTATAATGGGACATATAAATCCAGATATAGATTGTCTTGGAGCTGCTGTTGGAATATATAGTACAATAAAATTTTTAAAAAAGGATTGTCATATAGTATTAGAAGAAACTAATAGCAGTATAAATTTAATTTTAGAGAAAATTAAGAATGAAAAAGAGTATGAAAATATATTTATAGATAGCAAAGAATGTATCGCCAATATGAAATATAATAGTTTACTTATACTTGTAGATGTTCATAGCAGAGGGTATGTTCAAGATATAAAAGTGGTAGATGCTTTTGAGAAAATAGTTATAATAGATCATCATAGAAAATCTACAGATTTTGTAGAAGGAGCACTCTTAAGCTATATAGAACCATATGCATCATCCACATCTGAATTAGTTACAGAAATGCTTCAGTATATGGTTGAAAAACCAAAAATAAAAATAATAGAGGCAGAAGCTCTTTTGGCAGGAATTTATGTTGATACTAAAAATTTTTCTTTTAAAACTGGTGTAAGAACTTTTGAAGCAGCTTCTTTTTTAAGAAGATTAGGAGCAGATACTGTAGATGTAAAAAAATTTTTTGCAGATGATTTAGACACCTATTTAAAAAGAGCTGAAATTATAAAGTCAGCTGAAATATTTAATAATATAGCAATAGCTGTATGCCCCAATGAAATAGAAGATATTGTATTAGCTGCACAGGCTGCTGATGAATTGCTAAATATTACAGGTATCAAAGCATCTTTTGTTTTTGTTAAAATAAAAGATAATGTATGTATTAGCGGAAGGTCTTTAGGAGAAGTCAATGTGCAAGTTATACTTGAATCTTTAGGTGGAGGAGGACATATGACTATGGCAGGGGTAAAAATTAAGCAAGTAACATTAGATGAAGCTTTAAAAAAACTTAAGGATGCCATTGGCAAATACATTATGGAAGGTGAAGAATAATGAAAGTTATACTTTTAAAAGACGTAAAATCAGTAGGAAAGAAAGGAGATATAATAAATGCTTCTGATGGATATGCAAGAAATTATTTATTACCAAAAGGACTTGCACAAGAAGCAACAGGTACTAATGTTCATATATTAAATAACAAAAAGGAAGCTGAAAGAAGACAAAAACTTGCAGAAATAGAAGCAGCTCAAAAGACAGCTGAAGGCTTAAAAGGAAAGGAAATAAATCTTTCAGTTAAAACAGGTGAAAATGGAAAATTATTTGGATCAATAACAGGAAAGGATATAGCTGATGAATTAAATAAAAAGTATAATTTAAAAGTTGATAAGAAAAAAATCATAGTAGATAACATAAAACAAGTTGGAACTTATGATGTAGAAGTAAAACTATATCCTGAAATTTCAACTAAAATAAAAGTTATTATAGCAGAAAAATAAGGGGGAGAACCTGTGAAATCACAATTAGTGAATGATATAGAAGATGAATTTATTGATAATATATCAATTGAGACCCAAATAAATGTATTGTATGAGATATTAAATAAGGTATTGGATGAAGGTACTATAAGATCTAGGACAGTAAAATACAAATTACAAAGCTATGTGAAAAGTAAAGACATGCTAAAGAGGTTATACGCTTTGAACATGATAGTAAGTGATGGTAAGGGATTACAAACTGTGCCTACTGAATCAAATGCATGCAAGGTCTTAGAAGATACAAATGTTTGGATATCAGAAGCTTTGGCAACAAAATACGTTAAAAGCAAAATAGAGCAAGAAGTAGAAAAAAACCTTATAGAAAAGCAAGATAAGTATTTAGATGAAGTAAGATTAGGAATTATAAAAAAGCAAAAAGGACCAGAAAATGCAAAGACACTTAAAAAATATGCTCAACTTGAAGTCTTAGATTCTAATAAGTTAAGTAAAAATATTCAGAGTATTTTAAGGCCAGGATGTTTTTCTGAAATTGTAGGCCAGGAAAGAGCTATAAAATCTATATTATCAAAGTTAGCGTCACCGTATCCACAACATATTATACTATATGGTCCACCAGGAGTTGGAAAAACTACGGCTGCAAGATTGGCATTAGAGGAAGTTAAAAAATTGAAGTATACTCCTTTTGAAGAAAGTGCTAAGTTTGTGGAAGTTGATGGTACTACTTTAAGATGGGATCCAAGAGAAATAACAAATCCATTATTAGGTTCAGTGCATGATCCCATATATCAAGGTACAAAAAGAGATCTAGCAGAGACTGGTACTCCTGAACCAAAACCTGGACTTGTCACAGATGCTCATGGAGGAATACTTTTTATTGATGAAATTGGAGAGTTAGATGAAATGCTCCAAAATAAGTTATTAAAAGTATTAGAGGATAAAAGGGTAGAATTTTCCTCTTCATATTATGATCCAGATGATGAAAATACTCCTAAGTATATAAAATATCTTTTTGAAAATGGAGCACCAGCAGATTTTATATTAATAGGAGCTACAACTAGGGAGCCTAATGAAATAAATCCAGCATTAAGATCAAGGTGTACAGAAGTTTATTTTGAGCCTTTAAGTTCAAGTGATATAAAGAAAATAGTTGAAAATGCAGCAAGCAAAATTGATATTGATTTAGAAGAAGGCGTAGCAGAAACTATAAGTAGATATACAATAGAAGGTAGAAAAGCTGTTAATATACTTGCAGATGCATATGGATATGTTTTATATAATCAAAAAGGAACTGATTTGAATTCAAAAGTTTTAATAACAAATGAGGATTTAAATGAGATTATAAGCATAAGTAGATTGGTACCTTTTGAGGATGTTAAAAATGAAGTAAAATATGAAATTGGACATATATATGGGTTAGGTGTTAGTGGATATATTGGATCTACATTGGAGATAGAAACAGCTGTTTTTGAAGCAAAAGAAAAAGGAAAAGGTTCAGTAAGATTTAATGATACTGCCGGAAGTATGGCAAAAGATTCTGTATTTAATGCAGCATCTGTAATAAGAAAAATAGCAGATAAAGATTTAAGTGATTATGATATACATGTAAATGTTATAGGAGGAGGTAAAATAGACGGACCTTCTGCTGGAGCTGCTATTACAATATGTATTATAAGTGCACTTTTAAATAAGCCATTAAGGCAAGATGTAGCTATAACTGGAGAAATATCTTTAAGAGGTAAAGTAAAGCCTGTTGGAGGTATATTCGAAAAAATTTATGGTGCAAGAAGAAAAGGTATAAAGCTTGTAATTATGCCCGAAGATAACATAAAAGAAGCACCAACAGAGCTTGAAGATATAGAAATAAAAGCAGTAAAAAATATAGAAGAATTAATGAAAATAGTTTTTGAAAGTAATTCTAAGGAGAGATAACGAATGGATGCACCTCTTAGAAGTATGCCTCATAATATAGAGGCAGAGCAAAGTGTAATAGGTTCAATGCTTGTAGATAAAACTTCCATAGCTGAGGCTATGGAAGTTTTAAAAACTGAGGACTTTTATAAGGATGCACATAAAGTCATATTTAATGCTATATTAGATTTAAATCAAAAAGATGTAGCTGTTGATATAATAACTCTTACAGAAAATTTAAAATCTAATGATAAATTAGATGCTGCAGGAGGAATAACTTATATAAGTGAATTAAGTGGTTCAGTAGTTTCTACAGCAAATATACAATCCTATATAAAAATAGTAAAAGATAAATCAGTGTTAAGAAAACTTATTAGGTCATCTACAAAAGTAATAGAAGAAAGCTATAATAGCCAGGATGATGTATTAGGGGTTATTGATTTAGCAGAAAAACAAATATTTGATATTTCTAACAATACTAATGCTTCTGATTTTGAACCAATGAGTACTGTTTTGGAAAGAGGATTCATAGAAATAGAAAGGCTTTTTAATAATAAAGGTCAAACAACAGGAGTACCTTCAGGATTTAGAGAACTTGATGCTAAAACATCAGGATTTCAAAAAGGTGACATGGTATTAATTGCAGCAAGACCATCAATGGGAAAAACCACATTTGCTTTAAATATAGCAGAAAATGCAGCTTTAAGAGAAGGAAAAAGTGTAGCTATATTTTCTTTAGAAATGTCTAAGGAACAGTTGGCATATAAGCTTTTGTGTTCTGAAGCCCATGTGGATATGCTTAAGTTGAGGACAGGTAACTTGGATGATAAAGACTGGGAGAATATTGCTAGAGCGTCAGGACCACTTGGAGGGGCTAAAATATACATAGATGATACTGCAGGTATTTCAGTAATGGAAATGCGATCTAAATGCAGAAGACTGAAGATAGAGCATGGAATAGATATAATAATGGTTGACTACCTTCAGTTAATGTCAGGAAGCAAAGGATCAGAAAGTAGGCAGCAAGAAGTATCAGAAATATCGAGATCTATTAAAGCACTGGCAAAGGAAATGCAATGTCCAGTTGTTGCATTATCACAGTTATCACGTGCACCAGAAGCAAGAACAGATCATAGACCTATGTTATCAGATCTTAGAGAATCAGGTTCTATAGAGCAAGATGCTGACGTAGTTATGTTTTTATATAGAGATGAATATTATAATAAAGAAACAGAAGAGAAAAATGTAGGTGAGTGTATCATTGCAAAGCAAAGAAATGGTCCTACAGGTACTGTAAAACTTGCTTGGCTTGGACAATTTAGTAAGTTTGGTAATTTGGATGTTATACATCAACAATAAAAATGAGGCTGGCTTTTAAAAAGCTAGCCTCATTTTTTAAAATTTAAATACAACATTGAATTTTTATATTATAAGAATATTAATGAATATCTATTCTTCTCTGAGATTCTTTAATCTTTTCTTTTTTTGGAAGAATAACCTTTAATACGCCATCACTAAAAGATGCATCAATAGCGTTTTCATCTACATTGTCTATATAAAAACTTCTCTTAAATTCTCCGTATCTTCTTTCACGTCTTACATAATTTCCATTTTTGTCTTCTACATCGTCTTGGCGTTTTGCTGATATAGTTAAGTAGTTATTGTTAAGACTAATATCTATATTTTCTTTTTTTATGCCAGGTAAGTCAGCTTCTATCATGTAATTATTCTCATCTTCTTTTAAATCTACTTTAAATCCATTTCCAAATGTAGAAATATTTGATGGATAGAACGTGTCTTCGCCAAAGAAATTATTGAAAAAGCTATCGAAAATATCTTCACCTCTTTTATTTATAGAATCGTTTCTTCTAAAAGGAATCATATCAAACATAATAAAAAACCTCCTTAATTTGTTATTATTTTTTATTTATATATTGTGTTTATGCTTATATAATAATACAAAGGTCAAAGAAAGTCAAAGTAAGAAAAAGTAGTATTTAAATGATTTAAATAGATATTATAATAAATATTAATTTAAATCATTTAAATAGTAATTATAAGCTAAAAATAACATAATATAAAAAAATATGATAAAATTTTATTAAAGGTCAAAAAAATTTTTATGATTTTTGATCTTTATTATTATATTTACATATTATAAATTAAATAATGGTTAAGTTATCAAATCTTTATCATTGATAATACCTTCACTGCGGCCCAAGAATTATTTAATAAAAGGTTTAAAAACGAAGAACTTATAATATTTTACTACACGGTATATATTGTAAAATTAAATTAATTATGAGAATAGTTGATTATATTTACAAAGTGTATTAAAATTATAAATGATAAGAATTAAAAATGCTCCTATGGCTCAGCTGGTAGAGCAACTGATTCGTAATCAGTAGGCCGCAGGTTCGAATCCTGTTAGGAGCACCACAAAAAAGCTTGAAATATTAATGTATAACGAGCTTTTATTTTTTTATACTTTTTGAAATATCTAACTTTCCTTACCAAATCTTTAAATTTTCCTTTTATAATTGATATCAAACGAATAAAAGGAGAAAAAATTATGAAGAAAAGAACTATTATTTTTATTTTATTTGCTGTTTTGGCATCTGGATTGTTATTGGGCTGTTCTATTTTAAGCCCAAAAATACAACAATATTCCACAAATAAAGAAAAATGTTATATTAATTCTGATGATGTTACACAATTTATTTATAAGGGAAAAAGTTATACAGTACTTGAAGATACTGTAATAAAAGAAAACCTTGGTAGTTGGGTGGGTTATATCAGAAAGCTTGTTGTGATTGATAAAAATGGTAAAGTTTCGATTCAACATGATACAGAAAAGGCCACATTCAAAATGTTATCTGATATTGCCAATAAAGAGCCGAATGCTTTTGCTGTTATTCCATTTTTAAATGTTTATGAATCGAAAGATAGCATTGAAAAGGGCTTAATAGTTGATGCCAATGGTAAATATCATAAGGCAGTTTATACGGAGGCTGTAAAGAATTCTGATAATATTTTTTATTATAAACAGAAACAGTCTGTAACATCAGATGGACATTTTATGGTGAATCCAAAGAACTGTACACAATTAATCAGTATGTATAAAGTGTATCAGATTACAGATAAAACTGTCCCTGATGAACAGATTGGAAAATATATTGATATTATAGCAAAACCCATTGTCTTTGACAAAGAAACGAAAATGGAAATTTCACAAAAAGATTTAGGACAGATCAATTGGAGTGGAAAAGAAGCAAATAAACAAAAACGTGAAAACTGGTCATATGGCGAAGTGCATGCAATTCAAAACGTAGACGTATCAAATTCTGTTGCAGTGGAAATTAACTCAAAGTATCGAATTGCAATCTGTCAGTAATAAATAAAGATTAGAGTTATAATATTATATAGATGTATGTTGATGTATGTTTTGGAAGAAGAAACATGTTTGGTGAATATTCATCCATATATTCTGGATCTCAATAATATAAGTTAGCAGCTTTTATGTAAAATGAAAGTTTGTGTGTATAAAAATTTCATAAATTTGTGGTATAATTATAAATGTCACTTGATAATGAAGGAAAATGCAAATGTGAATTTCAAAATAAGGGGATGTTTTTATGCAAAAAGAATTTTCTTTAAGTAATGGTAAGGCTATGGTCAATTTTACGGCAAAATATTGTAACACTGCAGAAAAATTATTGGCAAGTAAAGGATTTAAAACTGTTTTAGAAGCTTACATGTCCAAAATAAAAAATAAGGAAAGTAATATATATAAATATATTAAAGGCTCTATAAATAGTAGTGATGTAAAAGAAATATCAAGAGATATTATCAATGTACTAAAATTACTTATGGTTTTAGATGCTGAGGAGATAAAAAAGTTCAATGAGAAGTATGATAAATTTTTATGGGATAAAGATAAGTTTATATCTTTTATAGAAGGACTATATGGTTTTTGGAGAAAAATAGAAAGATATACTATAGTTCAAAACAATAAAGTAGGTGAAGGCCTTCAAAATGTAAGTTTTATAGATGCAAATAATGAATTTTCAAAACTTATTTTAAATACTTATAGAAAAGTAGAAGAAAATGTTATAGGGGAAAAGCCTAAGGTGTATAGACAACTTCCAGCAGGTGGGAATGCTGGACTTATTTTAAATGATATAAAATGGCCTTATCCAAGTGGTTATGAATGTCTAAATAAAATACCATTTATAGAATCTATAGTAGTTGATCCTCCATTTATAACATATCCTAAGAAGAATAAAAGAGATGGTATGTTTACAGAATGTTATGAAAATCCATTGAAAAATTGTGCTATAAATGTAGATCATTGGTTTTGTTATCCTGCAAAAGTGGGAGAATTATTAGCGTATATATATTTCCATAGAGATTTTATGGCTCATGGAGTAACACTTTGTAATCTTTTTGAATTAGCTAAGGGAGATGAGTGTAGAGGGAAAAAACCTGATATAGTATATGTATTTGGTGTTAGAGATAATAATGAAGATATGCAGACAATATTTTATGATGATAAAGAGAATGACATAATGCTTGGATATATAAATTATATGGAAAGCATAGATTATTTTGGGTATATGAAAAAAATGACATTAACTCTTCATAATTTGATAATGATAAAAAGAGGATATTTACCAATACATGGAGCAATGGTTAATATAATAACTAAAAATAATAAAGAAGCTAATATTGTAATAATGGGAGATAGTGGAGCTGGAAAATCAGAAAGTTTAGAGGCTTTTAGAGAATTAAGTGATAACTATATAAGTGATATGACTATAATTTTTGATGATATGGGTGTTATTAAATTAAATGGAAATGAGAAACCTTTAGGATTTGGTACAGAGATAGGTGCATTTGTAAGGTTGGATGACTTAGATGCAGGATATGCATTTAAAGAGATTGATAGAAGTATATTTATGAATCCAGATAAGATAAATGCAAGACTTGTTATTCCTGTGGCAAGCTACAAGGAAATTACAAAAGGATACCCTATAGATTTACTACTTTACGCTAATAATTATGAAGAAGGCGAAGAGCTGGAGTTTTTTACAAATATTGATAAAGCCATAGATGTATTTAGAGCAGGAAGAAGAATGGCAAAGGGAACTACTACAGAGAGAGGACTTGTAAAGACATATTTTGCAAATCCATTTGGACCAGCACAAAAAATAGAAGATACAGATAAACTTATTTACGAATACTTTAATAAATTTTTTGAAACAGGAATAAAAGTTGGTCAATTGAGAACGTGTTTGGGTATAAATGGGAAAGAAAAAGAAGGACCTAAAAAGGCTGCTATTAAATTATTAGAGCAAATTAAAAGCTTGTAAAATTTAAACATATGTAAATTCAACACATTAATATACGAAAATGTGTTGAATTTTTTTCTAACTGTATTATAATTAGAAACAATAGGGTTAATAGCTTATCAGTTCAAAAAAACCAATCAATACTGTAAAAACTAATTGAAAGTAAGTCATTTTTAGTTTGTTATCACATTATTTTAATTTCAAATTTTAATTTCAAAATATTAAATACATATATTTTGAAGTAATATTATAAAGAAAGTCATTCAGGTTAAGCTTCAAGAATTGAGGAAGTACTTTATATTGGACAAATTATAAGGAGGTAATTAAATTGTTAAATGAACCAAAAAAGGGGGATGTAATAGTTTTGGATTCAAAGACAAATTATAATTTTAGTAAGAGTATGTATATGAAAATATATGAAAGTCTTCCCTGTGCTGCAATATTATTAGATGAAAATAATAAGATTATCGAACTAAATAGTAAAGCGCTAAATATATTTCATGATTTAGATTTAGAATATCATTTACAAAGGATAATGGAGAAAGTCAGCCAAAACTTATTAAAATCAGATGAAAACGATGTAGAAAAAAAGTGTGAATATGAGATTATAACAGAAGATTATACTAAATATTTAGAGGTTACAGTTAATTGTATAAAAGATGTTGAAATGGTTAAAAATATTATATTTATACAGGATGTTACTAATTACAAATTGAGTATAAATAAGCTGAAGGATGAAAAAAAGGTAATAGAAAGTAATAGCATAAACGAAGGAATATTTTTGGCAAATATAAGTCATGAAATTAGAACTTCTATTAATGGAATAATCGGTATGACGGATTTAACTATAATGACAGATTTAACATTAGAACAAAAGGAAAATTTAAAGTTAGTAAAATCTAGTGCATTAAAGCTTTTAGATATAGTAAATAGTATATTGGATTTTTCTAAAATAAATTCAGGAAAGATGAAAGTTGAAAGCATAGAATTTAATTTCAAGGAATTATACAATGAAATTGTAAGAATAAGTACTATGAAGGCTTTAGATAATAAATTAGAATTTAAGTCTAAAATAGATGATGCAATTCCAGAAATATTAATAGGTGATCCTATAAAATTGAAACAAATACTAGATAATCTCATAGATAATGCTATAAAGTTTACTAAGTATGGAACAGTTTCACTTATAATTGAAAAGGGAGAAACTATTGATAAAAAAATGAACCTCAAGTTTTATGTAAAAGATACAGGGATAGGTATAGATAAAAAAGATATTACTAAATTATTTACAAACTTTAGCCAAATAGAAAATAAAACTTATACTAAAAAACCTACTGGTACAGGATTGGGGCTTTGCATATGTAAAGGACTAGTAGAATTAATGAATGGAAAAATAGAAGTAAAAAGTAGAAAAGATATTGGAACTTTATTTTCATTTAATTTGTTTTTGCAAAAGTGTGGAAAGTCTACAATTGTAAATATAGATGATAGAAAAGATAAAATTAAAAGAATAAATAAAAAGTTAAATATTTTAATTGTAGAGGATGATAAAGCTAGTCAAATTGTAATGTATAATTTATTTAAAAAATATGGGCATATATGTGATATTGTAAATAATGGACAAGAAGCATTAAATGTATTAAAAACAAAACAGTATGATTTAATTCTTATGGATATACAGATGCCTATAATGGATGGTATTCAGGCAACTAAATTTATAAGAAAATCTGAAGAGGGTAATGATAAACATATACCAATTATAGCGCTTACAGCTTATGCGCTAAAAGGAGATAAAGAACATTTTTTAGGGTTAGGCATGGATGAATATATATCAAAACCTTTTAATGTAGAAGAATTACTGCAAACTGTGTATAAAATAGTTAAAAAAGATGAAAGTGATTTAAATATTGTAAATAGGCAAAATAATATAGATAGAGAAGCATTATTTTTATATCTATTATAGTGCTTAAACATAACAATATTATTAAAAATGAGGTGTTTTATATGACAGGAATTATTGACAGATTTGAAGGGGAATTTGCAGTGGTAGAGTTAGAAAATATGAAAATGATAAATATAGAAAAAAATAAAATTCCTAGAGAAGCTGAAGAAGGGTATGTAATAAATATAGAAGATGTAATAACAGTAAATTATGCTGAAACAGAAAAAAGAAGAAATAATATAGAAAACTTAATGGAAGATTTATGGAAGTAAAAAATTAGAAGGGATTGTATTCCCTTCTAATTTTTTTATAATATAAGATCCAATATGTTTTGGAAGAATATAATTGATAAATTAAGAAACTTAGAACGAATTTTATTAGATTTTAAAGCTAAAATATTCGTATTTATTATTGACTGAAACTTATACTTTTGATACCATAAGATAGTAGGATTAGCCTTAAAAATCAGTAATCTTATTTTTAATTGTTATAAATACATTTATATAGTAAAGCTGAGTATTAGTTAAATAATGTTTAGCTTAATTAAAAGAGGAGGAAACTTTTATGTCAGCATTTATTGTTTTAGGAGCTCAATGGGGAGACGAAGGAAAAGGCAAAATGACAGATTACCTTGCTGAAGATGCAAATGTGGTAGTAAGATTTCAAGGAGGAAACAATGCAGGTCATACTGTAGAGGTTGGTGATAAACAATATAAACTTCATTTAATACCTTCAGGTATACTTTATAATGATAAATTAAATGTAATAGGAAATGGTGTTGTACTTGATCCTAAAGCATTGTTTGAAGAAATAGATTATTTGAAAAGTGTTGGAGTTAATGTCACTCCAGAAAACTTAATAATAAGTGATAGAACACAACTTATTATGCCATATCATAGAGTCTTAGATGGAATAAAGGAAAAGTGCAGAGGTAAAAAAGATATTGGAACTACAGGAAAAGGAATAGGTCCTTGTTACACAGATAAAATGGAGAGAAGTGGAATAAGGGTAAGTGACCTTATGCATAAGGAAGTTTTTATAGAAAAATTAAAAGAAAATGTTGAAATGAAAAACGATATAATAACAAAAGTTTTTAATGGAGAAGCATTGAATTTTGATGATATATGTGCTGAATACTTAGGATATGCTGAAAAAATGAGAGCTTTTGTAAAGGATACATCAGTAATAGTATATGATAATATTAAAGCTGGAAAAAAGGTATTATTTGAAGGTGCTCAAGGTACATTACTTGATATAGATTATGGAACATATCCATATGTTACATCATCAAATACAATTGCTGGAGGAGTATGTACTGGAGCCGGTATTGGACCTACTTTGATAAATAGTGCAGTAGGTATAGCTAAAGCTTATACAACAAGAGTTGGTAAAGGTCCATTCCCAACAGAGTTATTTGATAAAACTGGAGATTGGATAAGAGAGAATGGACATGAATATGGTGTTACTACAGGAAGAGCTAGAAGATGTGGATGGCTTGATCTTGTAATACTTAAAACTAGTGCTAGAGTTTCAGGTCTTACAAGTTTTGCTGTAACTAAAATAGATACTATAGCTGGTCTTGAAAAAGTTAAAATGTGTGTAGGCTATAAGCTTGATGGAAAAGTTATAGATTATTTTCCAGCAAGTTTAGAGGATTTAGCTAGATGCGAACCTGTATATGAGGAATTTGATGGTTGGGATAAAAGTATAGAAAGTGCAAGAACTTACAATGAGATTCCTGAAAATGCAAAAAAATACCTTAAGAAAATAGAGGAATTTACAGGAACAAAAATATCTATAGTTTCAGTAGGACCAAGAAGAGATCAGACTATAAACGTAACAGATATATAATTAGTAAAAATTAAGTAAATAATGAACATTATGAAAAACCTTATGCTTTGCATAGGGTTTTTTTATTATTTACGATATAATGTTATTAGATTGAATAGGAACTTATTGTAAAAGAGTATTAAGGTTATAAATTATCTTTAGCAAGTAGTTTACTATGAATAGCGGATACAATTAACTAATTTGCTTTGTAACTTAAGGGAGGAATGTGAAATGAAAAAAGTAGAGACAGAGAAACAATACGAAATTCAATATTATGAAATAGATTGTGATAAAAAGTTATTATTAACAAGTCTTATGAATTATTTAGAAGATATTTGTACTATGCAATCTGAAGATATAGGTATAGGACTAGAGTATATGAATAGTAAAAAAATTGCTTGGGTACTTTATAAATGGAATATACATATTTATAGATATCCTTTATATAGGGAAAAAATAAAAGTTAAAACTATTCCAGAGTCTTTTAGAAAGTTTTATGCATATAGAAGCTTTCAAGTATTTGATTCAATGGAAAATGTTATAGCTAAGGCTAGTTCTGTATGGTTTTTAATAAATACAGAAAAAAGAAAAGCTATGACAGTAACAGATGATATGTATAATGCTTTTGGACTTAGTAAAGAGGATAACAAACCTTTAACTGTAAAGAAAATTGGAAAACAAGAAAGAGTTGATAACGAAAAAGTATTTAGTGTAAGATATAGTGATATAGATACAAATAGGCACGTAAATAATGTAAAGTATGTAGATTGGGCTGTTGAAACAGTACCTTTAGATATAGTTGCTAATTGTAATATTACAGATATAATTATAGCTTATGAGAAAGAAACAACTTATGGTGCTGTAATAAAAGTATTGACTCAAATAGATAAAAAAGAAGAGGGTTTTGTATGTTTGCATAAAATAGTAGATGAAGAAGATAAGGAACTAGCTTTAATAGAGACACTTTGGAAGAATGAAAAATAAGCTGCTGATTTTTTAGTCAGCAGCGCTTTTAGCAGCTATAAAACCTGAACTCCAACACCATTGAAGATTAAAACCTCCACAATCTCCATCAACATCTAGTATTTCACCAGCAAAAAATAAGTTGCTAACTATTTCAGATTCTAAAGTTTTTGAATTTACTTCTTCTGTATTTATACCTCCAGAGGTTACCTGAGAGTTTTTAAATGAATTGGTATCATACACCATAAAACCCCAATTTTTCAGAAGAAAAAATATTTTATTTTTCTCTTTCCATGTAAGTTCATAACAAGGTTTATGTATATTAGTTATAGATGCTTCTTTTAAAAGAGTAGGAATAATTTTTTTGTTTATTATTCCTATAAACGAATCCAATATACTTCTGTAGCTAAATAATGCCCAATGGTTTTCTAAAAATTCTATTAGAGCTTCTTTATCCAAGTTTGGCATCATATCTATAGTGAGCCTTACTTCCTTTCCTTTAGCTAAGGCACGTGAAGCGATACTACTTATTTGAAGAATAGGTGGTCCAGATATTCCGTAGTCCGTAAATAATATTTCTCCAAATTCTTTTCTATTAGGAGCGTCATCTACATATATTTCAGCAAAACCATTAAATTTTACTCCTGATAAAGCTTTTAGGTGATTATACTTTAATTTAAGCTGTACAAGCGATGGAACAGGGGTAATTATACTATGGTTTAATCTTTGTACTAATTCAAAGCCAGAGCCATCAGAACCTGTATTAGGGGCAGAATTTCCACCACAACATAAAATAAGTTTTTTACACTCGTAAATATCACTAGATTGTGAAAGTACTTTAAAACCTGAAGATGACTTTTTTATGGTCTTTATTTTTTCATTTAGATAAATAGGAACACTACGATCATCTAATGCCATTCGCAATATATCAAGTACTGAAGATGCCTGAAGAGATAATGGATAAAGTTTACCATCATCTAGTTCAGTAAGTGGAAGGCCTAAGGAGTAAAAGAAATCTATAGTGTTATCTACTGTAAATTTATCTAAAATATGTTTATAAAATCCTGGATTTTTACTATGATATCTCGAATAATTAATGTTTTTGTTAGTTATATTACATCTACCATTTCCTGTAGTCAATATTTTAGAACCTATTCTATTAGAACCTTCTATTAGCCCTACATCTTTTCCCATGTCTTTTAGGGCAATAGAAGCCATAATTCCAGAAGCTCCACCGCCAATTACTAGTATTTCATGAAACAATTTTAACAACTCCCCTTAAAAGATACTACATACTATTTTACCTTAAATATAATATTTTAAAATAGAATTTTTTATATTTAAGGTTATTTTGTATATAATAGTATTATAAATTGATGAAAGGAGAAAAAATTATGACAGCTCATGAATTATTAAATTATAAAAATTGGGTAGTAGTAGGTGATATATTAAAAGAGGAGAAATATGCATTTAAAATTTTGAATCAGTTAAAAAATGCAGGATTTAATGTGGAAGGTGTTAATCCTAGGGATACTACAGGTAAGGTTTGCAAGTCTCTTGATGAAGTAACTTTTGATGTAGATGTAATAGATTTATGTATAAATCCTGTAGTTGGATTAAAAATAGTACAAGATGCAGAAAATTTAAATATTAAAAGAATATTAATACAACCTGGAGCTGGTAGTACTGACATATTGAGTTTATGTAAAAATAAAGGTATTATAGCTATAGAGGGATGTGCACTTGTGGAACTTGGAAATTTATAAGTCTTAAAAGGGGGAAAGCTAATTTATGTTGACAATATATGCGGTGTCTGATTCTATAGGAGAGACAGCTGAACAAGTTGCAAAAGCAACTTCAAGTTTATTTTCTGAAGATGTAAAGGTTAAGAGGGTACCTTATATAAAAAGTTTTGAACATGTAAATGAATTTATAAACAATTTAGAAGACAAGAAAAATATTATGATAATATCTACTATAGTTTTAGTAGATGTTAGGGAATTTCTTGTACAAAGGTGTATAGAAGAAAGCATACATATAACAAATGTATTGGGTCCTTGTATAAGCATGGCATCAATGATATTAAACAAAATACCTAATTATAGACCTGGAGCTATTTGGGAAATGGATTCTGAGTATTATAAAAAAATAAGAGCTATGGAATTTGCAATGCAATATGATGATAGTAAGGATAATGCAGGCATAAAATATGCTGATGTAATTTTAATAGGGCTTTCTAGAACTTCAAAAACTCCTTTATGTATGT
Organism: Clostridium drakei; assembly: GCF_000633595.2. Taxonomy (GTDB): domain Bacteria; phylum Bacillota; class Clostridia; order Clostridiales; family Clostridiaceae; genus Clostridium_AM; species Clostridium_AM drakei. The sequence continues at coordinate 90,837 of NZ_JIBU02000034.1, read as the reverse complement.
ATTTAGCTAATAAAGGAATAAAGGCTTTAAATGTTCCTATAATGCCGGAGATTCCTATACCAGAAGAATTATTTGAAGTAGATAGAAGGAAAATAATAGGGCTTACCATAGATCCTATGCAGCTTATTGAAATTCGAAAACATAGATTAGATAAATTTTCTTCAGCTTCAAGGGAGATACAGTATGCTAATGCAGAAAGAGTGCTTCAAGAATTAGAATTTGCAGATAAACTTATGAGAAGATTTAATTGTAAAATAATAGATGTTACAAAGAGAGCAATAGAAGATACTGCACTTATAATTATGGAACATATAGGGCATATTGGTTCAAAGGATTATTAATATTGAAAAAGTTAAGATGGGTTAAAGTGTTGATATATAAGAAATTAACATGAAAACATTAAAAAAAACAAAAAAGTTTTAAAAAATATGTTGACACTTTCATGAAAATCTTGTATTATAGTCTATGTCGGGTCGCTAAGTAATAGCGAATGACTGATGAAAATATGAATAAGGCCCCTTGGTCAAGCGGTTAAGACACCACCCTTTCACGGTGGTAACAGGAGTTCGAGTCTCCTAGGGGTCACCATATATGGGCGCATAGCTCAGCTGGGAGAGCATCTGCCTTACAAGCAGAGGGTCACAGGTTCGAGCCCTGTTGTGCCCACCATATATGGCCTAGTGGCTCAGTTGGTTAGAGTGTCGGCCTGTCACGCCGAAGGTCGAGGGTTCGAGTCCCTTCTAGGTCGCCATATAGTTTGCTGGCATAGCTCAGTTGGTAGAGCAACTGACTTGTAATCAGTAGGTCGAGGGTTCGAAGCCTTCTGCCAGCACCAGAACGTTGAATGTTGTATAACATTTAGCGTTTTTTTTATGAATAATAATTTTTAATATGTTAAACCAATAATAAAAAATATCTTTTGCCATTAAAGCAAAAGATATTTTTAAATTAATATTTTCTATTTTTAATATTTTGACCTATTCTTATGTCATCACCATAAAATTTACATAGTGTGAATTCTCCTAAAAGTCTAGATGAAATTCTTTCTGAATAATTTTTTAATAGTTCTTCTAAACCACAATTTGTAGAAATTAGCATTTTGCGATTTTTAAGCAATTTTATATTTAGAAGATTGAATAGTTCTGTTTTAGAAAACTCAGTAATTTGTTCAGAACCTAAATCGTCAATCATAAGAAGATCACAATTTATAAGCAAATCTTCAAGTTCATCAGAGTTGTTAAATCTAATATGTTTTAAGTCATGAATTAATGTTTCAGCAGTTCTATATACTACTAAATGACCTCTATCTAAAAGTTCTTTAGCAATGCAATAGGATAAGAAGCTTTTTCCAGTACCTGGATTACCTAAAAATAATAAGTTTTCATTGGAAGAAGAAAAACCTTCTATAAAATTCCAGCATTTTGAAACTATATCTTCCAAGTTTTTTCTAGGGCTCTTACGTACATCATCACTTTTATGAGGTGAATAAAGTTCAAAATTAAAATTACTAAAATTATTTTTTTCAAGTATAGTTTTTAATTCAGAGTTTTCATAGTAAAGTTCTACAAGTTTTTGTTTATAGCAACTGCATTTTTGAGTTCCAATGAATCCAGTATCCTTACATTTATTGCACATATAATGCATGTCTAAGTAGTCTAAAGGGTAGTTATTACTTACTAACATTTCAGATTTTTTTATTCTAAGGTCAGTAATCTTTTCTTTTAGCTTTTTTAAATCATTTTCTTTATTTTGTGAATTATTAAGTATAGTTATTGAAAGTCTAACGCACAATTTACCGATTTCACGTTCTATATCTATAATTTGTGGAATTTTTTTTTGAATTTCTTCTCTTCTTTTATTAAGAGATTTTTCTTCAAATTTATGTATATTTTCATATACTTTAATTATGTTGCTTTGATATCCTTTGACCATTATTTATCCCATCCTAGCAGTTTTTTTTCTAAATCCTCAAAATCATAGTTTCTTTGTTCGAAATTATTAAATGTACCATTAGAAGAATTATTTTTATAAGTTGAATTATTTTTATGATAAATCTTTTTAGTATTTTTTTTGCTTACATCATCTATAGTTTTAATATTATCCTTATTCCAACTTGTAAGTATACCATCAATATATTTAAAGTCTGTCTTATTTATACGCTGAAAACATATTTCACAGGCTTTATATATAACATCAATAGGAAACTTATAAGTACTAATCCACTTATTTAACATATCTTCTTGTGGCTTCATAATTTCTGCATCCTTTATACCTAAGTAGTTCAATATTTTTCTTATATTAATCCACTTATCTTCATGTTTTTTGATAAAGGTTTGGGCATCATCTATATTTTTTATTTTCGAATCAAACCAAGCTAGAGCAATTTTTTCAATATATCTACAATCTGTCTTTCCCTTTGATGCACAATATTGAATAAGTAGAAGTATAATTTCGGGAGAAAAATTAAAATCTTTTAGCCATCCTATGTACATAGTCATTTCCTTTGAAGATAAAGGTCTTCCAAGGAGCTTTTCTATATCTTGAAGCATATCTTTTGTAGAATTTTTATTTAATTCTTCCAGTAAGTTTATGTTTTCTGAATTTTCCTCAGGAGAATCAGATAAATTAATAAACTCAATATTGTAATTACCCATGTTGTCTATAGGAACTAACCTAATTACATTTTCATCATTCCAATAGTTCCATGCATTTAATACATCTGTTTCAAGAAGATGTAAAGCGCTTGCCATTATTTGTGAACTAACTCCTAATTCACCGGATACGCAATATTTTAGCCCTAGAAGATATACTTTTACAAATTCTCCCCGGGCTTTTGGCATAAATTTATCTATAAAAATATTACTTACAGGAGTGTAATTAGAGTTATTACTTTTAAATACAAAAGTACTCATATTTTCCATAACCTACCTTCAATGTGGTTTAATTTTAAAAAAGTTCTTCTAATAAATAATTATAACAAAATAAAATTTGTATAACAATGAAAAAACTTTTTTAAATTAGGTAATATTTTTTACAATTTTAGGAACAATAAATAAGTAAGGGTAAAAATATAATGCCAAAGAAAGGAATGATAACTTTGCATTCAAATAATAGAAGCAAAATATATTTGAGTCTACTAATAATTATTATTACTTCAGCAGTGCTAATCAGATATTTATATAGTAATAATCCTAATTGTTATGAAATATATATTAATGGTAAAATAGTAGGTTATGTTAAAGATAAAGAAGAGTTTTATACTATGGATAATATTGTAAAAAAAGATATAGAAAAGAGATTTGGAAAGGTGAATTTTAAAGATGATATAAAATTTGTAAAAAAGCATTTTGATGATATTAATAGAATAGAAAATGCTGATCATATTAAGAAACTTATTTTAGAAAATAGTAATACAAAAGTAAATGCGGTTTTAATGAAATCTGATGGAAAAGAAGTTTCTGTACTTGCTAATGAAGCAGAGATTAGGAATACATTAGATGAAATAAAGAATTCATACAAAGAAGAAAAAGATGACTTAAAGCTTGTAAATCATATAACATATATAAAAGAAAGTGTAGAAATAGGAAAAGTAAATACTGTAGAACAAACTATTAAAAATATAGATGCTAATTCTAAAAATCCAATTATAAAATTTTCAAAGAATATAGAACAAAATTCATTAGGAAATAATTTAACTCTTTCTAGAGGTAGTACTAATAAAGTTAGTTTTATGGGGGTACCATCTCAAGGTACTATAACATCACCTTTTGGTTCAAGATGGGGAACTGTACATCAGGGAATAGATATAGGCGCATCCATGGGAGCACCTATTTGTGCTGCTATGGATGGTAAAGTTTTTTGTACAGAATGGGAAGATGGGTATGGTAATGTAATAAAGATAGATCATGGTAACGGCATGCAAACTATTTATGCTCATTGCAGTAAGATATGTTCCAATATAGGAGAGTATGTAAAGCGTGGAGAAAAGATAGGAGAAGTTGGAAGTACGGGAAGGAGCACAGGACCTCATGTACATTTTGAAGTTAGGGTAAATGGAAAACCTGAGAATCCATTAAACTACTTACAGTAAAAAATTTACTTTTAAGTAAAATAAGCATATTATGTATGATATGCTTATTTTACTTTTATATATTGAAACAAATTTCATAAATTGAATTTTATGTAAAAAACGTTGACAGTTAATTTGTTTTAATATATACTTTGACTATCAAAATATTTGATAGTGAAAAATCATTTTAAAGGAGACGATTAGATGAAATTACCACCATTAGTTATAGGAGAACTAAGAGCTGAAGTACCTATTATTCAAGGCGGTATGGGAGTGGGTGTTTCCGGTTATAAACTTTCATCAGCAGTAGCAAATGAAGGTGGTATCGGTATAATATCTTCAGTTCAAATAGGATATAGAGAACCAGATTTTCAAACGAATACAAAAGAAGCTAATATTAGAGCTTTAAGGGAGGAAATAAAAAAGGCAAAAGAAATAAGTCCAAAAGGCATTATAGGAGTCAACATAATGGTAGCCATTAACAATTATGATGAAATGGTAAAAGCTTGTGTGGATGAGAAAGTGGATGTAATTATATCTGGTGCAGGACTACCTTTGTTATTACCTAAACTTGTTGAAGGAAGTAATGTAAAAATAGCACCTATTGCTTCTTCAGGAAAATCAGCTTCAGTTATTGTAAAGCATTGGAATAAAAAATATAATAGAATTCCTGATATGATTGTAGTTGAAGGTCCTGAAGCTGGAGGACATTTAGGATTCCATCCAGAACAATTGCTAGAAGAAAATAAAAGATCTCTTGAGGAAATTGTAACTGAAGTAATAGAAGCAATAAAACCTTTTGAAGAGGAATGTGGAAAACATATACCTGTAATAGCAGCAGGTGGAGTATATAGTGGAGCTGATATTGCTAGATTTTTAGAATTAGGAGCTGCAGGAGTTCAGATGGGCACACGTTTTGTAGCAACAGAGGAATGTGACGCTGATGAAAAGTTTAAAAAAGCCTATGTGGATTCAAAAAAAGATGATATTAGGGTTATACAAAGTCCTGTAGGTCTTCCTGGAAGAGCTATAAGAAATGAACTAATAAAGCAAGTTGAAAAAGGTAGAATAGCACCTACAAATTGCTTTAATTGCTTAAAAAAGTGTAATCCTAAAAGTACTCCTTATTGTATATCAAAGGCATTGGTTCAAGCAGTAAGAGGAAACCTTGAAGAAGGACTTATTTTTACAGGTAGTAATGCTTATAGAATAGATAAAATTGTTACTGTAAAAGAATTAATAGATGAATTGGTAACAGAAGCTGAAAAAAATTATAAAGGCTAATTAAAATTAGATTTATGGGGTGAGAAAATCATTAAAATGGCCCAAGTTATTTAAGAGCTTTTTATAAATATAAATTTAAAGTGGTGATTTAATTGAATAGGAGAATAGATGTATTGAATGAACTTTTAGTAGATACTTTTAATGATATACTAGAAATAGAACAAAAAGCTCTTCAGTCTGGTGTTTTTAAGGATTTATCTGTTACAGAGATTCATACTATTGAGGCCATAGGAATGTATAAGCCTAGAACTATGACAGAAGTAGCAGTTGAATTAAATATAACTTTAGGCACGCTAACGACAGCTATAGGTCACTTAGTTAGAAAGGGTTATGTTGAAAGAAAAAGAAGTGAACAGGATAGAAGAATAGTTTTTATTAGATTAAATAAAAGAGGAAAATTAGCTTATAGAATTCATGGGAAATTTCATCATGACATGGTGAAACAAGCAATAGAAGGACTTAATGAAGAAGAAGAAGAAATTTTGATTAAATCCTTAGAAAAGCTTAATGTTTTTTTTAAATCTAAGTATAATTTAAAAACTAGCTATAAGGAGAAAATTAATGAATAAGGTACAAATTATAGGTACAGGAAGTTATGTACCACCAAGAATTGTAACTAATGACGATTTATCTTGTATTGTAGATACAAGTGATGAATGGATAAGCAGTAGAACAGGTATAAAAGAGAGAAGAATATCTCAAGGTGAGGATACTTCAGAGATGTCATCTAAAGCTGCTTTAAAAGCGCTAGAGGCATCAAAAGTAAAACCAGAAGAGATCGATCTAATTATTGTGGCTACAGCCACTCCAGATAATTTTATTCCTTCTACAGCATGTTTGGTTCAGAAAAATATATTAGCAGTAAATGCTACTTGTTTTGATATATCAGCAGCTTGTTCTGGATTTGTTTATGGAATTAATATAGCTACTCAATTTATAAGAACAGGAAGTGTAAAGAAGGTTTTAGTTATAGGAGCAGAGACGCTTTCTAAAGTGTTAAATTGGAAAGATAGAAGTACTTGTGTATTATTTGGTGATGGAGCGGCTGCTGTTGTATTAAGTGAATCAAATAGAGAAAGTATTTTAGCTATATGTAGTGGATCTGACGGTAGTAAAGGTCAGTATCTAGTTTCAAAAGCTGTACCAGTGGTAAATCCATATACTGATAAAAAAGATACAGATGTTAATACAAATAGTTATGTAGAAATGAATGGTAGAGAAATATTTAAATTTGCAGTTAAAACTATATTACAATCAACAGAAGAACTTTTAGAAAAGATAAATTGTTCGATGGATGAAATAAAATATATAGTTCTTCACCAAGCAAATTATAGAATAATAGAATTTGCAGCTAAAAAGTTAGGAGTAAGTGAAGACAAATTTTATGTTAATCTAGATAAGTTTGGAAACACTTCTGCAGCTACTATTGGAATTGCCTTAGATGAAATGAATCAGAAAAACTTATTAAAAAAAGGAGATAAAATTTTACTTATAGGTTTTGGCGGTGGGCTCACCTATGGAGGAATAGCAATTGAATGGTAGTATTAAATTGGGAGAGAGTTAAATGGTATTTGACAAAATAAAAAAGATAATACAGGAACAACTGGGAATACAGCAAGATAAAATTACAATGGATACGTCTTTTGAGGAGTTAGGAGTAGATTCATTGGAGTTTTTTCAAATAGTAATAGAAATAGAAGAACAATTTGAAGTACAGATAGAAGATACAGAAGCTATAACAACTGTAAGTGAAGCTGTAAGATTTGTTGAAGAAAAAACAAAATTTATGTAATGCAATAAAAAATTATTGATGTTTAGGAGGAAAAACTATGATTAATTCCAAATTTGCTGAAATGGTGAAAATAAAATATCCTATTATTCAAGGTGGAATGGCTCGAATTGCGGATAGTTCTTTGGCAGCAGCAGTATCTAATGCTGGAGGTCTAGGAATTATTACAGGTAATGCACCGGTAGAATGGGTAAGAGAGGAAATACGTAAAGCAAAGAAGCTTACAGATAAACCATTTGGAGTGAATATAATGTTACTTGGAGAAACTGCAGAGTCAGTAGCTAAAATGGTTTGTGAAGAAGGTATTAAAGTAGTAACTACTGGGGCCGGAAATCCAGGAAAGTACATAGATATGTGGAAGGAATATGATATAAAAGTTATACCTGTAGTTGCATCTGTAGCATTAGCTAAAAGAATGGAGAGAGCTGGTGTAGATGCTGTTATAGCAGAAGGATGTGAATCAGGAGGTCATGTAGGTGAACTTACTACTATGGCATTAGTTCCACAAGTTGTAGACGCTGTAAGTATACCAGTAATTGCAGCAGGAGGAATAGGAGATGGAAGAGGAGTAGCGGCAGCATTTATGCTTGGAGTTGATGGAATACAAGTTGGAACAAGATTTTTAGTTGCTCATGAATGTATAGTTCCAGAGGCTTATAAGCAAAAAGTATTAAATGCAAAAGATATAGATACTCAAGTTACAGGAAGGCCTACTGGACATCCTGTTCGTGTTTTAAGAAACAAACTTACAAGACAGTTTCAGTTACTTGAAAAAGAAGGAGCTTCACTTGAAAAGTATGAAGAATTAGGAAGAGGAGCACTTTCAAGAGCTGTAGTAGATGGAGATGTAGATAATGGTTCTGTAATGGCAGGACAAATATCAGGATTAGTACACAAAGAACAAAGTTGTGAAGAAATAATACATGAAATGTTTAGTGAAGCAGAAAAACATATATCAAGAGTAGAAAAGATGTTTGGAATTGAATAAAAGAGGTGGAAAAAATGAATAAAATAGCTTTTTTATTTTCTGGGCAAGGAGCACAATATGTAGAAATGGGCAAAGAGCTATATGATAACTTTGATGTTTGCAAGAATGTATTTAACGATGCAGACAAAGTACTTGGATTTTCTATAAGTAGTATGTGTTTTGAAGGACCAGAAGAAGAATTAAATAAAACAGAAAACACACAACCAGCTATTTTAACTATGAGCATAGCTGCTTTGAGAATATTAGAAAATAACGGAATAAAAGCAGATGTTACTGCAGGACTAAGTTTAGGAGAATATTCATCACTTGTTGCTAGTGGTGTATTAGAGTTTACAGAAGCAGTAAGTTTAGTAAAAAAAAGAGGCAAGTATATGCAAGAAGCAGTACCACAGGGTGTAGGTGCTATGGCTGCTATTATAGGACTAGATGAAGATACAATAAGAAAAGTATGTGATGATTGTAAAAGTATAGGTATAGTTGAGATAGCCAATTTAAATTGTCCCGGTCAAGTAGTAATTGCAGGTGAAGCAAAATCACTAGAAATTGCGTGTGAAAAGTTAAAAGAAGCAGGAGCTAGAAAAGCTATAATGCTTTCTGTAAGTGGACCTTTTCATACATCTATGTTAAAACCAGCAGCAGAAAAATTAGAAAAGGAATTAAAAAATGTATCTATAGGAAACTTTTCTATTCCTGTTATAACTAATGTTACAGGAGAAGTTGTGGATAATAAGGATGAAGTAAAAGGTTATTTAAAGAAACAAGTTATGAGTACAGTATTTTTTGAAAAAAGCATAAGAAAAATGATAGATATGGGTGTAGATACTTTTATAGAAATTGGACCTGGAAAAGTATTAAGTGGCTTTGTTAAGAAAATAGATAGAAAAGCTACAATTTTAAATGTTCAAGATGTGAAATCATTAGAAAGTACCATTGAAAAATTAAAGGAGAATATCTAAATGGAAGATTTAAAGGGTAAAACGGTAGTAGTTACAGGTGCAAGCCGAGGCATTGGCAAAGCTATAGCACTTAAATTAGCTGGGCTTGGAGCTAATATAGTAATTAATTATAGAAGTGAATCAAAGTCAGCAGAAGATTTAGTTGAAGAAATAAGAGCCCTAGGTGCTAAAGCTGAAGCAGTTCAGGCAGATATTAGTTCTTTTGAAGGGGCTAAAAATCTTACAGAGAAGGCTGTTGAAGCTTTTGGAAGAATAGATGTTCTTGTAAATAATGCAGGAATAACTAGAGATGGATTACTTCTTAGAATGAAAGAAGAAGACTTTGATAAAGTAATAGAAGTAAATTTAAAAGGCACATTTAATTGTATAAGGCATGTGAGTTCTGTAATGTTGAAGCAAAAATGTGGTAAAATAATAAATATATCTTCTGTAGTAGGAATAGCAGGTAATGCTGGTCAAGTAAATTATTCTGCTGCAAAGGCTGGAATAATAGGAATGACTAAATCTGTAGCTAGAGAGCTTGCCTCAAGAAATATAACTGTAAATGCTGTAGCACCAGGGTTTATTAAAACCAATATGACAGAAGTTTTATCTGATAAAGCAAAGGAAACAACATTGAAAGGTATACCACTAAAACGATTTGGAACTGCTGAAGATGTAGCAAACGTAGTAGCATTTTTATCACTTCCATATTCAGATTATATTACTGGTCATGTGATAAATGTAGATGGCGGAATGGTTATGTAAATTAAATTAGAGGTTGGTGAATTAATTATGAGAAAAAGAGTAGTAATTACAGGACTTGGAGCGATAACTCCAGTTGGAAATGACTCAAATACATTCTGGGATAATATAAAAAATGGTGTTTCAGGTATAGATTTCATAAAATGTTTTGATACAGAAGGTTTTAAGGCAAAACTTGCAGCAGAAGTTAAAGATTTTGATGCAAGTGAATATTTGGACAGAAAAGAGGCAAGAAGATTCGACAGATTTTGCCAATTTGCTATGGTTTCAGCTAAGGAAGCTATAAAAGATTCTAATCTTGATGTTGAAAGTGTAAATAAAGAAAGATTTGGAGTAGTTATTGGATCAGGTATAGGTGGAATAGGAACTATTGAAAAAGAACATTCGGTATTGCAAGAAAAAGGACCTAACAGAATAACTCCTTTATTTATACCAATGATTATAAGTAATATGGCAGCTGGAAATATAGCTATAAAGTTTGGAGCTAAAGGACCATGTTCTAATATAGTTACAGCATGTGCTACAGGTACAAATTGTGTTGGCGAGGCCTTTTCAATGATTAAAAATGATCTTGCCGATATAATAATAGCAGGAGGAGCTGAAGCGTGCATTACTCCATTATCTATAGCTGGATTTGCTGCAGCAACTACATTAAGTAAAAGTACAGATCCTAAAAGAGCATCTATTCCTTTTGATAAGGAAAGAGATGGATTTGTAATGGGAGAAGGTGCTGGTATATTAATATTAGAATCTTTAGAACATGCTCAAAAAAGAGGAGCTAAAATTTATGCAGAATTGGTTGGATATGGTTTTACATGTGATGCTTATCATATGACATCGCCATCACCAGATGGCGAAGGTGCTGCGAGAGCTATGGAAATGGCTATAAAGCAAGCGGATATTAATAAAGAAGAAGTTTCTTATATCAATGCACATGGAACTAGTACACCAGTCAATGATAAGTTTGAAACAGCTGCTGTAAAGAGAGTTTTTGGAGATAATGCAAAGAACATACCTATAAGTTCTACAAAATCAATGACAGGTCATTTGCTTGGAGCAGCAGGAGCAATAGAAGCTATAGTATGTGTTAAAGCGTTAGAAGAAGGTATAATACCTCCTACAGCAGGATATAAAGTTCAAGATGAGGAATGTGATTTAGATTATGTTCCAAATAAAGCAAGAAAAGCTGATCTTAAATATGTTATGTCTAATTCTTTAGGTTTTGGTGGACATAATGCAGTAATTTTATTAAAAAAGTGGAGTGAGTAATATGGACTTTAAAGCAATTGAAGAAATGGTTAAAACTATGGATAATTCTAAATTAGGTTATTTAGAAGTTAACTGGCATGGAATTTCTATAGTTATGAGAAAGCAGGGAGAACCTGATTGTACAAGACACGAAGAAAATAGTAATATATTAGTTGAAGAGAAAAAATTAGATATAGATGAAGTTGTAGAAGAAAAAAAAGTTAAGAGTGAAACTGAAGGATTGCAAGAAAATAAAAAGGATGAAACTGTAGTAAAGGAAGACTTAAATGTAAAAGAAATAGTATCACCTATAGTAGGAACTTTTTATAGATCATCAGGTCCGGATAAAGCAGCTTTCGTAGAAGTAGGAACTAAGGTTAAAAAAGGAGATACTCTTTGCATTGTAGAAGCTATGAAACTTATGAATGAAATTCAAAGTGAAGTAGATGGCGAAGTTGTTGAAATTTTAGTAGAAAATAATCAAATGGTTGAATACGGTCAGTCTATGTTTAAAATAAAGGCTAACTAGTTCTTAAAAAATGGCTAGGAGGAAAAATAATGGACAGTAACATAGAGTTTAATGTTAATCTAGGAATAAAAGAAATAAAAGAAATTATTCCACATAGATATCCCTTTTTATTAATAGACAAGGTAACGTATATGGAGCCAGGTAAAAAGGTAATAGCTTATAAGAATGTGACTATGAATGAGTATTTTTTTCAGGGACACTTTCCACAGGAAGCTGTAATGCCTGGAGTACTTATTGTGGAATCATTGGCTCAAGCAGGAGCAGTTGCTATATTGAGTCAAGAAAATTTTAAAGGTAAAATTGCTTACTTTGGAGGAATAAATAAGGCTAAATTTAGAAAAAAAGTAGTTCCAGGAGATATACTAAGATTAGAAGTAGAAATGATAAAAATTAAAGGGCCTGCAGGCATAGCTAAAGGCATAGCATATGTGGATGATAAGAAGGCTTGTGAAGCTGAAGTAATGTTTATGATAGGTGATGCAAGTGTTTAGTAAAATATTAATTGCAAATAGAGGTGAAATAGCAGTTAGGATTATAAGAGCTTGCAGAGAGATGGGTATAGAAACTGTAGCGGTTTATTCTGAGGCAGATAGAGATGCACTACATACTCAACTAGCAGATGAAGCTGTATGTATAGGTCCTGCTGCAGCAAAGGATAGCTACCTAAACATACAGAATATTATAAGTGCTACAGTACTTACAGGAGCAGAAGCTATTCATCCAGGCTTCGGGTTTCTATCTGAAAATAGTAAGTTTGCAAAAATGTGTGAAGAGTGTAATATTACATTTATAGGACCAAATGCTGATTGTATAGATGATATGGGAAATAAGTCTAATGCTAGGGATATTATGATAAAGGCAAAGGTACCTATAGTTCCAGGATCTAAAGGTTCAATAAAAGATGAAAAACAATTGTTAAAGGTTGCAAAAGAAATAGGATATCCAGTAATGGTAAAAGCATCTGCTGGAGGTGGAGGAAGAGGCATAAGAGTAGTCTATGAAGAAAAAGATCTTATAAAAGATTATGAAAATGCTAAGGCTGAAGCAGAAGCTTCATTTGGTGATGGAACTATATATGTTGAAAAGTTTATAGAAAAACCAAGACATGTAGAGATTCAAATACTAGGAGATAATTATGGAAACGTGGTGTATCTTGGAGAAAGAGATTGTTCCATGCAAAGAAGAAATCAAAAGGTGCTGGAAGAAGCACCATGTCCTATAATGACAAAAGAACTTAGAGCAAAAATGGGAGAAACAGCAGTTAGAGCAGCAAAAACAGTGAAATATAATAGTGCAGGTACTATAGAATTTTTGCTTGATAAAAATATGGATTTTTACTTTATGGAAATGAACACTAGAATACAAGTAGAACATCCTATAACAGAAATGGTAACCGGAGTAGATTTAATAAAAGAACAGATTAAAATTGCAGCAGGTGAACCATTAAGCTTTTCTCAAGAAGATATAGAGATAAAAGGTCATGCTATAGAGTGTAGAATAAATGCTGAAGATACTTCTAGAAACTTTATGCCATCTCCGGGAAAAATTGAAGGTTTATATTTGCCAGGTGGCTTTAATGTTAGGATTGATAGTGCGGTATATTCAGGATATAAAATACCTCCATACTATGATTCTATGATAGCAAAACTTATTGTATATGGTAAGGATAGAGAAGAAGCTATATGGAAAATGAGAAGAGCTTTAGGAGAATTTATTATAGAGGGAGTTAAAACAAATATTGATTTTCAGTTTGAACTTATAAATGATGAAAATTTTATAAAAGGAACTTATGATACAAGATTTATTGAGAATAAAGTTAAGAGTTCATAGCAAATTTTTTGCTATGAACTTCTAACTGGAGGTGACTAACTTGTTAAATAATCTATTTAAGAAGACAAAATATATTACTGTAAGTCAACAGTCATTAAGAAAAGCAGATGAAGAAACTAAACCTAGCATTCCTAATGGTATGTGGATAAAATGTGATGGTTGTGGAAAAGTTTTGTACAAAAATGATCTTGAAGATAGCAACCAAGTATGTAAGCAATGTGGCCACCATTTTAGGATGGATGCAAGAGAAAGAATAAAATATATAATAGATAGAAACACATTTGAAGAATTTGATAAGAATATAACTTCAACAAACCCACTAAATTTTAAAGGATATGAAGAAAAAATAAAAAAAATGCAAAATGCTACAGAATTAAATGAAGCTGTAGTTACAGGCAAAGGAACTATTTTTGGTGAACAAGTAGTTATTTGTGTTATGGATAGTCATTTTATGATGGGAAGCATGGGGTCTGTAGTTGGTGAAAAAATTGCAAGAGCTGTAGAAATGGCAATAGAACTTAAGCGACCTATAATAATATTTACTACTTCTGGTGGTGCTAGAATGCAAGAAGGTATGTTCTCACTTATGCAAATGGCTAAAGTAAGTGCAGCACTAGGAAAATTAAGTGAAGCAGGCCTTTTATATATAACAGTACTTACAGATCCAACTACAGGAGGTGTAACAGCTAGTTTTGCTATGCTGGGAGATATTATACTTTCTGAACCAGGAGCTTTAATTGGTTTTGCTGGTAAGAGGGTTATAGAACAAACTATAGGTGAAAAATTGCCAGAAGGTTTTCAAAGAGCAGAATTTTTATTGGAACATGGATTTATAGATAGTATAGTTCATAGAAATGATTTAAAGGGAACTCTTAAAAAAATACTTATGATTCATGATAAGAATAGGTAGTTTTAGAAAAGTTATATTTTCTAAGGAAAGGAAGCTTGCTTTATGGAGAAATTAGAGAAAGTACAGCGTATTTTAAGTAAAAAACTTGATAATAAAACTGCTTGGGAAAAACTATCTTTAGCTAGGATGATAGAAAGACCCACAGCGCTGGACTATATAGAAAGAATATTTGATTCCTTTATAGAATTTCATGGAGATAGATGTTTTTCAGATGATGCATCAGTAGTTGGAGGTATAGCGTTATTAGATGGAATGCCTGTAACTATAGTAGCACATCAAAAAGGAAGAAATACGGCAGAAAATATAAAACGAAATTTTGGATCTCCAAATCCTGAAGGCTATAGAAAAGGTTTAAGGCTCATGAAACAGGCTGAAAAGTTTGGAAGGCCAGTAATATGTATGGTAGATACGCAAGGTGCTTACTGTGGAAAAGGAGCAGAAGAAAGAGGTCAGGGAGAAGCTATAGCTAAAAATCTTTTGGAAATGTCAAAATTAAAAACTCCCATAATTTCAATTGTAATTGGAGAAGGTGGAAGTGGTGGTGCATTAGCATTTGCAGTAGCAGATGATGTATGGATGCTAGAAAATTCAGTGTACTCTGTACTATCTCCAGAAGGATTTGCAAGTATATTATGGAAAGATGCTTCACGTGCTAAGGAAGCAGCAGAAGTTATGAAAATAACAGCTAAGGATTTAAAAGAATATGGTATTATAGATAAAGTAATAAAAGAACCTTCAGGAGGAGCACATAAAGATGTAGAAAAAATGGCTGCATCTATAAAAGAAGAGTTGATTGAAAAAATTAGTGTACTAAAAAAACAATCTATAAAAGAACTATTGGATGAAAGGTACAGTAAATTTAGAAACATGGGAGAATACATGGAATAGTAATTAACTAATTAAACTATTTAAAATAATTTATTTGTGTAGAGTGGCTTTTGGTAGAAAAGGCTACTTTATTTTTAAAATTGGGGTGTAGTTATGAAAAATAAGGTTCTATTTACTTATAATTATGGCACAGATAAAATGGAAGAAATTAAGAAATTGGGTTATGATATAAAAATAATTAATGAAAAAGATGCAAAGTATAGTAACGATTTAGAAGATATTGAAATTTTAGTTTGTTATAACCCATTTGAAACCTTGGATATATGTAAAATGAAGAAATTGAAGTGGATTCAGCTTTCTAGTGCAGGAATAGATCAGCTGCCAATTGACTATATAATAAATAGCTCCATTAGCATAAGCAATAATAAAGGTGGATATAGTATTCCTATGGGTGAGTGGATTGTACTAAAGGCATTGGAATTATTAAAGCACAGTAGTAAATTTTATGAAAATCAAAAAAATAAAGTATGGAAAATAGACACTACAGTATTAGAATTATTCAATAAAACAATTGGGTTTATAGGTACAGGTAGTATTGCCCGGGAAGCGGCAAAAAGATTCTCAGGATTTGGTGTAAAAATATTAGGATTAAATACTAATGGCAGACCTGTTGATAATTTTCATAAATGCTTTTCAAATAAAAATATTGATAAAATGTTAGGCTTATGTGATGTAGTAGTTATTACAATACCATATACTAATGAAACTCATCATCTCATCAATGAAGATAAGTTTAATAAAATGAAAAATGGAGTATATTTAATAAATGTAGCGAGAGGTTCTATAATAGATGAAAATGCATTAGTAAAAAATATTAGTAAAGGTAAGATAGGTGGAGCTGCATTAGATGTAGTGGAAAAAGAACCTTTAGATATAAATAGTTCTCTATGGAATTTTGATAATGTTATAATGACTCCACATAATTCATGGATATCAGAAATGAGAAATGCTAGAAGATTTAATTTAATATACGAAAATTTAAAAAGGTATAAAAGTAATGAAAGTCTAATAAATTTAGTTGATTTGAATAAAGGATATTAGTAGCGTTTAAATAAGCATATTTAGATTGTAATTCTAAAATCATTCTAAATATGCTTATTTTAATTTTTGACTTAAATGCAAATATAGATTATAAATTTACATTATAAGAATTTTAAGATAGAAGTCTATCCAAATCCACTATTCCAGCGCCTTGAAGCCATTTAGGCATTTCTAAAAGGTTACAGCATGTTTTTATAAGAGAAACTGAATCTTTAAAAGTTAAATTAGGATTGTTTTCGTATAATAGAGCACAAATGCCACTTATATAAGCAGCTGCACAGGATGTGCCAGTATAACAAGTGTAAGGAGTTTCTAAAGATTGAGGATATATTTTGGATCCATTTCTTTCTGATATATAATTTTTATTTGTATTTAATGAACATATATTTACAGCAGCTGCGCATGTATCAGGTTTTTCTAGTTTAGAAAATGGTCCACTAGATGAATACTTGTATGGTTTAAAGTTATGGTTAGTGGTATCTATTCCGCCTACAGTGATACAGTTATCTAAAGTTGCAATGCCTGAAATACTGCATTTTGAATTACCATTGTGACCTGATGGAACTACAATTGTTAAATTGTAATTATTAGATGCTATATTAAAAATTTGTTCAAATAAGGAAAGCTTAAAATAATCATTTGAGATTAGTTCAAATGGAAGGCATATTACTTTTATGTTATATTCTTCACTTTCAGAAATAATAGTTGCTATGGAAAATAATATATCAGATATATAACCTTTGCCTAGGCTGTTAAAAGCTTTGATACAATATAAATGGGCGTTTTCAGCTATTCCCCTATTAATACCTTTTGATAAATAACCACTGCCAGATATTATACCGCTCATGAAGGTTCCATGTCCATTATCATCATATGGATAACTATAATTATTTAAGAGATCTGTGAATTTTTTAATTTTATTATTAGGTGTCAACAGATCAGTATGAGGATAAACACCACTATCAATTAATCCTATACCTATATTTTTACCAGTTAATTTATACTTTTTCCCAAATGATACTTTATTAGAAGAAGCTATGCCATTGCCACACAATAGTGCATAGTCATCAAAAGTTACATAATCTACTTCAGGATATTCTATAATTCTTTCTATAGCATTAGATGAGAGAATAGTAGAAATACAATTGATGTAAGGAATAGAGTGAATTAAGTTTCCTTTATATGTTCTTATTTTTTTTTCAATAATCTCTGGTAGAGATTTGCAATGTATTATGATTCTATAATTTTTATAATGTTTATTGGTTATGGCAATTTTTAGGTTTTTATCTAATTTATTTTTTATAGAAAACATTTAAAGCTCCTTAAAAATTAATTCCATATATATATTATAATCTTAATATTAAATATGTGTGCTTAAGAATAATTAATTTTTAGGAGCATATGTGCTACTCAAATTTAAAGTAGTTTTTACATAAATTAAAGAAAGCTTTAGATGTTGGAGTAAGTGTTCTTTTAGAACTTAATATTAAATAAATATATCTTTTTAAATATAAATTTTCTATAGAAGTTTCTTTTATAAGGCCATAGGATATGTAATCTCTAAACACTTGACTAGATACTACAGATATACCTAAACCTTGCTTAACAAATTGAAGTAAGCTATCTAAATTATTAACTTCAAAGCATATGTCCATGCTAGATGTATCAAATTCTTGTTTTTGTAGAGCATCTTCGAAGGTTTTTCTTGTAGCAGAACCTTCTTCTCTTAAAACAAATGGATACTTTAATAATTCTTCTATTTTTATAGAACTTGGTAAATTAAATTCTGGTGATGATATTACGATTAAATCATCTTCAATTAGTTTATAGCTTTTAATTTTTTCATCATTAACTAATTCTCCAATAATGCCTAATTCACAGTCAAATCTAATAATGTTTTCAATTATTTCTCTAGAACTTCTTTCCATTACATCAAAAGAGACTTCAGGATATAAATTGTGAAATTTCTTTATTAAAATAGGTACTATTGTATTACAAGGAGTAGTACTAGAGGCTAATTTAAGTTTTCCACTAACTGTTTCATTAAATTTGGCTAGATTAGAAATAGCTTTATCACGTGCATTTAAAATGTCTATAGCATAATTTAGAAATGAGCTTCCAGCTGGTGTTAAAAGTACTTCTTTTGAAGTTCTATCAAAAAGCTGTATTTTAAGTTGCTTTTCTAAACTAGATATATGTGAACTAATAGCAGGTTGTGATAAAAAACAAGCATTTGCAGCTTTAGAGAAGCTTTTAAATTTTGCCACGTTTATGAAAGCTTCTATTTGTTTAAAATCCATATAGATTATCCCCCCGTAATAGTGTTGTCTTAATATAATAATATTGAGTAAGATTTTTTAATTAGTATATAATGTATAACCACAATATACATTATACATTATATCGTTATATTCCATTTTAGTCTAATATATTTAGCCTTTCCATTTAAATATTATAATACCTAAGATCATTATACAAATTCCAATTATTTTAGTAATGTGAAATTTAACTTGAGGTGCACCAAAAAATCCAAAAGCATCTATTAAGGCGGCAGCAGTTAATTGAGCCACCAATATTGTTGCAATTGAGTAAGTAGCTCCTAAACTTGCAATACCCTTCATTACGGTGAAAGTAATAATAACTCCAAGAAAACCACCTAATAAGTATATTTTATTGCAGTACTTTATGTTGTTAAGGCTTCCATTACCCAAAAGAAACAAGGTAATTAAAGTTAAAGCAAAACCTGTACCTTGAACTATAGCATTTGTTTCCCATAATCCTATTTTTTCTCCTAGTCTTGTATTGAAAACTCCTTGAAGACTCATAGATATACCTGCTATTATTGAAAATATTATACCTAGCATTTTAAAATCACCATCCTAAAATTATTTTAACCATAATTGATTAGTATTATTAATTATGGTTAAAATAAAAGACCTATAATAATTATAGGTCTTAATAGAGTTATATTAATATCCTTCATCTTGTCGTTTGTGATTAATAGAATTTTTAATAAGGTAAGCATTTTCTATGTCTTCTATGTTAAAATCAAGGCTTTTTCCTAGAGCAAGAAAGTCTTCAAATAAAGTTATGTAATTATCTTTAGAAGAACAAATAAAAAAATCATTTATATCCACATAGAGATTTAAAAATTGAGCAATTATATCATATTGAGAGTCTTTAACATTTACCTTGTTTATATTTTCAAAGTTTTTTTCTAATCCTAAACTTAGTATGAAATGAAGACAATCAACAAATTCTTCTAAAATAATACTCCTATCTGAGGCTGATTTAGAGCTCCAATATTTAAAACATTTAGTTTCATTAGCAAGTTCTGCAAGTTCTACTTGAAGTGCCAATACTTTTTTGGACAACAAAGAAGTTTGACCAAGTTCATGTTCTTTTTCTATACGTTCATTTAAATTTTGTTGTAAGTGAAATAATTTTTCCAGATTCATATAATAAGGCCGCCTTTCCATATCCTTATAATTATAATTAAGTATAATAACATTAAGTTACCTTTAGATAAATACTTCCTACTTATATATTTTATCGAAAATTAGTAAATATTGAAATGACCAGCAAACGGTTACATGAAATTTTTTTTTAATTATTAAAAAAATTTGATTTTTTATAATAATTATAGTTAACATTCAAATAAAATGAAAGAGAGAGCTGCCTAATTTATACAGAAAACTCTCTCTTTAAACTTAATTATATATTAAATTTCATTTTATTTAAGTTTTATATTATTGATAAAAATTCTATAAGGAAATTTGACTTTTAGTTCTTTAACAAATCATATTTTAGTAATAATAAGCCATTTTGATTTTATTTAAAATCAAAATTTATTTTCTTGTCATGGCAGATTTGACATTAACACCTTCAATTTTGCCTAATTTCCCAGTCATAGCGCTTATATTGTCTGATGTACCATCAACAATTAATGATATAACTGATATGTTTTTTTCCTTATATGGAATTCCCATTCTCCCAACAATTATGCTTGCAAAAGAATGAAGTATGTTATTAACTTTTGATGAATTTTCAAGATCTTCCACAACTATGCCTACAACACCAATTCTTTTTTCCATATTTATTACCTCCGAGTTTATTAAAACTCAGCAGAACCTGTTGTTCTTGGAAATGGAATTACATCTCTTATATTAGTCATTCCAGTTATATACATTAAAATTCTTTCGAATCCTAAACCAAAACCTGAGTGTTTTGTTTCACCATATTTTCTTAATTCAAGGTACCACCAGTAATCTTCCTTGCTAAGTCCCATTTCATCAATTCTCTTTTCTAATATATCTAATCTTTCCTCCCTTTGACTTCCACCTACTATTTCACCAACACCAGGTACAAGTAAGTCAGCAGCAGCAACTGTTTTCCCATCCTCATTTGCTCTCATATAAAATGCCTTTATATCCTTTGGATAATCTGTTACAAATATAGGCTTTTTAAATACTTTTTCAGTTAAATATCTTTCATGTTCAGTTTGAAGGTCAATTCCCCATTCTACTGGGTATTGGAATTCATGGCCAGATTTTTTCAATATGTCTACAGCTTCTGTATATGAAATTCTGCCAAAGTCTGAATTGGCAACATTATCTAACCTATAGAATAATCCTTTATCAATAAATGAGTTAAAGAATTCCATTTCTTCAGGTGCATTTGCAAGCACATATTTTATTATGTATTTAACTAAATCTTCAGCTATATCCATATAATCCTTTAATTCAGCAAAGGCCATTTCAGGTTCTATCATCCAGAATTCAGCAGCATGTCTTGCTGTATTTGAATTTTCAGCTCTAAATGTTGGGCCGAAAGTGTAAACATTTCTAAATGCAAGAGCAAAAGTTTCTGCAGATAATTGACCGCTTACTGTAAGATTTGTTTCTTTTCCAAAGAAATCCTTTGAATAATCTACTTTTCCATTTTCGTCTTTTGGCACGTTCTCTAAATCTAAAGTGGTTAATCTAAACATTTCTCCAGCACCTTCGCAGTCGCTTCCAGTTATTAGTGGTGTATTAGCGTAAACGAAACCTTTTTCTTGAAAGAACTTATGAACAGCAAATGCAGCTACAGAGCGAACTCTAAATACTGCTGAAAAAGTATTACTTCTAGGTCTTAAATGAGCTATAGTTCTTAAATACTCAAGTGAATGTCTTTTCTTTTGTAATGGGTAATCTGAAGAAGATTTTCCTTCTACAACTATTTTAATAGCTTTTATTTCAAAAGGCTGTTTTGATCCAGGTGTAAGTGCTACAGTTCCTTCAACTGACAAAGAAGAACTAATAGCAACTTTTGTTATATCTTTAAAGTTTTCAAGACTGTCATCAAAAACTATTTGGATATTCTTAAAAAATGTTCCATCATTTATCTCTATGAAACCAAATGATTTAGAATCTCTTACAGTCCTTACCCAACCAGATATTTTCACAGATTTATTGGCAAATTTTTCAGTTTCCCTACATAAGGATTTTACTAATGTTAATTTCATAAATTAAATTCCTCCTAAAAATATAAAATTTAATTATTATTTAAATAAATACACATAAAAAACCTTCCATCCATAAAGGGACGAAAGGCCTCAATTTAGCAGTAACACCTAATTTGTCAAAAATGACTAACTTAAACAGTAAGCAAAATCTCTTTACTTACCAGTAGTAAGGCATTGACTGCTTCTAAGCCTACTATCCAATGAGGAGTTAGATCAGAAACTTAAGGTTGTTATTAAATGTAAACTAAATATTTATGATTTACTTAATAAATTACTAAAAATAAAGTTTACATTTGCTAGTCTCGTCATTACTTTTTATTATACACTTTATCCTAAAATTATAATATCTATACAATTATATGTCAACGTTTATATTTTGAATGCTTAGGGTCATATTGTATCTATAGTGTAGATACAATGTAGATATAGTATAAGCCTACATAAATATTTTTTACAATATTTGTATAAAAAGTAATTGATTTGCACATACATTTAGAGTACAATGTAGATACGAAAATAATTTAGAGGAGTGATCAAAATGGCTGAATATATAATGGCATTAGATGCTGGCAAATATGCTGTTAAGGCTATTGGCAGAAATTCTAAGGGGCTAACTTCTGATATAAAGAAGGTGAACATTAGAACTAAGATATACGAGTTAAAGAATGGATATATAGATGCAGAGGGGAAATCATATAAGGTAGTTTTTAATGGGGAAGAACTGATTGTAGGTGAACAAGGTGAAACTAAGAGCTATGAAACATCGAAAACGTTGTTCATACATAAGGTGTGCACTTATACAGCCATTACTGAATTTTTAGAACCTGATACTAAGGATAATAAAATAAGTATGGTTCTTGCGTGTCCGATAAGTGTGCTAAAGGTTGAAAAGGCTAAACAAGAATATAAGGATTTCATAAAGAGTAATGGAATTATAGAAATAAATGTAGATGATAAGGATTATAGTTTTGAAATTTCGAATGTAATGATAAAGGCTGAAGGATCTGGAATAGTTTATTTATCTCCTCATTTATTTAAAAACAAAAAAATAGGAGTAGTTGATTTTGGAGGATTAAATTTTACATTTTCTCTTTATACGGATGGTATTTGTATGTCGCCTTCATCTGATCGTTTTGTAGAGGAATTTGGTGCAATAAAACTAATTAATTATGTAGCTGATGATTTAACAGGGTATAAAAGAGGTAATATAGTTAAATTCGAGGTGGCAGAAAGAGCACTTAATGTTGGATATTTATCTAATTTTGGACAGATAGATAAGGGAAGCCAAGAAGTTATTGAAGAAAGTAAAAATCGTTTTTTTGATGAAGCTTGTGATCAGATTAGCAGGCATGGATTTCGTATTGAAGAATTAGATGGTTTAGTATTTATAGGTGGTACTACCCAAAAGTTAGTTGAAGCTATAACAAAGAAAATTCCTAATTCATTCATAACAGCTGATCCACAATGGTCAACTGTAGAAGGTTTATATAAAGTGGCATACAAGAGATATATTACCTAGGGAATAATAGGGGGGATATATTATGGCAAAGCGACCTGGATCATTGGTATTAACATTTTCCAAGAAAAATATGGATATAAGGAGGTTACTAGAAAATAAAAAGCTTAATAATGAAAGCTTTGTAGCAACTGATTATATTTGTGAATCTATAAGATTTTATGAAAAATATAAGGATTCTACTGGAAACGATAATTTAGAATCTATAAAAAAGCTAATAGATGACAGATTGAAAAAATTCATTCAAGCTAATAGTACTGTGACACTTGGATTAGCAGAAAACCAAAACGATATAGAAAACAAGAGAACAATTATGAATGAAATAAAAACCAATATAAGTACTTTAGAAAGCGATTTAGATGATATACCTATTGATGAGGATTAAAACAATTTAAATAAAATGTTGAATATTACTCATAGTAGGGGTCACCATAATTCATTTGACTAACTTTATACTATAGTGTAAAATTACACTATAGTATAATTAATTACAATATAGAGGTAATCATACTCTAAAATAACATTAATAAAAGGAGTATATAGAATGTTTGATGAACTCAACAAAAAATGTATTGTCAAGCACAAAATTGTAACAGTATTAATTGGATTATGTTTCATCCAAATGGTAGTAATCGGTTATAAAAAGCATCAAGTATACAATAATGTGCGAGCTTATTTGATAAACACAAAAGGGTATAAGGTTCAGAATATTAAGAAGATTAAAGTAACACATACTTATCTAGGTATCATTTTAGGTTCTTCTAGCTATCCTATAAGTGTAGTCTTTACTGATGAGCCGAATGCTTTATATCAGTATGCTGGTTATGATAGAATATATCAATTAGGGGTAGCCGGAAAACCAAATGAAGGTAAGGATTTTAAATACTTTGAAAAACCTAATATGTCTAAATAATATAATAAGAAAGCAAAAAAGATTTATTTACGGCAGGTATATAGAAATTGACAGGTTTTGGTCCAAGTTTGACTACTCTTTTAAAGGATTTCCTTAAGGTTAATACATTTTCAGTGGTGGAATATATAAAACGCATCAACAATTTTAAAAAAGTCTAGGTCATTTATGATATGGTTCACCACTAATGATTCTATACCCTCTGTATATTTGTTCTAATAAAATTACCCTCATGAGTTGATGAGGAAATGTCATTTTAGAAAAACAAAGCTTAAAATCAGCTCGTGATAATACTTGACTTGAAAGGCCAAGGGAACCACCAATAATGAAAGCTAAGTTACTATTTCCATTAATACCAGCATCTTTTATAAAAGATGCTAATTGTTCAGAGGAAAGCATAGAACCTTTTAGATCTAAGGCAGTAACAAACATATTATTTTTTATATGTTTTAAAATGCTTAAGCCCTCTTTGTCTTTTATTTGAAGTTCTTCTTTTTCAGAGGCATTATCAGGTGTCTTTTCGTCAGGGACTTCTATTATATCTAATTTACAATATCTGCTTAAACGCTTAGAATATTCATCTATAGCCTCCTTTAAGTACTTTTCTTTAAGTTTGCCAACGCATATTATAGATATATTCATTATAAAATCTCCTAATTATTATATGGTATTTTAATAAAGAAAAAAATCCTTACACTGAAGTGTAGGGATTTAATTTCAAACTAAGCATTTTTTCCACAGCAGTGTTTATATTTCTTTCCACTGCCACATGGACATGGATCATTTCTTCCTACTTTGTTTTTGTTTACTACAGTTTTAGAATTAGCCCAATCTTTATGTATTTCTTTTCTCTTTTCTTTAGAGAATATAGATTCCCATTGAGGAAGAGTGTAAAGATAATCAGCTTTAGCATCTAACATGTTAAAATATAATTTTTCAAAATCTATTTTTACTTCAATGTTAGAATCCTCTTCTAGGGTATTAAGGTCAAAAGGCTCAAAAAGGCTGTCATTAATTCCATCTAGAAAACCCATAAAGAATATTGTTGAAGTTTCAAATTTATCAGCCAAGCTTTTAATGCTTCCGTTTATAATATGATTATGTTCTGCCAAAACTTTTGTATAAATACTTTTTTCAATAGAACCATATTCTTTCCAGAATGCTGCTTCTCCTCTAGTTTTAACAAAATCTACAACCATATCTGTCCAACTTTTATACAAACTCATAGTTTTATCTCCTTTTGAAAATATATTACTAACTTAAAAATGCACACTACTTCAAATATTATAATAAAAAACCTAATATTTTTCAATAATCTTTTTATACCACTTTTTATTATAATTTACTTTTTCTTAGCATTTGATATAGTATCTTTTCCAAGTGGGGATGTTAAGGTAAAATTATTTCCCCATACATTAGTATCCTTGTTGTCTATAAAAATTTTAACTTTTTGTATTGAAGGCAATTCAGTTAAAGAAAAAATGATGCTTTTTAAACAAGTTTCTTCTTTATATGCATTCATAGATATATTTGCCTCTTTACTAAAATTTACATAAGCAGTATTGTCTTTAATGGAAAAACTTAAAAGCTTTGTATCTTTAGGTAAAACTGAATTTAAATTGTTTTTTACACTAGGACCTTTTATAATCTCATTAATAATGGTCTCGCCTAATAATTCATCTTTTTTTATAACTCTTTGTTCTTTAGATAAATCAGTAGAGTTAGTAGAATTATTAGAAGATCCAAAATATATATTTAAATCCAAAGCATTTTCCTTTTCCTTTGATAAAGCAATCTGCTTTTCTTTATCACCAGAACTTATAGTGTCCTTGTTTTTACATCCTGTTAAGCTTACCACAGAAAATATAGTCATGGAACATATGAGTATCGAAAGAGTTTTTTTCATATTCCTCACCTTTTTATCAAAATTCTATATAATTACTAGGCATATCTCTTTTAGCTACAGAAATATTTAAATCTTTGTTCAAATCAATTTTAGCTTCATTTAGTATGTTTAGTACTGTTTGATACGCAAGTTCAGGATAATTATTTGTTTTACTTAAGTGTCCCAAAATAATTTTCTTAAATTTACTATTTACTATATTAACAATAGCTTTGCCACAATCATCATTGGATAAATGACCTATATTACTTAAAATTCGCTTTTTTAAATTATAAGGATAAGGACCAAATTTTAGCATTTCTACATCATGATTGCTTTCTAATAGAGCTACATCTGCATCTTCTAGAGTTTTACGAATTTCTGTAGAAAAGAAGCCTAAATCAGTTGCTATACAAGCTTTTTTATTTTTACAACTCAGAGAATATCCAGAGGGAGCCGCTGCATCATGAGAAATTTTGTAACTAGTTATATCCATATCTTTAATGCTTATGCAATTGCTTTGCAATATTTTAATATTTTTCTCTTTTATTTTACCAATGTTTTTTGACATGGAATCCCATGTAGGCGCATTGGTATATATAGGTATATCATATTTTCTAGATAATACACCTACGCCCTTTATATGATCTATATGTTCATGAGTAACAAATATTCCATCAATGTTAGCAGGATTTTCTCCAATATGCTCAAGTGCTTTTTCTATACTTTTCCCAGGGAGTCCTGCATCTACTAAAACTTTAGTGTTATTAGAAGATATAAATATACTATTTCCACTACTGCCACTATATAGAGGACAGAAAATCATAATAATTCTCCTATCTTAAATTAATACTATTCCGAGCAGCTAACTCTTTTTATATCTGCACCTAGAGCTTTGAATTTATCTTCAATATTTGGGTAACCTCTATCAATATGTTCAATACTTAGAACTTCAGTAACTCCATCAGCAATAAGGCCAGCAATAACCATAGCAGCACCTGCTCTTAAATCAGTTGCCTTAACTACTGCACCTGTAAGCTTATCAACACCATCTATTATAGCAGTTCTACCTTCTACTTTTATGTTGGCACCCATTTTCTTTAGTTCATCAACATGCTTAAATCTACTTTCCCATATACTTTCAGATATGATGCTTCTACCTTTAGCTACTGTTAGTAGAGTACTCATAGGTTGCTGTACATCTGTTGGAAATCCTGGATAAGGTTGAGTTTTTATATTTACTCCCTTAAGATTTCCACTAGATTTTACAGTAATACAGTCGCCATCTTCAATTATTTCAGTACCTGCTTCTATAAGTTTTGCTGAAATAGATTCTAAATGCTTTGGTATAATATTTTCTAAGCGTACTTCACCACCACATGAAGCAACAGCGATCATATAAGTTCCAGCTTCTATTTGGTCAGGTATTACACTATAGGAGCATCCTTGAAGTTCTTTTACGCCTACAACTCTTATTATATCAGTACCTGCACCTTTTATATTAGCACCCATACTATTTAAAAAGTTTGCTACGTCTACAATGTGAGGTTCTTTTGCTACATTTTCTAAAGTAGTTACACCTTCAGCAAGAGTTGCTGCAAGCATAACATTTATAGTAGCTCCTACACTAACTACATCAAAGAAAATATTAGTTCCTATTAATCTATCAGCTTCTACTACAACACAGCCATGTGTTATATCTACTTTAGCACCTAAAGCTTCAAATCCCTTTATATGTTGATCTATAGGTCTAACTCCAATAGGACATCCTCCGGGAAGTTCTACTCTAGCTTTTTTAAATCTACCTAAAAGAGCACCTATAAGATAATAAGAAGCTCTCATTTTTCTTACATCTTCTGTATTAGCATTTACATTATTTATAGTAGTGCTATCTATAACAACTGAATTTTTTCCTACTTCTATTTTACAACCTAAGCTTTCAATTATTCTTTCTAAACAATGAACATCCTCAATGTTAGGTATATTATCTATATTACAAACATTTTTACTTGCTAGTATAGCAGCAGGAAGTATTGCTACAGCGGCGTTTTTAGCACCATTTATTTCTATAGAACCAAAAAGAGGTTTTCCCCCGTTAATTACCAATTTATCCATTCCCGATCCATCCTTATCATATTAATAAAATTTATATTAAATTAAAAATCTTAAATTCATATTACTACACAAAATTTATTATAACATAATTCTATAATATTTTAACATTAATTTTAAAAATGTGAAGAGGATGTTTTATGTAATTTAATTGAAAAAGTTGAGAAAACATTATATTATTAAAAATATAGATTATATTTATATCAAAAAATCACATTTTATACTATTTTATTAAGATTAATTTGGGGGATTGAACAAATATGAGATATTACTTAGTGGCGTTATTTAACAAGGATTCGTATTCTTCTATCGAAGAAATGCAAAAAAGTATATGTAGAAAGTATAAATTATACAAAAATATGCCTGTTTTGCATATAACATTAGAAGTTATAGGGGATCCGGATATTGAAAAGTTAAATAAAATAATCGGAGATATATTAAAACCTTACAAAAGATTTAAAGTAAAGATAAATGGAGCTATATGTTTTGAACCTCCATATAAGTCTGTTAATTTAAAAATAGAAAATAAGGGTTATATTATTAGAATTGCAAGGCAGGTAAATGAAAGTTTAAAGCTGCATGGATTTGATGTCAGAGAAAATATAGATAATTGGGATTTACATGTATCACTAGCTAATACTAACTTTGCATCAAGACAGTGGAGTAGCAAGGAATATGTTACAGCTTGTGAAAATACTAAAAACTTAAATTTTCACAAGATGGGCATAATAGATAGAATAGAACTTTGGAAACCTATAAATAATAAAAAAGATATGGTAGTAAAAACTTTTCAATTAAGAGAATTTTAAAAATAAGAACCTTGTATGAGCTTTATTAGTTAATATAAGGTTCTTATTTTTTTATGTGTGAAAAAGTTTACAGAAAATTATTGACATATATTAAAAGATAATATAAAATTAGATTAACCGGTTAACTAAACCGGTTAACTAAAAAAGAGGTGATATAATAAATGCAAAAAATTTGTATTTTAGGAAGCATAAATATGGATTTAGTTCTAAGAGTAGATAGAATGGTAAAATCAGGAGAAACTATTTTGGCAAAGGGTTTTAAAAAAATACCAGGTGGAAAAGGGGCTAATCAAGCTGTTGCAGCAAGAAGGTTAGGTGCTGATGTATGCATGTTAGCTAGTGTAGGAAAAGATGAAAACGGTTTCTTGCTGGTTGAAGCTTTAAAGAAAGATAATATAGATGTAAACAATGTAAGTTACAGCGAAATTAATCCTACAGGTATGGCTATTATAACTGTAGATGATATTGGAAATAATTCTATCATAGTAGTTCCAGGAGCTAATATGGAGATAGATACAAAATATATAGAAGCATTAGAAAAAGTTATAAAAAATTCAAAAATATTAGTAGCTCAATTTGAAACACCAATAGAAGCTACTATACAAGCCTTTAGAATAGCAAAAGAAAATGGTGTGCTTACGGTTCTAAATCCTGCACCTGCCAAAGATATACCAGAAGAATTGTTAAAAATTACAGATATTATAGCACCAAATGAAACTGAAGCATTTGAACTTACTAACATAGAAGTTAAGGATGAAGAAAGTATAAGAAAAGCTTCTAACAAGTTTTTAGAAAAGGGTGTAAAGTTTGTAATAATAACCTTAGGAGAAAAGGGTGCTGCTATAGCAGATAAGGATAGATTAAGCGTTGTACCAGCTTATAAGGTAAAGGCTATAGATACTACTGCTGCAGGAGATAGTTTTATAGGAGCACTTACAAGTAAACTTATAAATAGTGATGTGGTTGATTTCAATTCTATTGAGAATTCTATAAAATTTGGAAACAAAGTTTCATCTATAGTAGTGCAAAAATCAGGTGCACAGCCTTCACTTCCTTATTTAGAAGAGGTAAAGGAAATATATGGGGAGGAATAGACAATGAAAAAGATTGGTATGTTAAATTCTAATATTTCAAGTATTATATCAAAAATGGGTCATACAGAAACTCTAGCTATTGGAGATTGTGGGCTACCTATTCCAAAGGAAACAGAGAGAATAGATATAGCGCTTATAAAGGATGTGCCTACTTTTATACAAACACTAAAAGTAGTATTACAAGAACTACAAATTGAAGAGGTTGAAATAGCTAAGGAAACAATGGATGTTAGTCCTAAATTATATGAAGAAATAAAAAATGAAATTGGAGATGTAAAAATAACATTTATTACTCATGAAGAGCTTAAAGTTAAGTTAAAGGAGTGCAAAGCAGTTATAAGAACAGGAGAACAGACTCCTTATGCAAATATAATTTTAAAATCAGGGGTTATATTTTAATAAAGTATTAGGAGGATAAAGTATGGAAAGTAAAAAGCCTATTTTGGAAATGGTGGGTATATCTAAATCATTTCCAGGAGTAAAGGCATTACAAGATGTGCATATAAAAGCTTATGGTGGAAAAGTACTGGCTTTACTTGGAGAAAATGGAGCTGGAAAGTCCACATTAATGAAAATAGTAAGTGGTGTATATAAAAAGGATGAAGGAAAAATTATTGTAAATGGTGATGAAATAGAAATTCAGGGAATAAAACATGCTGAAAGTTTAGGGATAACTATCATACATCAAGAACTTAGTGTTCTTCCTAATTTAACTGTAGCTCAAAATATATTTTTAGGTAATGAAAAGTTTAGCAAAGGTACTAGAAAAATAAATAAAGCTTGGATGAAAGAAAGAAGTAAATATTTCTTAGATCAAATTGGATGCAATATAAATCCAAATACGCTAGTCAAGGATATAAATCTTGGAGAAATGCAAATGATCGAAATTGCAAAGGCGTTAACTAAAAATTCTAGTGTTATTATTATGGATGAGCCTACTACAGCATTAACTGATGTGGAAACTCAAAAGTTATTTGAAGTAATTAGAAGACTAAAAGAAAAGGGAATAGCAATTATATATATATCTCATAGAATGGATGAGATATTTCAAATTTGTGATTCTATAACTGTTTTAAGAGATGGAAAGTATATAGATTCCGTTGAAACTAAAGATGTAACTAAAGATGATTTGATTACTATGATGGTAGGAAGAAAACTTGAAGAACAGTTTCCTTATAAAGAAGTAGAAAAAGAAAAGGTTTTACTTAAAGTTGAAAATCTATCTATGAAAGATAAAGTAAAGGATGTAAGCTTTGAGATTAAATCAGGAGAAATATTAGGGGTTTCAGGTCTTATGGGAGCAGGAAGAACTGAACTTGCAAAGACTATATTTGGAGACTATAAGAAGGATTGTGGAGAAATATATATAGATAGTGAAAAAGTAAATATTAATTCACCTAAGGATGCTATCAAATATGGTATATGTTATTTATCAGAAGACAGGAAACAAGAAGGACTTATTTTAAATATGTCTGTAGCCCAGAATATGACACTTCCTAACTTGAATAGTTATGAAAATAAAATGAAAAGAATAGATAAAAAGTCAGAAAAGAGGGAAGTAGAAGAGTATATTAAAAAATTATCGATAAAGACACCTAACCAGGAACAATTAGTTAAAAATCTTAGTGGAGGAAATCAACAAAAAGTAATTTTAGCTAAATGGCTAATGCGTTCACCTAAAATATTAATAGTTGATGAACCTACAAAGGGTATAGATGTAGGTGCAAAAAAAGAAATTTATGAAGTATTAAATAAATTAAAAAGTATGGGAAAAGCTGTTATAATGATTTCTTCTGATATGGCAGAAATATTAGGAGTTAGTGACAGAGTTATGGTAATGCATGAAGGAAAGGTAACAGGAGAATTAAAGAGAGAAGAAGCAACTCAGGAAAGTATAATGAAGTATGCTATTGGAGTTTAAAGTATCAATGTAGGTACAGAAGGAGAGTGTAAAATGGAAAGAGATATTAAAAGTTTGCTTTTTAAATATAAATCTTTAATAGGATTATTAATATTATGTATAGTTATATCAGTTTTAACACCTAGATTTTTAACTATTCCAAATATATTAAATGTGTTTACACAGGTTTCAGTTAATGCAATTATAGCTGTAGGTATGTGTTTTGTAATATTAACAGGTGGAATAGATTTATCAGTTGGATCTACCCTTGCAATATCTGGGGCTATTGCTGCATCTTTAGCACAAAAAAATGTAAATATAGTTTTAATTTTAGTGGCAACTGTAATAATTGGAGGATTAATTGGATTAATTAATGGAATAATAGTTGCAAAAGGAAAAATTCAAGCTTTTATAGTAACGCTAGCTACTATGACAGTGTTTAGAGGAGTAACTTATGTTTATACTAACGGGACTCCAATATCTGGACTTGGAGCTAATTTTACTTTTGTTGGAAATGGAACCATAATTGGAATACCTCTACCTGTTATTATAATAGCTATTGTAGCTTTAATAGCTTGGTATGTATTAACTCAAACTAGATATGGTAGATACGTATACGCTGTTGGTGGAAACGAAGATTCATCAAGACTATCAGGTATTAATACAGATAAAATTAAAGCTTTAGTCTATGTTTTGTCTGGTGCAGCAGCAGCATTAAGTGCTATTGTAGTAACCAGCAGAATTGGTTCTGCATCACCTAATGCAGGAAGTGGTTTTGAATTAGATGCTATTGCAGCAGTTGTACTTGGAGGAACTAGTCTTTCAGGTGGAGAAGGTTCTCTTACTGGAACAATAATAGGTGCAATGATAATAGGAGTATTGAATAATGGTTTGAATTTAATGAATGTATCTCCTTTTTATCAATCAATAGTAAAAGGACTTGTTATATTGTTAGCTGTTATGCTTGATAAGAAAAATAAATAAAAAATTTATTTATATATAATTAAGGGAGGAATATTATTATGAAAAGAACACGTTTAAAAATGATGTCACTTATGTTAACAGGTGTGCTTGCAATTGCAGGGCTTACAGGATGTGGTAACAGCAATCAACAACAATCATCTAACCAAGGTGGTAAAAAGAAAATAGGAATGGTAATATCAACTTTAAACAACCCATTCTTTGTTACAATGAAAGATGGAGCAACTAAAAAGGCAAAAGAATTAGGCTATGATTTAGTAGTTGTTGATTCACAAAATGATGCAACAAAAGAAAGATCAAATGTAGATGATCTTGTACAACAAGGTGTTTCAGCATTAATTATAAATGCTACAGATAGTGATGCAGTTGGAAATTCAATTAAAGTAGCAAATGATAAGAAAATACCAGTTATAACTGTAGATAGACAAGCAAATAGTGGAACAGTTGTTACACATATAGCTTCAGACAATGTTAAGGGTGGAAAAATGGCAGCAGAATTTATACTACAACAATTAGGAGGAAAAGCAAACATAGTTGAACTTCAAGGAGTTCCGGGAGCATCAGCTACAAGAGATAGAGGTAAGGGATTCCATGAAGGTGTTGATGGTAAAGCTAACGTTAAGGTAGTTGCAAGTCAATCAGCAGATTTTGATAGACAAAAGGGATTGAATGTAATGCAAAACATAATGCAGTCTACACCACAGTTTGATGCTGTTTTTGCTCATAATGATGAAATGGCATTAGGTGCAGTTAAAGCATTACAAGGTAAAAAAGTTATAATAGTAGGTTTTGATGGTACTGATGATGCTAAAAAGGCAGTTACAAATGGTGAAATGACAGCTACAGTTGCTCAGCAACCAGATTTAATGGGAAGCTTAGCTATTGAGAATGCAGTAAAAGTTATAAAAGGTGAAAGCGTTCCAAAACAAATACCTGTAGATTTAAAACTTATAAAAAAATAATAAATTAAAATTGAAAATCCAGGATGTAAATCCTGGATTTTATTAACTAAAACTTACTGTCAATTATTAAGTATTAATTGGATTAAAATTGTTTTCTAAATAAAATACAGTTATAATAAAATACAAATTAGTTTTGCAAGGGGTAATTATGAAAAAAGTAACAATGTTGGACATTGCTCAAAAGGCAGGAGTATCTAAGGCAACTGTTTCTATGGTTTTGAATAAAAGAGATGGAAACATAAGTGAGGAAACTAAAAGTAGAATATTAGCTTTAGCCAAAGAAATGAAATATATTCCTAATCATTTAGCGAGAAGTTTAAGTACTAAAAAAACAGATACTATAGGAATAGTTTTACCGGATATAACAAATCCATTTTTTGCATCTATCGCAAGAGCTATTGAAGATAGAGCAAGCTATTTGGGGTATAATGTTATTTTTTGTAATACAGACAATGAAATTAATAAAGAACAAAAATATATAAAGGTTCTCATAAGTAAATTAGTTGATGGAGTTATTTTTATATCTGGAGGAGAAAGTAGTGTCAGTATAGAAATGTTGAAAAATAACAATATACCTTTTGTGCTTGTAGATAGATATATAGATAGTTACAGAGAAGCTTATGGAGTATATTGCTTAAACAAGAATGGAGTTATTCAAGGAATAGATTATTTATATAGTAAGGGGAAAAGAAATATAGCATTTGTAAAAGGACCGGATACATTAGAAATTTCAAATCAGAGATTAGAAGGCTATAAAAATGCTATGAATAAATATAACATATATAATGAAAACCTTATTTTTAAAGGAGCTTTTAATATAGAAGGTGGAATGAAATCTACAAAATTAATGTTAGAAAGTAATGAAAAGATAGATGCTGTATTTTATAGTAATGACATAATGGCTCTAGGTGGAATAAAGGTATTGAAAAGAAGAGGTATTAGCATACCTGAGGAGATAAGTATCATTGGTTTTGATAATATACATATATCACAGGTAATTGAGCCAGAATTAACTACTATAGCTCAGCCTATTTATGAAATGGGAAGAGAGTCTTGTAATTTGTTAATAGATATAATAAACAGCAAATTTATACCAAATAAACAAATTTATTTTGAAACACATTTAATAATAAGAGGTACAACTTAAAGAACCCTACATAAAATTTATGTAGGGTTCTATTTTAGATATCTAATAAATTTTTCTTATAATTAGAATATAATTCTCTTAATTCTTTTATTTTTTCATCAAGCTCTATTTGAAGATTCGAAACTTCATCATATTTCTTTATATCAGTAGCAATCTTTATTCTTGTAAATAAGCTTTGCTTTGAGTATGAATCCTTCATTAAATAGTGTCTCAATTCGTTTATCTTCATCCAATTAGCTACATCAAGGTCTAAAGCTTTATCTATAGAATGAAGAGGCTTACAAGCTCTTATTTCATCTGAATAATTTGATATGATTCTATTATTTATTTCCACGATCCATCTTTTAGTAGTACCAAGCACAAAGCTGTTTATAAGTTTTTCGTTTAAAACACCGCCTTGCATAAGAACTGCTTTTTTATCTGGATATTTGTCAAATGCAGAAAGATTTTCATAAACAGTAGTAGGAGCTTTACCAAAGAATTTCTCTCTTTCTTCATCGGAGAAGTCTTCGAATACATCTTCTTCACTTCTATAAGCTCTTCCTAATTCTAGATATTCAGCGTTATCTTCTGGTTTCTTTGAAAGTTCAGATAAAAGTTCATCTTCAGTTTTTTCACCAGTTACTGCATATCTAATACCATCTAACATAGACATATAAAGTGCAGTTACAGCTAAGTAAGTGTTTGTATGTGGATTTGGAGCTCTAAGCTCAAATCTTGTTGATAATGAGTTTTGTAAGTCTCTTATAACACCTATAAGTACTGTTCTATTTCTAGAAGGAACTTCTACAGAATTACCTATAGAGGTTACGATACAAATTGGAGCTTCAAATCCAGGTTTTAATCGTCTTAAAGAATCGTTAGTAGAAGATACAAATGGATTTACTACTTCATAATTTTTAAGTATTCCCATTATAGAAGCATATCCAAAAATGCTTAAGAAATGTTTCTTTGGTGATGAAAATAAGTTAATTCTCTTTCCATTTTTAAGTTTTAGAGCTATTCCAATATGAGTATGTTCACCACTACCTGCAACACCGTCTATAGGTTTAGCAAGGAATGTAACATCTAATCCATTTTTTCTAAAAGTTTCTTTAACTAGGCTTTTGACTAAAAGTTCATTATCAGCAGCTTGTACCGCAGTAGAATATTTCCAATCTATTTCAAGTTGTTCCATTATGTGAGTAAGTTTTCCTGATTCATCTATTTTTGCTTTTACTCCACCAACTTCTTTATGACCCATTTCAGGTTCCAAACCATATGCATCCATAATAAGCAAAGATTCTTCAAGACATGTTCTTACAACACCTTTTGTCCTAGTCCAATATTGTTCTTTCAATACTTGAGAAGTAGAAAGTTCTTCAACTTCGGCTTTATCGTTAGGTGTTTTAACCCAAAATTCTAATTCCGTAGCACAAGTGGCAACTATGTCTTCTATGTCATCATATTTTATGTCAAAAGCTGCAAGTGAGTTTGGGTGTGTTTTAAATAGGTCTAAAAGAGTTGATTTGAAGTATTCTATAGAATGTTTTAAAATGTGTCTGGAGTCTACAGCAACATTTTCATGATATAAGAAGCAAGGAATTCTTAAAGTTCCAATAGGTTTATTGGTTTCAGCATCTATATGCTCATAGTTATATTCCACATACCAATTTACATCAACATCAGCTAGCATATCTACTTTAGCGTTATTTAAACTTGCTATTCCAGGGAGAACAACAGATGAACCATCAGTTTGAATTGCTCCTTTTAGGAATGTGTCTATATCGTCTAAAAAGACTTTCATGGGAATTTTTTCGTCAGTATCATTTCCTGATAAATCTATGCCTATAAGAGACACAAATTTTATTTCAGGATGAGAAGTTAAGATTGCCTTTAATTCTTTTTCTGAATGATTTTCTTTTGAAATGGTGTAGATTAAATCTTTTATCATATAATTTCCTCCTATAAAAATAAAAAAAGAGTTTTTTTTTACTCTTTTACCTTGTGATTTAAGAAAATGATATTAATAATGTGTTTTTGTGAATTTTTTCATATTCAAGATTTTATAATTAATATGACCAGATGTCAATAGGAAAAATGAAAGTTTATTAAAAAAAAACTTCACTTATTAATTAAAAATTTTTATTCTGTAAAAAATATTACAGTATTTTTTAAAAAAAATCAATTTTATACTAAATTATTGCGAAAATATTAAATGCAATGTATATTTATGCAATGAACTTTCATAATTTGTATAGTTTAATTCTATATTATATAATATTAAGCATATATATTAACTAACTATAATGAAGGTGGTAGAGTGAAAGTGGAATGTAGACCAATAGGTTTTTTTGATTCTGGAGTTGGAGGAATTAGTGT
This sequence comes from Clostridium drakei, assembly GCF_000633595.2. GTDB lineage: Bacteria > Bacillota > Clostridia > Clostridiales > Clostridiaceae > Clostridium_AM > Clostridium_AM drakei. The sequence goes on along the minus strand of NZ_JIBU02000034.1, from coordinate 53,381 downwards.
ATTAAAAGAAGCAGTAAAACTTTTACCAGGAGAAGATTTTGTTTATTTTGGAGATTCTAATAATGCACCATATGGTATAAAAACTGTAGAGGAAGCTAGTAGATTAACCTTTGAAGCTGTAGAATTTTTAATAAGTAAAAATATTAAGGCAGTAGTAATTGCTTGTAATACAGCAACCAGTGCCGCTATAATAGATTTAAGAAAGAAATATAGTAGTGTAATGCCTGTAATAGGTATAGAGCCAGCATTAAAGCCGGCTGTGGAATTGAGAAGAAAAGGACAAATAGTTGTAATGGCGACACCTATGACTTTGGCTGAGAGAAAATTTAATAATTTAATGAACAGATATAAAAATCAGGTACAAATGTATCCTATGCCATGTCCTGGTCTTGTAGAATTAATAGAACAAGGCATGGTGGAAGGAGAAAATGTAGAGAAATATCTAAGAGATAAAATAGAACCATTAAAAGAAGAAGGAATAGCAGCTATAGTTCTTGGATGTACCCATTATCCTTTTATAAAAAAGATTTTATCTAAGTTACTTAATAATGAAGTTCCAATTATAGATGGAAGCTTAGGAACTGTAAAACAATTGAAAAGAGAACTCATAAAAAACAATTTGACAAGTGAAAAAAAGGAAGGTGGAAAGGTAATTGTGTATAATTCATTAGATAGTGATGAAATTATAAAGTTAAGTTATAAACTATTGGAATGTGAGTAGATAATGTAATATTAATGATAGTTAATATTAATAGTTTTTAAATAAAGTTTTTTATGTGAATAATATTTATGTATTATGATATAATTCAAATAGATGATATATGAAAATCGAAGGGAGATTGCTAAATATGAATCCATCAGTTACGATTAAAATGAAAAATGGGGGAATAATTAAAGCTGAATTATATCCCGAAATTGCACCTAATACTGTAAATAATTTTATAAGTCTTATAAAGAAAGGTTTTTACAATGGAATAGTATTTCATAGAGTTATTCCAGGATTTATGATACAAGGAGGATGTCCATTAGGAGATGGAACAGGAGGTCCAGGATATTCTATAAAAGGCGAATTTGCAAATAATGGATTTAAAAATAATTTAAAACATATCACTGGAGTGCTATCTATGGCTAGAACAATGCAGCCTGATTCAGCAGGAAGCCAATTTTTCCTAATGACAGAAAATGCACCTCATTTAGATGGCCAATATGCTGCATTTGGAAAGGTTACAGAGGGTATGGATGTAGCTCAAGAAATAGTAAATAGCAAAAGAGATTTTAGGGATAAACCTTATGAGGATCAAGTCATTGAGGAAATGACTGTAGAAACTTATGGAGAAGAATATCCAGAACCAGAAAAACTTTAAGTAGTATTATAACATTAATATAATAAGTATGTAAAATCGTGAAAAATATAATACATAAAAGCGGGGTTATAGTATGAGTAGAGTGGGCGAAAAAATAAAGAATATAAGAGATAGTATTGGAATGAGCCAAAAACAATTAGGCAAAAAGTTAGGTGTAAATGAGAGCTTTATTAATGAAGTTGAGAATGGTAGAAAAATTATAAATCAAAATTTAATAGATAGAATTTCTAAAGTATTAGGAAAAGATATAAATGATATTACTATGTCTTTTGAGGAACAGGTATTTCAAGAAGAAAAAGATAAAAAATATCCTGTAACACCTAAGAAAGAAGCCGTAAAAGATGTTTGGAATGAGGCATTTGGATCAGTGTTGAAAAACATACCTATTTATAGGTATGATTTACAAAAAGCCATATCATTTAAACAATTACCTTTAATAAATAATAAAGTAGAGGGATATTCTCAGGATAAGGTATTCTATGTGCAAATAGAAGATGATGATATGTTAGGATTTAGAATATCCAAAGGAGACTTAGCTTTTGCTCATACTACACATGAAGTTGAAAACAATAGTATATGTTTAGTAGAACATGGAAGTAAAAGAGTAATAAGGCAAATAAAAAGATTAGATAATAATAAAGTTCTACTTATTAGTAATAAAGGTAGTTTTAGAAGTGAAACTGCAGAAATAAAGGAAATTAATATAATAGCTAAGTTGGATAGTGTTGAAATAAGGCTTTAGAAAACTGCACTGCATTAGAAAATGCAGTGCAGTTTTTAATTAATAGCCTTTGTAAAAACAATACTGATGTTGTATAATATTTATAATCTTGTTGAAGTGATAAATTTATTTGAAAATTAGCTTTTCATTAGTAATGTAATATGAAACTTTGGTGAATACAAGAAGGAGGATTAAAAATGAAAGGAACAGTAATAGCTACATGGATGAAAACTTGCAGAAAATTATATGGCGATGATAGTGTGAATAAAGCCATGGAGCATGTAGGGTGGAGAGCGTCAAAAATTTTTTTGCCAGCAGAAAATGTAGAGGATACAAAAGTTAAAGAAGTTATTGCTGATATAGCTAAAAGCAATAATATAGATGTTAAGCATTTATGGCGTGAAATAGGGTTAGATAATATAAACGCTTTTTATAAGGATTTTCCAGCATTTTTTCAGCATGAAAATTTATATTCATTTTTGAAATCTATGTTTGATGTACATGTGGTTATGACAAAAAGATTACCAGGTGCTAAACCTCCTCTATTATCAATAAAACCAATATCACAAAGAGAGGCTATATTTGAATATAAATCAGAAAGAGGCATGTTTGACTATCTTAAAGGAATGATAGAAGGTAGTGCTAAATTTTTTAATGAAAAAGTTAAAGTAGATGAGCTTGAAAAGAGTAATAATTATGTAAAATTCAAGTTTACCTTTGAGAAAGATATATACTTTAAAAAAGTATATAAGTTTAATAAAATACTTTCTCTCGGAGTCATGAAAAGTTTAGAATCAAAAACAGCAGTATTTACATTAATAGTTTCTTTAATAACATCTATACCAGTTCTAGGACTTGATAATGTATTTAAGGCTATTATTATTTCAATTATATCTTCTATAGCAGCATATATAGCTGTGTCACTTCTTATGAGGCCAGCTTTAATTATAGAACAAGATATTAAAAATGTTATAAGTAATAATTATATAGAAGAAGGAGATATAGAAACTAATGATCTATTTGAAGATATTTATAAACTTTTAAAAGAGAATAAAAAGGATATAAGTGCAGATTTTGTGGGATTCAAAGGTGTTACTGATGAGATGAATACTTTTATGAATAATATAAGTGTTATATCAGATTCTATGAATCAAGCGTCTAATGAAATATCAGATGTGGTAGAGCAGGTAGCAAGTTCTTCAGTGGATCAAGCAACTAATACAGAAAAAGCTGTTTCTATATTAAATGATAATATACAAGGATTGAAAAATATAGTAACTAGTGAAAATAGTAATAAGTTAGAATTAGAAAAAGCTTTGAATAAAATTAATAATAGTTATGAAAATATTGATGGAACAAGTAAGAATATAATGAGTACTCTTGAAAAATTTCAAGAAGTTAAGGATAAAGGATTTGAACTTGAGGGACGAGCAAAGGATATTACCAACATAGTTTCCATAGTATCTGATATTTCTGAACAAACTAATTTATTAGCATTAAATGCTTCTATTGAGGCTGCGCGTGCTGGAGAATTAGGAAAAGGCTTTGCTGTTGTAGCAGAGGAAGTTGGTGATTTGGCAGAACAATCTAAAAATGCTGTTGAAGAAATAAACTCCAACTTGGTTAGTTTTTCAGAAGAAATAAAAACTTTAGCAGAAAAAATAGGATCTCAGTATAATGTATTACAAGTAGAAACTAAAAACTTGCAAAATGTAAGAGATATAAGTTATGAAGCTACTACTTCGGTACAAACAGTGTCATCGTCTATGATAGAAACTATAGATCGCCTTAATAAGGAAACTGATTCCATAGCAACTATATATGATACAATAGAATCTTTGGCTGCTATTGCTGAAGAAAATTCGGCTTCGTCTCAAGAAGTAAGTGCTAATGTGGCAAATTATACTAATGAAATTAAAAAACTTATATACAATATTCAGCAGTTTAGAACAATTACAGAGCATTTTAAAGTAGAATTAAGCAAATATAAAATTTAAAAGACTTAAACATATTAGAAAGTGGTTGTTTTAATATATAATTATGAATTTCTATACAATTAATAAGATGGACAGCTTTTATATTTTATAAAGCTGTCCATTAAATTTACACGCCGTTTAAATCAAAATCTGGAATGAAACTTTTAGAAGCAGTGTCTTCCTCTTGAATAAATGCATTTTTTATACCTAAGCTTAAGCAATAGTCTATCATGCTATCATAGTGCTTGTAGTTTAAAGACTTATTAATTTCAGGAAATTTATAAGCATTATGCATAGGAACATATTGATTCATTAGGCTTAAATAGACAGAATCTCCAAAGGTACTATATATATAATCTATAATTTTTTTAGAATCAAATAAAAGTCCAGGTAGCATTAAATGTCTTATGATGACTCCTTTTTCAATTAAACCGTCCTTGTTAAATTTTATGTTCCCAACTTGAGAGAACATTTCTTTTACTGCATTTGAAGCATATGCAAAATAGTTTTCAGCGTTAGAATATTTTTGGGAATATTTGTTGTTAAAGTATTTGATATCAGGAAGATACACATCAATATATCCTTCTAGCAATTTTATTGTTTCTATATTTTCATATCCACTAGTATTAAATAAAATAGGAATATTAAGACCTGATGCTTTTGATATTTTTAAAGATTCTATTATTTGAGGAACATAATGTGTTGGAGTAACTAGATTTATATTATGAGCTCCTCTTTTTTGTTGTTCTAAAAATATTTCACTTAACCTTTTTATAGATACTTCTTTACCTATATTTTCAGAACTTATTTCGTGATTCTGGCAAAAGACACATTTTAAACTGCAGTTTGAAAAAAATATAGTACCAGAACCGTTTTTTCCTGATATGCAAGGTTCCTCCCAATTATGCAATGATACTTTTGCAATTTTTATATTTTTTCCTGAATTACAGTATCCTAATTCACCTTTTAATCTATTTATACCACAGTTCCTGGGACATAATTTACAACTTTCAAGAACTTCTAACATTTTATAACACCTCTATAATTAAAGTAATTAATATAAAAACTATTATACTTTATATTTTGTTTTATGTGTATATCTAATGTATAGATTTATTTTTATTTCCCAGGTAAAAAATCAAACATTGAATTGTAAATATAAAACTTACTACTGCAAAAGCAGGGTATAAAATAGATATAAGTTTTACGAATCCAATTTGAGATATAGGTATGGATATAGCAATTATTAAAATTATAGCTTTTTTATAAGAAATATTGAATAATTCTTCAAGGTTTTTGCTTACGCTATAGATATTAGAAACTTCAGTAGAAAACATTTCCAACCAAATTATGATTAATAGCATAATTTGAATAATATTTCCAAAACGATTAGCAATGTACAATAGTGGTATTTCATATTTGAAAATATATGGTATGTTTAAAATTAGTAAGGCATTAATTAAAAATGATAATATTGTGAGCCCTATAGAACCTAGAGCAACACCCAATATTAAAGTTTTTTTGTTTCTTATTTCGGTGCTTAGAGGTACAAGTACTCCACAACAGCATAGAATGTTAAAACCTCCATATATAAGAGAAGATAGTAGCCAATTGTGTTTGTAAGCAGAAATATTTTTTAAATAAGATACATTAATGTCTTTGTAAAATGATACATATAAAATAAATATAGTCACTATAACAATAATTAGAGAAGGTACTATAAAAGAATTTATTTCAATTAATCCCTTAGTTCCTCTTAAAAGGATAACTACTGATATAAATATCATTATAATTATTCCTACCCATTTTGATACATTAAAGTATTGGTTTAGAAGAGAACCACTGCCAGCTAAGATTACAGCAGAGGTGCTTATAAGAAATATAGTTGTAAATAGGTTAGTAACTTGTCCTAGAAAACCTGGACTAACTAATGAAATAAGCCCATCATAAGAGGTTAATTTGTACTTTAAACTTAGCTGAATAACTATGTAACCCATTATTATGTAAATGATACAGCATATAAGTATGCCTAAAAAGCTTTTGTAACCATAAACTGTAAAAAATTGGGTTATTTCTTGCCCGGAAGCTAAACCAGCACCAACAATAGTACCTATAAAAACAGCACTTATTTGTAATACTAAAAATAAGTTTTTCATAAATTATTTAAATCCTCCTGTATAATTGATTAATGTATAAAAAATAAATATTATTTAAGCAAGCTAAAGAGTCTAGATATAATAGTATATAAGTAAATTTTTAAAATAATGATTTATAAATTAAATTTTTATTTTCAGGAAAAACTAAAGATAAATCAGTATCTTATAAAAGATAAGGAGGAGAAAAGATGAAAAGAAGAAATTTCAAAATTATTAGTAAAATTTTAATAATAATTATATTTTCAGTTGTTCCAAATACATTGATTGGATGTTCAAAGAGTAAAAAAAATGAGAATACAGAAAGCAGTAGTAATTTTGACATAAAAGCAGCAGGAAATGTGGCAGATACATACATGAAGTATCTAATGAAGGATGATTTAGAAAATAGCAAAAAGCTTTATTCTAAAGATCTTTCCAAAAGTCCTTCGCCAAAGGAAAATAAAAATTTAAAAATATTAGGTTATAATATATCAGAAACTAATGAGGTAGGTAAAGCTGGCTTATTTAAAGTAAAAGTATCAAGATCAGATTTAACTAGTAGTTATGCTTCTTTAGATGAGTACTCAATAAGAATAGCTAAGGAAGGTAATGATTATAAAATAAAAGAGACAAATAATGTGGTTCAAAAGGAAGTGTTTAGCGAACATAGACAGCTAAGAGTGAAAAATAAAAATAATGCCAATACAAATTTAGTTATAAATATGGATGGACTTCCTAGTTATGTATTTTCCAAAGATGATAAAAGAAATGTAGATAAGATAGAAGTACCTAAAACTAAATTTGGAGTTATCAATTTAGGATATAGTGGAGAAAGTTTAGCAATATCTAGTTATGATAAAGATGCTTATGTGGGTGTAATAAAAATGGATGAAAGCTTGGCAGTGCAAGGTGGAGATAATAAAGATGAAGATCAAAAAGGAGGTGGGAGTGATAAGCAAAATCAAGGTACTAGTGCTATAGGAAGAGAAAAACCTATAGGAAAAGAAATTACATCAATAGATATATTAAAGAATTGTAAAGTGGAATTTATAAATTTTTCACCAGAAGAAAAGTTTATAACGGTACAGTATGCAAAATCACCTTCAGGTAGATGCATAAGAGTTTATAAAATAGATGGAGGAGATATTATACCTTTTAAATTTGAAGAAAAATATCCATTAGATAAAGTAGATGTAGTATTTTCTTCTTATGATAAGGAAAGTTTAAATTTTGATGTTGTACCAAAAGTAGAAGGAGATAAATCAGCTTTAGATGTAATGGGCAAATGGCAACTAAGTTTGAAAGATTTTAAAGCTAAAAAAATGTGATATAATTAAATAAAAAATACTTATGGAGAAAAAATATGCAGTGGGGAGATAAAAGATATTATAGTTTAAATTATTTTTTAAGAAATAAATTTCATTCAAAGGTTTTTAAAATATCATTGGATGCGGGGTTTTCTTGTCCAAATAGAGATGGAAAAATAAGTACTGGAGGATGTGCATTTTGCAGCGAAAGAGGCTCTGGAGATTTTGCAGGAGATAGGCATTTTTCAATAAAAAGTCAGTTTGAAAATATAAAGCAAGTTATGAGCAAAAAGTGGAAAAATGGAAAGTATATAGCTTATTTTCAGGCTTATACTAATACTTATGCACCTATAGAAGTACTAAAAGAAAAGTATTATGAGGCTTTGGATGAAGAAAATGTAGTAGGATTAGCAATAGCAACAAGACCTGACTGTCTTGATGAAGAAGTTTTAGATCTTTTACAGGAATTGAATAAGAAGATTTATACATGGGTTGAGCTAGGACTTCAAACTTCAAAAGAAGATACTGCTCAAAAAATAAATAGAGGATATGAGCTTAAGGTTTTTGAAGAAGCCGTTAAAAATTTAAGGGAAAGAAATATTGATGTAGTGACTCATATTATATTTGGTCTACCAGGAGAAACCAGAAATGATATGTTGCAGACAGTAAATTATGTAAGTTCACAAGATATACAGGGTGTTAAATACCATCTTTTACATCTAATGAAGAATACACCTCTTGTAGACTTTTATAATAGAAGAGAACTTAGATTTTTAGAATATGAAGAATATATAGATATAATATGTTCTGCTATATCAATTACACGACCTGATATAGTTATTCATAGACTTACAGGTGATGCTCCGAGAAATTTACTAATAGGTCCTATGTGGAGTTTGAAAAAGTGGGAAGTTTTAAATGCTATAGATAAAACATTAGAGGAGAGAAATATATATCAAGGATGTCAATACTATTAAATTATTGATTTTTTTACCTACATGATATAGTTTAATTGTGTAGGTAATTTTTTATTAATTTAAAGAAGATAAAATTTCAATGGAGGAATTTAAAATGAAAATTGATTTAATAATTTCTGCAGATGATATAAAAAAAGATAAAGTACTGGGAAAAGCTGTAGTAGTTATAGATATGCTAAGAGCTACATCAGTAATAACAACTGCAATAAATAATGGATGCAAAAGTGTGATACCTGTGCTTACAATAGAAGAAGCTCTAAAAGTAAGCAATGAAGACAGAGATAACTATATACTTGGAGGAGAAAGAAAGGCACTTAAAATAAAGGGTTTTGATTGTGCTAATTCACCTTTAGAATATAAAGAAGACTTAGTTAAAAACAAAATTTTAGTTATGACTACTAGTAATGGGACAAGAGCAATTAAAGGAAGCATAGGTGCTAAAAAAATTCTAATAGGTGCGTTAATAAATGCTAGAGCTGTAGCAAATAAGCTTTTTCAGCTGGATACTGACGTGCAGATAGTGAATGCAGGAACTTATGGTCAGTTTTCTATAGATGATTTTATATGTTCCGGATACATTATAGATTGCTTATTAAAAGCCTCAACAGATATACAACTTACAGATATAGCAAAAACTGCTCATTATGTTTATACTGAAAATAAGGATGTAACTAGTTTTATACATTATGCAAGTCATTATAAAAGAATTAAGGAGTTAAATTTAGAAGATGATTTAAAATATTGCTGCACCAAAGATATAGTTGATATTGTACCTGAATATAGAAATGGTATTATAAAAGTTTACGATGAAATATATAAGGAAAAAACTGTGGTTTAAGAAAAACGCTGCTTCACAATTTAAAAATTATATGATGCTAATGCATTTAAGCAAAATAACTTTAAACTGTATTCGAATAATAATGTAATTAAGTGTGTACATTTGAAGTTACTAGTTTGAATTTTAACTTTTATGCAGTGATATATGATAAGGGTGTCCTCACATTTAGCCATGAGGACACCCTTATCATATATTACGGAATAAAAGTTAAAATCCAAACTTCTACTGTATACTTATTGTATGAACTTATTTTTATACAACTTGAAATATATAAAATTTTAAATAATAAGATTCGTCGGAATTCCAGAGTATTGGATGGTCTGAGGCTTGAGTCCTAAATTCAACTTGTCTTAACATTCTCCTTGCATCTTTTGCCGCATTTGCAATAGTATCTTTAAAAAGTTCAGGAGCCATAAAATGAGAACATGAACAAGTAACTAAAAAGCCACCTGATTTTACCATTTTGATACCCCTTAAATTAATTTCTTTATATCCTCTAACAGCGCTTTTTATAGTTGATCTTGATTTTGTGAAAGCAGGGGGATCAAGTATAACTACATCATATTGTCTTCCTTCATTTGCCCATTGGTGAAGAACATCAAAAGCGTTGTGACATTCGAATCTAACTGTGTCAGATAACTTATTAAGTGCAGCATTTTTAGATGCATCGTCTATAGCAAGTTGTGATATATCAATTCCTAAGACACTTTTAGCACCAGCAATACCTGCATTTAGAGCAAAAGAACCAGTATGAGTAAAGCAATCTAAAACATCAGCATCTTTACAAATTTTATGTATAGCCTGTCGATTTTCTTTTTGATCTAAAAAGAAACCTGTTTTTTGACCATTTTCGATATCAACATAATATTTAACGCCATTTTCAATAATTTTCAATGTAGTATCAAAAGGTTCTGTTAGGAATCCTTTTATTTGTTCCATGCCTTCAAGTTCACGAACTTTTACGTCACTTCTTTCGTAAACACCCTTTGCATCAAAATCTTCTTTGAGCAATTCAACTATAATAGATTTATATTTATCGATTCCAAGAGCTAAAGATTGAATAACATAATAATCTTTATATTTATCAATTATAAGACCAGGTACAAAGTCAGCTTCTCCAAATAGAAATCTGCAGCTTGAAGTGTCTATAATTTTTTTTCTATAAATCCAAGCATTGAATAGCTTTTTTCTAAAAAAGTCTTTATCTATTTCTTCATTTATGTCTCTAGTCATAATTCTTATTGTGATTTTTGATACATCATTTATATAACCTTTACCTATAAAGTTCCCCTTAAAATTGTATACTTCTACAATATCACCATTTTCATAGGTGCCTTCGTAACCTTCTATTTCTGTAGTATATATCCATGGGTGACCATTTTCGGCTTTTCTACCCATACCTTTATATAAATAAAACTTACAAGCCATCAACTTTTTACCTCCCTGATTTTGTTCCTTATGTAGTATACCACAACTGAAAAATTAATAATATACAAAAATGTAACTAAAAATCTTTTGACATAATACACAAGAATAAATTAAACTATTTCTATATGTTTAAATTCGAAAGATTTGAGGAGATGAAAAATGAGTATATTAACTGTTAAAAATTTAAGTCATGGTTTTGGAGATAGAGCCATATTTGAAGATGTATCATTTAGATTATTAAAGGGAGAACATGTAGGACTTATAGGAGCTAATGGAGAAGGTAAGTCAACATTTATGAATATAATTACAGGAAAGCTTATGCCTGATGAGGGAAATATAGAATGGTCCAATAGAGTTAGAGTTGGATATATGGACCAACATGTACAATTACAAAAAGGACACACAATAAGAGATGTATTAAAGCAAGCATTTGACTATCTTTTTGATCTTGAAAAAGAAATGATAGATATAACGGATAAGATGGGAGAAGCATCATCAGAAGAGTTGGAAAAACTTTTAGATCAAATGGGTACTATTCAGGACTTACTTGATAACAACGGATTTTATGTTATAGATGTAAAAGTTGAGGAAGTAGCAGGAGGACTTGGACTTAAAGATGTAGGTCTTGATAAAGATGTATCAGATTTAAGTGGTGGACAAAGAACAAAAGTATTACTTGCAAAATTACTACTTGAAAATCCAGATATATTGCTTTTAGACGAGCCTACAAATTACTTGGATGAACAGCATGTAGAATGGTTGAAAATATACTTACAAAATTATGAGAATGCATTTATTCTTATATCTCATGATATTCCTTTCTTAAACAGTGTAATAAATTTAATATATCATATGGAAAATAAGCAGCTTACAAGATATGTAGGAGATTATGATAATTTCATGAGAGTATATGAAGCAAATAAAAAACAATTGGAAGCAGCTTATGAAAGGCAGCAAAAGGAAATAGCAAAACTTGAAGATTTCGTAGCTAGAAATAAAGCAAGGGTAGCTACTACTGGAATGGCTAGAGCAAGGCAGAAAAAGTTAGATAAAATAGATAGAATAGAAATTGCTAAAGAAAAAGTAAAACCTGAATTTAACTTTAAAGCAGCTAGGGCTTCTGGAAAAGTTATATTTGAAACTACAGATTTAGTAATAGGTTATGAGGAACCTCTTTCAAAACCTTTAAATTTAAGAATGGAGAGAGGAGATAAGATAGCTTTAGTTGGAGCGAATGGATTAGGTAAAAGTACTTTGCTAAAAAGTTTATTAGGGCAGATAAAGTCTATATCAGGAGAAGCTGAGTTAGGAGATTATCAGTATATAGGATATTTTGAACAAGAGAGCAAGGAAGCAAATTATAATACTTGTATAGAAGAATTGTGGCAGGATTTTCCTTCATTCAGTCAATATGAGGTTAGAGCAGCTTTAGCTAAATGCGGACTTACAACTAAACATATAGAAAGTAAGATAATGGTTTTAAGTGGTGGAGAACAAGCAAAGGTAAGATTATGTAAAATTATAAACAGAGAAACTAATATATTAATATTAGACGAGCCTACAAACCATTTGGATGTAGATGCAAAGGAAGAATTAAAAAGAGCGCTAAAAGAATATAAAGGAAGTATTTTATTAGTATGTCATGAGCCAGAATTTTATAGAGATGTGGTTACTGATATATGGAATTGTGAAGAGTGGACAACTAAGATATATTAATTAGTAAATAGGTTAATTTTATGTAAATTTATAGATGCAGTGAGGAGTGTGTGGAATACTCCTCACTTATTTTTATCTTCAAGTCAGTTTACAGAAATGCTAATAAATCTGTCTTTTATCCAGCCTCTATTATTAATATTTCTATTACTTGCAATAGAAATTTCATACCACAATTCATTTTTAATTTTTACACTACATAGTATTTTTACGCTAGTATTTTTCGATAATGAGTTAAGTGTTGCTGAATTATCCATTGGACAAATGTATAATTCACAATTATCGTTAAGGAATGCTTCAGTAAAATTAGGGGTTATATATTGCACAATTAAGTTTGAATCTTTATTCAATTTTGCTTTTTTTGTTAAATTATTATTTTGTTGTTTTAGTAATATTATTTGTTTTTTCTGATTGTATATTTGATTAGTGAAATAATATGCCATAAATAAAGCTCCACCTACAAGAAGTATAAATAGTAAAAGTAACATGAAAAATACTCCTTTCAAAATTTATATACTAATATTATATTCAAAGGTTTAGTAAATCTGTACATAATATTTATTAGTAAAATCCATTCATTACATTTTTATGACTTCTTGATACAATTTGGTAAAATTTATGGAATATTTTATGATATAAATAAGTGAAATAAAATATCATTGTTGTTTAAATTTATAGTAAAGGAGTGATATTATGCAAATAGGTTTTTCAGCACAAAAGGGCACATCAGTTACCAATTTATACAATACTAGTGATAGAAGTAAAGAGCGTAATGCTGATATTGGAAAAACAAAAAAGAAAAGTGCCTTGGAACTACTAATGGAACAAAAATCAAAGTTACAAGATAGTAAAAATGCTATTATGGCAGAAGGAGTAAAAAATGGTGAAGATTCATTATCTATAAAACAAAAAACTGCAGATATTGATAAACAAATTGAAGAAGTTGATAAGCAAATCAGCAAGATTCAGATAGATGATAAGCAAAAAGCTCTTGGTAAAGATAAAATGATCATATAGGGAGTATTTTTATAAAAAAACTGTCGCACTAATTTTTTTGTGTGACAGTCGCTTAATTTTAGACAACTTTATTTAATTCATCATATTTACAAATATAAATATCTGCAGATTTAATTATATCTTTTTTCTGATATTCTGAATAAAGGTCATGGACACCTACTACTTTCATTCCTGCACTTTTAGCACCTTTCACAGCAGGTAGTATGTCTTCAAATACTACACATTGATCAGGTTTTAAGTTTAACTTTTGAGCAGCTAATAAGTATATATCAGGAAAATCTTTACCACGCTGAACTTCATCTGTAGTTATTATACAATCAAAAAAATTATAGATATTATTTTTTTTAAGAGCAGCATCTATAAGAAGAGTACAATTACTTGTAGCTAAAGCTATTTTTACATTTTTTGACTTTAATAATGACAAAAATTCTTTTGCGCCAGGTTTTAAAGTAACATCATGAGAATAATGATATAATGCCATATCATTCCATTCTTTTTGTATTTCCTCTATAGAGTTTGAAATATTAAACTTTTTTTGGAAATAACAAGCGACCTCTGCAAATCCCATATGTTCAATATCTTGCTTTAAATTTTTAGGAACAGTTAAATTTCTTTTAGCTAAATATTCCTCGTCAATTTTACTCCAAACCCACATAGAATCAATAAGTGTACCATCCATATCAAAAATAGCACCTTTAATATTTTTTAGCATACAATCACCTCGTATTTTAGTATAGCATACAGCATAATGAAAATACTATGAAATAAAAAAGGTTAAACTCATATTTTATTACAAGTTTAACCTTTTGATACAAATATTTTAATAGAATATTAAATTAATCAAAGTTTCTTTCAAATATTTCAATTTTATTTTTAGATTTAAAATCTTCAGCAGAATCAATTCCTATTTTTCTTAGTATATCTTTCATACAAGAACTGTCTACAGCTACTTTTATAGCAGAATTTTCAGCAAAAGAATTTACATGTTCTGTGCCTTTATCTTTAGGAATAATAGCCTTAGGGCCACCAACACAGCCACCTATACAGCCCATACCTTCTATAAAATTAGCATTTATTTGTCCAGATTGAGCTTTTTGGAGCATATCTTTACATTCTCTTACGCCATTAGATTGAACAGATTTAAATAATTTATATTTTTCAGGAAATAATCGTTCAGTAGCATCTGATACAGCAATTGAAACACCACCTGTACGCGCATAAAGTCTACCACCTTTTGATGCATATTCAGAAGATAGATCTTCTTCCATAGTTGAAGGATCTATATTTAATGCTTCAAAAATATCCTTTACTTCGGCAAAGGTAAGTACAAAATCTATATCTCCTAATAAGTCTTTTTCCTTGGCTTCGGCTTTTTTTGCTATACAAGGACCTATGAATACAACTTTGCAGTTTGAATTTAGCTTCTTTAAGACTCTACCAGAAGCGATCATAGGTGAAACAGAAGGAGAAACGTGCTTTACCAAGCTGCTATAGACACGTTTAAGCATACCTACCCACATAGGACAACAACAAGAAGTTATCATTAAGTCTTTTTCATTTTTTACATGATGGTTGAATTCTACAGCTTCTTTTAATGTAAGCATATCAGCGAAAAAAGCAACTTCTATCATATCTGTAAAACCAATTTTTTTAAAAGCAGCTCGTAATTGATTTATAGTAACATTTTCTCCAAATTGTCCAGAAATAGCAGGAGCCACTGCAGCTATAACAGGTGAATCACTTTTTAACAAATTTATCAAAGGAATAAATTCCACTTTGTCAAGGATTCCACCTGTAGGACAGGCTTCTACACAAAAACCACAATCTGTGCATCTATCTTTATCTATGTAAGTGCTTTTACTTTCTTTATCAACAAAAATAGCATTGAAAGGACATGAAGCTTGACAGAGAGGTTTTTCAGATGTTTTCACACAATCCATAGAACAATGTTTAATTTTATTAACTACTTTATGAGAGATTTCATAAGATACAATAGCCTTTTTTAAATCGCTAATAAAATCAGCACTATATGACACACTTGTTCCACAAAGTGAAGAAATAACTTTGCAAAGCTCTTCTTTATCTATCTCCTCTTCTGATAAAAGCTCTTTTACCTTTTCCTCAAAAGTATCATCATAGTAAGTGTTTACTATGGTTTTGAATAAGTTGCTATATTTTGCTTTCATATTATCATCTCCTTATAGATTCAATAAATAATATTCTAAGCAATATTATAACATATAATGTAAGTAATACTACAATTACTTACATTATACGACTAATAACTAAGATCAAATTAAAAATTTTTTTTACTATCTCCTTCACCTCTCGTTGGTACAGTAGACATAAAGAAGCCAACTAGTATTGATACTGCAGCAGGAGCTATTATATTTAGATAAGATATGAAACGGGTTTTATAGGATATATAAGCAACAATTGAAGTTAAAACCACTGTTGCGACAAAGATGTATATAACAAATTTAGCAAATGAACTAAAAATTTTTTCATATAATCTATGTCTTACAGGTCCGCTTATTAGACTCCTAAACAAAAAATAAGAAGCAAAAATCAAAATAATATCTACTGAAGCTGATATTAAAAAATTTTTCATATAAAAACACCTCCAACAGGTTATAAGTGTATTATTACCATGTTGAAGGATTTTACACATAATAAAAATTATTTAAGGTATATTTCGCCTATTTTAAATACATCTCCAGCACCAACAGTCAAAATAATATCTCCATTTTTTGCATTTTTATTTAAATAAGAAACGATTTCTTCAAAGCTGTGAAAATTAAAACATGCAGATTTTGTTTCTTTAATTTTATCTGCAAGCATAGAAGAACTTACTGCACCTGTATCTTTTTCCCTAGCAGCATATATGTCTGCTAAAATTAATTCATCAGTATCATTAAAAGCTTCAGTAAACTCTTTAAATAAGCTCAATGTTCTTGAATAAGTATGTGGTTGAAATACACAAAAAATTTTGTTATGTGGGTAATTTTTTGCAGCACTTAAGGTGGCTTTTATCTCAGTTGGATGATGTGCATAGTCATCTATAACTGTAATTCCATTCTTAACTCCTTTAATTTCAAATCTTCTGTGGGTTCCTTTAAAGCTTTCTAATCCTTTAGATATAAATTTTCTTGGGATATCAAGGCTTAATGATACACATATGCTTGCTAGTGCATTTAGAATGTTATGCTTACCAGGAACATTTAAGTTAACGGAAGTTATCATTTCATTTGCAGCATAAACATCAAAAGAAGCACAACCCTTTTCATCAAATTTTACATTTTTAGCTAAAACATTTCCGCTATTCAATCCATAGGTTAATACATTGCAGTCACATTCAGAAATTACCTTACTCATCCTTGGATCTTCGTCATAACATATCAGATAGCCGTTTCTAGGAATTAGTTTGGCAAATTTTATAAATGCATTTTGTATGTCATCTATATCTTTATAAAAATCTAAGTGATCTGCATCTATATTTAAAATTACCCCTATATAAGGGAAAAATTTAAGAAAAGATCCTTTATATTCGCAAGCTTCAGTTAAAAAATACTCGCTGTTGCCAGTGCGAACATTACCATTTATAGCATCTAATTGACCACCTACAAGTATAGTAGGGTCAAGATCTGCATTTAAAAATATATGTGATACCATAGAAGTTGTAGTAGTTTTGCCATGAGTTCCAGCTATAGCTACGTTGAATTTATGTCCTTTCATTAAGTGACCTAAAAATTCAGCACGACTCATTATTGGTATATTTAATTCTTTAGCCTTTAGTAATTCAGGATTATCTTTAGAAACAGCAGCAGTATAAACTACTAGATCTATATCTTCAGATATATTTTCTTTAACCTGTCCTATATTAATTAAACATCCGTTATTTGCTAATTTATTTGTTACTGGGGAAGCTTTTATATCAGAACCAGCTACTTTAAAGTTCTTTTCTAAAAGTATTTCGGCTAATCCGCTCATGCTTATTCCGCCTATACCTATAAAATATATTTTCTTATCTTTGTCTTTTATGAAATCAAATGACAATATAATCATCTCCTTAATAATTAACCTTATTTATTAATTATATACAAAAATAATAAGAAAAAACACAGTTAGTAAATTTTATTTTATGGAATTAATAAATAATTTATATAAAATAAAATTTTCTGTTGTATATCACTAAATATAATGGCATAGTATTGATTAAGTATAGCTTTTAGAATAAAATATGAATAATAGAATATATTTTTTAAAAAATATTCGTAAAATTTATATAGATAATAGGTGATATGATGGAAAAATTTAGTAGGAATCAAAGAGTTGCGGCTATAACTAAAGTGCTAATAGAAAATCCAAACAAGATAATAAACTTAAATCATTTTACAGAAATGTTTAATGCGGCTAAGTCAACAATAAGTGAAGATTTGGTAGTAGTAAAAGATACCTTAAATAAGCTTTCGATGGGTAGAATAGAGACTATATCTGGTGCAGCAGGTGGAGTAAAATATGTATGTGGATTATCTTATGAAAAAAGTAAGGAATTTGCTGAAAAACTATGTATTATTTTGAAAAATAGAGAAAGAATAATACCAGGGAATTTCTTGTATGTAACAGATATAATGTTTAATCCACAGATAATACATACAGCAGCTATAATACTTGCATCAGCCTTTAATGATAGGTGCGTAGACTATGTTGTTACAGTTGAAACTAAAGGAATACCGTTAGCCTACCAGGTAGCAAAAATGCTTGGGGTTCAGTTAGTTGTGGTTAGAAGAGAAACTAAGCTCACAGAGGGATCTACTTTAAGTATAAATTTTGTTTCAGGTTCAAGTGGTAGAATACAAAATATGTCATTATCCAAAAAAGCAATGAAGAAAGGAAGCAAGTGTGTATTTATAGATGATTTTATGAAGGCTGGAGGAACTGCTATGGGTATAGTTGATTTACTTAAGGAATTTGAGAGTGAGCTTTTAGGAATTGGAGTATTAATAGATAATGTAGAAACTCCTAAGAAATTAATTCATGATTACGTATCCATAGTAGATTTTGAGGGAAGTGATGAAAAAGGAGAAGCATTACTATTTCCTTCTAAAATGTTTAAATAGAAATTTGAAAAAATTTATTGATTTTTCAAAAAATAAGAAGGAAAATTATAAGTTATAGAGAATACTATATAAATAAGCATCTTGGAGGTGGATTTTATATGCAAATTACAGACGTTAGAGTAAGAAAAATTGCTGCTGAGGGTAAAATGAAAGCTATTGTTTCAGTAACCTTTGATAATGAATTCGTTGTTCACGATATAAAGGTTATAGAAGGTCAAAATGGGCTTTTTATAGCAATGCCAAGCAGAAAAACTCCTGATGGAGAATTTAAAGACATTGCACATCCAATCAATACTCAAACAAGAGAAAAAATACAAAAATCAATTTTAGACGAATACGAAAAAGTAAAAAGTGAAGAAACAGTTTCTGCCGAAAAAGCAGAAGAATAGTAAAAAGGAGTAGTTACTACTCCTTTTTATTATTGTAAATTTTACATAAAAATTCTGTATAAGGTTGAAAATAAATTTTATATAAAATATAATATTAGAGGATGTTTTATAATTATAAAGTAGAAAAATGTAATTTTATGACCATAAAGAGGTGTTAAAATGTATAAATGTGCTATAATATTAGCAGCTGGAGAAGGAAAAAGGATGAAATCTTCTTTTCCAAAGGTTATTCATAAAGTATGTGGAACAGAAATGGTAAATGTAGTAATAGATGTTATGAGAAATTCAGAAATAAATGAAGTAAATGTAGTAGTTGGAAAAGGTGCGGATAAGGTAAAAGAAGCTACTTCATCAAAAAATGTTATATATTCTTTTCAAGATAAGCAATTAGGTACAGGTCACGCAGTAATGTGTGCTGAGAAATTTTTGGAAGGAAAGAAAGGGACAGTGGCTATATTTACTGGAGATGCTCCTTTAATTACAGAAGATACTGTTAAGAAACTAGTTAGTTTTCATGAAGGTGGAAATTATAAAGCTACTATTTTAACATCTATAGTAGATGATCCTACTGGATATGGCAGAATAGTAAGAGAAAGAAATAATGACGTTTCTAAGATAGTAGAACATAAAGATTGTAATGAAGAAGAACTTAAAATTAATGAAATAAATTCAGCTATGTATTGCTTTGATATACAAGAATTACTCGAAAGTATTAAAAAGTTAAATAATAATAATGCACAAGGAGAATACTATTTAACAGATGTAATTGGAATTTTAAAGAATCAAGGAAAAAAGATAGGTGCGCTTCCTGTGCCGTTTGAAGAAACTATGGGAGTTAACTCTAGAATACAACTTGCAGATGCAGAAAAAGTTATGCGAAGACGAATAAATAGAAAACATATGGAAAATGGAGTTACTTTAATTGATCCTGATAATACATACATAGGTAAAGAAGTGCAAATAGGAAATGATACAATTATATATCCTGGTAATGTTTTACAAGGAAAAACAATTGTAAAAGAAGAATGTATATTATATTCAAATTCAAGAATAGAAGATAGTATTATAGAAAAAGGTGTAACTATTCAAAGCTCCGTAATATTAGAGAGTAAAGTTGGTGAGAGTACCACAGTTGGACCATTTGCATATATAAGACCGCTAACTGTTATAGGTAAATCAGCAAGAATAGGAGATTTTGTTGAAATTAAAAAATCTACTATAGGAGATAATACGAAGGTTTCACATTTAACTTATATTGGAGATGCAGAAGTTGGCAGTGGATGTAATTTTGGATGTGGAACTGTTGTAGTTAACTACGATGGAACAGCTAAGTATAAAACTATAATTGGAGATAATGCATTTATAGGTTGTAACACAAATTTAGTTTCTCCAGTTACAGTAAAAGATAACTCATATATAGCAGCAGGATCTACCATAACAAAAGAAGTTCCTGAGGGTGCTTTGGCAGTTGCAAGAGCTAGACAAAAGAACATAGAAGGTTGGGTAGAGAAAAAAGGGCTAAAGAAATAAATTTTAGGAGGATTATATAATGATAACCCATGGTAAGAACATTAAAATTTTTACAGGTACTTCTCATCCTGAATTAGCTAAAGACATTGCTAATATATTAGGACTATCTGTTGGAAGCGCAAAGGTTTCAACTTTTAGTGATGGTGAAATATCAGTAGATATTAACGAGACAGTAAGAGGAACAGACGTATTTGTAGTACAATCAACTAATAATCCAGTAAACAGTAACTTAATGGAACTTTTAATCATGATTGATGCATTTAAAAGAGCGTCTGCAGGAAGAATAACTGCAGTAGTGCCTTATTATGGTTATGCAAGACAAGATAGAAAAGCAAAGGCAAGAGATCCAATTACAGCAAAATTAGTAGCAGATATTTTAACTGCTGCAGGAGCTGACAGAGTATTAACTATGGATTTACATGCATCTCAAATCCAAGGATATTTTAATATACCACTAGATCATTTATTAGGAGCACCTATTCTAGCAAAATATTTTATACAAAAAGGATTTGCAGATAGAGAAGACATAGTTGTGGTTTCTCCAGACCTTGGAAGTGTAACAAGAGCTAGAAAATTTGCAGATAAATTACATGCACCAATAGCTATAATAGATAAAAGAAGACCAAAGGCTAACGTATCAGAAATAATGAACGTTATTGGTGATATAAAGGATAAAACTGTGATATTAATTGATGACATGATAGATACTGCAGGGACTATAACTAATGGAGCAAATGCCTTAGTAAAATTAGGAGCGAAAGAAGTATATGCTTGCTGTACACATGCTGTTTTATCAGGACCTGCTATAGACAGGATAAAAGAATCTGCTATAAAAGAGTTAGTAATGTTAAATACTATAAACTTATCACAAGATAAAATGTTAGATAAATTTAAGATTTTATCAGTAGCACCTGTATTTGCAGAAGCTATAAAGAGAATATATGAAGATATATCAGTAAGTAAGTTATTTGAAGACTAATAATTAATTAAAAAAGTATGTAGAATTATAATCTACATACTTTTTTAATATAGTAAATTATTTGTAACTTTTTTACGTATATACTATTACTGCTTATAGTATGTGTGGTAAATTTAATAGTAGGTATACTAATATGTAATTTTAGTAGAATACTTAATATTAAAAAGTTTGTATATAATAAATTTAAAATACGAAATTTGATTAAATAAAGGAGATAGTGCAATGGAAGGTTCTATAGGAAAAATATTAATTGTAGATGATGATGAAAACATATGTGAAGTAATAAAGATGTATGTTGAAAACTCAGGTTATAATACTGAAGTTTGTCATGACGGAAGAGAAGCACAGGAAGTATTTTTGGAATATAAACCTGATTTGGTTTTACTAGATATTATGCTGCCTCATGTTGATGGTATAGATGTATTAAAGTGGATAAGAAAAGAATATGAAACACCAGTTATTATGCTGACTGCTAAAGGAGAAACTTTTGATAAGGTACTTGGTTTGGAGCTCGGAGCAGATGATTATATAGTTAAACCTTTTGAGCCTAAAGAATTATTGGCTAGAGTTAAAGCTGTTTTGAGAAGGTACAATGTGGATAATGAAAATAAGGAAGTATTAAGCTTTGAAGATCTAGCAATAGATATAAATTCTTATACTGTAGTTTATAAAGGACAAGAGATAAAAATGCCTCCTAAAGAATTTGAATTGGTATATTATCTGGCAAATAATAAAAATAGGGTATTTACAAGAGAGCAGCTTTTATGTGAAGTATGGGGATATGATTACCCAGGAGATTCAAGAACAGTAGATGTACATGTAAAAAGACTTAGGGAAAAATTGCAAGGAGGATCTAATTGGCAAATAGAAACAGTATGGGGTGTAGGCTATAAGTTTGAGGTGAAATAGTATGAAGGAAGGTTTAGTCTCTAAACTTGCAGCGACATTTATAGTAATAATTTCAATTAGCTTCATTATGACAGCTGCATTTCTGTCATATTGGTTTGAAGGGTACTATTTTGAACAGCGGAAAACACATCTTATGTCAGAGTCCCAGATTATAGGGACTGCAGCTGTTCAATACTTGGATGAAAAAATAACTGCAGATAAATTCAATGATACTTTAGTTTATATTGGTAAGTATTTATCAGCCGATATATGGTTAACAGATAGTTATGGAATTGTTTATGCAGTTTCTGATAATGAACATAAAAATATACTTGGCAAACAAGTGTTAACTAGTGATTTAGAACAATTGAGAGAAAATCATGTTATGGAGAGCAGAGGGAAATATGGGAAATTAATTACAGTTCCGGTTCATACTATTGAAATTCCTATTTTTCATAATGAAATGTTTAAAGGTGTAATAATAATGCATTCATCTTTAAGTGAAATAAAAGGGGCCTTAAAGAGAGTTTATGAAATAATATGGATTTCTGCTATATTTGCTATAATAGTTTCATGTATTGTAATATATTATATTTCACGAAAAATAATAATAAATCCCCTTGCACAAATTAATTATGTGGCAGATAAAATTTCTAAAGGAGAAGTGGATAGGAGGGTTAAAATAAATTCTAAAGATGAAATAGGTGTTCTTGCAAAATCATTTAATTCTATGGCAGATTCTTTAGAAAAAGTAGAAAAAAATAGAAGAGAATTTATTTCAAATGTATCTCATGAAATAAGATCACCTATAACATCTGTTAAAGGTTTTATAGGAGGGATTTTAGATGGAGTTATTCCAAAGGAAAAGGAGAATTATTATCTGTCTATAGCCTATGAAGAAATTCAAAGACTTACAAGACTTGTAAATGACTTATTAGATTTATCATCAATTGAAGCAGGTCAATTTAAGCTAAGAATTGAAGAAATTGATATAAATGAAATTATAAGATTGTGTGTAATAAAATTTGAAACTAAGATAAAGAAAAGAAAGCTTACTGTAGATGTATTAATGCAAGATGATAAGCTTTTAGTAGTTGGAGATAGAGATAGAATAACTCAAGTAGTAACAAATCTTACAGATAATGCAATAAAGTATGTAAATGAAGGCGGAAATGTAAAAATTAGTACCAAGGCAAAAGGAGAGAAGGTAATAGTATCAATATTCAATGATGGACCAGGGATATCAGAAGAAGGACTAAAGCATATATGGGATAGATTTTACAAAGAAGATAAATCTAGAACTTCAAAAGTGAGTACAGGACTTGGTCTTCCTATAGTAAGCTGTATAATTACACAATTAGGAGAAGATATATGGGCAGAAAATCAACAACCTCAAGGAGTTACGTTTACATTTACTCTAAAAAGAATTTAAAAAAATAATAACATTTTGTTCATAGTTATGTAAAAAAAATTTACTAGTATATATATAATGGATTAAATATATTTTTATGAGGTGCAATTTTATGGACGATAATAGAGAAAATAGAATTAAAGATGTGAAATGGCAAAGTGTAGAGAATGCTACAGGTGGAATAAAGTTTACTAATAGTAGAAAAAAAGCTAGGTTGAAAAGTCTAGCAAAAGGAGTTACATTTATATTAATAGCAGCTGTTTCAGGAGGAATATCAGGAGCATATGTATCTAATAAAAGATATTCTGATAAAGGTTATACACAAATAAATCAATCTTTAATTGAACCTAAAAATCAAGATAATCAAACTAAAATTGCAGACACCTCTAAAAATTCTATAACTAAAGTAGCTGAAATGGTAGGACCTACAGTAGTAGGTATAAGCAATAAAGCTGAAGGATATTTTGGATTACAGGATGTAGGAAGTGGTTCAGGAATTATATTTGATCCTAATGGATATATAGTAACTAATAATCATGTAATAGAAGGTGCTTCTAAAATTACTGTTAAGTTTTCAAGTGGGAAAATTTTAGTTGCAAAGCTAGTTAAAGCAGATAGCAGATCAGATTTAGCCATTATAAAAGTTGAAGCACAAAATTTACCTACAGCTAAATTTGGAGATTCATCTAAAGTAAAAGTAGGTGATACAGCTATTGCTATAGGGAATCCGTTAGGCCAAGAGTTTTCTGGTTCTGTTACGGCAGGAATAATAAGTGCTTTAAATAGAAAGATACAGTATGGTGATGCCATATATAAAGTTTTACAAACAGATGCAGCTATAAGTCCAGGAAATAGTGGTGGTCCACTTTGCAATAGTGCAGGTGAAGTTATAGGTATAAATAGCTTAAAATTAGGTGCAGATCAAAATGCAGAGGGTATGGGATTTGCAATATCTATAAATGAAGCAAAGAGCATAATAAACTCACTTATGAGTTATGGTAAGGTTTCAAGACCATTTTTGGGTATATATGGTCAAAGTGTAGTTTCACAGCAAAATAAAGTTCAAGGTGTATATGTTAATGAAGTAGTAAAAGAAAGTGGAGCAGCTTCAGCAGGAATAAAACCAACAGATATCATAGTAGAATTAGATAATAAAAAAATCTTACGATTTGAAGATTTATCTGATGTTTTAGATAAACATAAAATTGGAGATTCTATAAAGTGTAAAGTTTGGAGAAATGGCAAGACTATAGAAGTAAATATAGTTCTTTCCGATGTGAAAGAAAAAAATAAGTAAAGAGACATTTAGTCTCTTTATTATTTATGTCTTTTAGTATAATATATACCTTAGTGAATAATTAGTGTAGGGAAAGTTAGTTAGGAGTGAAAAAATGTTTTTAATAGTTGGCTTAGGCAACATAGGAAAACAGTATGAAAATACTAGACATAATGTAGGGTTTGATATTATAGATTTAGTAAGTGACAAGTATAATATATCTATAAACAGGGAAAAATTTAAAGGAATGTATGGAGAGGGAAGCATAGCTTCTAAAAAAGTTATATTATTAAAACCAAGTACATATATGAATTTAAGTGGAGAAAGTATAAGAGAAGTAGTAAATTTTTATAAGATCAGCAATGAACAAGTAATAATATTATATGATGATATAAGTTTGGAAGTAGGTAGGCTTAGAATAAGAGAAAAGGGAAGTGCTGGTGGGCATAATGGAATAAAAAGCATTATAACTAACTTAGGTACTGATGTTTTTCCAAGAATTAAAGTAGGAGTAGGACAGCCTAAGTCAGAACTAGTATCTCATGTTTTAGGAAGATTTAATATAGAAGACAGAGAAAAGGTTATTAAGGTTTTTGATGTTAGTGTAGATGCTGTAGAACATATAATAAAATATGGAGTAGACGAGGCTATGAATAAATTTAATAGTTTTAAGGTATAGAAACTATACCTTAATTTGACCAAAATTTTTAAAGTTTATAGGGTGGTTGTTAAAATGAGATTAGAAGGGCTTTTAAAACCTCTTAAAAATAGTAGGGAATTTAAAAGTATAATTAATAATATAGAAAAAAGTAAGTTTCCTGTAGGTATATTTGGACTTTCAGAGTCGGCTAGGGGATATTTAATAGATGGAGTGTATGAGGAACTAGACAAGCCTTTTTTAGTACTTACTCATAGTGATGTAGAGGCAAAAAGGTTGTATGAAGATTTATCTTTATATCTTACTAATGTTTATTATTTTCCTACAAAAGAAGTGGTTTTCTATAATATTTATGCAATATCGGGAGATCTTAGATGGGAAAGACTAAAAGTTATTAGGGAAATACTTAAGAGCGGTAAAAAGATTATAGTTACATGTATAGAGACGTTAGCTTCGAGCTATATTCCTGTAAACCTTTATAGAAATTATACCTTTAATATTTCTATAAAGGATATTTTAGATATAGAAGATTTAAAGCAAAAATTAATACAATGTGGATATGAGAAAGTAGAGATTATAGATGGTAAAGGTCAGTTTTCTATAAGAGGGGGGATAATAGATATATATTCTCCTATAGCTGCAGAACCATATAGAATAGAACTTTTTGGTAATGAAGTAGATTCTATTAGAAGTTTTAATTTACAATCACAAAGAAGTGTTGAAAAAGTAAAAAATATAGAAATTTTTCCAGCTAATGAAATAATTTTAGATAATGAAAGTATACAAAAGGGTCTTCAGGGCATGGAAAGTGATTTGAAACTTGTATGTGATAAGCTAAAAAAGAGAAAAGACAATGATGCATTAGAAAATGTTCAGCAAGAAGTTAAAAAAAATTTAGAATCTTTAAGAGAAAACTGGACTTTTGAAACTATAGATAGTTTTTTACCATATTTTTATGATAAGACTTCTTCTTTTTTAGACTATACAGAAGAGTATTTTATAATTTTGGATGATTTACAAAGGTGTAAGGGAAAATTAGACAGTGTTTACTTTGAATTTGAAGAAAATTATAAAAGCTTTTTACAAAGAGGTAATATTTTATCAAAGCAAAGTGAGTTATTGTTAAATAAATCTCATGTGTTTGAATCTTTAGAAGAAAAAGAAGTTATGACTATGGATGCTATACCTAAGTCTACAAAAATACTAGCACCAAGATCTATAATTAATTTTTCTCAAATAACATTGCATAATTATCATGGACAAATGGAGTTGCTCATACAGGATATAAAGGATAAAAAGGGAAAAGGAGTTAAAATAGTTATTCTTTCAGGAACCAGACCAAGAGGAGAAAGATTAGTAAATACTTTGCGAGATAATGATATAGAAAGTTCTTATAAAGATGTAATACATGATATTCAACCAGGAGAAGTTATAATAACCTTTGGAAGTCAGTTGAATGGTTTTGAGTATCCAGAGTTAAAAATATGTGTTATTTCGGATAAAGAGGTTTTTGGAGAGGCAAAAAGGAAATCTGCCAGTAAGGCATCTAAAAAAGGGATAAACAAGATTAAAAGCTTTGCAGAGCTTAAGCCTGGTGACTATGTGGTTCATGCAAATCATGGAATTGGAGTATATAAAGGAATAAAACAACTGGAACTTCAAGGACATAAAAAGGATTATCTTGAGTTAATTTATGAATCTGATGATAAATTGTATGTTCCTGTAGAACAACTGGACATGGTTCAAAAGTACATAGGAACTGAAGGAAAAATACCTAAGATAAATAAATTAGGGAGTGCAGAATGGGCAAAAGCAAAAAAGAAGGTTAAAAAGTCTATAGAGGAAATAGCTGAAGATTTAGTAAAGCTTTATGCTGTTAGATCAACATTAAAGGGGTATAAATATTCAAAAGATACTGTTTGGCAAAAGCAATTTGAAGAAGAGTTTCCTTATGAAGAAACTCCAGATCAAGTTACATCAATAGAAGACATAAAATTAGATATGGAGTCAGATAAACCTATGGACAGACTATTATGTGGTGATGTAGGATATGGAAAAACAGAAGTTGCTGTAAGGGCAGCCTTTAAGGCAGTAATGGATGGAAAGCAAGTAGCGTTTTTAGTTCCAACCACAATACTTGCACAGCAGCACTATAACAATTTTGTACAAAGATTTTCTGATTTTCCTGTAAAGATAGATATGATAAGCAGATTTAGAACGACATCACAGCAAAAATCTAGTATTAAGGCTTTAAAATTAGGAGAAATAGATATACTTATAGGAACACATAGAATTATTCAAAAAGATGTTCAATTTAAAGATTTAGGGCTGTTAATAGTAGATGAAGAGCAAAGATTTGGAGTTACACATAAAGAAAAAATAAAAAAGATGAAAAAAAATATAGATGTATTAACTTTAAGTGCTACACCTATACCTAGAACATTACATATGTCTCTAGTAGGTGTAAGGGATATAAGTGTAATTGAAACGCCTCCAGAAGAAAGATATCCAGTACAAACTTATGTAGTAGAATATAATGATCAGTTAATAAGAGATGCTATATTAAGAGAGTTAAATAGGGGAGGACAGGTTTACTTCGTATATAATAGAGTTGAAAATATTAAAGAAATGGCTTCTTATGTGGCTAAACTAGTTCCAGAAGCGAGAGTAGCTGTTGCACATGGTCAGATGCAAGAAAGAGAGTTAGAAAATATCATAGTGGATTTCATGAAAAATGAGTATGATATTTTGGTGGCTACCACAATAATAGAGACAGGAATGGATATTCAAAATGTAAATACTATGATAATATATGATTCAGATAAAATGGGGTTATCTCAATTGTATCAGCTAAGAGGAAGAGTTGGAAGAACCAATAGGATGGCTTACTGTTACCTTACATACAGAAAAGATAAAATTTTAACAGAAGTAGCTGAAAAAAGGCTTAAGGCTATAAAAGATTTTACAGAATTAGGATCAGGATTTAAAATAGCTCTAAAGGATCTTGAAATAAGAGGAGCGGGAAATATGATGGGTTCGTCTCAACATGGGCATATGGCAGCTGTAGGATATGACTTGTATTGTAGAATGCTAGAGGATACTATAAAGCTTGTAAGAGGAGATATAGATAAAGAACCAGTAGAAACAACTGTAGAATTAAAGGTAGATGCATATATTCCAACAAATTATATAAAAGATGAAGTACAAAAAATAGAGGTATATAAAAGAATTGCAGCTATTGATTGTTATGAAGACATGGAAGATATTGAAGGAGAATTGAAGGATAGATTCTCGGATATTCCACCTTCTATATATAATCTTATGAATATAGCCTATATAAGAAGCATAGGAAAGAAATTAGGAATTCAGGAGATCAAGGAAAAGAAGGATGAAGTTGTATTCAAGTTTGATAACAAAGAAAGAATGGAGGAAAATATGCTTAAAGGGCTTATAAAAGATTATAACAAAAAAATAAGTATAAAGTTATCAGATAATCCTGGATTTGGATATAAAATTAAGGAGGTAAAGAGAGAAAATTTAGTTTATAATATAAAAGAAATTATGGAGTATATGGCTAATATATGTCATAAAAAATAATTTTGTAGTAGGATAGTTTTTGTGTTAAAATTAATTTGTATTGCTAAAAAGCATTAATATGAATGGAGGAATAGGTTGTGAAAAGTGTAAAAAGATTAGTAAGCGCAGTTTTAATATCTGCATTTGCGTTTTCGACAGTTGGTTGTAATATGATAGCTAAAACGCCAGAAGCTATAAAAAATAGTGTTGTGGCAACAGTAAATGGAGAAAAAATCACTAGAGGTGAATTAGATAGTAATCCTAATTTAATGGGAATTGCAGCTCAAATTAAGCAGCAATATGGTGAAGACTATGAGAAAAATGATGATGCAAAAAGCATTTTAAAAGAGCAAAAATCAAAAATACTTGATAGTATGATAGAGTCAAAAGTTATTGAACAAAAGGCTAAAGAATTAAAAGTGCTTCCAGATGATGCAAAGTTAAAAGCTGAAGTTGATAAACAAATTAGTAATATAAAACAACAACAATTTGGAAATGACGCAGCTAAATTTCAAGCAGCTTTAAAACAACAAAGTCTTACAGAAGAAAATTTAAAAAATATGTATTATACTCAAATGAGAAATCAAGAGATAAGCACAAATGTTACGAATAATGTAGGAAAAGATGTTAAAGTTGATGATAAAAGTGTTCAAGATTACTACAAAAATAATCCATACAAGTTTACAGAAAAACCTAATAGAATACATACAGCTCACATATTAGTAAAAACTGAAGAAGAAGCTAAAAAGGTAAAAACTAGATTAGATAAAGGTGAAGATTTTGCTAAAGTTGCAAAAGAAGTTTCAACAGATACAGCTACTAAGGATAAAGGTGGAGATTTAGGATTTGTAAATTATGTAGATTCAGGTTTTGATGCTGCATTTATGGCTGGTGCGATAGCGTTAAAAAAAGGAGCTATATCAGCTCCAGTTAAAAGCCAATTTGGATATCATATAATAAAATGCGTAGAGAAAGAAGAATATCCTGTTAAAAAACTTGATGCAGTGAAGGCTCAAATAAAAACTCAACTTGAAACTGAACAAAAACAAAAGAAATATCAGGATAAAGTAGCTGAGTGGAAAAAGAGTGCTAAAATAAGTAAAAATGAAAAAAATCTTATATAAAAAAAATGAAAAAACACAGTATTTTGTATACTGTGTTTTTTTTTTACACAAGTAAATTCTAATTTAAATAACAATTGTGTATAAAATTTCATATTTAGAAAAATAATATTAACACAAGTTATATTTAAATTAGATTTTAGGAGGTAAGAAATAATGAAAGCAACAGGTATTGTTAGACGTATAGACGATTTAGGTAGAGTAGTCATACCAAAGGAAATAAGGAGGACTCTTAGAATAAGAGAAGGAGATCCATTAGAAATTTTTACAGATAGGGAAGGAGGAGTTATACTTAAAAAATATTCTCCTATTGGAGAATTAAGTGATTTTTCTAAAGGATATGCAGAATCATTACAACAGACTATAGGAAATATAGTTATGATATGTGATAAGGATAGTATAATATCTATAAGTGGTGCAACTAAGAAGGAATACTTGGAGAAAAAAATAAGTGATGATCTTGAAAAAATTATAGAAGATAGAAAGGCTATAAATTTTACAAGTGATAAAGAAAAGCCAGTGGCTTTATATGATGATGAAGAAGTTGAAGGGAAGTATTCAGCACAAGTAATTTCACCAATAATAGCAGAAGGTGATGCAATTGGTGCCGTAATTATAGTATCAAAAGATGAAGGAAAAAAGTTTGGGGATGTTGAAACTAAATTGGCTGAAACTGCATCATCTTTCATAGGAAAGCAAATGGAACAATAAATAATGGCAGCGTATGCTGCCATTATTTATTTGTCTTTTGCTACATAGGTGATTATTGACATAAATATAAAAAATATTCATGTAATTACAGTAATAATACCCTTAAAATTTAAATAATTATAAAAATGTAAAGTATTATTTAGAAAAGTTTGCTCTTACAAAAAGAACAATCGGGGGTATTTTTATGAAAAAGCAATCACTAATTAAAGGAACATTTATCTTAGGACTTGCAGGAATCATATCGAAATTTTTAGGATTATTTTTTAGATGGCCATTGCAAATGCTTATAGGAGACGAGGGAGTAGGATATTATCAAATGTCTTTTCCATTATATATGTTTTTTATTGCAGCAGCATCAGGAATACCTGTAGCTATATCTAAAATGGTATCAGAAAGAAATGCTATAAATGATCATGAAGGGGTAATTCAAGTTTTAAGAAAGGCAATGCTCCTTATGTTTATTTTAGGGGCTGGTTTTACGGCAATATTACTTATTTTTTCTAGACCTATTATAGCATTTTTAAAATGGGATGAAAAATCTTATTATTCATTAGTTTCCATTGCTTTTGCACCAATATTTATATCTGTAATGAGTGCATTTAGAGGATTTTTCCAGGGACTGCAGAATATGAACTATACTGCAATTTCTCAGATAATAGAGCAGATAGGAAGAGTTATAATTGGAGTTGGACTTGCTTATATACTTCTGCCAAAAGGGATAGAATATTCAGCTGGAGGAGCAGCACTTGGAGCAGCTGCAGGAGGACTATTTGCAGGAATTTACTTGTTGGCAAAGTATATAAAAATAAGAAAAGAATTTAAAGTTAATGTAGTGCATGATGATATAGATATCATGAATAAGCTGCTATATATAGCTATACCAGTTTCCTTGGGTGCAGCAGCAAGCAGTATAATGAGTCTTATAGATTCTGCAATAGTTCCACAAAAGTTATTACAGGCAGGATTTAATTATAAACAAGCAACTATATTATATGGACAACTTACAGGAAAAGCTTTTATTATGATAAATGTTCCATTAACACTTTCAGCAGCACTTTGTGCTTCTTTAATGCCTATAATTGCAGAGACATATATATTGAACAGAAGGTTTGAAGTGATGAATAAAGTGGATTTAGCCATAAAGCTTTCAATGGTTATAGCATTGCCATCCTGTTTAGGATTATATAATCTTGCTTATCCAATTTTAAATTTAATATTTCCAGGACAATCTGATGGATTTAAAATATTGCAGTATTCAGCGATATCTGTTCCATTCATAA
Organism: Clostridium drakei; assembly: GCF_000633595.2. GTDB lineage: Bacteria > Bacillota > Clostridia > Clostridiales > Clostridiaceae > Clostridium_AM > Clostridium_AM drakei. The sequence continues at coordinate 20,966 of NZ_JIBU02000034.1, read as the reverse complement.
TTTTGGCACAAACTTCCACAGCTATTCTTCAAGGAGTAGGAGAATATATAATGCCAATAGTCAATTTAGCCATTGGATGTGCTATAAAAACAGCAATTACACTGCAAGTAGTTTCTATACCTAGTATTAACATTTATGGTGCTGTAATAGGTAGCATATGTGGATATATCGTAGCTTCTATGTTAAACATGATGTTACTTAAAAGAAAATTGAAGATTAATATAAACTATTTTCAAACAGTTATAAAGCCTGCATTTGCATCTACTTTAATGATAATAATTGTTGTAATTATTTATATGAATGTCTATAATTATACCATAAGCAGTAGAATAGCGTGTCTTGTAGCTATACTTTCAGGTATTATTGTATATAGCATATTTATATTTATATTTAGAATATTTAAATATGATCATGTTAAAAATAGGATTTTTAGAAGATAGAGGTGGAATAATATAAATGATAAAAATAGTTGGTCTAGGTCCTGGAAATAAAGAAGCCATGACTATAGGGACTTTAGAAGTTTTAAAAAATAATGATAAAATTTATTTAAGAACAGAAAAGCATCCTACGGTGCAGTTTTTAAGAGAATATGGTATAAAATTTGAAACTTATGATCATAAATATGAACAAGGTGAAAATTTTGACCAAGTATATGAATCTATAGCTGATGATTTAATCAACAAGGAGCTAAAATATGGTAATATTGTATATGCAGTACCAGGTCATCCATTAGTAGCTGAAAAATCTGTTAATTTATTGATACACCTATGTAAGAAAAAAGGAATAGAAACAGAAATATTTACAGCTGTAAGTTTTATAGATGTTCTTATGGAAAGTTTGAAAATAGATCCTATAGAGGGAATAAAAGTAATAGATGCTTTTGATATGAAAAGCCAAGTTTTAGATAAAAGAGTAGGAACTATAATAACTCAGGTGTATGATAAATTTATAGCTTCTGAGGTTAAATTAGCTTTAATGCAATACTACACTGATGATAGTGAAGTCTATTTTGTAAGAGCAGCTGGAGTTAAAGGATTAGAGAGCATTAGAAAGATGCCATTATATGAAATAGATAGGCAGGAAGATATAGACTATTTAACTTCACTATATATCCCTAAAAATCTGGATATAAGAAAAGATTTTAATGATCTATTAGACATAATAAGCATATTAAGAGCAGAAAATGGATGCCCATGGGATAAGGAACAAACTCATGAAAGTATAAAGAAATGTCTTATAGAAGAGTGCTATGAAGTATTAGAGGCCATAGATGAAAAAGATGATGATAAACTTGTTGAGGAGTTAGGAGATGTATTACTTCAAATAGTTTTCCATTCACAAATTGGTAAGGAAGAAGGATTTTTTAATATTAATGATGTGGTGGAATGTATTTGTAAAAAGATGATTGATAGGCATCCACATGTATTTGGCAATATAGATTTAAGTACATCTGAAGAAGTGTTGGTAAATTGGGATAGCATAAAGAAAAAAGAACAAGGTCTTAATAGTTATACAGAAGAGTTAAAACATGTACCTAAAAATCTACCAGCATTAATGAGAGCAGAAAAAGTTCAAAAAAAGGCAGCAAAGGTTGGGTTTGATTGGGATAAAGTGGAAGATGCATTGGATAAGGTTTTAGAAGAATTTTATGAAGTAAAGAATGTATATAAAGGGAAAGAAAGGGTAAAAATAGTAGAAGAAATAGGGGATTTAATATTTGCTTCGGTAAATATTGCTAGATTCCTTGACATTAACCCCGAATTTGCATTAAATTATACTATAGAGAAATTTATTAAGCGTTTTGCATATATAGAAAAAAAAGCAAAGTCTAAAGGTGTCGATATGATCAATATGACATTAGAACAGATGGATGACCTTTGGGAAGAATCAAAAGTAAAAAATTAAAGTTTTTTTATGCAAAAACGATGAAAAAAAAGGATTTTTCAAATTAATGAAGAATAAGCTAGTATGTAAACTAAAGCATACTCAATATTAAGGAGGTAAAAAAGGTGAACAAATCAGAATTAATTGCAAGTATAGCAGAAAAATCAAAACTAACAAAGAAGGATGTAGAAGTAGTTTTAAAGGGTTTTATAGAAAGCGTTGAAGAAACACTTGAAAAAGGTGATAAAGTTCAACTAGTTGGATTTGGAACATTTGAAACAAGAAAGAGAGCTGCAAGAGTAGGCAGAAATCCAAGAACTAAAGAAGAAATAGAAATACCAGAATCAACAGTTCCAGTATTTAAAGCTGGTAAAGAATTTAAAGATAAAGTAAACAAATAATATTAAAAAAACCTGGGTGTAAATCTGGGTTTTTTGTTTTAAAAGAGGGGAAATTAAAATGAGGTTAGATAAGTATCTTAAAGTTTCGAGAATAATAAAGAGAAGAACAGTGGCAAAAGAGGCTTGTGAAGGGGGAAGAGTAAGTATAAATGATAAAATGGCAAAGCCTAGCACAGAGGTTAAAGAGGGTGATATTATAGAGATTAGATATGCTAGTAAAGCTCTTAAAGCCAAAATTGTAAATATTGCACAGCATGTTACAAAAGAGAATGCACAGGCAATGTACGAAATTATATCTGGACAAGAGGATGAAGAATAGATTAAAGATATAAGCATAATTTCAATCTAGTAATATCCCATTAAATGTAAACATATATTTAAATATAAGTGGAGGGGATGTTATGGAAAAAAAAGAAGTAAAAATAGTGGAAGATAAAAAGAGCATATTGCATATTGAAAATAGAAAAAGGTTAGTATTAAGCGGAGTTGTAGAAGTTATAAGTTTTAATGAAGAACAAATAGTATTAAATACCAACCTAGGTACACTTAATATAAAAGGGAAAGGTCTCAAGATGAACAAGCTAGATGTACAGAACGGAGATGTTACCATAATTGGAATGATAAGTTCCTGCATATATACAAACAATCAAGAAAAAAAACAAAAAGAAAAACTGATATCAAGATTGTTTAAGTAGGAATAAATGATTTTATCAATAACCCAACAATTAAGATGTATTATATTTAGTCTTATTGCAGGAATTATAACAGGAATACTATTTGACTTATATAGAATAATAAGAGGATTAAATAACATAAATAAAATATTAACTTTTGTAGAGGATATTTTGTTTTGGATTTTAGCCTCTATAATTATATTCATATTTTTACTTTTTATAGATTGTTTATATGTAGGTGTATATATATATGCATGGATAACCTTAGGAGCATATTTATATATAAAAATTTTTAGCAGTACTTTCATAAAATTTCAATATAAGCTAATTAAAAATGTGAGAAGAACTTTTAGAGTGTTAAAAAATATAGTATTTTACCCTTTTAGGATAATAATTTATATTATTAAAACAAAAAATAAAAGAAATTATAAAAAATAACTTGAAGAAAATTGAAAATCAAATTAGAATATAAGTAAGGTGTTTTTAAAAATACATTTCTAAAATGGAAATGGTGATGATTATGAAAAAGAAGATAAAATTTAAAAATGTGATTTTATTGTTTATAATTTTTTATGCATGTTATGTTTTTATAAACCAACAGATAACTATGTATAAAATAAAGCAGCAAATATCACAAAAAAGTTTAGAAGAACTGAAGGTTAAAGATCAAAATAAGAAATTACAGGATGAGGTTAAGATGTCTAAATCAGATATGTATATAGAAAAACTGGCAAGAGAAAGATTAGGTCTTATTAAACCAGGCGAAACCCCTGTAATAAATGCAAAGCGTTAAAATTATTTAGTTTCAAATTTAAAATTTACTATATAATATTATTTTTATTAAGGAGGAGTCTTTTTAATATGACCTTAAAGGCAGGAAGCATACTAGAGGGTACAGTGGTTAATATTACTAGTTTTGGAGCTTTTGTAGAAATCGATGGGAAAACCGGCTTAGTTCACATATCTGAGGTATCAGATACTTATGTGAAAAATATAAGAGATTACTTGAAAGAAAAAGATAAAGTAAAGGTTAAAGTAATTTCAGTTGATGAAAATGGAAAGATAAGTTTATCAATAAAGCAGGCTACACCAGAGAAAAAAAGTGTAAAACCAGTAGAAATTGATTGGAACAAGGATAAGACTAGGAATTTACAAGGAGGATTTGAAGATAGGTTATCTAAGTTTTTAAAAGATAGTGAAGAAAGATTTCAAGATCTAAAAAAACACCAGGATTCAAAAGGTAGAGGTTACAGAAAACAGTCCAATTAATAATAATTTATTTTGAATATGAAGAGGCTATAAATAGCCTCTTTTATGTTAAATAATTTATTTAAATAAAAATGTATAAAATAGTTGACAATGATATGTATATCATATATAATAAGTTATGTTGTCAGGTTGTCAGGTATTTAAATAACTGATTTTCAGATATTTAAGTAAATGATAGAAAATGCTGGAGTGGCGGAACTGGCAGACGCACAGGACTTAAAATCCTGCGGGCTTTAAAACCCGTACCGGTTCGATTCCGGTCTTCAGCACCAATATCGCGGGGTGGAGCAGTTGGTAGCTCGTCGGGCTCATAACCCGAAGGTCGTAGGTTCAAGTCCTACCTCCGCAACCAAATTAAATAATAAGGCGGAATAGCTCAGCTGGCTAGAGCATTCGGTTCATACCCGAAGTGTCGTAGGTTCAAGTCCTATTTCCGCTACCACATAAATTTTAAGATGCTGGAGTGGCGGAACTGGCAGACGCACAGGACTTAAAATCCTGCGGGCTTTAAAACCCGTACCGGTTCGATTCCGGTCTTCAGCACCAATATCGCGGGGTGGAGCAGTTGGTAGCTCGTCGGGCTCATAACCCGAAGGTCGTAGGTTCAAGTCCTACCTCCGCAACCAAATTGAATAATATGGCGGAATAGCTCAGTTGGCTAGAGCATTCGGTTCATACCCGAAGTGTCGTAGGTTCAAGTCCTATTTCCGCTACCAGTACCTGTGGTGTATACCACAGGTTTTTTAGTTTTTTGAAAAAAGTTATTTTCCAAATAATTTTCAACTTATTTCTTCAAAATTTCGCTATAACTGTCTAAAGAAAATTTTTTAAAAGAAACTTAGGATTAAATGTCCTAAAAAAAATAAATAGACATATCACCTTATGACATTTATTTCCAAAAGACTTTGCTATAATAAAAGCAGTAATTTATAAGGTGGGTGGTATTAATGCAGTACGGAGTTGAACTTTTTCCGTATAAGAGGGTTAAGGATTCAAAAGATGAATTAAAAAAACAAAAGATTAAAAGTTTGCCTCGACTAATTAAATTTGTTACTTATTTTATAGCTGCATTTTTAATTAGTCGAGTGCTCATGATAAATTTGATGGCTCCATTCGGTATAGCTTTTTTGATTGCAGTTATGACTTGTGAAGAAGATAAAGTTATATTGATATCAGCAATTGGAAGCATACTAGGATATATTTCTCTTTATAGTAGTGTAAAAAGTTTGCCTGTATACATTATAACTTCTGGAACTCTTATAGCTATTAACTACATACTAAAAACAGTCGAACAAAACAAAAAAATAGTGATGATATTTTTTACCTTGCTTATAGAAATTTCTTTTTATAAGTTATTAATACTTAAAATAACTTTAGGTATGTCATTTTTACTTTCTTTTTTTGAAGTAAGTGCTATATTCCCAGTATATTTTATTATTAATTATTCTATAATATGCTTCAAACAATATAAAACAAGGCATTTATATAGTAGTGAGGAAATAATAAGTATGGCAGTTACTATATCTTTAGTAGTAGCAGGAACTTGGGGAAGTAATATAAGAGGAGTATCTTTAAGAAATATTATAGCTTTAGCATTTATACTTATAGTAGGATATACAAAGGGAAGTTCATCAGGAGCAGCATCAGGGGTGGCAATGGGAACTATAATAGGGATAACGTCTAATAATATGATAGCTTTTGTAGGAGTATATGGCGTATGTGGACTTATATCTGGCATATTCAGAGAAACGGGTAAATGGATGAGTGGATTAGCTTATCTTTTGGCGTTTGCTGTATTAAAAATGTACTCTGATATAGGAACTCAATTTAAATTAATAGAGGTAATTATAAGTGCCATATTTTTTTTGATGGTACCTGGAAAAATTTTGAAAAAAATTGAAATAGAATTGGATTGGGAGAGGAAGCAGGAACATTTTAAAGAAAATTATGCAGAAAAGATTAAAGGATTATTAGTAAATAAGCTAGAGAACTTTTCTGAAGTATTATTTGATATGTCAGGAATTTTAGCAAATTTGGTATATAACGATAAATTGCTTATGAAAAATAAAAGTAGTGCATTAGTAGAAAATCTTGCAGATCGGGTTTGTAGTACATGCTCTATGCAGTCTATGTGCTGGAAAAGGGAAAATTATTATACTTATAATGCTTTTAGTGAATTAATACAGAATTATCAGGATAATAGAAAACAAGTTCCACATGAAATAGAAAGGAAGTGTGTGAAAAGATCTGCTATTATAAAAAATACTGAAGAAATTGTTAATAATTATATAATTAATGAAATGTGGAGGAATAGATTAAGTGAATGCAGGCAGCTACTATCTAATCAAGTGGAGAACGTAGGAAACTCTGTGTCAGAAATTATAGATGAATTTAATTATAATGTAAAATTTAATACTGAAACTGAAAATACCATAAGAAGAGTTTTAAATAAGAATGGTATACATTATAGAGATGTATTCTGTTATAATAACAAAAATAACAGATTGATAGTTAATTTATCTATGGATGCATGTGGAGGAAAACAAATTTGTATAAAACACGTACTTCCATTGGTAAATGGAGTAACAGGAAAATGTATGTGTGTTAGTGAAGATGGATGCAATTTAAATTCTGAATTTGAGGTATGTACTGTTACCTTTGAAGAAACGCCTAAATATCATGTAGCAGCTTATACAAGTAAGTGCTGCAAGGATGGAGAAAAATATAGTGGTGATAGTCAGAGCTTTGGAAAATTACCAGATGGAACTTATTTGACTATTATAAGTGACGGCATGGGTTCAGGACCACAGGCTGGCCAGGAAAGCAGTGCGGCAGTAAAGTTGATAGAAAGATTTTCTAAATCAGGTTTTAACAAATTAACTGCTATAAATATAATAAATTCTATAATGACTATGAAATTTTCTGAAGAAGAAAAGTTCTCAACGCTAGATTTAAGTAGCATAGATTTATATAAAGGAGAGGCTGATTTTATGAAAGTAGGGGCTGTAGCTAGTTTTATAAAAAAAGGAGAAGATATTGATGTAATAAAGTCGAAAACTTTGCCAATTGGTGTATTAGATAAACCAGATATAGATATAGTAAGAAAAAAAGTTGAAAATGGTGATGTCATTGTTATGTTAAGTGATGGAGTATTAGATTATGAAAATGAACAAGCTGGTAAATATGAATGGATAGTAGATTTTTTAAAAAATAATAATTGCAATGACCCTAGACAATTAAGTGAGGAAATTATAAGTAATGCAAAAAAATTAAGTAAAGGAAAAATAAAAGATGACATGACAGTCATTGTAGAGAAGGTATATAGTTTGTATTAAAAATTATAATGGCTTAAGTTTAGAGTGTTATGCATTCTAAATTTAAGCCATTGAAAATTTGAATTGAAGTTTGCTTTAAAGTTAAGTAATATATTACTTATAAAACAAAATTTTCTTTAGGAAGTGTTAAAATTGATAAAGACTGTTTTAAAAACTATAAATAGGCATAGAATGTTTAATAAAGGCGACAAAGTAATAGTTGCAGTATCTGGTGGACCGGATTCTATGAGTTTGCTGCATATATTGTATTCTTTAAAAGAAGAACTTGATATAGAATTATATGCAGCACATGTAAATCATTGTTTAAGAGGAAATGAATCAGATAGAGATGAAGAATATGTAAAGGAATTTTGTAAAAAATTAAATATAGAATTCAGGAGCAAATCAGTAGATATAAATAGAATTATGAAAATGCAAAATATTTCATGCGAAAGTGCAGGAAGAAATGCTAGATATGATTTTTTTAATGATTTAAAAAAAGAATTAAATGCGCATAAAATAGCTATAGCTCATAATGCAAATGACCAAGCAGAAACTATACTAATGAGGATTATGAGAGGAACGGGTTTGGAAGGACTAGTAGGAATAAAGGCGGTAAGAGATAACATATTTGTAAGGCCTTTAATAGATGTTACAAGGCATGAAATTGAGGAATATTGTTGCAAAGAAAATATTAATCCGAGAATAGATAAAACAAATTTAGAAACTATATATTCTAGAAATAGAGTAAGATTAGAACTTATACCTTATATACAAGAGAATTTTAATGAAGATATTATAAAAGTTCTCAATAGATTATCAAATACTATAAAAATAGATAACGAATATTTAGAAACAATTGCTAAAGAAAAATTTAAAAAATATTGTGATATACAGGGAGAAAAGGTTATAATATCAAAGGAGGCATTTTTAGAAAATGAAGCTATAATTACTAGAATCATAAGAAAAGCTTTGTATGAAGTAACTGGAAGTTTAAACAACTTTGAAAAAATTCACATTAATGACATAATTAATATTCAATTAGGATCCACAGGAAAAAACATTGATCTTCCAAATCATGTTGTAGTATCAAATAGATATGGAAATATATACATATTAAAGAAAGTTAAAAAAAATAAAGAGGTTAGCAAGGAAGAATATAGTATACATAGTGGGAATAATGATGTAAAGGAATATAACTTACGAGTAATAACCAGAATTATTGATCCTAAGGAAAAGGTAAATTTTAAAAATAATAGCTTAATAAAATATTTTGATTATAATAAGTTCCAGAAAAAAGTAACTATAAGGCATAGAAAAGCAGGTGACAAATTTATACCTTTAGGGATGAGTGGAAGCAAGAAGTTAAAAGATTTCTTTATGGATGAAAAGGTAGCTAAGGATCAAAGAGACTATATTCCTATTATATGTTTTGATGATGAAATTGCATGGATAGTAGGATATAGAGTAAGTGAACTTTTTAAAGTTGATGAAAATACAAAAAATATATTAGAGATAAAAATTGAAAGAGAGGAAACAAAAATATGAGCAGTATGCAAGAGGACATAAAAGAAATCTTATTTCCAGAGGAAGAATTAAGGAAAAAGATAAAAGAAATTGGAACACGAATAAGTAAAGATTATGAAGGCAAAGAATTAATGTTAGTAGGAATATTGAAAGGATCTGTACCATTCATGGCAGATTTATTAAAGGAAGTTACAATTCCGTGTACTATGGACTTTATGGCAGTTTCAAGTTATGCTAATTCCACAAAAAGTTCAGGAGTAGTAAGAATTTTAAAAGATTTAGATTTTGAAATAGAAGGTAAACATGTTCTTATAGTAGAAGATATAATAGATTCAGGTACAACTTTATCATATCTAATTGAGTATCTGAAAGGTAGGGGAGCTGAAAGCATAGAAATAGCTTGCCTTTTGAGTAAGCCAGAAAGGAGAAAGGTTGAAATTAATGTTAAATACACAGGATACATAGTTCCAGATTACTTCCTAGTGGGTTATGGACTCGATTATGCAGAAAAGTATAGAAACTTACCTTATGTAGGTATACTAAAAGAGGAAGTTTATAAATAATTAACTAAATTTATTGTAAAGGAATTTTCCTTGTGATACAATTTTACAGTATAAACTTAAAAGAGAGGGGGGCCTGTAATGAAAAAATTTTCAAGTGCAACGGCCTGGGTTATAGTGTTTGTATTAGTTATTCTCGCAGCATTAATGCTTGCTAGGACAAATGAAAGTTCAACAACTATTAATTTTAATGATTTTCAAAAATATTGGATAGATAACAATGTAAAGAGCTTTCAAGTAAAGGAAGACAAGATGACTGTAGATGGTACTTTGAAAGATGGTAGTGCATATGAAACAATAGTTCCATCTGAAAGACTATTTCAGTTCATTGCTGAGCATCCTAAAAATGGAGATGTTAAGGAAGTTTATGTTAAACCTGCGTCAATTCCTATGTGGGTACAGTATTTACCAACGATACTTTTAATATTAATGCTTGTAGCTTTTTGGTTTATGTTTATGCAGCAATCTCAAGGTGGTGGTGGGAATCGAAATGTAATGAATTTCGGTAAGAGTAGAGCCAAAATGGCCACGCCTGATAAAAAGAAAGTAACTTTTGCTGACGTGGCAGGAGCTGACGAAGAAAAAGCGGAACTTGCTGAAATTGTAGATTTTTTAAAATTACCTAAGAGATATATAGAAATGGGGGCTAGAATTCCTAAAGGGGTATTACTTGTAGGACCTCCAGGAACAGGAAAAACCCTTCTTGCTAAGGCTATAGCAGGGGAAGCTGGAGTACCGTTTTTTAGTATATCAGGGTCAGACTTCGTTGAAATGTTTGTTGGAGTTGGTGCATCTAGAGTTAGAGATTTATTTGAGCAGGCTAAGAAAAATTCACCATGCATTATATTTATAGATGAAATAGATGCAGTTGGAAGACAAAGAGGAGCAGGTCTTGGTGGAGGACATGATGAAAGAGAACAAACTTTAAATCAGTTATTAGTTGAAATGGATGGTTTTGGTGCAAATGAAGGTATAATAATGATTGCCGCAACAAATAGACCTGATATTTTAGATCCTGCACTTTTAAGACCAGGTAGATTTGATAGACAAATATTAGTTGGAGCTCCAGATGTTAAAGGAAGAGAAGAAATTTTAAAGGTTCATTGTAAAAATAAGCATTTAGCCCCAGAAGTTAAGCTTGATGTACTTGCAAAAAGGACTCCAGGATTTACAGGAGCTGATTTAGAGAACTTAATGAATGAATCTGCTCTATTAGCAGTTAGGAAAGATAAAAAAGAAATAGATATGGAAGAATTAGAAGAAGCAGTAACTAGAGTTATAGCTGGACCTGAAAAGAAGAGTAGAGTAATTGATGAAGAAGATAGAAGGCTTACAGCATACCATGAAGCAGGTCATGCTGTGGTTATGAAGTTATTACCTACGGCAGATCCAGTTCATCAAATTAGTATAATACCAAGAGGAATGGCTGGAGGATATACTATGCATCTTCCAGAAAAAGATAGTTCTTATATGTCCAAAACTAAACTTGAAGATGAAATAGTAGGATTGCTTGGAGGTAGAGTAGCAGAAAAACTTATAATTGGAGACATAAGTACTGGCGCCAAAAATGATATAGATAGAGCAACTACTATAGCTAAGAAAATGGTTATGGATTATGGTATGAGTGGATTAGGACCAATAGCTTTTGGTTCAGGACATGATGAGGTGTTTTTAGGTAGGGATTTAGGAAAAGGAAGAAGTTTTAGTGAAGAAGTAGCTTTTGAAATAGACAAAGAAATAAGAAAACTTATAGAAGAAGGATATAATAAGGCAGAAAATCTTCTTACTGAAAATATGAATAAACTTCATGCTGTTGCTAAGTCTCTTTTAGAAAAAGAAAAACTTGAAGCAAATGAATTTGAAGAAATATTTGAGCAAGCATAAAATGACAATTTAATGAAATTAATAAAATAGAGGTTAATAGCCTCTATTTTGTTTTAAATATATATTAAAAGTTTATTAACAATGATATAATAATTATATGTTTTTAAACTTTGAAAATAAAAATTACGATGAAATGAGATGGTTTTATGGAGTTTAATGTAAAAGAAGGAATGGTATCTACAAGAGAAATATATGTAACAGAAAATAATGTAGCAAGTAAATTAGGATCGGGAAATATAGATGTGTTTTCAACACCTTCTATGATAGCACTTATGGAAAATACATCTAAGAGCTGTGTAGATTTGCATCTTCCATTTGGATATACTACAGTAGGAATAGAAGTTAATGTAAAGCATATCAAAGCATCATCTATTGGAATGAAAATAAGATGTGAAGCATCTTTAGTAAAAGTAGATAAAAAGAAACTAGTGTTTAATGTAGAAGCATGGGATGAAAAAGGAAAGATAGGAGAAGGAAATCACATAAGATGTATAGTAAATAGTGAGGAATTCATGAAAAAAGTACAAGAATAGTTTCAAGAATCAAACATATCTTGACAAATAAAATTTAACTGATAAAATTAAGTTGTTAAATTGACAAAATAGATTATACTAAGGGGCAGCTTTAAAGCTGCTCTTTAATTATGTATATACACTTTTTAGTAGAAAGGAGCGGTGTGTGAAGTGATTTTAGTTTTAGATGTTGGAAACACAAATATAGTTTTAGGAGTATACGAAGATAAGGAACTTATCGCATGCTGGAGATTATCCACAGATTCAGAGAGAACGTCTGATGAATATGGTATTCAGGTTGTCGATTTGTTTTTACATAATAAATTAGACCCATCGGATGTTGAAGGAGTTATAATATCTTCAGTTGTTCCTAATATTATGTATTCATTAGAACATATGATATTCAAATATTTTGAAATTATACCAATAATAGTTGGACCAGGTGTAAAAACAGGTATAAACATTAAGTATGATAACCCTAAGGAGGTAGGTGCAGATAGAATTGTTAATGCTGTTGCTATAAGAGAAATATACAAGAGAGCTGCTATAATTATAGATTTTGGCACAGCCACTACTTTTTGTGCTTTGACTGCAAAGGGAGATTATTTAGGAGGCACTATCTGTCCTGGAATAAAAATATCTTCTGAAGCGCTATTTGAACGGGCAGCTAAGCTTCCAAGAATAGAATTAGTAAAACCCGCTGGTGTAATATGTAAAAATACAGTTGCTAGTATGCAAGCCGGTATAGTTTATGGATACATAGGCCAAGTTGATTACATAATCAGTAAAATGAAAAAAGAAATGATTGAACTTGGCGAAGAAGAACCACTTGTAGTTGCAACAGGAGGATTGGCAAAGCTTATTAATGAAGAATCAAAGTTCATGGATTTAATAGATCCAACTTTAACGCTTAAGGGTCTCAGAATAATCTATGAAAAAAATAAAGAACAGGTGTAATTAATGAGAATAAAAAATTTGGAGTTTAAAAAAAATGTATTTTTAGCTCCAATGGCTGGTGTGACAGATATAGCCTTTAGAGAGCTATGTAAAGATATGGGATGTGAGCTTGTTTATACAGAAATGATAAGTGCTAAAGCATTATTATATGGTAGTAAAAATACAAAAGATATGCTAGTGATATCTAAACAAGAAGCCCCTGTAGCAGTTCAGATTTTTGGTAATGATCCACTTGTAATGGCAAAAGCTTGTGATTTTTTTAATGGTAATGAAGATATTTGTTTGGTGGATATAAATATGGGATGTCCTGCTCCTAAAATAGTTAAAAATGGAGAAGGGTCTGCTTTGATGAAAGATCCTAAATTGGCAGCGCAAATAATAAGGGAAATAAAAAAAGCCTCATCAAAACCTGTAACCGCTAAATTCAGAAAAGGATTTAATTCTGACGACATTAATGCTGTAGAGTTTGCAAAAGAATTAGAGCAAGCAGGTGTGGATGCGGTTACTATTCATGGAAGAACTAGAGAGCAAATGTATGAAGGTAATGCAGATTGGGATATGATAAAGAAGGTAAAGGAATCAGTTTCTATTCCTGTTGTAGGAAATGGAGATGTTGTAACCCCAGAGGATGCAATAAATATTTTTAGAACTACCAATTGTGATGCAATAATGATTGGTAGAGGAGCTATGGGTAATCCATGGATATTTAATCAGATTGAGGAAAAAATTAAAAATATAAATATAACTTATCCTTCTAAAGAAGATAGAATAGATATGTGTATAGAACATTATAGAAGAGCTATTTCTTATGAAGGAGAGGCAAAGGCTGTAAGAGAAATGAGAAAACATGTAGGATGGTACTTAAAGGGTTTAAGTAAAAATAAAGAAATAAAAGATGCTGTAAATTATGAAAAATCAAGCGAAAAAGTAATCTCAATTTTAAAAGAATACAAAAGCTATATTAAAAGTACAAGTAATTTTTGATAGAAAAGCAGAATAAGCTATAATGTAAACAATTTTTCAGGAAAATTATTAAGTAAGTGGTACATGTTAACTCTAATATAAAAAATTTTTATGAGAATAATAAAATTTAACAATGATATTTTATTATTTAGTTATTATTTGACAACATGTATAAGGTAAATGGAAGTGTAAATGTTGACATTGGAATAAGCCTGTTTTATAATTACTTAAATGATTATTAAGGTGATTTTTAATATAAATGCATAAATGTTGAAAAATGCTATTATAGAAGGTTTCTTAGTAAATTATTAAAAGGGGATAGTAATATGATTGAATCAAAAAAGAAGTATATAATGACTTATGAAGGTGTAAAGAAATTAGAAAAAGAACTTGAATATTTAAAGACAGTTAAAAGGAAAGAAATAACAGAAAAAATAAAAGTTGCACTTTCATTTGGTGATCTAAGCGAAAATTCAGAATATGATGAAGCTAAAAATGAACAAGCATTTGTTGAAGGAAGAATAATTCAACTTGAAAATATGTTAAAAAATGCTACTATAGTAGATGAGAGTGAAATTCCATTGGATGTGGTAAGTGTAGGTTCTATTGTTAAAGTTAAGGATTATGAGTTTGATGAAGAAGTGGAATATACTATAGTTGGTTCAGCAGAAGCAGATCCTATGAACAATAGAATATCTAATGAATCACCAGTTGGAAGAGGACTTGTAGGAAAAAAAATAGGGGATATAATTGAAGTGCAAGTGCCAGATGGAGTAAGTAAGTACGAAATACTTGGCATAAGAAGATAAATTGGAGGTCGTATAAATGGCAAATGATGAAAAGAATTTAAACCAATTACAAGAAGATTTTAATCAACTTATAAAGGAGAGAAGGGAAAAGTTTTTTAAACTTCAAGAACAGGGAAAAGATCCTTTTGATGTATATAAAGTAGAAAGAACACATGTTTCTAATCAAATAAAAGATAACTATGAAGAACTTGAAGGTAAAAGTGTTACTGTTGCAGGAAGACTTATGTCAAAAAGAGTTCATGGAAAAGCTGGATTTTCAGATCTTCATGATAGATATGGAAAAATACAATTATACATAAAGATAAATGACGTTGGAGAAGAAAGACTTAAAGAATATAAGTCATTTGATATAGGAGACATTTTATCTATAACAGGAAATGTATTTAAGACTAAAACAGGAGAGGTTACTCTTCATATTACAGATTTTCAACTTTTAGCTAAATCCTTAAGACCATTACCAGAAAAGTGGCATGGCTTAAAAGATCCTGATTTAAGATATAGACAAAGGTATGTAGACTTAATAGTGAATCAAGATGTTAAGGATACATTTATAAAAAGAACTAAAATAATAAAAGCTATAAGAACTTTTTTAGATGATAAAGAATATCTCGAAGTAGAAACACCTATTCTTTCAACTATTGCAGGTGGTGCTGCTGCAAAACCTTTTATTACACACCATAATGCATTAAGTTTAGATATGTATTTAAGAATAGCTACAGAATTATATTTAAAAAGACTTATAGTTGGTGGATTTGAAAGAGTATATGAAATAGGTAGAAACTTTAGAAATGAGGGTATGGATGTAAGACATAACCCAGAATTTACTTGCATGGAATTATATCAAGCTTTTGCAGATTATAATGACATGATGGAACTAACTGAAAATATGGTAGCTTTCGTATGCGAAAAAGTGTTAGGAACTACAAAAGTAACTTATGAAGATACAGAAATAGATTTTACACCACCATGGAGAAGAATAACTATGGTAGATGCAGTTAAAGAATATACAGGAGTAGACTTTAATGTTATAAATGATGATGATGAAGCAAGGGGAATTGCAAAAGAAAAACATATAAATATGAAAAAACAATTAAAGGACTGCACAAAAGGAGATATACTTATTGCATTGTTTGAAGAATTTTGTGAAGATAAGTTAATGCAGCCTACATTTGTTTGCGATTACCCAGTAGAAAACTCACCTCTTACAAAGAAAAAGAGAGGAAATGCAGCATTTACTGAAAGATTTGAAGGCTTTGTATATGGTAGAGAGGTATGTAATGCATATTCAGAACTTAATGATCCTATAGTTCAAAAAGATAGATTCCTTCAACAATTAAGAGAAAGAGAACTTGGTGATGATGAAGCTTACATGATGGACAATGATTTTATAAATGCATTAGAAATAGGAATGCCTCCAACAGGGGGGCTTGGTATAGGTATAGATAGATTGATAATGTTCCTAACTAATACTTCTTCTATAAGGGATGTTATATTGTTCCCAACAATGAAACCAGAACAACAATAAATAATGAATTATTAATCCTAAGTATTTATACTTAGGATTAATGTTTTCTATGTATTAAGTTAAATATTCATACTAAGGATTAATAATAAATCCTTAATAAAATTGATAAATGAACATGAAATCTAAATAAAATTTAAAAAAGTGCAAATAAAATTTAAAAAACTATTGCATTTTAGAAAAAACTTGGTATAATAATAAATGTAGTTAAGACATTCCGCGATAGCTCAATGGTGGAGCACTCGGCTGTTAACCGATAGGTTGAAGGTTCGAATCCTTTTCGCGGAGCCATTTTTTTATTTAAATGTATTTTACGTTTTTAAGAATTAAATATTTTGTAATGACGAAGAACAGTAATAATGAAAATCTTTTAAGAGAGATTGTGATAGGTGAAAACAATTAAGGTTTAATTATGAAGGAGCTTCTGAGCAAGGATTGATAAAGCAGGGCTTGTGCCAAGAAGGGTGGAACCGCGGAAATAAGTTTTCGTCCCTTTAAGGTGGAGGGTCTTTTTTTATTATATTAATACTTTCACAATGATAAAGAAAAGTAGTGAATAAAAACTTATTTAAGAGAGATTGTGGATAGGTGGAAACAATTAAAGTTTTATTTATGAAGGGAACTTTTGAGTGGAATTTTTTTAGAGCAGGGCTTATGCCAAGAAGAGTGGAACCGCGGAAATAAATTTTCGTCTCTTCAAAGGTAGAGTCTTTTTTTGTACCTTAATTTTTAATTAGAAAATAATACATAAGTGTGATTATGCAAGTATTAATAGGGTTTATTTAGTTAATAGTATTATAAAAATAAAATAAGAAATTTTAGGAGGTAATTATAATGGCAGTAAAAAAGACTATGGATAAAGTAGTAGCTTTAGCCAAAAGTAGAGGTTTTGTATATCCAGGTTCAGAAATATACGGAGGTCTTGCAAATACATGGGACTATGGTCCTTTAGGCGTAGAATTAAAAAACAATGTAAAAAAAGCTTGGTGGCAGAAATTTATTCATGAAAGCAAACATAATGTGGGAATAGATTCAGCTATTCTTATGAACAGCGAAGTTTGGGTTGCATCAGGTCATATTGGTAATTTTACAGATCCACTTATGGATTGCAAAGAATGTAAATCAAGATTTAGAGCAGATAAAATAGTTGAAGAGCATATGACTGAAAATGGAGTGGAAAAAGCTAGCGCAGATGGTTGGAGTAATGAAAAGTTAAAACAATATATAGTAGATAATGAGATAGAATGTCCCAATTGTGGTAAAAAGAATTTTACTGATATAAGACAGTTTAATCTTATGTTCAAGACATACCAGGGAGTAACAGAAGATTCTAAGTCTGAAATACATTTAAGACCAGAGACAGCTCAAGGAATATTTGTTAACTTCAAAAATGTTCAAAGAACTTCAAGAAAGAAGGTACCATTTGGAATAGGTCAGATAGGAAAATCTTTTAGAAATGAAATAACTCCAGGTAACTTTACATTTAGAACTAGAGAATTCGAACAAATGGAGCTTGAGTTTTTCTGTAAACCAGGTACAGATTTAGAATGGCATAGTTATTGGAAAGAACAGTGCTGGAACTTCTTGTTGAATCTTGGTATTGAAGAAAAAAATATAAGATTTAGAGATCATGATAAAGAAGAACTTTCACATTACAGTAATGCAACTTCAGATATAGAATACTTATTCCCATTTGGATGGGGAGAGCTATGGGGAGTAGCTGATAGAACCGATTATGATTTAACACAACATCAAAATCACTCTGGTAAGGATATGTCATATCTTGATCCAGTTACACATGAAAAATATATACCTTATTGTATAGAGCCTTCTGTGGGAGCAGATAGAGCAGTGCTGGCATTTTTAGTTGATGCATATGATGAAGAAGAACTTGAAGGAGGGGATTCAAGAACAGTGATGCATTTTCACCCAGCTATTGCACCAGTAAAGGCTGCTATACTTCCATTAACTAAAAAATTATCAGAAAAAGCTGAAGAAGTTTATGATGAATTAAGAAAAGATTTTAATGTAGAATATGATGAAGCAGGAAGTATAGGAAAAAGATATAGAAGACAAGATGAAGCAGGAACTCCTTATTGTATAACTATAGACTTTGATACATTAGAAGATAGTACAGTAACAGTAAGAGATAGAGATACTATGGATCAATTTAGAATGAAAATAGAGGATCTTAAAAACTTTATAAAGGCAAAAATGGAATTTTAATTTATAAAAAGAGTATATATTTCATCAATAGGTGAAATATATACTCTTTTAATGCTTGTTAAAAAAGAGGCATTTCAATTTTTAAATTATATCTCTACAAATAAAAAAATACCGGATAAAAATCCGGTAAAGTAGGGTTTAATCATGGGGATATGTTATATGTTTAATTAAAACTTGGGGAATTATATCAATATTCCTTACGGCACTTGTTAAGTATATCACAAGGGGATATAAATTTTCAATACTTAATAATAAAGTTTATAAATTAAATATCTTCTGACAATTTTGACTATATTCAACAAATAATTTGTTTTTTATTTGACACATGTTTACAAAATAAGTTATTTAGTTGATTTAATGTTAATAATGAAATGATTTTAATTTTATGATAAAGTGGTATAATTAAATAGTAAATTATAAGAAAATTATTTAAAGATAGTTTTATTGTGGAGGGCTTTAATAATGAAAAAGGATTTTGCAGATTTTAAAAAATTTATAAAGGATAAAAATACAGCTGTGGTTGGTATAGGTATAAGCAATAAGCCTTTGATAAATTTTTTATTGAGATTAGGAGCAAAAGTTAGTGCTTTTGATAAAAAAAATGAAGAACAATTAGGAGATACTGCTAATGAATTGAGGGAAAAAGGAGTTAAACTTATATTAGGTGAAAATTACATGGATAGTTTAAGTGGATTTGATGTGATATTTAAAACTCCATCTATGAGAATAGATGCTCCAGCGCTTGTAAATGCAAAAAATCAAGGAGCTTATATAACTTCTGAAATGGAAGAATTTATAAAGTATTGTCCTGCTAAAATATATGGTGTTACTGGTAGTGATGGTAAGACAACAACTACTACACTAATATATAATATACTAAATCAGCAGGGATATAAAACTTGGGTAGGTGGTAATATAGGAACACCTCTATTTTCAGAAATAGAAAAAATGAAAAGTGATGATAAAGTAGTACTGGAGTTATCAAGTTTTCAACTTATGACTATGAATGTTTCTCCAGAAGTTGCGGTTGTTACAAATTTAAGCCCAAATCATTTAGATATACATAAAGATATGCAAGAGTATATAGATTCAAAAAAGAATATTTTTAAGTATCAAGAATCAGAAAATTTATTGGTGTTAAATAGAGATAATAAGTTAACCAACTCTATGTTTAATGAAGGTAAAGGAAGAATATTGGGATTTAGCATAAAAGAGAAAGTTAAAGATGGAGCTTATTTTGAAGAAGACAAATTATACATAAAAGAAAAGGAAGTTTGTAAGCTAAATGAAATTCAGATAAAAGGAATGCATAATATAGAAAATTTACTTGCTGCTTTTTGTGCAGTTAGTGATGATGTTAATATAGAAAACATGAGAAAAACAGCTACAAGCTTTACAGGAGTAGAGCATAGATGCGAATTTATAAGAGAAATAGATGGAATAAAATACTATAATGATTCAATAGCTACAAGTCCAAGTAGAACTTTAGCAGGACTTAAAGCATTTGAAAAACCAGTAATTTTAATAGCAGGTGGATATGATAAAAAAATTCCTTTAGATGTATTAGCAGAAGAAGGATATGAAGATATAAAAGCATTAATACTAGTTGGAGCAACTAAAGATAAAATAAAAAATGCATTTTTGAAAGTTATGAAGAATAAAGATATAGATATACCTATAGTAATTGAGGAAAGCTTAGAAAAGGCACTTTCAAGTGCTAGAGGCTTTGCTAAGAAAGGGGATATAATAACTCTTTCTCCTGCCTGTGCTAGTTTCGATATGTTTCCTAACTTTGAAGCTAGAGGTAATAGGTTTAAAGATTTAGTTAAAGAATTATAAAAAGCAAATGATTATAGTTGCTTAATATTAGTGTTTAAAGTAAGTTTCAACTGTAGCTAATAAAGTAGACTTCAGTTGAAACTTATTTGCATATGTGATTGCTACCATTGCTAATACCAACATCATCTTTAAGTTGTACTTGTGTCTAAAAACCACTTGATTTTTGAAAATAACATGTCCTGGTGTATCTATATGCAAATAATTTAATTATAACTAGCATTTATGAGGAAAACATGAATAATTCAATTTAATTAAGAGAATAATGTTTGATGATGTGAAAAATCATGATATAATAACACATGTCGCTTGAGAGAGCAGACAGTTATTTAGAAAATGAAACATAAAAAATATGTTGACAACTTCTTAAGTAACATGGTATCATGTTAAAGCTGAGTTGTTCAGCAAGCTTAACAAAAAAAGAATTTGAAAAAATTCTTGACAAGGCTGAGCAAACATGATAAGATATAAAAGCCGTAGAGGTATGGCAAGGTCTTTGAAAATTAAACAGAGTGAAAGTAAGATATAAATCTTATTTTAAATAAGCCAGTATTAGTTAAACTAACAAGTTTAACGTCAATAATTTGAGTACAGATTAAACTTTAAAATTGAGAGTTTGATCCTGGCT
>NZ_JIBU02000033.1 GCF_000633595.2 Clostridium drakei | reverse complement strand
AGGCGGAAGAACAGTAGGTTCAGGTGTTGTTACTAAAATTGTTGAGTAATTTTTGATTTTAAAATTTGAATGCATTCAGTAGAAAAAGGAAAGAGGACGCTCTTTCCTTTTTTATAAAAGAATTTAAACCATTTTATAAATAAAAAATACTTGTCAAATATAAAAATATATTGTATAATTAAGAAGTTGTATTGTGATAACAGCGATGAGGCAAGAGGTTGCCGGGCTTCCGGGTAATTCTTGACTGAGTATGCCGAGGTCTTGAACCAGGCGACGGTGGTTTTGCGAGGGTATTTTTTTATGCGTAATTATATTTTTGTATAAAATAAAGAAACACCCGGAACAGTTTACATAACCAATCCGCTGTTGTACGTAAGAAGTAAAGCGTGCATGAAAAGGAGGGAAATAGAAATGGCAAAACAAAAAATAAGAATTAGATTAAAGGCTTTTGATCACAACATATTAGATCAATCAGCTGAAAAAATTGTAGAAACAGCAAAAACAACAGGTGCAAAGGTAGCAGGACCAGTGCCACTACCAACAGAAAAAGATGTTGTAACTGTACTAAGAGCTGTACACAAGTATAAAGATTCTAGAGAACAGTTCGAAATAAGAACACACAAAAGACTTATAGATATAATAAGTCCATCACCAAAGACTGTTGATGCTCTAATGAGATTAGACTTACCAGCAGGTGTAGATATCGAAATAAAATTATAATTGTAATAGATAACTATTACTAACGATTATGACCGTTTATGACGATCCGCTAATACGTTGAGGAGGTGCAGAGTATGAAAAAGGCTATACTAGGTAAAAAACTTGGTATGACTCAAATATTTGATGAAAACGGGAAAATAGTTCCTGTTACAGTAATTGAAGCAGGCCCATGTGTAGTTGTTCAAAAGAAAACTACAGAAAAAGATGGCTATGAGGCTATACAATTAGGCTTTGCTGATATAAGAGAAAAACTTGTAAACAAACCAATAAAAGGACACTTTGCAAAAGCTGGTGCTGCTTTAAAGAGATTTGTAAAAGAAGTAAGACTTGAAGACATAAATGCATATGAAGTAGGACAGGAAATAAAAGCAGATGTATTTGCAGCAGGAGAAAAAATAGATGTGTCTGGAGTTTCTAAAGGTAAGGGATTCCAAGGTACAATTAAGAGATGGAATGCACAAAGAGGACCTATGTCCCATGGTTCTAAATTCCATAGAGCACCAGGTTCTATGGGAGCTTCATCAGACCCATCAAGAACATTTAAAAATAAGAAATTACCAGGACATATGGGAAATGTAAATACAACAGTATTAAACCTAGAAGTTGCAAAAGTTATGCCTGAGAAAAACATTATATTAATAAAAGGTGGAGTACCAGGACCTAATAAAGGCTTTGTAGTAATAAGAAATACAGTTAAAGCTTAAGTTTTGGTAGAAAGGAGGATACAGAATGCCTACAGTAGGATTATTTAATAAAGAAGGTAAAAAAGTTGGAGATGTTCAACTTTCAGATAACGTATTTGGAGTTGAAGTAAATCAATATGCATTACATCAAGTAGTCGTTGCATTACTTGCGAATAAAAGACAAGGAACTCAATCAGCTAAGACTAGATCTGAAGTTTCTGGAGGCGGAATCAAACCTTGGAGACAAAAAGGAACTGGTAGAGCAAGACAGGGTTCAATAAGAGCACCACAATGGATTCATGGTGGTATGGTTTTTGCAGTAAAACCAAGAGATTATAGAACTTCAGTTCCAAAGTCAATGAGAAGAGTGGCTATGAAATCAGCTCTTACAAGCAAAGTTAATGATGAGCAGATAGTAGTTTTGGAAAATTTAGAATTAGAGAATCCAAAAACAAAAGAAGTAGTAAAAATGTTAGGTGCATTAAATGCAAAGAAAACATTAATAGTTACATCTGAATCAAACGAAAATGCATATAAATCAGCAAGAAACATACAAGGTGTAGAAATACTACCAGTTAACAATCTTAATGTATATGACTTGTTAAAGTATGAAAAACTTGTAATAACTAAGGATGCTGTATCAAAAATTGAGGAGGTGTATGCATAATGAAATTAACTAATTATGATATCATAAGAAGACCTATTGTAACAGAAAAAAGCATGTCTTCAATGAGTGATAAAAAATACACCTTTGTAGTTGATATACACGCTAATAAATCAATGATAAAAAGAGCAGTAGAAGATGTATTTGGAGTTAAAGTTGAAGATATTAAAACAGCAAGATACATGGGAAAAACAAAAAGAGTTGGCGTACACATAGGAAAAAGAGCGGACTATAAAAAAGCTGTTGTTAAGCTAACAGAAGATAGTAAGACAATAGAGTTTTTTGAAGGAATGTAATTAAAAAATATAGCGGTATTGGTTAGAAACCAGATAAGCTTAAAAAGGAGGGAATACCGATGGCAGTTAAAGGATTTAACCCTACCACACCTTCAAGAAGAAATATGACTGTTAGTACATTTGAAGAAATAACTACAAATGTGCCAGAAAAATCACTTCTTGTTGCATTAAAGAAAAGTGGTGGTAGAAATGCAAACGGTAAAATAACAGTTCGTCATATTGGTGGCGGAGCAAAACAAAAATATAGAGTGATAGATTTTAAGAGAAATAAGGATTCAGTTCCAGCTAAAGTAGCTACAATAGAATATGATCCAAATAGATCTGCATATATAGCTCTTGTAGTTTATACTGATGGTGAGAAGAGATACATAATAGCTCCAGTTGGATTAAAAGTTGGAGATACTATAGTATCAGGAGCAGATTCTGATATAAAGACTGGTAACTGTCTTCCACTACAGAATATACCTGTTGGTACAGTTGTTCATAACGTGGAATTATCTGTTGGTAAGGGAGCTCAGCTTGTTAGATCAGCTGGAACATCAGCTCAACTTATGGCTAAAGAAGGCGGATATGCTACTTTAAGACTTCCAAGTGGTGAAATGAGATATGTAAAAATAGAATGCAGAGCAACTATAGGAACAGTTTCAAACTTAACTCATGAAATCACAAACATTGGTAAAGCAGGTAGAAAGAGACATATGGGTGTTAGACCTACAGTTAGAGGTTCTGTAATGAATCCTAATGACCATCCACATGGTGGTGGTGAAGGTAAATCACCAGTCGGACACGCAAGTCCAATGACTCCATGGGGCAAACCAGCTCTTGGATATAAAACTAGAAAACATAAGAAATATTCAGATAGATTCATTATTAAGAGAAGAAAATAGTAGGAAGAGAATAGTAAATTCTCTTCGCTATCTATTAACTGTTGTATGAAGGGAGGCCAAATCGTGAGCAGATCAGTTAAAAAAGGACCTTATGTTCAAGAAGTGCTTTTAAATAGAATAAATGAAATGAATAAAAAAGGTGAAAAGAAAGTTATAAAAACTTGGTCAAGAAGTTCAACTATATTTCCACAAATGATAGGTCATACAATTGCAGTACATGATGGAAGAAAGCATGTTCCAGTGTATATATCAGAGGATATGGTAGGACATAAATTAGGAGAGTTTTCATTAACTAGAACATTTAAAGGACATATAGATAGAACTGAGAAATCAAGTAAGTTAAAATAGTCTAGAAAGGAGGTAATATCTATGGAAGCTAAAGCTATAGTTAAGTATGTAAGAATGTCATCAATGAAAATAGGAGTTGTTCTTGACTTAATAAGAGGAAAGAATGTAAATGAAGCTTTTGCTATATTAAAGTATACTCCAAAAGATGCAGCTGAAGTTGTTAATAAAGTTTTAAAGTCAGCTGTTGCAAATGCAGAAAATAATTTAAGTTTGGATATAAATGATTTATATGTTGCAGAGGCATATTCATGTCAAGGACCAACATTAAAGAGATTTAGACCACATGCTCAAGGAAGAGCTTTCAGAATAAAGAAAAGAACTAGTCACGTAACACTAGTTGTTAAAGAAAGAGCTTAAGAAGGAGGGAAATAGATGGGACAGAAAGTACATCCACATGGTTTACGTGTTGGCGTAATTAAGGATTGGGATGCTAAATGGTATGCAAATAAGAAAAATTTTGCAGATAACCTAGTGGAAGATAATAAAATCAGAGAATTTGTAAAGGCTAAAACTGCTGCAGCTGGGGTTTCAAAAATTCAGATTGAAAGAGCAGCTAAGAGAGTTAAGTTAAACATATTTACTGCTAAACCTGGTATGGTAATAGGAAAAGGCGGTTCAGGAATAAATGCTTTAAAAGCTAGCCTTCAAAAAATAGTTACTGATAAAAACATTTTAATAAATATAGTTGAAGTTAAATCAGCAGAAGGCGATGCACAGCTTATGGCTGAAAGCGTAGCTCAACAATTGGAAAAGAGAATTTCTTTCAGAAGAGCAATGAAACAAACTATTCAAAGAGCAATGAAAACAGGTGTTAAGGGAGTTAAAACTTCATGTTCAGGAAGACTTGGCGGAGCTGAAATAGCAAGAACTGAGCAATATCATGAAGGTACAATTCCACTACAAACATTAAGAGCTGATATAGACTACGGATTTGCAGAAGCAGATACAACATACGGAAAAATCGGAGTTAAAGTATGGGTATATAGAGGAGAAATTCTTCCAGTTAAGAAAGTAGCTCAAAATCAGGAAGAAGTTAACGCATAGGAAGGAGGGATATCATATGTTAATGCCTAAAAGAGTTAAACGTCGTAAAGTACAACGTGGTAGAATGAAGGGCAAAGCTACAAGAGGAAACTTTATAGCATATGGAGATTTTGCTATACAGGCGACTGAGTGCGGATGGATTACAAGCAATCAAATAGAATCTGCCAGAATAGCTATTAATAGATACATTAAAAGAGGAGGAAAACTTTGGATAAAGATTTTCCCAGATAAGCCAGTTACAGAAAAACCTGCTGAAACTCGTATGGGTTCTGGTAAAGGATCACCAGAATATTGGGTATCCGTTGTTAAACCAGGTAGAGTATTATTCGAGTTATCAGGTGTTGATGAAACTACTGCAAGAGAAGCTATGAGACTTGCATCACATAAGTTACCTTTAAAGACAAAGTTTGTCACTAGGAGAGATTTTGAAGAAGTGGGTGGTGAAAATAATGAAGGCTAAAGAATTGCAAGAATTAAGACAAAGCAACCCCCTAGACTTGCAAGGTAAACTAGGAGATCTTAAGGCCGAATTATTCAACTTAAGATTTCAGTTAGCCACAGGTCAATTAGAGAACCCAATGAGAATCAAAGAAGTAAAGAAATCTATAGCCCAAATTAAGACCATCCTTAGAGAAGAAGAGCTAAGGGCATAGACTGAAAGGAGGTTTGTTCTGTGGAAAGAGGAAATAGAAAAACAAAAATAGGTAGAGTTGTTTCTGATAAAATGGATAAGACAATAGTAGTTGCAATAGAAACAAAAGTTCGTCACCCATTATATGGAAAAACAGTTAATAGAACAACTAAATTTAAAGCTCATGATGAAAATAATGAAGCAAAAATTAATGACAGAGTTTTAATAATGGAAACACGACCATTATCAAGAGATAAGAGATGGAGACTTGTAGAAATAGTTGAAAAGGCTAAATAGTAGATAAAGCTGAAAGGAGGGTATTTTCAATGATTCAGCAACAAACATTGTTGAAAGTTGCAGATAATTCCGGTGCTAAGGAAATTATGTGTATAAGAGTATTAGGTGGTTCCAAAAGAAAATGGGGAAACATTGGTGATATAATAGTTGCTAGCGTTAAAAGTGCAACACCAGGCGGTGTTGTTAAAAAAGGTGAAGTGGTAAAGGCAGTTGTAGTAAGATCAGTTAAAGGCTTGAGAAGAGCTGATGGTTCTTACATTAGATTTGATGAAAATGCAGCTGTTATAATAAAAGAAGATAAAAACCCAAAGGGAACTCGTATCTTCGGACCAGTTGCAAGAGAGCTAAGAGATAAAGATTTTACAAAAATATTATCATTAGCACCTGAAGTTCTATAAGATAAGGAGGTGGCTATAATGGCATTAAATAAAATACATGTTAGAAAAAAAGACACGGTTATGGTTATATCCGGAAAAGATAAGGGTAAAACAGGAGAAGTTTTAGCTGTAATGCCTAAGACAGGAAAAGTACTTGTTAAAGGTATTAATGAAGTAACAAAACATCAGAAACCAAATAAAGCAAATATGCAGGGCGGAATAATTAAAAAGGAAGCTCCTATATATAGTTCAAAAGTAATGTTGTACTGTGACAAATGTAAAACAGTAACAAGAATAAGCCATAAATTACTAGAAGATGGAACTAAAGTTAGAGTTTGCAAAAAGTGCGGAGAAACATTCTAATCTTTGAAAGGAGGGCGAAATAATGATCACAAGATTACAAGAAAAATACCAGAAGGAAGTAATTCCGGCTTTAATGGATAAATTTGGATATAAAAATGTAATGGAAATACCAAAGCTAGAGAAAATAGTTATCAATATGGGTGTCGGTGAAGCAAAGGATAACCCAAAGGTTTTAGAAGCAGCAGTAAGTGATTTAACAATCATTACAGGTCAAAAACCAATTTTAACAAGAGCAAAAAAATCTATTGCTAACTTCAAGATAAGAGAAGATATGGCAATAGGATGCAAAGTTACATTAAGAAAAGATAAAATGTATGAATTTGCAGATAAATTAATGAATGTTGCTTTACCAAGAGTTAGAGATTTCTCAGGAATTTCAGATAAAGCTTTTGATGGAAGAGGAAATTATTCATTAGGAGTTAAAGAGCAGTTAATGTTCCCAGAAATAGAATATGATAAAATAGACAAAGTAAGAGGTATGGATATAATCTTCGTTACAACTGCAAACACTGACGAAGAAGCAAGAGAATTATTAAGATTCCTTGGAATGCCATTCACTCAGAAATAAGGAGGGAAAAGCGTGGCACGTAAAGCTTTAATAGAAAAATGGAATAAGGACCCAAAATATTCAACTAGAGCTTACACTAGATGCAGAATTTGTGGAAGACCTCATTCTGTATTAAGAAAGTTTGGTATATGCCGTATTTGTTTCAGAGAACTTGCTTACAAAGGTGAAATACCAGGATGTAGAAAAGCAAGTTGGTAATGATAATTGTTAATGAAAGGAGGCACAATAAATGGTAATGACTGATCCTATCGCAGATTTACTTACACGTATAAGAAACGCAAATATAGTTAGACATGAAATAGTAGAAGTACCTTCTTCTAACATAAAGAAGGCTATTTTAAATATAATGCTTCAAGAAGGATATATAAAAGACGTAGAGGAATATACAGATGGTTCTGTTAATATGCTAAGACTTGCAATGAAGTATGGTCAAAGTAAAGAAAGAGTTATAACTGGTCTTAAGAGAATCTCTAAGCCAGGACTAAGAGTTTATTGCAGAAAAGAAGAAATACCAAAAGTTTTAAATGGCTTGGGAATAGCTGTAATATCAACCTCAAATGGAATTGTTACAGATAGAGAAGCAACAAAACTTGGAGTAGGCGGAGAAGTTCTTTGCTACATATGGTAATTTAAGTATATAAATAGAAGCAATATAGAAATATTATTGCTATGTTAAAGTAGTTAGGTCATATAACATGTGATGTTTATTATGTACCTATAGGAATACAGGAGGTGTAATCATGTCAAGAATAGGAAAGCTCCCAGTAGCTATACCAAGTGGCGCAACTGTTACAGTAACACCAGACAACGTTGTTACTGCGAAGGGACCAAAAGGCCAGCTTGTTAGAGCAATGAGCAATGATGTAAACATAGTTATTGAAGACAATCATGTAATAGTTACAAGAGACAACGATGCAAAACAAGTAAGAGCTCTTCACGGATTAACAAGAGCACTAATAAATAACATGGTTATCGGAGTAACTGAAGGGTATGCAAAAACACTAGAGTTAGTAGGTGTTGGTTACAGAGCTCAGTTACAAGGTAAAAAATTAGTAATGAATCTTGGATATTCACATCCAGTTGAAATAGAACCAGTTGAGGGCGTAGTATTTGAAACACCTGCCGCTACTAAAGTTATTGTTAGAGGTATTGATAAGGAATTAGTTGGTGCCGTTGCAGCAGATATAAGAACTTGGAGAAAGCCTGAACCTTATAAGGGAAAAGGTATCAAATACGAAAATGAAGTTATAAGACGTAAAGAAGGTAAGACTGGTAAGAAATAATAGAAAGGAGTGACTTTTATGTTCAATAAAGACGACAGAAAAAAAGCTAGAGTAAGACGTCATC
Source organism: Clostridium drakei (assembly GCF_000633595.2). Lineage (GTDB taxonomy): Bacteria > Bacillota > Clostridia > Clostridiales > Clostridiaceae > Clostridium_AM > Clostridium_AM drakei. The sequence continues at coordinate 24,265 of NZ_JIBU02000033.1, read as the reverse complement.
TTAGAGTTCGTAAGAAAATTTTTGGAACAACTGAAAGACCTAGATTTGCAGTATATAGAAGTGAAAAAAATATATATGCTCAAATAATAGATGATATAAATGGAAAAACTTTAGTTTCTGCTTCAACTTTGGATAAAGATTTCGAAGGCATAGGCAGTAATAAAGAATCAGCTAAAAAAGTTGGTGAAATAATAGCTAAGAGAGCTATTGAACATGGAATAAAAGAAGTAGTTTTCGATAGAGGCGGATATGTATACCACGGAAGAGTGCAGAATCTTGCAGAAGGTGCAAGAGAGGCTGGCTTACAATTCTAAAGAAGGAGGGAAATAAATGAGAATCGATCCTAGCACTTTAAATCTTAAAGAAAAAGTTGTATTTATAAACAGAGTTGCTAAGGTTGTTAAAGGTGGTAGAAACTTTAGATTTAGTGCACTTGTAGTTGTTGGTGATGAGAACGGACACGTAGGTGTAGGAACTGGTAAGTCTATAGAAATACCTGAAGCAATCAGAAAAGGCATCGAAGATGCTAAAAAGAATTTAGTAGAAGTTGCAATGGTTGGTACAACAGTACCACATGATATACAAGGTGAATTTGGTACTGGAAGAGTACTTATAATGACAGCATCAGAAGGTACAGGAGTTATAGCAGGAGGTCCTGCTAGAGCAGTACTTGAACTTGCAGGGTTAAAGGATGTTAGAGCTAAATCTTTAGGATCTAACAATCCAAGAAATATGGTTAATGCCACTATAAACGGTTTATCAAGATTAAGAACAGTAGAACATGTTGCTAATCTTAGAGGTAAATCTGTTGAAGAAATTTTAGGTTAGGGGGGAAAGAACCTTGGCTAAACTTAAAATAACTTTAACTAAGAGTTTAATAGGAAGAAAAAAAGATCACATAGCTACTGTTAATGCTCTTGGATTAAAGAAAATAGGAAAAATTGTAGAACATGAGGATACTCCTCAAATTAAAGGTATGATAAATAAAGTTAGCTATCTTTTAAAGGTAGAAGAAGCATAAAACAGAGGAGGTGTAAGTTGAAATGAAACTTCATGAATTAAAACCAGCAGCAGGATCAAGAAAATCTCCTAAAAGAGTAGGAAGAGGTACTGGTTCAGGTTTAGGAAGAAATGCTGGTAAAGGTGAAAAAGGACAAAAAGCTAGATCTGGCGGTGGAGTTAGATTAGGTTTTGAAGGCGGACAAATGCCTTTATTCAGAAGACTTCCTAAAAGAGGATTTACAAATATATTTGCAAAAGAGTTTTCAACTATAAATGTTGATAGATTAAACATATTTGAAGATGGCACTGAAGTTACACCAGAATTACTATTATCAAAAGGAATGGTAAGAAAAGCAAAGAATGGTGTTAAGATACTTGGAAATGGCGATTTACAGAAAAAACTAACTGTAAAAGCTGCTAAATTCTCACAAGTAGCTATAGAAAAGATAGAGGCACTTGGAGGAAAAGTTGAGGTGATATAGTAGATGTTATCAACCTTGCGTAATGCCTGGAAAGTTCCGGAGTTAAGAAAAAGATTATTGTTTACAGTACTAATGATAGCAATTTTCAGGATGGGAAATTTTATTCCTGTTCCTGGAATTGATACTACAAAGCTTACTGATTTAACTAAAGGTGGATCGCTATTTGGATTTTATGATTTGATAGCAGGTGGTGCATTCAGTAGATTTAGTATATTTGCGCTTGGTGTTGTACCATTCATCAACTCTTCTATCATAATGCAGTTATTACAAATTGCAGTTCCTGCATTAGAACAGCTTTCTAAAGAAGGAGACGATGGTAGAAAGAAGATACAGCAATATACAAGATATGCTGCAGTGCCTTTGGCAGCTATTCAAGCTATTAGTACATATATTATAATAGCTAGAGCTAATGCACTTCATGATCCAAGTAATAAGATTAATGCATTTTTGATAATACTAACTTTAACTACAGCTTCAACGTTTTTGATTTGGCTTGGTGACAGAATTACTGACAGTGGAATTGGAAATGGTATTTCTCTTTTGATATTTGTGAATATTGTTTCTAGATTTCCAACCACACTTAACCAAATTTTTGGACTTCAAAAAATGGAGCAAGTTGATTTTATTGAACTTGTAGTATTGGTTGTAGTAGCATTTGCAATGTTTGTATCTGTAGTAATTATGACTTTATCAGAAAGAAGAATTCCTATACAATATGCAGGAAAAACGTCAGGTGGAAAACTTTATAAAGGTCAATCCACTCACATTCCGATTAATGTAAATGGATCAGCAGTTATTGGAATAATCTTTGCAATATCTGTTATGCAGTTCCCAATGACGATAGGTCAATTTTGGCCAAATTCAGCTTTCTATAAATTTGTAACTACAGGTAAGTTTAGTATATTTGTAGATGGCAGTTGGCAATATGCATTAACATATTTCTTATTGACAATATTCTTTACTTGGTTTTATACAGAAGTTACTTTAAAACCTGAAGAAATGTCGGAAAACATGCATAAATCATCAGGATTTATACCAGGAATAAGACCGGGAGAACCTACAACTGAACATATAGAAAAGGTTCTTGCTAAAGTTTCAATACTTGGTGGAGCTTTTGCTGGACTAATAGCAGTAGTACCAATGATAGCGCAATCTCACACTAATTTTAAAGGTATATATTTTGGTGCCACTGGTTTGCTAATAATTGTAAATGTTGCTATAGAAACTATAAAACAAATAGAATCGCAGTTAGTAATGCGTCATTATCAAGGGTTCTTAAGGTAATAAAAATATTTGGAGATGATTCAAGTGAAAATAATTTTATTAGGTCCTCCAGGAGCTGGAAAGGGAACTCAGGCTAAATTAATTAGTGAAAAATTTTCAATACCTCATATATCTACAGGAGATATTTTCAGAAAGAATATTTCAGAAAAGACTCCTCTTGGAATTGAGGCCAAGACATATATGGATAATGGAAAGCTAGTTCCGGATGAAGTTACTATAGGAATAGTAAAAGATAGGCTTATGGAAGATGATTGTAAAAATGGCTTTTTATTAGATGGGTTTCCAAGAACAGTTAAACAGGCTGAAGCTTTAGATTTATTTTTGAATGATAATGAACAAAAAATTAACACTGCATTACTTGTAGATGTTCCAAAGGAATTTATCTTAGAAAGAATGACAGGAAGAAGAGTTTGTTCGAAGTGCGGAGCTAGTTATCATATGAAGTTTAATCCTTCTAAAGTTGAAGGAAAATGTGATGCTTGCAATGGTGCTTTAATACAAAGAAAAGATGACACTGAAGCAACAGTTAAGGAAAGATTAGATGTATATGATAGGCAGACTCAGCCACTTATTCAATACTATAAAGATCAGAATATACTCTCTTCAGTAGAAGGAACAGGAGAAATAACAAAAGTTTTTGATAAAATTTGTAATGTTCTAGGAGCTGTTGGTAAATGATAATAATTAAGACAGACACTGAGATTGAGTATATGAGGCAAGCAGGTAAAGTTGTTGCAAATACCCTGTTAAAGCTTGAAGAGGTAGTAAAGCCTGGTATAACAACTGCAGAATTGGATAGAATTGCAGAAGACTATATTACAAAACAAGGTGGAAGACCATCCTTTAAAGGATATTGTGGTTTTCCAGGTTCGATATGTACTTCAGTTAATAAAGAAGTAGTTCATGGTATCCCTAATAAAAGTGTAGTTTTGCAAGAAGGTGATATAATAAGCGTTGATTGTGGAGCTATATTAAATGGATATCAAGGAGATGCAGCAAGAACTTTTGCTGTAGGTAAAATCTCTGAAGAAGCTAAAAAGTTGATTGAAGTAACAAAAGAAAGCTTTTTTAAAGGTGTTGAAAAAGCTATTGTTGGTAATAGATTAACTGATATTTCTGCATCTATTCAAACTTATGCTGAAAGCTTTGGGTATTCTATAGTAAGAGAATATGTAGGTCATGGTATAGGCAAAGATATGCATGAAGATCCTGAAGTACCTAACTATGGAAGGCCTGGAAGAGGTCCGAAATTAACTCGGGGTATTGTGCTGGCCATAGAACCTATGGTAAATGCAGGTAAATACCGTGTAGAAACACAACCTAATAATTGGACTGTTGTAACAATGGATGGAAGCCTATCAGCTCATTATGAAAATACTGTTGCTATTTTAGATGATGGTCCTGAGATACTGACCTTAATTTAATAGAGGTGAATATGTTGTTAGACAGTAATAGCTGTATAGGAAAGATAGTTTGTTCAAAAGCAGGAAGGGATAAAGGTAAATTCTTTATAATACTAAGTGTGCTAGATGATAAATATGTTTATATTTGTGATGGAGACCTTAGAACTGTAGAAAGACCAAAAAAGAAAAAAGTGAAGCATTTAAACTTTACTAATTCTGTAGCTGAAGAAATAAGAAACCTATTAATATCAAATGAAAGAATTAATAGTGCGACAATAAGAAAAATTTTGCAGTCTTACGACAATAATAAGGAGGTTTGATTACCTTATGTCAAAAGATGATGTTATAGAAATGCAGGGTACTGTTTTAGAAGCGTTACCTAATGCAATGTTTGAAGTAGAATTGGAAAGCGGACATAAAATATTGGCACATATATCAGGAAAATTGAGAATGAATTTTATAAGAATTCTTCCAGGTGATAAAGTTACAGTAGAGCTTTCTCCATATGATTTAAGTCGTGGAAGAATAACCTGGAGAGCAAAGTAAGGAGGGTTAGCTATGAAAGTAAGACCATCAGTTAAGCCTATGTGTGAAAAATGTAAAGTTATAAAAAGAAAAGGAAGAGTAATGGTTATCTGTGAAAATCCTAAACATAAGCAAAAACAAGGCTAATAAATTAAAAAAATTTTAAGTTATTAATGTTTTAGGATGCGGCTGGCATATAGAATTGAATTTATTCTATTGACCTAGAACTTTATATAAAAAATAATCCATACCAACTAGATATTCAGGAGGTGTAAATTTTAATGGCAAGAATAGCAGGTGTTGACCTACCAAAGGAAAAAAGAGTAGAAATAGGTCTAACTTATATATATGGCATAGGATTACCAACTTCTCACAAAATCCTTAGTGGAACAGGAGTAAATCCAGATATTAGAGTTAAGGATTTAACTGAAGAAGAAGTTAATGCATTAAGAGACTATGTTAATAAGAACGTAAAAGTTGAAGGTGACTTAAGAAGAGAGATTGCTCTTAACATAAAGAGATTAATTGAAATTGGATGTTATAGAGGAATAAGACATAGAAGAGGTCTTCCAGTAAGAGGACAAAAGACAAAAACAAATGCAAGAACAAGAAAAGGTCCTAAGAAAATGATAGGAGCTAAGAAAAAGAAATAACTTAGTGTAGGGAGGGAAAAAGATGGCAGCTGGATCAAAGAATAAAAAGACAAGAAGAAGAAAAGAAAGAAAAAATGTTGAACATGGCTGTGCACATATAAAATCAACTTTCAATAATTCAATAGTAACTATAACTGATGCTGTAGGAAATGCACTATCATGGGCTAGTGCAGGTGGATTAGGATTTAGAGGATCAAGAAAAAGCACTCCATTTGCTGCTCAGATGGCCGCTGAAACATCAGCAAAGGCAGCTATGGAACATGGATTAAAGAGTGTTGAAGTGTACGTTAAGGGACCAGGAGCAGGTAGAGAAGCTGCAATAAGATCACTACAAGCTGCTGGATTAGAAGTTACATTGATTAAAGATGTTACTCCAATACCACATAACGGATGCAGACCACCAAAAAGAAGAAGAGTTTAGGTAATAGGAGGTGTAAATTTAATGGCAAGATATACTGGAGCAGTATGCAGATTATGTAGAAGAGAAGGATTAAAATTATTCCTTAAAGGTGATAGATGCTTTACAGATAAATGTGCAGTTTCAAGAAGAGGTTATGCACCTGGACAGCACGGACAAAGTAGAAAGAAAGTTTCTAACTACGGATTACAGTTAAGAGAAAAACAAAAAGCTAGAAGAATATACGGAATACTAGAAGGACAGTTCAGAACATACTATGAAAAGGCTGAAAGAAAAAGAGGTATATCAGGTGAAAACTTGTTAAAACTTCTTGAAATGAGACTTGATAACGTAGTTTATAAATTTGGTTACGGAAATTCAAGAGCTGAAGCTAGACAATTAGTAACACACGGACACTTCTTAGTAAATGGTAAGAAAGTAGACATTGCTTCTTATCAAGTTTTAGCTGGAGATGTTATAGCTGTAAGCGAAAAGAGTAGATCAACAGAAAAGTTTAAGACTTTTGCTGAAAATCCAAAGACTTTACCAGCTTGGTTAGAGGGAAATCCAGAAAACTTTGAAGGAAAAATTGTTAGAGAACCTTCAAGAGAAGATATAGATGTTCCTGTTAACGAAACATTAATAGTAGAATACTATAGTAAATAATAAATAGTAGAATCAGTTGCCCTCAAAATAAATTGAAATACAAATAGAAGGAGGGTTATATTCATGTTAGAGATAGAAAAGCCTAAAATAGAATGTGTTGAAGTTAATGAAGATGGTTCCTATGGTAAATTTGTAGTAGAACCATTAGAAAGAGGTTATGGTATCACTCTTGGTAATGCATTAAGAAGAATTCTTCTTTCTTCTTTGCCAGGAGTTGCTGCTAACCATATAAAAATAGATGGTGTACTTCACGAATTTTCAACTGTTCGTGGAGTAAAAGAAGATGTTGCTGAATTAGTGTTAAACATAAAATGTCTAGCTTTAAAAATGAATGGTGATGGTCCTAAGACTATATACATAGATGCTCAAGGACCAGGAGAAGTTGTTGCGGGAGACATAAAAACCGATGACGATATAGAAATAATTAATAAGGATTTGCATATAGCAACTCTTGATGATGATGGCAAGTTATATATGGAAATTCAAGTTAATACGGGTAGAGGTTATGTTTCTCAAACAAAGAATAAATCTGAAGATATGCCTATAGGAACTATTGCTGTAGATTCAATTTATACTCCTATTAAAAGAGTTAACTTTGTAGTAGAAAATACAAGAGTTGGTCAAATTACTGACTATGATAAGTTATCTCTAGAAGTATGGACTAATGGTACTATAATGCCAGAAGAAGCTATAAGCTTATCAGCTAAAATTCTTATAGAGCACTTTAAGTTATTCATGACATTAACTGATCATGCAAACAACGTTGAAATAATGGTTGAAAAAGAAGAAGATAAGAAAGAAAAAGTTCTCGAAATGACTATAGAAGAGCTGGACCTTTCAGTTAGAAGTTATAATTGTTTAAAGAGAGCAGGAATAAATACTGTTCAAGAGCTAACAGAAAGAACAATGGATGATATGATGAAGGTTAGAAACTTAGGTAAGAAATCCTTAGAAGAAGTAGAGCAAAAGCTTGAGGCTTTAGGATTGTCTTTAAAACAAAGTGAAGAATAAAAAATGATATTAACATTGTTTGCTCAAAGAGAAGTGAAGGTAAGGAGGTATAGATATGGCATTACAACGTAAATTAGGTCGTCCAACTGACCAAAGAAGAGCAATGCTTAGAAATCTTGTTACTAGTTTTTTAAAGCATGGAAAAATAGAAACAACAGAAACTAGAGCAAAAGAAACAAAAAATTTGGCAGAAAAAATGATTACTCTTGCAAAAAGAGGAGATCTTCACGCTAGAAGACAAGTACTTTCATTTGTAACAGAAGAGGAAGTAGTTAAGAATTTATTTGATAAAGTAGCTCCTAAATATGCTGAAAGAAACGGTGGATATACTAGAATATATAAAGTAGGTCCAAGAAGAGGCGATGGAGCTGAAGTAGTTATACTAGAGTTAGTATAAGATTTAGGGGATTAAGTAAGCTAACTTAATCCCCGTTTTCTTATATATAAAAAAGTAGATAAGCAATAACTTACTGCATTAATTTAGCGAGGTGCTTCTATGGAAAGTAAAATGATAGAATGCAAAAATGTTATTTATAAATATGAAAACGCTGATAAAAATGGAACAAAGTTGGCTATTAATGATGCTAGTCTTGAGGTAAAAAAGGGAGAATTTCTAGTTATTCTAGGGAGAAATGGTTCTGGAAAATCAACTATAGCAAAGCATATGAATGCATTGTTAATTCCTACTGACGGAAAAGTATATGTAAGTGGATTAGATACATGTGATGAAAATAATGTTTGGAATATAAGAAATAAAGCAGGTATGGTTTTTCAGAATCCAGACAATCAAATAGTTGCAACTATCGTAGAAGAAGATGTTGCTTTTGGTCCAGAAAATTTAGGTGTTGATCCAGCAGAAATAAGAAAAAGAGTAGATGAATGCTTAAAAAGAGTAAACATGTATGATTACAGAAAACATGCACCTCATTTATTGTCAGGAGGTCAAAAGCAAAGAGTAGCTATAGCTGGAGTATTAGCAATGATGCCTGAGTGTATAATATTTGATGAATCCACAGCGATGTTAGATCCATCAGGAAGAAAAGAAGTAATGAAAACTATAAAAGAGGTAAATAGTAAATATGGTATAACCATAATACTGATTACTCACTATATGGAAGAAGCAGTGAAAGCTGATAGAATAATAGTTATGGATGAAGGCAAAATTATTATGGAAGGTACTCCAAAAAATATTTTTAGTCAAGTTCAAGAAATGAAAAATATAGGGCTTGATGTACCTCAAATGACAGAATTAAGCTATGAACTTCAACGAAGTGGCATAAATATAAGAAAAGATATATTAACTATAGATGAGATGGTGGATGAATTATGTCAATTAAAATAGAAAATTTAACTCATATATATATGAAAGGATCTCCTTTTGAAAAAAAAGCACTAGACAATGTTAATATTACTATTGATGAGGGAGAGTTTGTTGCTTTAATTGGTCATACTGGTTCAGGAAAATCTACGCTTATTCAACATATTAATGGTTTGTTAAAACCAAGTTCGGGTAAAATAGTAATAGATGATGTTGATATTACTGAAAAGAAAATTAATTTGAATTTTATAAGAAAAAAAGTAGGTCTTGTATTTCAGTATCCTGAATATCAACTTTTTGAAGAAACTATAGAAAAAGACATTGCTTTTGGTCCTAAAAATCTAGGCCTAAGTGATGATCACATAAATAGTAGGGTAAAAAGGGCTATGAATATGGTTGGTTTAGATTATGAAAATTATAAAGACAAGTCTCCTTTTGAATTAAGTGGAGGTCAAAAAAGAAGAGTTGCCATAGCAGGTGTAGTGGCTATGGAACCTAAGATTTTAATATTGGATGAGCCAACTGCAGGTCTTGACCCTAAGGGAAGAGACGATATTTTAGGTAAGATAAAGGATTTACATAGGGAATATAAAATGACCATTATACTTGTCTCACACAGCATGGAAGATGTAGCAAAGCTTGCTGATAGGATATTGGTTATGCACAAGGGAAAAGCTATACTTGATGGAGCTCCATCACAAGTGTTTAAAGAAATAGATACATTAGAAAGTGTTGGGCTTGCAGTACCACAAGTTACTTACCTTGTAAGGGCACTGAAAGAAAAGGGAATAGGTATATCTAGTGATGTTTTTACTATACAGCAAGCCAAAGAGGAAATATTAAGGATACTAAAAAAATGTTAGGGGAGTTAGTAAATGATTAAAGATATTACAATAGGACAATATGTGCCTGGAGATTCTTTTGTACACAAATTAGATCCACGAGTGAAGATACTAATATCTTTAGTATATATAATAGATCTATTTTTAGTAAATACTTTTAAAGGGTACATATTTATAGTAGCATTTACTTTACTTTCAATAATTATATCTAAGGTAAATTTTAGATATATATACAAGGGACTTAAACCAGTACTAATATTAGTATTAATAACTGCTTTATTAAATATTTTTATGACAGATGGTAAAAATCCACCATTATTTGCATGGAAGTTTTTAAAAGTATATAGTGAAGGCTTAATGCTCGCTGCATTTATGGTTTTAAGACTTGTATTTTTAATAATTGGAACATCATTATTAACATTAACCACATCACCAATAGAATTAACAGATGGTATAGAAAAACTTTTAAATCCACTAAAGAAAATAGGTGTACCTGCTCATGAATTAGCAATGATGATGACTATTGCATTAAGATTTATTCCAACCTTAATGGATGAGACAGATAAAATAATGAAAGCTCAAATGGCTAGAGGAGCTGATTTTGAATCAGGAAATTTAATTAAAAGGGCAAGAAATCTTATTCCTATACTTGTTCCTCTTTTTATAAGTTCATTTAGAAGAGCTGATGAACTAGCAATGGCTATGGAAGCCAGATGTTATAGAGGTGGAGAAGGAAGAACTAGAATGAAACAATTAAAAATGACCAATAGAGACTTTACTGCAAGTATAAGTATGATGGCGCTAGTAATTGTTTCAGTATGGAGTAACACATGGCATTAATTAGGAATATTAAACTAGTAATTGAGTATGATGGTACTAATTATTGTGGATGGCAAAGACAACATAATGCTAAGTCAATTCAGCAAAAGGTTGAGGAAGCTATTGAAAGTGCTACTAAAGTTTTTTCAAAAGTCATAGGATCTAGTAGAACGGATGCAGGAGTTCATGCCAAAGGGTTTGTTTGTAATTTTTTTACAGGGAGTTCAATACCATCTGGAAATTTTAAAGAAGCTCTAAATGTTTTTTTACCAGAGGATATAGTGATTGTTGAATCTAAGGAAGTAGACAAGGAATTTCATTCTAGATTTAATAGTATAGGGAAAAAGTATGTTTATACAGTATTGACTGGATCTCATAAACCAGCAATAGGAAGAAATTATGTATATTACTTCAATAAAAATTTAAACATTGGGAAAATGAAAGAGGCAGCAAAGTACTTTTTAGGAACACATGATTTTTCTTCTTTTAAGAAAAGTGGAAGTTCTGTAAAAACATCTGTTAGAACCATAAAAGAACTTAATGTAGATATAGATGAAAATTATATAAAATTTTCCATAACAGGAGACGGATTTTTATATAACATGGTTAGAATTATAGTAGGAACTCTTTTAGATGTGGGAACTAACAGATTTAATCCTGAAGATATCAATAAAATAATTAGTTCTAAAGATAGATCAATGGCGGGAAAATCTGTGCCAGCATGTGGACTAACTTTAGAAAAAGTATTTTATTAGATAAACTAAGTAATTTCAGTGTTTAACTTATTGACACGCCAGGCAGATTGTATTATAATAATGTATGTTTGTATTACGAGTATAAAAGATCCACTAGCCCCGGATCTTTATATAGAAGTACGTATTTTATAAAAGAATTTAGGGAGGTAAAACCATGAAATCATACATAGCAAAACCACAAGAAGTTGAAAGAAAATGGTATGTTGTTGATGCTGCTGGAAAGCCACTAGGAAGAGTAGCAAGCCAGGTTGCTTCAATATTAAGAGGAAAAAATAAACCAACATTTACACCACATGTTGATACAGGAGATTTTGTTATAATAATAAATGCAGAAAAAGTAGTTTTAACAGGTAAGAAATTAGATCAAAAAATGTTAAGACATCATTCACTTTACCCAGGTGGATTAAAAGAGACTCCATATAGAGAGGCTATAGCAAAGAAGCCTGAATTTGTATTCCAAGAAGCAGTTAGAAGAATGCTTCCAAAGGGAGTATTAGGAAGACAAATGCTTAAAAAATTAAAAGTATACAGAGGTGCTGAGCATGATAATCAAGCTCAAAAACCAGAAGTATTAGAATTAAGATATTAATTGGAAACTGGAAGGAGGAGAAAAAATGGCTAAAGTTCAGTATTTTGGAACAGGAAGAAGAAAGAAATCAATCGCAAGAGTAAGACTTGTACCTGGAGAAGGTAAAGTAGTAATAAATAAAAGAGAAATGGAAAATTATTTTGGATTAGAAACTTTAATGGTTATAGTTAATCAGCCATTAACTTTAACTGGAACTAAAGAAAAATTTGACGTATTAGTAAATGTACATGGTGGTGGATTTACTGGTCAGGCTGGAGCTATAAGACACGGAATTTCAAGAGCACTTTTAAAGGCTGATGAAAATTTAAGACCAGAACTTAAGAAAGCTGGTTTCTTAACAAGAGACCCAAGAATGAAAGAAAGAAAGAAATATGGTCTTAAAAAGGCTAGAAAAGCTTCACAGTTCTCAAAGAGATAGAAAAACATGGAGAGGAAATTTCCTCTCTTTTTTTATTGTAAAAAATTGTGTTAATTAAAAATCAATATTAAGGCATAGAATATATATGAAATTTTATTTTTGGGAGGGATAATATTGAAATTTAAAAATAGGAAGTTAATATTAGTTATTTTTATAATGCTGTTATCAATGACTTCTATATTTTATGTTAATGCAAAATATTCTATGGCTATGTTTAGTTCAAATACAAGTACTAATGATAAGAAAGATATAATCATACTTATAGATCCTGGACATGGTGGAATTGATGGCGGGGCCACATCTAAAAGTGGAATTTTGGAAAAAGATATAAATTTGAAAATAGGATTAAAACTTAAGTCTGAACTTAAAAAACAAAAATATAATGCCATAATGACTAGAGAAGAGGATAAAGGATTATATGAAAATAGTGGAAAAATAAGAAAGAAAAAAATTGAAGACTTAAATAATAGATGTAAAATTAAAAAGGATAGTAAGTGTAATATGTTTATAAGTATACATCTTAATATGTTTCCTGAATCACAATATTATGGAGCACAAGTTTGGTATTCTAAAAATGTGGAAAGTGAAAAATTAGCAAAAATAACTCAGGAAAATTTAAAAAGAGATTTAGATCCTAATAATAGTAGAAAGGAAAAACCCGCATTAGATTCTTATAAGGTATTAAGATGTAATGATAGTATGCCTTCTGTACTTGTAGAGTGTGGTTTTTTATCTAATCCATGTGAAGCTGAGAAGTTAAATACAGATGAGTATCAATCTAAAGTAGTAACTTCATTAGTAAAATCAATTAATGATTATTATAATTAATAAAAAAACCAAGTTAAACCTGTATATTGTGAAGGAAAATATACAGGCCTTTTCATTTTCTAAGTAAGCTCTTGATAATTAAAAATATAAAATTGTTAATTCTTTTAATATAAATATGTGTAAACATACCTTTAAGTAAACGATACTAATGGGATATTAAGTAAAGAGATATTTGTCATTAAAATAAGATTTAAAATGGACTAAAACGTAATTGATGATAGAATTTTCTAAAATTTGAATAATTATAAAAAGCGATTGAAGTCCATTTGCAGGTGTGATATTATTAAGTCAAGAAATGGACTAGTCCATTAATCCAATGAATTTTGGGGTGATTACTATAGAAATCAAGATAAACAAAGAAAGTGGAGTACCACTATACTTGCAAGTTAAAAAACAAATTATGGATTTAATAAAGACTGATGTATTAACTGTAGGCAATAAGATGCCAACAGAGAGAGAATTGTCTGAAAGATTAAAAGTAAGTAGAAATACTATAAGTACAGCATATAATGAGCTAGAACAAGAGGGAGTTCTAAAATCTTATCAAGGAAGAGGAACTTTTGTAGCTGAAGAAGCTAATCCTTGGAAAGTACAAAATATAAAAGAAAAAATAATAAAATTTGTGGATTTAGGATTTGAAGAAGCTCTAGAAACTGGTATGGATGCAGATGAATTTTTAGAAATTGTTATGCAGCGAGTAAGAGAGAAAAATGAACTCATGAGCAAAATAACAGCATTATATGTTGAATGTAATATTGAGCAATCAAGAATGTTTAGTAAGCAGCTAATGGATAGTACCAATATGAATGTTATTCCGTTTACTTTAGATGATATAAAAATGCCAACCAAAGAAACTAAAAGCATGATAGAAAAATGTCATGTAATAATAGCAACATTTAATCATGTTAATGAAATAGTGAGGTTAACAAGACCATTTAAGAAAGAAGTAATTGGAGTAGCTATAAATGTTAACTTACAAACTATAGTTAAAATTGCAAGATATCCTGAAGGAACTAAGTTTGGATTTGTTTGCATGTCACAAGAATTTATGTTTAAAGCAAGAGGTGCTTTAGAAAAAGCAGGACTTGCCAATATAGACATTCAATATACAAATACTACAGATAAAGATGAACTGTTAAAGATTGTAAATAATTCGGATGTATTAATAGTATCTCCAGGTAGATATAGAGATGTAAAGGAGAGTTGCATAGAGGAAAAAGAAATAATGAAATTTTTATATGGTTTAGATGATAATTCTGTAAAAGCTTTAAAATCACAAATAATAGAATTAAAAGATCAAAAGTAAAGTTTGGGAGGTTTCATAATGAAGACTTTAGTTATAGGTGTAATTGGTTCAGATTGTCATGCAGTTGGTAATAAAATACTTGAGCACTCGTTTACACAAGCAGGATTTAATGTAATTAATATAGGAGTACTTTGTCCACAGGAAGATTTTATTAATGCCGCAATAGAAACTAATGCAGATGCAATTATAGTTTCGTCACTTTATGGACATGGTGAAATCGATTGTAGAGGGCTACGTGAAAAGCTTAATGAGTCAGGATTAGGAGGCATATTACTATATGCTGGAGGAAATCTAGTAGTAGGAAAGCAAAAATGGGATAACGTAGAAAAGAAGTTTAAAGAAATGGGATTTGATAGAGTTTATGCACCAGGCACATTACCAGAAGTTGATATTGCAGATTTAAGGAAAGATTTAAAAATTGAAAATTAAAAGATCGATTAAAAATAAAAGCTCTATGTGAGTAAAACAGGAGTGATTGGTTTGAATAGTTACTTACTGATAGATTTTGGTAGCACATATACGAAGCTTACTGCTATAGATGTAGAAAATGAAGAAATTCTTGCTACAGCCAAGGATATTACTACTATAGAAGATGATATAATGATAGGTTTTAATAACGCTTATGAAAAACTTCAAGGAAACTTAAAAGGAAAAGAAGTTAATTTTTTAAAAAAATTGGCGTGCTCCTCTGCTGCAGGTGGATTAAAAATGGTAGCTATTGGACTAGTACCAGAACTTACAGCTGAGGCTGCTAAAAGGGCAGCACTTGGTGCTGGAGCTAGAGTTTTAAATGTATACAGTTATGATCTTACTTCAAAAGAAATAAATGAAATGAAAAATTCAAATTTGGATATTATACTTTTAGCAGGAGGAACAGATGGGGGAAATAAGCAATGTATAATTCATAATGCAAAAATGCTTGCAAAAAGTGGAATAGATAAACCAATAGTTATAGCTGGAAATAAGGTTGCAGTAGACACAGTTGAAGAAATACTAAGTGGGGCTAATATGTTTTATAAAGTAACAGATAATGTAATGCCTAAACTTAATGTTTTAAATGTAGAACCAGCCAGAGAAGAAATAAGAAAAATATTTATGGAAAAAATAGTTGAAGCAAAAGGAATGAAAAAAGCTGAAAACTATATAAGCGGAATATTAATGCCAACTCCAGCAGCAGTACTTAAGTCTGCAAGGATTTTAAGCGAAGGAACAGATAAAGAAGAAGGGGTGGGAGATTTAGTAGTTGTAGATATAGGAGGCGCTACTACAGATGTACATTCGCTGGCAGATGGAGAACCTTCTAAAGCAGGTGTAACATTAAGAGGCCTTCAAGAACCTTTTGCTAAGAGAACTGTAGAAGGTGACTTAGGTATGAGATATTCTGCAGAAGCATTGTTAGAAGCTGCAACTACAAAAAGAATATACAAATATCTGAATGACAAAACTGTAGATGTAGAGGCAAATTGTAAATTAAGAGCGGAAAATATAAAAATGGTGCCTAAAACTGAAGATGAAATAAAATTTGATGAGGCTATGGCTAAAGCAGCAACTGAAATATCTTTAGAAAGGCATGTAGGAGTCCTTGAGACTCTATATACTCCATGTGGAGTAATATATTCTCAAGAAGGTAAAGATCTTTTAGAGGTAAAATATCTTATAGGAACAGGTGGGGTTTTAGTTCATAGTAAAAATCCAGCAGAAATATTAAAAGCAGGTATATTTGATGAAACTGATCCTACACATTTGAAACCTATAAATCCAAAGTATTTACTTGATAAAGTTTATATAATGTCTGCCATGGGTCTTTTAGCAGAAGAATATCCTGATATGGCAGTTAGGATAATGAAAAAATACTTGGTTAAAGTTGATTAGGAGGTAATTGAGGTGGAACTTAAAAATAAAAAGTGGACAGATGAAGAATTTTTCGAAATGAGAAAAGAAGTATTAAGCCAATGGCCAACAGGAAGTGAAGTAGATTTAAAGGAAGCGATAGAATACTTAAAAAAGATACCAGAATATAAAAGCTTTCCTGCAAAATTAAGAAAAGCTAAAGAGGCGGGAATAACATTAGCACAACCAAGAGCAGGAGTAGCTCTAATAGATGAACATATAGAACTTTTAAAACATCTTCAAGATGAAGGAGATGCAGATTTACTACCATCAACAATAGACAGTTATACGAGACAGAATAGATATGATGAATGTGAAATAGGAATAAAAGAAAGTTTAGCAGCAGGAAGATCATTGTTAAATGGATTTCCAGGAGTAAATCATGGAGTTAAAGGATGTAGAAAGGTATTTGAGGCAGTAAACTTGCCGCTTCAAGCAAGACACGGTACACCAGATTCCAGATTACTTTCAGAAATAATACATGCAGCAGGATGGACTTCAAATGAAGGCGGTGGAATATCATATAATGTGCCATATGCTAAAAATGTATCAATAGAAAGAAGCTTATTAGACTGGCAGTACTGCGATAGACTTGTTGGATACTACGAAGAACAGGGAATATCAATAAACAGAGAACCATTTGGACCTTTAACAGGAACTTTAGTTCCACCAAGTACATCTAATACAGTAGCTATAATAGAAGCTTTACTTGCAGCAGAGCAAGGGGTTAAAAACTTAACAGTAGGATATGGACAGTGTGGAAATTTAGTTCAAGATGTTGCAGCAATAAGAGCATTAGAAGAACAAGTGAATGAATATTTAAAAAAATATGGATATGATGATGTTTATGTAACAACAGTATTTCATCAATGGATGGGAGGATTCCCACAGGATGAAGCAAAAGCATTTGGAGTAATAGGATCAGGAGCAGCAACAGCAGCACTAGCAGGCGCAACAAAGGTTATAGTAAAAACACCACATGAAGCATTGGGAATACCGACAAAGGAAGCAAATGCAGCAGGAATAAAAGCAACAAAAATGACGCTTAATATGTTTCAAGGTCAGAGACTTCCAATGTCAAAGGAATTAGAAACAGAAATAAGCATAATAAAATCAGAAACCAAATGTATGATGGATAAGTTATATGAGCTTGGAAACGGAGATTTAGCAGTAGGAACAGTAAAAGGATTTGCAGCAGGAGTAGTTGACATACCATTTGCACCAAGTAAGTATAATGTAGGAAAAATGATGCCAGCAAGAGATAATAATGGAGCAGTAAGATACTTGGATTTTGGAAACTTGCCATTAACTGAAGAATTAAAGGCATTTAACACAAGAAAACTAGAAGAAAGAGGAAAGTTTGAAGGAAGAGAAGTAACATTCCAGATGACTATAGATGATATATTTGCTGTAGGAAAAGGTGTTTTGATAGGAAGACCTGAATAATATAAATAATAATTAGAAAGACGGTGTAAAAAATGAAAATAGTTGATGTTATTTGTTCAGAATCAAAAACAGGGTTTTATTTTGATGACCAGAGAGCTATAAAAAAAGGAGCAGGTCATGATGGATTCACTTATGTAGGAGAACCAGTAACAGAAGGATTTAAAAATGTTAGACAGGCAGGAGAAGCTATATCTGTGATGCTTATATTAGAAGATGGTCAGGTAGCATATGGAGATTGTGCAGCAGTGCAGTATTCAGGAGCAGGTGGAAGAGATCCTTTATTTTTAGCTAAAGATTTTATTCCAGTTATAGAAAAGGAAATAGCACCAAAGCTTATAGGAAGAGAATTAAAGGAATTCAAAGCACTAGCAGAAGAATTTGATAAAATGCAGATCAATGGAAAAAGATTACATACAGCTATAAGATATGGAATAACTCAAGCAATACTTGATGCAGTAGCAAAAGCTCAAAAATTAACTATGGCAGAAGTAATAAGAAATGAATACAATTCAGGTTATGAAATAAAGAGAGTTCCAATATTTACACAATCAGGAGATGACAGATATGACAATTCAGATAAAATGATAATAAAGGGTGCAGATGTAATGCCTCATGCACTTATAAATAATGTAGAAGAAAAATTAGGATTAAAAGGTGAAAAACTTTTAAAGTATGTTGAATGGTTAAGAGATAGAGTAATAAAATTAAGAACAAAGCAAGATTATAGTCCAATATTCCATATAGATGTATATGGAACAATAGGTGCTGCATTTAATTATGATACAAAAGCAATGGCTGATTATATAAAAACACTAGAGGAAGCAGCAAAACCATTCCATTTGAGAATAGAAGGACCAATGGATGTAGAAGAAAGACAAAAACAAATGGAGGCATTAAGAGACTTAACAGCAGAATTAGATGGAAGAGGAATAAACGTCGAATTAGTTGCAGATGAATGGTGCAACACAGTAGAGGATGTAAAATTCTTTACAGACAATAAAGCAGGACATATGGTACAAATAAAGACACCAGATTTAGGTGGAGTAAATAATATAGCAGATGCAATAATGTATTGTAAAGAACATGATATGGGAGCATATTGTGGAGGAACATGTAATGAAACAAATAGATCGGCTGAAGTAACTACAAATATAGGTATGGCTTGTGGCGCAAAACAAGTACTTGCTAAACCAGGAATGGGCGTAGATGAAGGGTATATGATAGTTAATAATGAAATGAATAGGGTTATTGCACTTGTAAATAGAAGAAAATAATTGTACTCTAATTTGTAAAAGGCGGTTTGGTTAAACTGCCTTTTCGTCTACAAAAAAGCACTAAAATATTTGCAAAGAGGAGAAAGATAAATATGAGAGATATAAATGTATCAGAAATAACAAGTTCTATAAAAAAATTATGCATAGATGCTAATTACTTTCTTTCAGAGGATGTTAAAAGTAGAATTAAAAAGGCTAAAGAAGAAGAAACATGGGATATGGCAAAGGGCATTTTAGAAAAAATACTTGAAAATGTAGATATAGCTAAAGATGAACAAGTACCTATGTGTCAGGATACGGGTATGGCTTGTGTATTCTTAGAAGTAGGCCAGGAGGTTCATATAGTAGGAGGAAGTTTAGAGGATGCTATAAATGAAGGTGTAAGACAAGGGTATACAGAAGGCTATTTAAGAAAATCTGTAGTAAAAGATCCGTTAGATAGAGTAAATACAAAAGATAATACACCAGCAGTTATATATTACAATTTAGTTCCAGGTGATAAATTAAAGATTACTGTAGCTCCTAAGGGATTTGGTTCAGAAAATATGAGTCAAATTAAAATGTTAAAGCCTGCAGATGGATTAGATGGGGTTAAAGAATTTATACTTAAAGCAGTAAAAGAAGCAGGACCTAATCCATGTCCTCCAATTGTAGTAGGTGTAGGTATAGGTGGAACCTTTGACAAAGCAGCAAATTTAGCTAAAAAAGCACTAATCAGACCTTTAGCAGAAAGAAACTCAAATCCATTTTATGAAAATTTGGAAAAAGAACTTTTAGATAAAATAAATGCTTTAGGAATTGGACCACAAGGATTTGGCGGAAAGACTACTGCACTTGCAGTAAATATAGAAACATATCCAACGCATATAGCTGGGCTTCCAGTTGCTGTTAATATAAATTGCCATGTTACAAGACATGCAGAGATAGAACTATAATAATTGATAATTTGGAGGTATAAGTATGGAAAAAAGAGTTTCAACTCCTTTCACAGAGGAAAAGGTCAAAGATTTAAAGGCTGGAGATAGTGTATTGTTATCTGGAGTTATATATACTGCAAGAGATGCAGCTCATAAAAGATTTATAGAGCTTTTAGATAAGGGTGAAGAATTGCCTATGGATGTAAAAGATTCAATCATATATTATGTAGGGCCAAGTCCAGCAAAGCCAGGAAAAGTAATAGGTTCAGCAGGCCCTACTACAAGTTATAGAATGGACCCTTATGCATCAAGATTATTGGATATAGGCTTAAAGGGAATGGTAGGAAAAGGTTTGAGATCAAAAGAAGTAATAGAGTCTATGAAAAAGAATAAAGCTGTTTATTTTGCAGCTATAGGTGGAGCTGCTGCTCTTATGGGAAAGGCTATAAAAAAGGCAGAAGTTATAGCTTACGAAGATTTGGGATCTGAAGCAGTAAGAAGATTAGAAGTAGAAGATTTACCTCTAGTTGTAGTAATAGATTCTGAAGGAAATAATTTGTATGAAATAGGGCAAGAAGGATATTTAAATTCTGTAAATGACTAAATTAGAAATATGAGGAGAGAAAGCTAATGGAAATAAAGAAGGTAGCCAAATCAGGGACACTAGAATCAAATGACATAATGATTATGATTTCGCCAAATGAAAATGGCAAAGTAGAATTAGAGCTTGAAAGTATAGTAATGAAGCAGTTTGGAAAACAAATAGAAAAAACTATATTAGAAAAAGTAAAAGAATTAGGAATAGAAAGTATAACTATAAAGGCTCAGGATAAAGGAGCATTAGATTATACAATAAAAGCGAGAGTTCAAACAGCTATAGAAAGAGCAATGTAAATTTAAAATTGAGGTGAGATATATGAAAAGACTAAGAAGAACAATGCTTTTTATGCCTGGCAACAATCCTGGAATGCTTCAAAGTGCACCAATCCTTGGAGCTGATTCAGTAATACTTGATTTAGAGGATGCAGTAAGTCTTACAGAAAAAGATAGTGCAAGAAGACTTGTTAGTGAAGCTATAAAAGTTATAGATTATTCAGCAGTAGAACTAGTAGTAAGAGTAAATCCACTAGATACTGAATATGGACCAAAGGATATAGATACTATAGCTAGAGTTAAGCCAGATGCATTAATGATTCCTAAAGCTACAGAAGAGCAGCTTGAAGCTATAGATAAAATGCTTTCTAAAATTGAAAGTGAAGAAAAATTTGAAGACAATCATATAAAACTTATTCCAATTGTAGAAACAGCTTATGGCTTGGAAAATGTATACAGCATAATAAAAGCATCAAAAAGAGTAGTAGGTGTACTTTTAGGAGCGGAAGATTTAACTTCAGACTTTGGAATTAAGAGAACAAAAGAAGGAGAAGAAATATTTTATGCAAGAAACAGAGTATCTACAGCTTGTAGAGCTTCTAGAGTAGATGCTATAGATACTCCTTTTACGGATACTAATGATTATGAAGGATTAAGAAAAGATACATTTAAAGCCAAGAGTATAGGTTTCACTGGAAAATCATCCATAAATCCAAGACAAATAGACACTATACATTCAGTATTTGAACCAACAGAAGCTGAAATAAAGCATGCAGTAAGAGTGTTAGAAGCTAGAGATGAAGCTAAAGCTAAAGGGTTAGGAGTATTTTCTTTAGATGGAAAAATGGTAGATGCACCTGTAATAAACAGAGCAGTAACTACTGTGGAATTGGCTAAATTATTAGGTCTTATTTAATTAATATGTTAGATTAAATCTGGAAAAAGTGAGGTATTACTATGAAAAATGTACTAGGAAGAGAAATTCCTGATAATATAGAAGGCTATAGGGAAGTAAAGCCTTTTCAAGGAGCTTTTTCAAATTGTGGTGTTAAAGAAAAAGTAGGTGTAAAGGTAAGTTCCGTAAAACCAGGAGAAGATAAAGTATTAAATAGTATAGAAGAAGCTTTAGATAAAGTAGAAATAAAGGATGGAATGACTATATCCTTTCATCACCATTTAAGAAATGGAGATTTCATACTTAATAATGTAATGTATGCTATTTCAAAAAGAGGAATAAAAGACATTACTGTAGCAGCAAGTTCTATATTTCCAATACATGAGCCCTTAGTAGAATATATGAAAAGGGGTGTTGTAACAGGAATAGTTGCAAATTATATGTCAGGACCTGTAGCAGAAGCTATATCAAAGGGATACTTAAAGAAACCAGCAGTAATGATGACTCATGGTGGAAGACCAAGAGCTATAGAAAGTGGAGATTTACATATAGATGTAGCATTCATAGGAGCACCAACTGCAGATACTTATGGAAACATAAATGGAGTTTATGGAAATGCTGCTTGTGGTTCATTAGGATATGCTGCAAGCGATGCTGAATATGCAGATAAAGTAATAGCAATTACTGATAACCTTGTTCCTTACCCAGCATGTCCTATTGAGATCAATCAAACTTATGTAGATTATGTAGTTAAAGTTGATTCCATAGGAAATCCAGCAGGTATTGTATCAGGTACTACAAAAATTACAAAGGACCCTGTAGGACTTAAAATAGCTAAAATGGCATCAAAGGTTATGGAAGCTTCAGGACTTGTAAAGGATGGAATGTCATTTCAAACAGGAGCTGGTGGAACATCCCTTGCAGTAGCGGAAAATTTAAAAGAAATAATGAGAGAGAAAAAAGTAACAGGAAGTTTTGCAGCAGGTGGAATAACAGGTTATATTGTAGATATGCTTGAAGAAGGGTTATTTAGAAATATATTTGATGTACAGTGCTTTGATTTGAAAGCTGTAGAATCCTATAGAAATAATCCTAAACATCAAGGTATGAGTGGATCAATGTATGGGAACCCTCATAATAAAGGAGCTGTAGTAAATAATTTAGATGTAATGATACTTGGAGCTACAGAAATAGATACAGATTTCAATGTAAATGTAACAACAGGTTCTGATGGAATAATAATGGGAGGTTCAGGTGGACACAGTGATACTGCAGCAGGAGCAAAGCTTGCTATAGTAGTTACAAACCTTATAAAAGGAAGACTTCCAATTATAAAGGATAAGGTTACTACAGTTACAACTCCAGGAGAAAGTATAGATGTAGTAGTTACAGAAAGAGGTATAGCTGTAAATCCAATAAGAAAGGATTTAATAGAAAAATTAAAAGCTAAAAATTTACCTGTTATGACAATAGAAGAATTAAAAGATTTAGCTGAAAATATGACAGGAAAACCAGAGCATATAGAATTTACAGATAAGGTTGTAGCAGTGGTAGAATATAGAGATGGTACTATAATAGATGTAGTTAGAAAACCATTAAGTTAAGGAGATAAAAATGTATGATTTAAAGCTTCAGAAAATAAACTTGAAAAATGAAGAAGAAAAAAATGAAGTATATAAATTTTTAGAAAGCTTTGGATTGATACTGGATAAAGATGTGGATTATACAGTAGTTTTTAGAGACGAAAATAATGTAATTAAAGCTACTTGTTCTAAAGCTAAGAATGTATTTAAGTGCTTTGCCATATCAGAGGATATAAGGGGAGAAAATGTAACTTCTTCCCTTATATCTGATTTAGTAGATAAGCTTTTTGAAGAAGGAATATATCATAGTTTTTTATTTACTAAACCAGATAAAGTAAAAATATTTACTTCCTTGAATTTTAATCTTATATATAAAGAAGAAAATGCTGCTTTATTAGAATATGGAATTTATAATATAAATAAAGCTTTAGATAAAATGATAACTAAATATGAAATAGATGTAACTACTAAGAAAGGTGCATTAGTAATGAATTGCAATCCACTTACTAATGGACATAGATATTTAGTAGAAGAGGCTTTAAAAGAATGTAGTGAAGTTATAGTATTTGTGGTGGAAGAAGACAAATCCTTATTTCCTTTCAAGGATAGATATTTGATGGTAAAAGAAGGTTTATCAGATTTCAAAAATGTAAAAGTTATTCCAGGTGGTGAATATATTATATCATCAGCTACTTTTCCATCCTATTTTATTAGAAAAGAGGATGAAAGATTAAAATCCTATGAAAATATTGATTGTAACATATTTGGGGAATATTTTTGTAAGAAATTAAATATAATAAAGAGATTTGTAGGTGAGGAACCCTACTGTAATGTTACTAATACATATAATAATACATTAAAAAAAGTTATGCCAAAGTATGGTGTAGAGCTGATGGAAATAGAGAGAAAATGTTATGAAGGTAATTATATAAGTGCTTCTAAAGTTAGAGAATTTATAAAAAATAATCAAATGGATCAAGTAAAAAATATAGTACCTGAAGTAACATGGAAGTTTTTGAATTCTAATATATAGATGATTGCAGAATTGAAAGTTGAAAAATGTGGATAACTTTTGGAGCTTTGCTCAAA
>NZ_JIBU02000032.1:363-67956 GCF_000633595.2 Clostridium drakei | reverse complement strand
TTTAAAAATATTATGACGTAAGCATATGTAAGCGAAGTAACTTTCAACTGTATTCCGGCTGATATATGCTGTGAAGAAAAACTCACTTCATTAAGAAGTTCTAATCTTCCTTCACAGCATATATCAGTCTCCATACAATTGAAAGTTACTTCTTAGTGCATTACGTATATATATTACTTTCTAATATGGCTCTAAATAAAAAGCGTAGCTTTCATAATACCTGTTATCTAGTTTATGTATATTTCAGCTAGTTCAATAATATCTTATGGCACAGCCTGAAAAATAGTAAGTTAGTTGATTACTAAGTAGATTTGAAATACTTGTATATTTTTCAATAACCTAAATAATAAATCTATTTTAAGGTACTTCTATAAAATAAAAAACAACTGACTTTTAAATTAGATATATTAGACTAATAGCAGGTTCTGCCTTAATTTTATGTGTTATAAATTATAGTTATAAATATGATTGTGGCTTATAAAATTACCTATAACAATGCAATTAAGTGCGTACACTTGAATTTGATAGTTTGAATTTCAACTTTTATGCAGTGATATATTATAAGGGTGTACTCACATTAGCTAAATTGTTTTAGTATTATTCTTAACTTAAAATTTTTGAAAGCCTTAGAACTTTAGTCCTGTTTGAGGGAACCGAGTTTGACAAAGTTCTTAGGTTTTCAAAAATTTCGAGCTTTAGAATAATTAAAACATTTAGCCGTGAGTACACCCTTATAATATATCATGGAATAAAAGTTGAAACTCAAACTTCCACTGCACCTTTACATCGCATTATACTTATATTAAGTTCCAATTTTGTATGTTGCAAACTTGAATTGTTGCAACATTTGACATACTCACAATCTTTAGTATAAAATTAAAATAAGTTATTCTCCGAGCTTATGAACCTAAGGATATTTCTATGGATTATAAGCCTGGACATAGGTCCACAGGGTACTTTGAGGAAACAAAAGTGCCTCCACGTTTTAGGAAAGGAGATGGGTTAAAATTGTATTATATTTATTACTCATATCTCCTAAGCGAAAATTTTTAATTTAACTTAAGGAGGGGATTATAGTGAAAAAAATACCTACAAAAGAAGCTGTAGGCAGTATTCTATGTCATGATATTACTCAAATCATCCCAGGAAAGATTAAAGGGAGAGCCTTTGAAAAAGGCCATATTGTCACTGAAGATGATATACCTGTTTTACTATCATTGGGAAAGGATAACCTCTATGTGTGGGAAAAAAAAGAAGGTTACTTACATGAAAATGAAGCTGCAGAAAGGCTTAAAAATCTGTCAGCTGGTGAAGGTTTAAGCTTTTCAGAAGTAAAAGAAGGTAAAATCAATTTTATTTCGGATAAAGATGGAATTTTAAAAATAGATATAGATCTTCTCACTCAATTAAATTCCATAGATGAAATTATGTTAGCTACAATACATAATAATACACCTGTTAAAAAAGGTGATAAAGTAGCTGGTACTAGAGTAATTCCATTAGTTATTGATGAGAAGAAAATTTTAGAAGCTGAACATTTAGCTGAAGGCAGAAAAATTGTAAGTGTACAGCCTTATAAAAAATTTAAAGCTGCTATAGTTACTACAGGTAATGAAGTATATTATAAAAGAATAGAGGATGCTTTTGGACCTGTAGTTAGAAAAAAGTTATCTCAATTTGACTGTGAAATAATTGGCAGTACTATAGTACCAGATAATATTGAAATAATTACTGCTGCTATAGATGATTTTATAAATAAAGGTGCAGAAATGGTTATATGCACTGGTGGTATGTCTGTTGATCCTGATGATTCAACACCTGCTGCTATTAAAAATACAGGAGCACAAATAGTAACTTATGGAGCTCCAGTGCTTCCTGGTGCTATGTTTTTAATTTCATATAAAGGTGATATCCCTATTTTAGGGTTGCCAGGTTGTGTTATGTATGCCAAAACAACTATATTTGATTTAGTACTTCCTAGGATATTTGCCGGTGAAAAAATAAAGAAAGAAGATGTCGTTGTTCTTGGTCACGGAGGACTTTGCTTAGAATGCAATGTATGTACTTATCCTCACTGTAGTTTTGGAAAGGGGTGTTAACTGATATTGCTTGAATTTATAGATCTAGAAGAAGCTAAAGCTATTTTGAAGACCAACACCCCTTCTTTACCAAAGGAAGAGGTATCTCTTATAGATTGTCATCAAAGAGTTTTAGCAGAAGATATATTTTCTGAAATAAATCAACCTCCATTTAATCGTTCTCCTTTAGATGGATATGCATTTAGAGCTGAAGATTCCATCCTTGCAAACAAAGATAATGGAGTTAGATTAAAAGTTATAGAAGAAATTTATGCAGGATTTTGTGCTAATAAAGAAGTAACTGAAGGTACTGCAATAAGATTAATGACGGGTGCTCCAATTCCTAAAGGAGCAAATTGTGTTATAAAACAAGAAGATACTGTTTTTAAAGATGGCTTCGTTGAGATATTTAGTAAATTCTCACCTTGGCAAAACATTTGTTTTCAAGGAGAGGATATAAAAAAAGGTCAACCAATTTTAGAAAAAGATACTGTTTTAAATTCCAACGAAATTGGTGTACTTGCAAGCATAGGTTGTAAAAATGTATCTGTTTATCCTAAACCTAAAGTTGGTATTTTAAGTACAGGTGATGAATTAGTATCAATTGAAGAACAACTATCTCCTGGCAAAATATATAACAGTAGTCTATACTGCCTATGCTCTAGACTAAAAGAACTTCATTGTAATCCTATAGACATGGGAATCGCAGGTGATGATATTGATACTTTAACTGAAAGAATTAAATGTGGGCTAAGTAAATCAGATATTCTTATAACTACAGGTGGAGTATCTGTAGGTAAAAAAGATTTGATAAAGGATGTTATGAAAAACTTAGGTGCAGATTTACTTTTTTGGAAAGTAGCTATAAAACCTGGTTCTCCTATATTTTGCAGCTGCTTAAATAACAAATTGATTATTAGTCTTTCAGGCAATCCTGCTGCAGCTATAACTACTTTTGAAATTCTTGTACATCCTATTCTAGCCGAAATTACTGGGAGACGGAATTTTGCGTTACACAAAGTAAATGCATTACTTAAACAAGACTTTAACAAAAAAAGCAAAGTTAGACGTTTTATAAGAGGTACTCTATCCTATAGTGGTGATACAGCTATAGTTGACATTACAAAAAGTAATCAAGGTAATGGCATTCTAAGTTCCTCTTTAAATTCTAATTGCCTTATAGATATACCACCTAATTCCTCACCTCTAAGTAAAGGACAAGTAGTACAGGTTGTGTTAATATAAGAATTTTAAAGATTATACGTAAAATTTAAAAACAACACAATATATAGATTTCTAATTAAGATTTCAATATATTGTGTTATTTTTCATAACTTCTTTTATGGTAATCCTCGTACTGGTTTATTCATGTTAGGGTCAACCTTGCCAGTAATTGGATTAGAAGTTTTTTCATTTTTAGTTTTATTATCATTTTTTCTGTTTTTTTCACTTTTTTTATTCATACAAAAACCTCCTTTTACCACATTATAATATCCACCACCATGCATTTTTATGTATTGTTATATTTAAACTATTTATTTAATATAAAGGAGTCCAATATTAATTTAAAATACTGTAAAATTATAATTATGAAAATAGCTATTATAAAAAAATGATAGGCTTCTAATGCTACTGACCTTTTAGATATAATAAAAATTACACAAAATATATTTATAATTATGGTAATTAATCCTGACATAATAAACTTATTACTTCTTGTCTTAATACTCTTATAAATTATCATAATAATAACTATAAAAAAAGTTATTATCAATAAATTTTTATATATATTCATTAACCTTAAATTAAAAATGCCTTGTTCATATACTTGTCTTTTAAATACTAAATATCGTACAACCCCCATCTTTTTATCAGAAAGATATTCTAGTACTATTGCAGGAATCAAAACTATAATTTGCATAATTGTCAATATAGCCTTTGTCTTATTTACCATTATCCCACATCCATTCCTATTAAACTATCAACTTTAACTTTAAAAAAGGCAATATAAAATATATTGCCTTTTCAACATAGTTTTTATTTTTTAGGTTCTCCTGTTTCTATAGGATTAGCTGGATTTCCAGTGTTTCCACTCCATTCATTCCAACCACCATCATAAAGAGATATATTTTTCAATCCCATAACATCTGCATAAGTTAATACTTCTGCAGCTCTCCAACCTGTTCCACAATAAAAAGATAATCTTTGGTCTGGTAAAATTCCTGATTGTTTCCACATAGCAAGTATTTCATCCTTATTTCGCATTGTATTATCTATGTTTCTGTAATCCTGTAAGTTATTTGCATCAGTTCCTGCATGCCCCCATACTGCACCTGCAGGTCGACCCTTTGGTTTTATATAATCATATCCTGAAGTTTTACCTATATATTCATCCCAACTTCTTATATCAACTAATTTACTATTTTGTTTATCTGCTATTATTTCTTTAGCTTGTGGCAAATCTATAATATATCCTTTATTTGAAGGGACTACTGCTCCAAAAGATTCTACAGGAACTTTTTTATTAGATGTTTTTTCCAATTCATATCCTGCATTTTTCCAGCTAGCAGTACCACCATTCAATACTCTGACATCTTTAACACCCATATATTTTAATATTACACCAACTCTAAAGGATGGCATTGAATCAGCACCATATAATATAACCGTAGTATTTGCTGTTATACCATTATTTTCTGCGAATTTCTTAAGCCTTTCATCAGAGAGACGATTCCAAAGTGGACCTTCTTCAACTTCATCAGTATTTATGTGAACTGCTCCCTTTATATGTCCTTCTTTTAAATAATCTGGTGATTTTGACTCATCTCCCCAGCTTACTTCAAATACCTTATATGGAGTTCCAGTATAAGTTTCTGGTTTTTTTCCATTCATTAAATCATTAATCCATGATGCTGAAACTAACATTTGATAATTTGTGTAACTTTCCATAGGAAGTTTATCATCTGAAGCCCATTTCTTTACATCATACTTATATATTTTTTTCATTCCATTTTTAGTTAAATATTCAGCCACTTTATCAACATCTTTTCCATTGGCATCATATAAAACTATATTTTTTTCTGATGTAATACCTTTTGTTTTTAAAGTTTCCTTTAATGTTTTATCTTTATCCTTTACATCAACCTTCAACCAATCTGCTGAAAAATCTGTAGCTCCCTTAATATGTCCACCTCTTTTTACTCCATCTAATTTCCATCCGTTAAAAGCATCATTGCTCCTTGTATCGACTATTACAGAATCGCTTTTACCAATTTTATCTTGTAAATCTTTAGTTTCAATAGTTTTAGGAGCCGTTGAATCATTTTTCGCTGTGTCATTTCCATTGGAGCACCCCGAAAACGATAACATTCCAATTGTCAAAAAAACTGCGGCTAATGAATATTTTTTCATCCTTTGCATAAAAATCCTCCTAAATTAATTTAATATGTAACATTTTACTTAATATTATAAACGTAACTCAATGAATTATTCCATTGTTTATTATTATATTACATCATATTACAAAAGTATAATAATATATTGTTATAGATTTTATTTATCTATCAATTTAATTTATAACAAAATTATGGATTAATTTCAGCTAAAAATCTTTAAGCAAGGTATATTTTCTAATATATTATAAACTACCTCACTTAAAGATTTTATTTATTAAACTCTATAAATTTCTGCATTTTCTAATGCACTATAATGTGCATATCCTCCTATATGAAGCGGTGTATCACCTATTTCTGGATCTACATGCATACCACCCATACATGGATAGCTATGCCAAAATTTTGCTACTGTCTTCTTAGCTTCTTCTCCCAGTTTTTTTCCTACAAGATGTTTTGCTATATTATAGCCATTTCCACAAGGAGCAGAAATTATAACTTCAGCCTTCATAATAATATTATCTTTATTTACATATAGTTTAAACTTAGGTTTTCCTAATTTGAATTCATCTATAAATTTATTTATTGTCTCAAATTTTCCTTTATTTAATGTACAAAATGGTTTAGGAAAAGCATATTCCAATTCAAGTTCTTCACATTGTTTTATAACAAATTCTCTAGTCCATCTTGATACCCAATCACCGCTCTCGCAAGGTACTATTAACCCCTTACCTCCACTCTTCTTTAAAATATTAGGTATCTCAGCTAATATATCTTGATGCACTCCAATAACCACTGCAATATCATGTTCCTTAAACTTATCTGGTAAATATGTTAATGGTTCATCTTCAAACATTCTGTATACATCTGGTAACTTTACTATTTCAGATATACTGTCTTCAAAATTTAAATTATATTTTCCCCTGCACCACACACACTTTTTTCCACACACAGTACAAACTTCTTTTTTGTCTATTAAATTAGGTATGAATTTTGAATTTGCAAACCTAGAATCAGTTTTAATATAGAATTCATTTTCAGGTAACTTACCGCTTTTTTCTGAACATATAATCAATAATTTCATCTTATTACCTCCTAATTACAAAATAATCCAAAAAAATTATTATATAATATTTATATTAATTATAGTAAATATGATCCAAAAAATCGGTAACCATTGTTACTTTATCTAAAAAATAAAGAGAGGCTCTTATCCTCTCTTTCAATTACAATTATAAATTTTGCAATGCAATATTTACATCTATAGGAATATCATCTACAGCTAATTGAATACATAAAATTTTATCTACATTCATCTTAATTTGTATATCTTCTCCATATAATAACGTTGGAGTAGATATATTTATATTCACTCCCATTTCAGACAAATTAATACTAGCATTAGCAGTTAGCATATTTGTAAGTTCCGATAAAGCACTTTGCGCCATATCATCTAACTCATTTACTGGCATGCCCATCATCATTTTAGATGCAATTTTTTTGCCACTTTCAATATCTGTTATGTAAACTACATTTCCTTTTGCATCACCTACAATACCTAAATTTATAATAACCCCTTTACTCTTAATTTCTTTATTTAAAATGACTCCTTTTTTTTCTATCTTAGCAAATCCAATTTGAGGCATTATATTAAAAAAAGCTTCAATAAATGGATTAACATGATTGACATCCATTATTCATCACCTCTTTTAAATCCAACATTCAATAATATTTCTCCGAAATCTGTATGAGTTAACACTGATAAGGTATCGATTTTTGACTTAGATATTTTAATTGATTCTCCGTAAAATATAGTTGGAGGTGCAACTCTTAATCCATAAACTTTATTTTTTCTATTCATCATAGAACATGCATTACCTGCAATTATATTAGCAAATTCCCCCATAACATTCAATATTTCTTCTTGATTTTTAGGATCTCTTCTTAGCATAACCTTTGCCATATTTTCAGCACTTTTATTAGATAAATCTATAATCATTCTTCCTGAAAAGTTGCCTATAATCCCTATTACTACAGAAATTCCTCTTGATACTTCTACATCATTAGATTTTTTATCGTCATCAAAGGTTGTTATAGTCTTTGTAAATCTAGTAACCCCACCTGAAAATGCCTCTTTAAAAGTATTGAAATAGCTTTCTTCAAGTTCCTTAAATATTTTATCACTAGAAATAACTTTTTCTATTTGAGCTATAAGCTCTTCAGGATCTATTGGTTTTTGAATATATCCTGATACTTTACTTTGCTTAGCTTTTTTAATTATTTCATCATCCATCATTGAACTTATAACTATTACTTTTATTTTATCATCTATTTTATGTATCTCTCTTGTACATTCTAAACCATCAGTTCCTGGCAAAGTCATATCCATAGTTACTAATTGAGGTCTTGTCTCTTGTACAACACTAATTACTTCTTCAAGATTTCCAGCTTCTCCTACAACTTCAAAGCCCTTATCCTCTAATATATCTCTAATAACATTAATTGAAAAAGGTGAATCATCAACAATCACAACTTTTACTTTTTCCATAATCCGTTACCTCTTTTCTTATTATTTTCGTGTTAAAATACAAAATTTAAAGAACTTTCTATATGTTGCTATTATACCATATTTACCTTCATAAACAAATATGTACTATATTATTAATTATATTAATTTCATACACTTTTGATGTATTTAAGCTTTTAATACACAGTACCTTGCATTATTCAGTACCATGTACTATAATATAATCTATAAAATGTACACGAAAGGATTTTAACCATGAATGTTCAATTTAAAAAAGGCGTCTTAGAATTGTGCGTACTGGCAGAACTATACAAAAGAGAATTTTATGGATATGAGCTAGTAGAAGAAATATCTAAACATATAGATATCTCCGAAGGAACTATTTATCCTCTTTTAAGAAGACTTAAATCTGAAGGTTATGTCACAACATATTTGCAGGAATCCAGTGATGGTCCTCCTAGAAAATATTATAAACTCACTTCACTCGGAAAGGAAAAAGGCATTGTGCTCATCTCTGAATGGACTAATTTTGTTAACGGAGTACAACAAATTGTGAATAGCGCTAATTTAGAAAATTCTCCATCATGTATGGAAAAAAACATAAAAGAAGGTGAAATTAATGAATAAAGAAGAATTTATGAAAACTTTAGAACAATCTCTTGGAAATATGGATTCATATGAAAAAAAAGATATACTTTACGATTATGAAGAACATTTTAGAATAGGTTTGGAAAAAGGCAAAACTGTAGAAGAAATTATAAAAGAACTTGGAGATCCAAAAACTATTGGTAAATCCTATAAAGCTTCTGCTGCAGTAGAAGATGCTATAGAAAATCCATCTACAAAAAACATTTCAAAGGCAATTTGGGCTGCTTTAGCTCTTGGATTTTTTAATCTTGTAATAGTTCTTGGTCCATTTATAGCTTTAGCAGCAGTTTTAATATCACTATTTGCTTCTGCTATAGCCGTTTTTGCAGCAGGAATAGCTAGCATATTTGCAGTACTTTTCCACCCCTTTTTAGGTTCTTTTGTATCAATTCTAGGCAATCCTATTGCTATATTCTTTTTAGGTATTGGTACAACTGCTCTTGGTATATTATTCTTTATAGGAGCATGTTATTTATGTAAATTCTTTTATAGAGGTTCTATAAAATATCTTAAATGGAATATTAATATCATAGCTAAGCTATAAATTATGGGAGGTCAAAAAATGTTTAATGTAAATATGAAAAAGTTAGTAATTATTCTTATATCAATAATAGTTTTAAGTTTTTCTGCTGGAGGTACAATACTCTTAGCTACTGGTAGCTTTGAAAACTTTAATTCATTAGGAGTTTCCAGCAAAATTTATACTATAAATGATGAAAAAACTCAAAAAATAGATGGTATAAAAGAATTATATATAGAAGGTTCAAGTGAAAATATTTCAATAATATCAGAAAATAGAAAAGATGTTAGATCTCATCTTTATGGTGATATAAGTGCATCATTCAAACCAGAGTTAGAAAGTAGAGTAGAAGGAAGCAAACTTATAATATCTGTCAAAAGACCTTCTGGTTCCTTTAATTTTTCCTCCAAGCAAGGATTAAAATTAGATATAAATGTTCCTGAAACTTATGCATCTGATGTATCCATTAAATTGAGTTCAGGAAAGATAACATCATCTAATCCGCTAAAGCTTAATAATTTTAATCTTGATTTAAGTTCTGGAAGTGTAGAGCTAAAAAACTTAACAGCATCAAACTTATCACTTGAAGCTACTTCTGGTAAAATTTATGGTGAAAATATTGTATGTAAAAATTCATCATTAAGACTTTCTTCTGGCAGTATAAACTTAAATGGCTTTAAAGGAAATATAAATCATCGTTGTACATCTGGTAAAACAGAAATAACTTACTCTGAATTCAATAATAATGCAAATTTAAATGTTTCCTCTGGAACAATAACATTGAATCTTCCTAAAAATTCTCAATTTGCTATAAATTCTAAAGCTTCTTCAGGTTCTGTAGAATGTGATTTTCCTATAACTATTCAAGGAGAATCCAAACGTAATCAGCTAAATGGTGTGGTTGGAAATAATAAAAATCAAATTAATATATCTGCAACTTCCGGCAGCATAAAAATTAAAAATCATTAGAATTAAGGCATCTGAAAGAAAATAATTAGTCCAGATGCCTAAGGAGATATTTAAAATACATTGACATGTATTTTAAATATCTCCCAATACAAATTATTATTCATTACATTTTTCTTCATCACATTTCACAAAAAATATTATGTTTTTCTCCTTTACCTCAGCCCAAATTTTGCCTCCATGTAATTCTACAATACTTTTAGCAATAGCAAGCCCTAATCCACTTCCACCTGTAGCTTGGGACCTTGACTTATCCACTCTATAAAATCTATCAAATATTTTTTTCAATTCTTCTTCATCTACATTTTCACATTTATTCTTTACAGCTACAACTACAAATTTATCCTCCCTATATAAATCCACATTTATTTGTCCTGGTTTAGGACTATATCTTATAGAATTCATAAGCAGATTTTCAAAGACTCTAACCATCTTATCTCCATCTACATATGCACAAATTTTTTCATCTGGTATGTTCTTTTCTATAACTACATTATTTTCCTCACATATAACATAAAGCTCTTCTATAAGTTGTTCTAGAAGTCCATTAAAAGATATATTTTGCTTATTCAAGCTTATACCCTTATTGGTTAACTTTGTGTATTCAAATAGATTATTTATAAGTACTTCTAATTTTTCAGACTTATTATAGGCTATGCTTAAATATTCCTGAAGTTCAGCTTCATTTTTATATTTACCATCCTTGGCAAGTCCGATATAACCTTTTATGGATGTAAGTGGTGTTCTTAAATCATGAGATACATTAGTTATAAGATCACTTTTTGTTTTTTCTGCATTTCTTTCGCCTTCTATTTTCCTATTTAGTTCTTTAGCCATAAAATTTATGTTACCTGCTAGCTTTGCTAATTCATCCTTCCCTTGTATACATATTCTAGAATCTAAATTTCCTCTTGCTATTTCAAATAATCCTTCTGAAACACCTTCTATATATTTCATTTTTTTATTAGTGATAAGATAAAATAACATTATAAATACTGCTATGGATAATATTATTGAGAAAAATGAATTGTTCGATTTTATGTGAGTGGTTTCTCCATGAGGAATCCCCTTAACTATTACATAAGCCTTTCCATCAGAAAAATCTGCTGCACCAAGTTCCACATATTCTGAAACTTTGTCTAAACTTATTATTTTTCTACCACCTTCACTATCATACATATAGTCATTA
Source organism: Clostridium drakei (assembly GCF_000633595.2). Lineage (GTDB taxonomy): Bacteria > Bacillota > Clostridia > Clostridiales > Clostridiaceae > Clostridium_AM > Clostridium_AM drakei. The sequence continues at coordinate 56,636 of NZ_JIBU02000032.1, read as the reverse complement.
TAATTACTTTTATATTGAGAAATTTTTCCGATTAAATCGTGTATACTGATTTCATTTTCTTCCGCATTTTTTGACTTATACAATACTCTTCCATTTAAATCAGTTATAAATATCTTTATAGTTTCATTAGCGCTATTATTCGCCTCTTCATTATTTATAATATTCGATAATGAATTTTCATCTTTTAAATTTAACTTTCTTTGTTTAATGGTATTTTTTATTGTAAAACATTGATTTTTAATGGAATTTATACCTTCACTGTAATCTATAACTGTTGTGGTATAGTAACTATTATACCAAGCTGCAGCTGTAAAAGAAGCCATGAGACATACTAAAAAAGTTACTACTAACTCCATTCTTATACTTCTACTTACTTTTTCTTTGCTAAAATCATATATTCTAATAGTAGGTCTAAATAATCTTTTAAAAATTCTTTTTATAAATTTAGGACATCTAATTCTCAATTTTATAGCCAACTCCCCACACAGTTTTTATATACTTAGGTTTTCTAGAATTTTCTTCGATCTTTTCCCTTATCTTCCTTATATGAACCATAACAGTATTATCTGATTGATAAAATTCTTCATTCCACACTCTTTCATATATTTTTTCAGTACTAAAAACAATTCCTCTATTTTTAGCTAATAACTCCAATATGTCAAATTCCCTTCTGGTGAGATTAATTAATTTCTCTCCTACTTTTACTTCATGTGTACTTACATTTATGGTTAAATCATCTATCTCAATTATATCTGAATTTATATTTTGTATTGCATTATTTAATTTAGTATATCGCCTTAATTGAGATTTTACCCTAGCCAAAAGCTCCAATGGATTAAATGGTTTAGTTATATAATCATCTGCTCCTGTTGTAAGCCCCATTATTTTGTCAATATCTTCCCCTTTTGCCGAAAGCATTATTATAGGCATGTTTTTATGTTCTCTTATTTTCATGCAAGCTTCCATACCATCCATATTAGGCATCATAATGTCTAGTATAATTAAATGTACCTGCTGACTTTTAAGTACCTTTAAAGCTTCACAACCGTCAGAAGCCTTAATAACTTTGTACCCTTCATTTTCTAAATATATTCCTATTAAATTTCTAATCTCTTTTTCATCATCAACTACAAGAATAGTTTCTTTTGACATATAATTACCATCTCCATTCAAAAATACTCACATACTGTCAAATCATTCACTTATAAAATTATACCAGATACTACGCATAATATAAAATTTTACAGTTTTAAAAAAATGCTTCGCATTTTTTTATATTAAGTCAAAACTTTACATATTCAAACATTGAGTTAATAATAATACTACCAATTTAATCTTAAATAAACTTTATGAAAATCCTTAATATTTTCTTAAAAAAAACATATATTATAGTATACATAATAAAAACAACACCTGTGTAGATGTTGTTTTACTTAAGAAATTTTTCACTTTTTCTAAAATTATATATAAAATACTATATTACTAACTAGATTCTCTATTAAATTTCAATCCAGTTTTTAAAATATTTTCTGCATCCAGTTTCTTTAAAGGCTTACTAAAATAGTAACCCTGTATTTTATCACATTTTTTATTTTTTAGAATTTCCACCTGCTCCTCTAATTCAACGCCTTCTGCTACAATATCTAAATTCATTTTATGTCCCAAAAATACTAATGCCTCTATTATTATTTCCTCATTAGCTCCTCTACAAATATCATCTATAAAAGATTTATCAATTTTTATTCTATTAACTGGAAGCATTTTTAGATAATTTAGAGATGAATACCCTGTTCCAAAATCATCTAAAGCAATTTTCACTCCAATAGATTTTAATTCTTCTAACTTTTTAATATTTAAATTCAATGATTTTATTAATGTACTTTCTGTAATCTCTATTTCAAAGCTTTCAGCTCTTATTCCTGTTTCCTTTAATATACTTTTTACAGTATTAACAAAATCAAGCTGTTGTAATTGGACAGCAGAAATATTTACTGCAATATGATCAAACTTATAATTTTTTTCACTCCACTTTTTGTTTTGAATACAAGCTGTTTTTATAACCCATCTACCTATAGGAATTATAAGTCCAGTTTCCTCTGCTATTGGAATAAATTCAGCTGGTGATACAAATCCTAATTCTTTACTATTCCATCTTAATAAGGCCTCAAATCCTTCAATTTGGTTATTGAAAACATTAACTTGAGGTTGGTAACATAAAAAGAATTCTTCATTTTCTAAGGCTTTATTTAAACAATTTTCTATTTTTACCTTTCTTTCTAAAGCTTCGCTTATAGCTTTATCGTAAAATACATATTTATTTAACCCTGCCTCTTTTGCTTTATACATAGCAGAATCTGCATTCTTAATAATAGTTTCATTATTGATGTCTGTATAACTAAATATATGTACTCCTATCGAAACAGTAATTAAAATTTTATATCTTTGTATACTCCATTGTTCTTTGAAAACTTGTAATATTCTTTCCACTATATTTATTAAAAATGTTTCTTCATTAACACTTGGTATAAATACTAAAAACTTATCACTCTCAAATTTAAATATGTACGCTTCATCATTTAATAGTATTTTTTTTAATTTATCACCACATATTTTTAAAATTTTATCACCAAAATCATATCCCAAAGTATCGTTGACATTTTTAAAATTATTTAATCCCAATATCAGTAGAGAACCTTTTAAAGCATTTTCTTTTAAAGAATTTTCAAGAATTTTAGCATTAAATATTTTATAAAAAATTCTCTTGTTAGGAAGTCCAGTAACAGCATCATTATATGCTAAAGATCTTATTTCTTCCCTTTCGCTTTCTAACCTCTTGTTTAAATTGTAAAGTTTATCATGTGCTTTCTTAATCTTTTTCTCATTCTGAAAATGTTGCATTGAATCATAACCCATATCAATAAGCATTTGAATAAATTCTTCTACAAACTTAAGTAAAGTATTTGTTTTTTCTGATATTAAAGTTTTAGATTGTTCTATACCTTTTAAGCCTTCATATTCACTAAAATTATAAATACCTATATTCTTTGTTAATTGCTCTTTATCAAATTCTAGAAAATAAAATTTACTTGTCATAATTACAGCAATGGTCTCATTCCCTATGACAATTGTCCCAACAATATTTATGCCTCCATCTTGACATATTTCGATTAAATGTTTTTCACCTTTTTTTATTCTTTGAATTACCTTTTGAATACTATAATCGTAATTTAACTTTAATGATTTTACACATAAATCTCTTTTCTTAGCAAAAACTACCATTTCTTCATTTATATCGTATATTGCTATTGGAACTTGTGCTATATTGCTAAAACTCTCAATAATAGATTGGAGTTTTTTTAAACTTATCAGATCAGAAAATTTATATTTAATATCCAAAAGCATCTCCTCCGCATAATTTGAACAAACTATTTAGTCAAATTGTTCTTTATATAAACATCTATGATATACTCTATTTAATAATAATTGTTTAAAAATTCAAAATATTGATTTAATATTTTAATACCTTGTATAATTATATTTTATTTTTTATTATAGTTCAATATTTTTATTTAAATCCATAAATTCAAAGTTGCTACATTTTATCATATTGTTATCAATGTTAACACTCCCATCTTTGTATAAATATACTTTTAAATCTAAGAATCACCTGATAGGCATAGTATAACATGAAATTTGTTGAATTTCTCTCTAAATTATAATAACATTTACTTAGTGGAAATTATTTTTCTAACTAAATTATGAAAAGAGGTTTAACTAAATGAATTTTCTTAAAATAACTGATTTAGCTTATAATCAATTAAAAGAATTTTTAACTGAACAAAATGTACCTTACAATGGTAATATTAGAATATACTTGGCAAGTATGTCTTGTCATGGCCCTGTTTTTAATATTTCTGTAAGCGAACTACAAGAAGGAGACTTATCGCAAAAAGTTGGCGATACTACATTTATAGTTGACAAAAATCTTTTTGTTCAATTTAGTGGTTTTGTATTATTAAGTCCTAATGAAAATGGTATGGAAGGATTTACTCTAGAACCAATTCATAAACCTGAAAATATAGGTTGTTCTGGCGACTGTTCTAGTGGATGTTCAAGCTGCGAAGATTGCCAATAATTTAAACCACTCATAGTAAAAAAGGTGATAGATTTCATGGATATTAGACAACTTAAATACTTTATAGCAATTGCAGAAGAAGGACAAATAACAGGTGCAGCCAGAAAACTAAATATGGCTCAACCACCTCTTAGTTATCATCTTAAACTTCTGGAAGACGAACTTGGTGTTAAACTTGTAGAAAGAGGAAGTAGAAAAATTAAATTGACTGATGCTGGGAAGATGTTATATGCTAAAGCCAGTCAAATATTAAAATTAACTGAAACTACTATTAAACAATTAAAAGACTTTGGTCAAGGAATCAAAGGAACTTTATTTATTGGTACAGTATCATCTTGTGGTGCTACATTACTTCCTGAAAGAATACATAATTTTAATAAAAAATGTCCAGATATAAGCTTTGAGATATATGAGGGGAATACCTATAAACTATTAGAACTACTTAACAATGGTTTAATAGAAATTGGAATTGTGCGAACTCCATTTAATTCGGAATCCTTTAATTTAAAGTATCTATCCAAAGAAACAATGATTGCAGTGTTTAACACTAATTCTAATTGGTATAAAAAGAAAAAGAGTATTCGGATTAATGATATTATGGATAAACCACTTATAATATATCGTCGTTTTGAAAAATTAATATCAAAATGCTGCCAAAACTTTGGATTTAATCCAAAGATAATATGCAAATGTGATGATGCAAGAACAGCCCTACTATGGGCTGATTCTGGTATAGGTCTTGCCCTTGTACCCAAATCTGCTATTAAACTTGTTAACAATAGTAATTTATCTTATATAGAAATTGATGAATCAGAATTGGAAACAAGAGTAGCTGCTATATGGCTAAAAAATCAAAGCTTATCAGAGGCTGCTAAATATTTTGTAAATGTAATTTAAATACTAGCCAATAATTGATGATAATAAATCAGGTGGGATTCTTATCCCACCTGATTATTAATGATATATTTTTTTAACTTAGCAACTTTAATTTTATTCTATTCCTTTATTTAATTCTCTAAGTAAATTCTCTAAATCTATTCCATGTACTCCAACTGCCTGCTCTAAAGTCTCCATTTGTGCTGATGGACATCCTATACATCCCATCCCATGTGCCATTAAAACTTCTGCAGCTTCAGAATTTATTTTTAGTATATCTCCAATCAATGTATCTTTATTAATTCTCATATTTGCCCTCCTAAATATAATAATTCTTTTATTAGATTCAATTTTATTAACTTATGACTTTATTTTACTAAATTTATAAGTCAAAATCGGTAACCCAGGTTACAAATTTCAAATTAAAGAATAAAACTTTTGTTTAAGGATATTATATAGTTGAATTAAGATTAGAAAGGGGTTTTGACATTGGATAAAGAAGTAAAAGAATTATTTAATCAGATAAATTCACAATTACAAGCTATAAATTCAAAGTTAAATCAGATAGAATTGCAATCATCAAATGGTAATTATACATATACTGACACTGATATAAATTCAGATAAAAAAAAGTAGAGTAAAATTTTACTCTACTTAAATATTTTTATTTAAGTATAAACTTGAATAAAATTGATATTCATTATAAATTACTGTTGAGGCATGTACATAAAGTAAGCAATAGGATCTTTTGTCTCTGTAGCAAAATTTATATTTCTTTGATGATATGGATCTCCTTCGTATTCATTACCCTGATTATCACATATGTATGCATACCTATGATCATCTGGATTAACCCACTTCATAAAAACATAAGTATGCGTTGGACCTGTAGAGTCATAAGCTATAGTAAAGCATATATCTCCTGATTTAAGTTCATCCAAATTATCACTTTTTTTCCATCCACGACTCAACAATTGAGCTGTAAGTGTTCGTGTATTACAAACACTTTCTGGTAAATCACTAAGTCCTGCTCTTCTTAAAGCTTCACTAGCAAAATATGCACAATTGTTACTTAAGTCTCCACCATGTAGTTCTATTGCTCTTGCTATTACAGATTGTCTATTATCTGCATTCGAAAGATAATTATATAAATTTTTTTGAAAATCAGAATGAGTGTTTATTTCTGGAGCAGTTATTGTCAAATTTAAAACTGCTTTTACTAAACATCCTTCAGCTGTCCCATAATAAGTATATTTTCCTGCTTCATTATCTGTAGTAATAGGCTTATCCCACTTTACTTTTACCTTCACAACTTTCCCATCTGATGTTATGCCATCAATTGTATCAGGTGCAGCAAAATTATCATATTGCTTAACAGTTAAATTAATATCCTTTGTAGACTCTATATCTAATTCATCTGTTGAATTACTTGGTGAATCTAACCCAGTTATTGTTAAATTCAAACGTACTTTCTTTGAATATCCATCAATAACTCCATAATAAGTATAAGTACCTGGTTTACTTGAAACATCTGCATGCTTGTCCCATGAAACATTTACTTTTTTATTTGTTCCATCAGACATCGCTGCATCTATTGTATTTGGAAAACTGAATTTATCATTTTCTTTTATAGTTACATTAATATCATCTATATAAGATATTAATGTGTCTGTTGTTCCTGGTGCTGAGGCAGTTTGTCCAGATGTTTTAAACTCTACATAAACCGGACTATTTAATGACTTATTATTTTTAGACTTAAGATCTTTGTCAATAATCAATGAATAATTACTATTAGGATCACAGTGTGCAGAAATAGTAACTATAGTATCATTTTCACTCAAAGATACACTTGAACTTGTTTCAACTCCAGTATCCCTATTTATAATTTTTATTTTATCTTTTACTAAACTAGAATCTAATGGCATATTAAACTTTATTTTCCATGCTTTGTCCACAGGAACATCCATCTTAGAAATTGAAGTTATTCCTGCAATATCTGCGCTTACATACTTAGAATCTTTTGTATTTTTTTGCAAATTTTCATTATCTATATTATTAACAGCTTTTGAAGAAACTGTTGTAATTGCACTTGAATTTGTTGTATCATTTGCTGATGCAAACACCATATCATTTTTTATGGTTTGAGAAAAAATAATGCATCCACACATTATAAGTATTTTTATTACACTTTTTTTCATTAAATTCAATCACTCCAATGCTTAAAATTTAGTACATCTAATAGTTTACATCTTTTTTTCATAATTTTCAACCTGCATTTGCTAAAAATCCTCAATATTAGCAAATCCTCATTTTGCAATATCCATTTACATGTGATTTAATATATGTCTTTTATACAAAATTTTGAAAAATGATACATAAAATATACATATATGAAAATAAGTATAAAAAATCTATTATTTTATGATATTATATAATTAATGTTTTTACTTTTAATTGAAGAGGTGTTTATATGAATACTTCAAAAAAATATAAATTAGAAGAACTAATAGACATAATATCTGTGCAGAACATTCAAGATAAATTTTCAAAATTAACTAATATGTCGACAATAACAGTAAATGAAAAGGGAACCCCTATAGTAAATCCAAGTAATTTCTCTGAATTTTGTAACCTCATAAGAAGCTCTGATGAAGGCTTTAAGAAATGTATTAATTGTGATGCTAATGGAGGATTAAAATCCATATCATCAAGAAAACCAGAAATTTATACTTGCCATGCAGGACTTACAGATTTCTCTGCACCTATAATAGTAAACAATTACTACCTAGGAGCTATGCTTTGTGGACAAGTATTTGTTAAGGAAAAAAACAACAGAAATTTTATTAATATAAAAGGACTTAGTGAGAAATTTTCCTTACCATATGAAAAACTTAAAGCAGCTTTAGATAAGGTGATTGTATTAGAATATAATAAAATAATAGATATGGCAGAATTTCTATACCTATTTGCTAATTTAATTGCTAAGATGGGCATATCAAATTTAATTCAAGGTGAGCTGTTAGATGAAACAAAAGAAAAAATGAAATTTCAACAATTAGCCAAAGATATGCAGCTTAAGTCTCTGCAAGCTCAAGTAAATCCTCACTTTTTATTTAATACATTAAATACTATAGCTAGAATGTCTCTTATAGAAGATGCTCCAAATACTGAAAAACTCATATATGCCCTTTCTGACATTCTTAGATATAGTCTCAAAAATACAGATAATATGGTTCAATTAAATACAGAAATAGACAATATAGAAAAATATCTTTTCATTCAAACTACTAGATACAATGACAGACTACATTTTGAAATAGATGTTCCCGAAAATATTAGAAATTACAAAATTCCTGTGATGACACTTCAACCATTAGTAGAAAATTCTATAATACATGGTCTAGAACCCAAAAAGGATCCTGGATTAGTTACTATAAAAGCTAAAATCTTCAACGGCAATATGAATATAGAAATATCTGATAATGGAGTGGGTATGACACCTGAAAAAATGAATCTGATAACTAACAATGCTACTACTTTACCATCTAACACTACTGGTCTAGGTATTCAAAATGTAAACGGAAGAATAAAATACTATTTTGGTCCAGAATTTGGTATTAAAATAGAAAATAATTATCCTATGGGAACAAAAGTATCTGTCACTATACCTGCTATAATTTAAAATTACATTTATTTAGTATTTAATACAAATATTATTATATGGGAGGTATGTTTTTTGTATAAGCTGCTTATTGCTGAAGACGAATCCTTAGAACGTAAAGCTTTAAGAATTATTATCCAGAAAAAATTTGACAATGTAGAAATAATAAATGATGCCAAAACAGGCATAGAAGCTATAGATTTGGCTTATAAATATAGACCTGAAATAATTATTATGGATATAAAAATGCCAGAAAAAAATGGTATAGAAGCCTTAGAGTCTATTACTCAGTTTCTTCCCTATGTTAAAACTATAATTTTAACCGCATATAATGATTTTGATTTTGCTAAAAGAGCTATACAACTAGGCGTAATTGACTATATTCTAAAACCAGCTAGACCTTCTGAATTGTATCAATCTATGGATAAGGTTATAGGTTTATTGCCAAACATTAATGATAATTTCATTGATGCACAATCTTCCTCTAAATCAGATCCCATTAATGAAGCTATAAATTACATTCATAAAAATTTCAATAAGAATATAAGCTTAGAATCTGTAGCATCACATGTATATTTAAACCCTCAATACTTTAGCCGATATTTTAAAAGTCATACTGGAGTTAATTTTATTGATTATGTTTCACAAATACGCATACAAAAAGCAAAAAAATTATTAGCTTCTACTAACAATAGTATAAGTAATATATCATTATCTGTAGGATACATAGATCCTTCATACTTCAGTAAAGTATTTATCAAATATGAAGGTGTAGCTCCACATAAGTACAGATGGGTTGTAACTCATGATCGTGCATAAAGTATTTTTTAATTATTTATAAATTATGTTTTGAATCCAAGAAGGAGGCACTTTTAAAGCAGCTTCCTTTTTTAAATTAAATTTATTTATTTTTTGCAGTACACACAAATTTACAAATAAAAGTTTAATTTTTCATCAAAAAACAAAAAAGACCTGCCATAGGCAGCTACTTCAATGGTCTTCTAGTTCTACTTTTTATTATGTTAATCTTTTGAGTAGTCTTAACTCTTTTTTCAAGACTATCAAGGGATTCGCATAAACATTCTTCAATAACATCAGACGTTATTAATATTAATTTTTTATTCAATTTTTCACCTTCTTTATATTCAACATCTTCATTATACACCTACTATTAAAATATGTCAATAGTTTAGTTTTGCAAACAAAGCTTAATTTACATATTATAATGCAAATTAAGCTGTATATTTACTATATAACTTAATATTTAATAATATATCTATATTAAAATATTAAGTTTTGTGTTTCATTATTAAAAGTATGAGTATACCTATTATCTATAGAAATTTTCACCTTATCGCCTACTTTTAAATCTATATTTACTGCTATCTTAGCTATAACATTATATTCTTTTAACTTTAAGTGCAAATATGTTTCTGCACCTAAAAATTCAACTAGCATTATTTCAGCTTCCATTACGATATGATGTTCTTGTTTTTCTTTTATACTTTCTGTTAAATGTATATGTTCTGGTCTCACACCTAATTTTATAGTTTTATCCACATACCCTTCTTTTTTTAATTGTTCACCTTTATCTTCACTAAATTGAAAATCATTTTCCTGTATTCTTCCAAAAATTTTACCACTTTTTTTAATAACTTGTACATTAATAAAGTTCATTTGAGGACTTCCTATAAAACCAGCTACAAATATATTTGCTGGATTATCATAAATCTCCATTGGAGACCCAACTTGTTGAACTATTCCATTATTCATTACCACAATTTTGGTGCCCATTGTCATAGCTTCGGTTTGATCATGTGTAACATATATAAAAGTAGTATTTAATTTTTTATGCAACTTAGCAATCTCTACTCTCATTGTTACTCTAAGCTTAGCATCCAAATTAGATAGAGGTTCATCCATTAAAAATACCTTTGGTTCTCTAACTATAGCTCTTCCAAGTGCAACCCTTTGCCTTTGTCCACCAGATAACTCTTTAGGTTTTCTTCTTAAAAAATTGTCAAGACCTAAAATTCCAGCTGCTTCTCTAACTCTTTTATCTATTTGATCCTTATGAACTTTATTAATTTCTAATGAAAAAGCCATATTCCTATATACATTCATATGAGGATATAGAGCATAATTTTGAAATACCATTGCAATATCTCTATCTTTAGGTTCAACATTATTAACTAGATTGTCTCCTATATAAAGTTCTCCTTGAGAAATATCTTCCAAGCCTGCTATCATTCTAAGAGTAGTAGACTTTCCACATCCCGAAGGTCCAACTAATACAACAAATTCTTTATCTTCAATTTCTAAATTCAAATTTTTTACTGCGCTATATCCATTTTCATAATATTTATTAATATTTTTTAAGCTTAATTTAGCCATACCGTCTACCTTCCTTTATAAAATCTTTTTTAATCTATCTGGATAATTTGTTATGATTCCATCTACTCCTAACTCTATAAGCTTTTTCATATGCATTTCTTCATTCACTGTATATGCATTAATCTTTATTCCATTTTTCTTAATACAAGTTACTATTTTTTCATTCATTACTGATGGATAAAACGGATGAAGTGCATCTGCTCCTACTACTTTTACATAATCCTGTACATTATAAAGAGTTGCTGCACACAGCAGCCCTGTTTTGATACTACTATCATATTTTTTTACTCTAATCATTGAATAATGATTGAATGAAGACAATATTACTTTATTTTGCAAATTATATTCATAAACTTTTTCTATCACTTTTTTCTCAAGTTCATCGTAATGTATTACATCATTTTTAAGTTCCAAATTTATTAATAAACCTTTATCCCTTACATAATATAAAAATTCATCAATAGTAGGAATTTTTTCTTTTTCAAATTCCTCACCAAACTTAATTCCTGAATCAAATTTACATAGTTCTTCATAACTGTAATCATTAATAAAACCGCTGCCATTTGTAGTTCTATCTATAGTTTCATCATGACAAATAACTATAATTCCATCCTTTGTCATATGCAAATCTGTTTCAATTCCATCACAACCTGCTTCTACAGCTTTTTTAAATGCAAGCATAGTATTTTCAGGATAGTTACCACTAAATCCTCTATGTGCAATATTTAAACTTTTTTTCATGTATAAAATCTCCTTTATATTCATTACAAACTATTTCAGAGGACAGAGGACAACTGACAGAGGACAGTGAAGGATGATTTTTCTCCGCTTTGCTAAGAAAAATCTTTAATTAAACTTTTAATAACTCGTTTGGCTAAAGCGAAACATTGCTGACTAATATAAGTTTAAAGCTCATTTTGCGTTAGCAAAACAAGCTTATTAGTTATCTTAATGCAACATCCTCATCCCCTTCATTTTAGCTAAAACTAGTTTTAATGAATTATTTATTAGATTTATTATATTTATCAATAGCTTCATTTATACTCGTTGCTGAATTTTTAACTGCTTCTTCAGGGGTCTGCTTGCTTTGAAGCATTTCTTCTATATTCTTTTCAACAGTTTGTCTTGCTTCTGGGAATACAGACATTAATGCACCCTTAGCTGTCTTTGGTGATGCATGTAACTGATCTATAGCAGTTTGGAATTGAGGATATTTCTTCAAATTATCCTTCATAACTTGAACATCATAAGCCTTTTGTGTTACTGGAAAATATCCTGTTTGTGTATTCCAATAAGCTTGTTCATCAGGTGATACCATAAATTTTATAAATTCCCAAGTTGCCTTTTGCTTTGCTTCATCTTTATTATCTAAAGCCCATAGTGAAGCTCCACCTATTGAGACACCACCATCATTTACTCCTTCAAAAGATGGCAAAAATGCTGTTCCAAGTTCAAATCTTCCTCCAATAGCACTCAAATCTGATTTTAAATCCGCTGTAGATTCAATATACATTGCTGTCTTACCTGCAATAAAAGCATTTTCAGTATCATCTTCATTTCTTCCAAAGTTACCTACATTACCGGAATCAACTAACTTTTTCCACTCTTTTAATACCTTTAATGCTGATCCATTTTTATCAAATTCTACTACTGTTGGTGCTGACTCTCTTCCATTGCCATTATTTTCATAGTTAGCACCTTGCTTTACAATAAATTGTTCAAAGAACCAACCATATATGGCCATAGCATATCCATATTGACTGACATTTCCTGAACCATCTTTTTTTGCCAAAGCAGCTGCACATTTTTCTATATCCTCAAAGGTTTTGGGAGGATTATTAGGATCTAATCCCGCTTCTTTAAAAGCAGTCTTATTATAATATAGTATTGGAGTTGATGTATTAAATGGCATTGAATAAAGTTTATTATTAACTGTATAATATCCTAATATATTAGGTTCCAATTGAGATGTATCATATTTTTCTGCATCTATAAATTTTTGCATTGGAACAACCCATTTACTATCAATCATAAATCTGGTACCAATATCATATACTTGCATAACATCTGGTCCACCATTTCCCTTCTTAGCACTTTTTAACTTATTTATAGCTTCATCATACTTTCCTTGGTACTGAGCATTTACTTTAATGTCTTTATGTGAACTATTAAAGTCATTTACCATTTTAGTTATTGCCTGTCCATTCTTTCCTCCCATTGAATGCCAAAAGGTTATTTCTGTTGGTTTTCCACTTCCTGAAGCACTATTACTACCGTTTCCGCATCCTGCTAACATACCAGTTACCATTAAAGATGCTGTTATTAAACTTATAAGTCTCTTTTTCATTACTTTTCTCCTCTCAAAATACATTTAATATTTAAACTATTATATTATTAACCCTTTACTGCACCTGATGTCATACCTTCTACAAGTTGTTTTTGTCCAAATATAAAGATCAGTATGGAAGGTAATATTACCATTACAATACCTGCCATTATAAGACCAAAGGATTGGTTTTCTGAAAACTGAAGCATACTTATTCCTATTTGTACCGTTCTTGAACTGTCTTTACTTGTCACAAGTAATGGCCATAGATATTGATTCCAAGTTACTAAAAAAGTATACACTCCCAATGAACCTACTACTGGTTTTGACATAGGCATTACTATTTTTATTAAAAACTTCAAACTATTGCATCCATCAATTTTAGCTGCTTCATATAACTCTTTAGGCAGTGTTAAATAATATTGTCTCATCATAAATATTCCCATAGCTGAACTTAAATATGGTACTACAAGAGCTTTATAGCTATCTAACCACCCAAATGATCCTACTGTTAAATAATTAGATATCATAATTGCTTCAGCTGGAATCATCATTGTTGCTAGCATTAACACAAATAATATATTTTTTCCCTTAAAGTTAAAAAAAGAAAAAGCAAATGCTGCCATACAAGAAGTTATAACCTGACCCAAAGTTACCAATAATGATACAACAAAACTGTTCACTATAAATTTTATTATTGGTGCTGTATTCAATGCATCTATATAATTTTGAATATAAAAGCTCTTTGGTATCATCTTAGGTGGAAAAGAAAATATCTGCTCTGGCGGCATTATACTAATAAGTAATGCATATAAAAGTGGTGCTACAGCCATTAATGCAAATACTAGATTTACTACATAAAGAAGTACTTTATTTAATTTTTTATTCATTTCTGTCTCACCTCCATTAGTTATAAAACACTTTATTTTTTTCATATCTAAATTGAATCATTGTTATAATAAACATTATTATAAAAAGAATTATGGACTCAGCACTGGCTATACCAAATTTATTATTAAAAAATGCATCTCTATATATTGAATATACAAGCACATTAGTAGCTTCTCCTGGCCCCCCTAAAGTCATGATGTTTATTTGTCCAAAAGTTTGAAATCCATTTATTATATTGATTACTAATACAAAGAATAAAGTTGGTGACAAACATGGTAATATTACATTTTTCAAGCACTGAAAATAATTTGCTCCATCTATTGAAGCGCTTTCTTTTAATTCTTTGGGAATATTTTGAAGACCAGCTGTAATGAATATAAAATTTATACAACTATTCATCCAGATAGTAACAATAGATACTGCAATTAATCCCCCAAATGGACTAGTAAGCCATCCTATGTTTTTTTTAAGTACATAGTTAATTAAGCCTATACTTGGATTAAAAAGCAGAAGCCAAATAATAGAAGCAGATGCTGATGATACAGCCATTGGCATAGCATACATTGTATTAAAAATACCTTTAAATTTCAATTTATTATTACATAATAAAGCTGTAATAAGTCCTATTAAGATAGCTGGGAATGTGGTTAAAATTACAAATTTAAATGTAACTAATATGCTATTTATAAAGGAAGGTGATTTAAAAAGTTCTATATAGTTTGTTACTCCTGCAAAAGAGCCCATTTCACCTTGAGCATTAGTATTAAATAAACTCAAATAAATAGTTTTAAAGAATGGAAAATAAGTAAAAGCTAAAAAGATAATTAAACAAGGTATAAGATAAAAATATGGTTCTAATTTTTTTAAAATTCCTTTTCTTATTTGAATTCTACTATCAACGGAATCCAATTTTTCTATTATTTGTTGCATTTATATACCTCCATGTGTTCCATGTTTTTCATACATATGGTAACACTGGAATATTATAAATAGTTTATGCATTTGTTAAAAAAAATTTACATTAAAAAGTATTCTTGACTAAATGATACTCTTTTTATTAGTAAAGGCGAAAATATAAAAATAGCACTAGAAACATTAATATATAAATGCATTTAGACATAGTATTAAAAATGTTCTATAATTAAGTAATTATAATAATACCAAATTATACAAGTCAAATAATAGGGAAACTAACTGCTTGAAAAGTTATACCTAAAGTTAAATAGTACGGAGGAATGCTTAATGGAAAAACAATCTAAATTAAAAGATATCTTAAACTCACCAGTGGTATCTACCGAAATACATCCTAAAGTAGACGCTGCCTCTATAAAAAATTTTAAATTTCAAAACAATACTACCATAGTAACTATAACTAAAATGAGTGGTTCTATAGTTATTGTTGATAGCGAAAATGTTATTCTACCTGATTATTACAAGATTGAAGGAAGAATCAATGAACGAATTGGTATAGGATCTGATGGTCCTGCTGAATACTATATTGGTTTTGAATTATGTCTTCCTAATGAATGGAATGAGCGCTTTTACTTTGAAGGTGGCGGCGGCAGTGATGGCATTATACCTTCTAGAATAGGTATAAGAAAAGTTGGCAAAGTTCCTGCTTTATCCAGAGGCTTTGCAACAGTTGCTACAGATGGTGGACATCAAGGCAATACTGATTGTAAATTCGGTTACGATCAACAAGCAAGAATTGATTATGGATACAATGCCATAAATCAAGTAACTATTACAGCAAAATCCATTATTAAAAATTATTATGGAAAGCTACCTAAGTATTCATATTTTATGGGTGCATCAAATGGTGGGAGACAAGCCCTAGCTATGACTCAACGTTTTCCTGGATATTTTGATGGAATTGTTTCAGGTGCACCTGCTTTGAATTTAACAAATGCAG
The DNA here is from genome assembly GCF_000633595.2 of Clostridium drakei. Classification (GTDB taxonomy): domain Bacteria; phylum Bacillota; class Clostridia; order Clostridiales; family Clostridiaceae; genus Clostridium_AM; species Clostridium_AM drakei. Next base: position 40,441 of record NZ_JIBU02000032.1, on the reverse strand, counting down.
CTATTGCAGAAATGTGGGCTAATCAGATCTTTGGAAAAATTTCAAAAAAAGATGAAAATGGTAAACCACTTATACATACTGCCTTCTCTGAGGATGACATGAAACTTGTTGCAGATGCTATATTGAAACAATTTGATGGTGACGATGGCTTAGAAGATGGTATCATTTTAGACATGAATGCTGCTAGAAAATTCGATCCATCAACATTACCTAGAAAAACTGAGAATTCGCTAGGATTAACTGATGAACAAATAAATGCTTTAAAACTATTATTTGATGGACCTAAAGATTCTAAAGGTAACATATTATATTCCAATTGGCCCTGGGACCCAGGAATTTTAGATCCAGAATGGCGTTTGTGGACTTTAGGAACAGAAGAATGTCCACCAAGAAATGTTTCTCTTGGTGTAGAAAGCATGTCCCGTGTATTTACAACTCCTATTCCAGAAGAATATGATTCTAGTAAAGCATTAGAATGGTCCTTAGATTATGATTTTGACACTGATCCTTCAAAGTTGATCCTATCATCTTCATTCATCAATAATGTGTCAACGTATCTTGAACCATTTAGAAAATTAGGTGGAAAATTAATTCTATACCACGGTATGGCTGACCCAGTTTTTTCCGCTTATGATACAATTAATTATTATAATAATCTTGTAGAAGCAAACGGTGGACTAAAAGAAACCCAAAAATTTGCAAAACTTTTTTTAATTCCCGGCATGAATCATGTTGAAGGAGGTCCTGCAACTGATCAATTTGATGCCTTAACAGCCATTCAAGAGTGGGTAGAAAAAGATAAAGCTCCTACTATGATTGTTGCACACGGTTCTAAGGACAAACCATTCCAAGATATAAGCCGACCATTATTTCCATACCCAATGCAGGCTGTTTATAATGGTAGAGGAGATGTTAAATCCGCTTACAGTTTTGTAGCTAAGGAACCTGTAAAATAACATAAATATTATGATTTAATAAAGAAGGAAATCAGCCTTCTTTATTTTTTGAATTTTATTCTTTTTAAATAGTCCTTTTTAACAAATATTGGTGTTGTGATCAATAATATAATAGCTCCAAATAAAAATGGACCTTGAAGTATTCTATTTAGAAAGAAGATGTTGAATACTTTATAATTTTCATTAATAAAAAATTCTATATAATAAACAAATGGAGTCATAGCAAGTACCAAAATACTATTTCTCTTAATCTTTTTTTCATAAATATTTTTTATATAAGTTATATCATCTTCATTTAACTCTATATCAATTCCAAAATAGTTTTTCATCATTTTTTTATTATAGTTTATAAATTTTAAACTTATATAAAATAGCAATGGCATTATTACAAATATTCCAAACACATGCAATTCTATCAAGTTAAATCTCACTACAGCTAAAATTAATACAAATATAATTAATGCAAAAAACTTTTTTAATAAACTCATACTCTTATTAGTGAGTGAGTATTTTTCAACTCCCATCCCACTAATTATTCAACTCCTTTCGTTAATATCTTTGTTTTTAATTAATATTGATATATTAACAGTTGAACTAAATTTAATAAAGCTATTTTTGTTTAATAATACAAAAATAACTTTAAAATGTCAGTATATTGTGTTATATTATCTTACTGACCAACCACCATCAAGGGCTAAAATATATCCATTTGCATACTAACTATTAGATATAAGCACATCTCTTATTTCAATTTCAGTACCTTCTGGTGCTTTAATTTTAAATAAATATCCATCTTCAACTTTATAAATTTCCTCTCCATTCTTAATCTTAAAATTGCTATAACCTAATTTTTTTATTCTATTAAATTCTTCATGAACATCATCAACTAAAAAACATATATGTACTATGCCCTCATTCAATGAACTCCAATTATTTAACTTGTCTCCTTGTTTAGCCGTTTGCAACTCAATCATAAATGTTCCTAGTTTTAACCATGTGTTAAAATCTCGTTTGTGAAAATTGGCTGTTTCTTTAACTAACTCAAAACCTAATATTTCAGTGTAAAATTTAAGTGATTCCTTATATTTTTCTGTTTGAATGCAAACATGGTGAATCATTTTTATACTCATGTTGTTATCTCCCTTACATATGTATTTTTTGATAATTTTTTCCCCAATCACACATTGACTTTAAGATGGGCTTCATGCTTTCACCCAGCTTGCTAAGTCCATATTCTACTTTAGGAGGAACTTCTGCATAAATCTTCCTATAAATTATACCATCTCTTTCTAATTCTCTTAATTGAAGTGTCAATGTTTTTTGAGTAATGTTATTTAATAATCTTTGTAATTCATTAAATCTAATTACACCCTTTGATAAGTGCCAAAGAATTGACATTTTCCACTTTCCACTCAATATATTTATAGTTACATCCATAGGACATTGCTCTATTATTTGCTTTGACTTTGCCATCTTAACCCACCTTTACAAATTTCAATTTACAACATTATAGTATCATTTACTACACTACGTTTCAAATTTGTGCGTACTTTAAATAAATTACTTTTAATGCTATTCTCTTAAATAGAAAAACTTATCTGATATCAATCAGAGATTATTTTCAAGCTTGAATAATCCTAAAAATACCACAATAACAATTGTTTAAATAAATTAGTTAATTTAAGAAAGAAGGAAATTTAAAATGATAATTGACAGTCACGCTCATGTAATGTTTCCAACAGAAAAACAGCTATCAATGATGAAAGTATACAATTTTGGCTCCTGCCATGGCAATTAAGCAATTACCTGAACGTACATTATTTAGCTCAGATGCACCTTATGGAAATCCTCTATTATTTAAAAAAATGATTGAGATAAGCAGTAAAGATGCAAAAACTGCTGAACAAGTACTAGGTGGAAACATAACGAATTTACTAAACTTAAAATAAATTTCATTTATTTTATATCATATTAGCTCTTGAGTATTTAAAATATGCCACAGCCTTAGATATATCCCATCTTGGGCTATAGCATGTTAAAAAACTATATATATACATTATAACTTTTCAGTTTTCCTCTTAAATCCTTAGGATTTTTAAATAGTATGGCTCCAAAATTAAGTTTTCTTGCATATTCAACATTACTTTCTACATCATCTATAAAAATTGATTTCTTAGGCTCTATGTCATATTCATCTATTATTCTTTTGTATATTTTCTCTTCAGGCTTCAATAATTTTTCTTTATAGGAAACAATTCCTCCATCAAATAGTTTAAAAAAATCATATTTATTAGTTACATATTCAAATGCCAGTAAATGAAAATTAGATAAAAAATAAATCTTATATCCTTCACTTTTTAATTCTCTCAAAACCTTAATTGAATCTTCAATAGGTGTAAGAAGTTCATACCAATTTTCAAAAGCAATCTTAATTAATTCTTCATTTTTTATACTTTTTTTAATTATAATATTTATAGCATCTTCTTCAGTAATAGTTCCTCTATCAAGCATTTCCCATTGCTCACTTTGAAATATTTCTTTATATATTTCTGAAACCTTATTAATTTCAGTAATTTTCGCTTTCAGATATTCCTTTGGCTTAAAATTTAATAATACATTTCCTAAATCAAATATAATGTTTTTATACATAATCCTAATTCTCCTTTGTTAATTATTTAAGCTTTACAGTTTACATCAAATTCGCATTATTCTTTAGGAATATATACATGAAATATAGTAGTTATTATATTTTCTATAGTATTAAATATGTTATCTGTAACAACTTCATTTCCTCCGATTATATATACATAAGTATTTTTTGAAGCTATATCCCTAATACATCGTATAGCATTAGTCGTTGCCACTGACCCATCTTTATCAACTAATATAAGTGGTGCTGCATATTTTCCTGCCAAAACAGATGCAACCAATGCATCAGCATACATATTATCTGGTGTTGATGAACTTGCATTTGCTATATATACCTTATCGTTATTTAGATCACTACTAAATGCCTTTAATATCTTTAAGTTAGTATCAAATCTATCTGATCCCCCGTTCACTCGTGTAGTATTTGTTCCAAAAGCATCTTTTATAGAATCACTTATAACATCCCAAGTCCCGACAATTGTGACAGTTGATTTGTTATCATTTACAAAATTAATTGTTGATTGCATTAGACTCTTATTATTATTTGCTAATAGTAGTATTTGTCCTTTTGCTGCTGCTATTGGTGCCACAGAAAGTGCATCAGCAAATCCTTCACCACCAACTACCATAACATTGCTAGCACTGACTCCTAATTTAACTAATTCTTTAGCTACTGATAGGTTAGTTTCATATCTATTAGACCCACTTAACTCTATTGAAGTATATTTAAATTTAAGACTATTTCTTATGTTTTGTGAAATTGAAGAATTTCCACCAACGATATATATATTCATTGGTTTTAATGTCTCCAGTGCAATTTGTGTTTCTGAACTAAGTACATCTGATGAAGTTAAAAGTATAGGTGCATCTAATTTCTTAGCTAATGCTGAAGCACTTACCGCATCTGCATATCCTTCACCTGATACTAATACAACATTATATGAAGTTTTCCAATTTGTTGTAGCAACTTTAGCAGCCGTTTCATATCTATTAGCACCACTTATCCTTGTTACAAATTCTGTAGATGCTTTAACAGGATTGTATATCAATGCTGTGTTAAAAATTAAAACTATAAATGTTATAATTATAAATTGGATTTTTGAATACATTTCTGCACTTCTCCCTTACTATTGTATTTTAGTTACATTTTGGTAATACTATTATAACATTATACTGAAAAATCTAAAACAATTACATAAGAGCTAATTTCAAACTTTGATCTATTATATTTTTTAAATTACTCAACTTTTCAGAAGGCAGAAGGACAGTGAATGAGGATTTTTCTCAGCTGCACTATATAAAATTAAAGGGGTTGATTACAATGAAAGTTCAAGGTGTGGAGTCCGGAATGATAAATGCTGGAACTGTTGCATTAAGTTTACTGGCAATATTATTGTAGTATTTTATTTTAATGCAACACCCCCATTAAAATAGTTTAATATTTTATAAATTATGAAATAACATATAATTTATACTATGCATTTTGTTTCTAATGCTTAAGGATACAATATAACCTCTTTTCCTCCATTATTTATATTAAATTAGTAGCTTACAGAATTCCACAAATGTTGATTTGCCTAATTTTTTAACCTTTAAGCTTCATCCTGGTGTTCAAAGAAATTCTTCAAAATAGTATGAAACATATCCTATTATATAGCTGTTTAATGAACATATGTTCAATTAAATATCAGTTTAAATACTACACATGGTGGTGTTACACTAAGAAATTAGTGCAACAGCTTTTTTCTTACAAAAAATACGATTCCCGGACTAAAAAAGCCCGGGAAAAAGTGTAAAATTTAATTATATGAGAATATTATACCACTTGTAGTAGCCTTTATTAATTAAAATTACCTCTAATCTAAGTACTGAATACATAATTGAAGAAGACGATTCTATAAGGTTATTAATTCAAGTTCTAGATGAGAGTAATTTATCAAAATCCTATCAAAATTATTTTCAAATAGTGAAAAATCAATCAACTCTAAGACAGATGCTTAAAGTTATGTTATATGCTAAATTACAATAATTGATCAATAAAAACCCATATAGTATGAATTCTTACCAGCATCTATACACGAACTTAAATAGTACATTTGTATTAATAAAATCTATAGCTTTTTATTCAATTATTGCTATAACATCGTCCTCATGTACTATATCACCCACATTGGCCTTTATTTCTTTTACTGTCCCTACAACTCCAGATACTGTGTTTTCCATTTTCATGGCTTCTATTATAAATAATTCAGCGTCTTCATCAGTAATTTCTTGACCTACCTTGATGTTGATTTCAAGTACTTTACCTGTCATCGGGCTTATTAAATTTGCCATTGTTTTTACCTCCCAATATTTTTTTAAAAGCTTGTAGACATCTCTCTAATGTTGTTTCACAAACAAAAATATTAAACTAAGCAAGCATTAATTGACATTAGTTTGCCTCTATTATAACGGTAAGTTACCATGTTTTTTAAATGGTCTTGTTTCTTTCTTATTTGAAAGCATTTTAAGTGCATTTACTAGCATTGGTCTTGTAGTTGATGGTTCTATTACGTCATCAATAAATCCCCTACTTGCTGCAATATAAGGAGTTACTAATTTATCCTTATATTCTTGAATTTTTTCAATCCTAGTTTGTTCAGGATTTTCCGAATTATTTATGTCTTTTTTAAATATTACAGTAGCGGCTCCTTCTGGTCCCATTACAGCTATTTCTGCTTGAGGCCATGCATATACAATATCAGCTCCTAATTCTTTGCTTCCCATTGCATCATATGATCCACCATATCCTTTTCTTATAATAACTGTAATCTTTGGAACAGTTGCTTCTGAATACGCATATAACACTTTAGCTCCATGTCTTATGACTCCACCATATTCTTGCTTTAATCCTGGTAAGCATCCTGGTACATCAACTAAGGTAAGTATTGGTATATTAAACGCATCACATGTTCTAATAAATCTTGCAATTTTATCTGATGCATTTATATTAAGACAACCCGCTAATTCCTTTGGTTGATTTGCTACAATTCCAATACTTGAACCATTTAGTCTTGCAAAACCTGTTATAACATTTTTAGCAAATTTTGATTGTACATTCATGAAATCTCCATCATCAACTATTGTTCTTATGATTTCTAACATATTATAAGGCTTTCTTAGATTCTCTGGTAATATACTGTTTAGTTTATCTTCTATTCTATTTGGGTCATCATCTGTTGATAATATTGGTGCAGTCTCTAGATTGTTTGATGGTAAGAAGCTAAGTAATCTTCTTATCTCTTTTATACACTCTTTTTCATTCTTGGACATAAAATGAGCCACACCACTTATACTATTATGTACCTTGGCTCCTCCTAATTCTTCTGCTGTCACTTCTTCACCTGTAACCGTCTTTATAACCTGAGGGCCTGTTAGAAACATTTGACTAGTTTTATCTACCATAAATATAAAGTCTGTAAGCGCTGGAGAATATACTGCTCCTCCTGCACATGGTCCCATGATAACAGATATTTGAGGTATAACTCCTGAAGCTATTGCATTTCTATAGAATATTTCTCCATACCCTGATAATGCATCTACTCCTTCTTGTATTCTAGCTCCACCTGAATCATTCATACCAATCACTGGAGCCCCAACTTTCATGGCCAAATCTAATACTTTACTTATTTTCTTAGCATGCATTTCTCCTAAAGAACCACCCATTACAGTAAAGTCTTGTGCAAATACATATACAATTCTACCATTTACTGTACCATAACCTGTGACTACGCCTTCTCCAGGTGCCTCTTTAGTTTCCATACCAAAGTCTGTGCATCTATGCCTTACAAATGCATCTATTTCAGTAAAGCTCGATTCATCTAGTAAAAGATTAATTCTTTCTCTTGCTGTAAGTTTACCTAATGCATGCTGCTTACTTATTCTTTTTTCTCCTCCGCCTAGTGATATCTTCTGTTTTAGTTCATGTAGCTCTTTAATCTTATCAATAGCCATTTAGAAACCTCCTATAATAATCCCATCCATTTAATTCTAATAAAATTTCATTTGTATTTTTTAAATGCAATAATCTTAGGTGATATTCTTGATATTTACTTACGTTGTGTTAGTTCCAGTAAAATACCACCAGTAGATTTAGGATGAACAAAAGCAATACTTGCACCACCAGCACCATAACGTGGAACTTCATCGATTAGTCTAACATCTTTAGCTTTCAGATCAACTAAAGCATTTTCAATGTTATCTACATTAAGAGCAATGTGCTGAATTCCTTGACCATTCTTTTCAATGAACTTCGCAATTGGACCATCTATTGATGTGGATTCAAGAAGCTCTAATTCACTATCACCACTAGGAATAAAGCAAACCTTAACATGTTGTGAATCAATTACTTCTTCTCCATGTACTTCCATACCTAACTTTTTAGTATAAAACTCTTTAGCAACTTCTAAGTCTTTTACAGCAATTCCAATATGATCTACTTTCAAAACATTAAACATAAGATTACCTCCATTTATTTACAAATTAATATTAACGCAAATAATTACTTAATAATTTAGAAACAACAGTATAAGGATCGTACATTCGTTGTTCAATACTAGTTATAAGTGAATCAAGTTCACCAGATACTGTTATCTTGTCTAGCATATAGCGACTAATCTGTTCATTAAGAAGTGATAAAAGCTCATCTCGTGTGCGCTTTGTTCGACGAACAGCCAATTTATTAGAGTGATTAAGATAGCTAATATGTTCTTCTATCTTATTTATTAGTTCATCTACCCCACTACCATCACTGGCAATTGTTCGTTTAACAGGCGGACGCCAATCTACCACACTCTGATTTAAGTTAAGCATCATTTCAAGCTCGATATTTAATCGTTCAACTCCGTCACGATCAGCTTTGTTTATCACAAAAATATCCCCAATTTCAAGAATTCCAGCTTTGATAGCCTGGATATCATCACCTGAACCAGGAACCAAAGTCACTATTGTCGTATCAGAGGCTTTAACGATATCCACTTCTGACTGACCTACGCCAACAGTTTCAATAAAGATAATATCTTTACCAGCTGCATCCATAATTTTCACAACATCAGAAGTCTTAAGTGCTAGACCTCCAAGACTTCCACGAGTTCCCATACTGCGTATAAACACTCCTGGATCAGTAGTCAATTCATTCATCCTGATACGATCACCAAGAATTGCACCACCAGAAAACGGGCTAGTAGGATCAACTGCAATAATTCCAACTGTTTTTCCTTGCTTACGATATTGCTTAGCCAATTTATCGGTCAGAGTGCTTTTGCCTGCTCCAGGCGGTCCCGTAATCCCAATTACATGCGATCGACCAGTATGTGGATATATTTTTTTCATAATAGAAAATGCATCATCGTATTCATTTTCTATTGCTGTAATAGCCCGTGCTAAAGCACACGGCGATCCATTCAAAAGTTCCTGAACAATATCCATTAGATCTGCACCACCTTATTTGTACATATTATGAGAACTAAGGATAGCCGAAAAATATTATCGACTACCTTACCTTATAATACTATTTTACATTTTCATTGATATAATCAATAGTTACTTGTGTAGGAGTTCCCGGTCCAAATATTTCGGCAACTCCAGCTTTCTTAAGCCCTGGTATATCTTCATCTGGAATAACTCCACCACCAATCAGAAGTACATCGCTCATATTTTTTTGCTTCATTAGGGCAATTATCTTCGGAAATAAAGTGTTATGTGAACCAGATAATATGCTCACAGCAATTACATTTACATCTTCTTGCAATGCTGTTTCCACAATAACTTCTGGTGTCTGCCTAAGTCCAGTATAGATTACCTCAAAGCCAGCATCACGAAGAGCACGGGCTACCACTTTAGCTCCACGATCATGTCCATCAAGACCTGGTTTAGCTACTAATACTCTAATATGTTTTTCCATGATTATTCCTCCTTGTTTATAAACTATCATGTGGTTGATATTCACCAAATACTTTACGTAGTACACCACAAATTTCACCAAGAGTTCCATATTCTTTAACAGCTTCAATTACAAATGGCATTAAGTTTTTATTTTCATCTTTTGCGGCTTCTTCCAATGCAGCCAATTTTCCTTTAAGTGCATCACTATTTCGTTTATCTCTCATTTTAGCTAATTTTTCTTTCTGTAATTCACAAACGGACTCGTCTACATGAAGAAGACCCTTTACTGGTGGCTCTTCAATCTGAAATTTATTTACACCAACAATAATTCGTTCTCCACTTTCCACTGCTGTTTGCCACTTATATGCGCTTTCTTGAATTTCTCTCTGAACGTAGCCTTTTTCAATAGCTTCAACGGCACCACCAATATCATCAATCTTTTTGATATAATCCCAACATCCTTGTTCTATTTTGTCAGTCAAGGCTTCAATATAGTAAGAACCAGCTAGTGGATCAACTACATCAGCCAAACCACTTTCATAAGCAACGATTTGTTGAGTTCTTAAAGCTACACGTACTGAATCTTCTGTTGGCAATGCTAATGCTTCATCTTTTGAATTTGTATGTAGTGACTGAGTTCCACTTAAAACAGCAGCTGCTGTCTGTAATGCAACACGTACAACATTATTTTCAGGTTGTTGAGCAGTAAGCATAGATCCAGCAGTTTGCATATGAGTACGCAGCATCATAGACTTAGGCTCCTGTGCATTAAACCTTTCTTTCATAACTTTAGCCCATACACGACGTGCAGCTCTACATTTACAAATTTCTTCTAAAAAGTCATTATGAACATCCCAGAAAAAGGAAAGTCTCTTAGCGAAATCATCTACGTTTAGACCAGCTTTAATGGCTGCTTCAACATAAGCTATACCATCAGCAATAGTAAATGCGATTTCCTGAATTGCTGATGCTCCAGCTTCACGGATGTGATATCCTGAAATCGAGATAGTATTCCACTTTGGAACGTTTTTAGAGCAATACTCAAATATATTAGTGATAAGCCTCATAGAAGGTTTAGGTGGAAAAATATAAGTACCACGAGCTGAATATTCTTTCAGTATATCATTTTGAATAGTTCCTTTAAGTTTATCAGCCGAAACACCTTGTTTCTCAGCTACTGTAATGTACATTGCTAACAATACCATTGCTGGTGCATTTATAGTCATTGATGTTGAAACCTTACTAAGATCAATATCCTTGAAGAGTACCTCCATATCAGCTAAAGAGTCTATTGGTACTCCTACTTTACCAACTTCACCATCGGCAATCTCGTCATCTGAATCGTAACCAATTTGAGTTGGCAAGTCAAAGGCACATGATAAACCAGTTTGTCCTTGATCTAGAAGATATTTATATCGTTTATTTGATTCTTCTGCACTGGAAAATCCAGCATATTGACGCATAGTCCAGAAACGGCTGCGATACATAGTAGGTTGTACACCTCTTGTATAAGGATATTGTCCTGGAAAACCTAATTTGCTCTCATAATCAAATTCTTCAATATCTAATGGAGTATATAATCTTTTGTGAGCAAGATTTTTGCGTTCTGGAAATTTCACAGAAACTTTTTCTACTTTTTCATTATACGCCTTCATTTTAGCTTTTATTGATTCATTAGCCATACTCTTTTTCTCCTTTTCATTATCATTATTTGTAAAGTAATTGTCAGTATATATTTATCCGTTTAATTTCATTGATTTTGTACTTAAGAACCTAGAATGCCAGGATAAGGCCTCATCAAGAAGGTTAGGGGTATGTGCAAAACCTGTTGCCTTCTCCGCTCTTTCCAAATAATCCATCAGCATTGGCTTATAATCAGGATGAACACAGTTCTTAATAATAACACGTGCACGTTCTTTAGGGCTAAGGCCACGAACATCTGCTATTCCAAGCTCAGTAATGAAAACATCAGTATCGTGCTCAGTATGATCAACATGTGAACACATCGGAACAATTGAAGAAATAGCACCATTCTTAGCAGTAGATTTAGTAAAGAAGATTGTTAGATAACCATTACGAGCAAAATCACCTGAGCCACCAATACCATTCATCATCTTACTCCCCATAATATGACTAGAATTAACATTACCATATATGTCAAATTCTATAGCTGTATTCATAGCTATTACTCCCAATCGTCTAGCTATTCCTGGATTGTTAGATATTTCTTGTGGACGAAGTAAAATCTTATTACGATATTCATCAATATTTTCATAAAATCGCTTTAAACCCTCTGGCGAAGGAGACAATGCAGTTCCAGATGCAAAGTCCAGTTTACCAGCATCAATAAGATCAAACATTCCATCCTGAATAACTTCCGTATAAACGTTGAGATGTGTGTATTGGGATCTTACTATACCAGCTGTAACAGCATTAGCCACAGATCCTACACCTGATTGCAATGGCAATAAATTTTTTGGTAACCTACCATGTTTGACTTCAGAATTGAAAAAATCAATCAGATTACTACTTATTGCTAAGTCATCGTCACTAATTTCTGATAGTGAACGTGTAACATCTGGACGATCACAAGGCACAATATAAGTAATTTTATCATGATCAACTGGAATATAAGTAGTCCCAATTCGATCGTTGATCTTAATAAGTGGAATTGGGACTCGATTAGGAGGATCCATTGGTATATAGACATCATGCATGCCTTCCAATTCCAATGGCTGAGTGGTATTTATTTCTACAATCACAATATCAGCACTTTGAACATAAGAGGCTGTGTTTCCAAGTGATGTTGTTGGAATAATATAACCTTCTTCAGTAATAGCACAAGCCTCCACAATAGCAACATCAACCTTATCCAGAAAACCATAGCGAACCATCTGCGCAACATGGCTAAGATGAAGATCAACATATTGAATCTCTCCATTATTAATTTTATTACGCAAGCTTTTATTTGTTTGATACGGTAACCTTCTTGCAATACCGTTGGCTTCCGATAATGCTCCATCAAGTTCACTGCCAACTGAAGCTCCTGTCCATAGGTTAATTTTGAATTTTTCTTTTTTCATTCTTTCAGCCAAAGCTAATGGAACTGCCTTCGGATAACCTGATGGAGTAAAACCACTAACGCCAACGTTCATGTTTGATTTGATGATCGCTGCCGCCTCCTCTGCGGTAACAATTTTAGAATGCAAAGCTTTGTTACGGACACGATCCTTAATGTCAATCATTTATACATCACTTCCCAATTTATTTGTTTTAACAAACCCCTTGTAATGTAAATTGAATATTCAAGAGATTTTTATATTAGAGTCATTATATTATTCTATATGCATGCATTATATATTTTCATTATTTGGATTATTATGATTATTACGAATCATTAAATAATTATTTAATAATTATATTGTAATCCTTCATGAACTAAGTGTAAAATGTTATTATTATTATAATATCCATAGGATAAAACTATATGAAAAAGGGAGGTAATCAAAATGGATATTTATCAATTTGAATACGTAATGGCTATTGCAGAAGAAAAAAGTATTTCTAAAGCAGCAAAAAAATTGTACATAACTCAGCCTTCTTTAAGTCAATATATTATGAGATTAGAAAATAATTTAGGTGTAAAATTGTTTGACAGGAGCGCTAGTTCAATGATTTTAACTTATGCAGGAGAGATATATGTTCAAACTGCTAAAGATATTCTCAATTTAAATACTGGAATGAAAAGAAAACTTAGTGATATCGCAGGTTCCAAAAAAGGACGTCTTGTAATGGGCGTTCCTCATCAGGCCGGAAGACATGTACTACCTTTAGTATTACCAGAATTTCACAGGCAATATCCTGAAATAGAAATAGTAATAAAAGAAGATGTAACTATGCGATTAGAGGAAATGCTCATAAATGGTAAAATAGATATTGCTATCTTAAATCTTCCAATGCAAAATGAAAAAATTCTATATGAAACTATAGCTACTGAAAGAGTGTTTCTTGTAGCTCCAAAAGATCATTGGATATGTGATTCTAAAATGTTTTCAGGAGATAACTGTAAAATTGATTTTAATTCTTTAAAGAATGAGCCATTTATTTTGTTAGAACATGGACAAAGAATGAGACTTTTGATGGATGAGATATTCAAGAGAGCTAATTTCAAACCAAATGTTCTTATGGAAATTAAAAATCTTGACACCGCATATTGTATTGCCGCTGCTGGTATGGGATTTACTTTAGTACCTGAAAATGTTGTATGGCTTTTAAACGTAGATGCAAATCAATATAATAATTTTTTAATAGATAATGTAACTTTGACTCTAGTGGCAGCCTACAGGCGTGGAGAATATCTTACAAAGGCAACTAACGAGTTTATTAATATTACAAAGGAGATTATAAATTTAAAACAAAAAGAAAGAAAATATAGCAGTATAGATTATCGTAGCATTCATATATAAAATAGCTAATCCAAAATCTATCGCAAATGATGGAAATTTATTTTCGATTCTACCATCATTTGCATTTCTTATACAACATTATGTGAAGTTGTCCAATTTTTTGTACATTATCATAATTCAATATTTTTTTCTTTAATATTTAAGGCAATTCCTCCAACTCTAACTTCATCAATTTCGTTATTATTAACTACCAAACTAGCTAAAATCTCTGACGGTTTTTTCATAAAATATCCTTGCTCGAAAGACAAATCTTCAATATTTTTTTGTAAAATAAGTCCATATTTATATAAATAACAGCTTAATGCACCATTTGATGTTCCTGTTGCAGCTTCCTCATCAATATCATATAAAGGTGCAAAATTTCTGCAGTGAGCAGTAGCATCATGTTTCGTTTCCAAGGTAAAGACATGATATCCAACAACATTTTGCTTTTTACTAATATGAGATATTTTTTGAAAATCAGGCTTTATTTTATATAATGACTTCAATGATTTAATTGGAATTAAAATATCCTTTAATCCTGTAGACACAATTTGAATTGGAGTATCACTCATGATCTCCTCTTCATCTATATTTAATGAATCAGCTATATCTGCTTTATTTAACACTTTATAAAATTCAGGCTTCGTCTGATTCATATATATCATGTTGTTATTTCTGCATTCCACTTTTAAAATGCCAGCTTTAGTTTCCTGAGTGTACTGGCCTGATTTTATTATTCCTTTGCTTGCCAACAAATAGAAGGTTCCAATAGTAGCATGTCCACATAAATCAACCTCCTTATTAGGAGTAAAAAATTTAACCTTAAAATCAGCCTTATTAGATTTCTTAATAAAAGCTGTTTCTGAGAATCCAACCTTTTCTGCAACTTTTTGCATGTCATTTACTGATAAAGAATCTGCATCTAAAACAACTCCAGCAGGATTTCCTCCATTGTCTGTTTTTGCAAAAGCATTTAATGTATAAACTTTTATTTGCATTCAAACTTCCTCTTTTATATAAAAATTCCATTTAAATTATTTCGTTATTATTAATATTATACACCTTATATTTAAATTCAATTGAGTTAAATAATTCAGAATAATATTTACTCTACAGTGAAAAAATATTTATAAAATTACATGAAAAGAGGTTAATTATAATGAAAATTGAAGCTTATTTTAGTGGTATAAAAAATGCAAATAGTGCTGTTGAAAAATTAAAATCAGAAGGCTTTAATAAATCAATAGTAGATTTAAATGATCATTATGTGGAATATAACGATAGAAATGATCCTCCAAAAGCAATAAATGAAGCTGAAACTTTATCATCTCTTGTGATAAATTCTGGTGGACTTTCTGATGATCCTTCTAAAAGGCCTTTAGTTGCAGCAAGTCCTATGGTAAGCGGCATGGGTGGCTTTGAAGAAATTACAGATGTTAATTATAGAGTAGTTGTAAATTTAGATGAAAAAGATGCTGGTAAAGCAAAAGATATTATTAAAAACGCTGGTGGAGATTTAAATAATCCTAATTTAGATTTACCACATAGATTAGAAGATATTCATTTAAAACTATAGCACTATTTTTATATTCTAAGCAAATAGAAATAATACTTTTCTCATTATAAAACATTAAAGGTGGTGATTAACCTTGCAAAAATTTAAAATGTTATCCTCAATTTTAATAAATATTATTCTCATTTGTAACTTTACTGGATGTACAATTTCTCAAAATAAATTAAACGCCCAACAAAATACTTCTAATACCACAAATACTACCTCTACAAATGTTTCTCCTATAACAACTGCTTCAGAAAAAATAATACCATCTGTAGTTGGCATTACAACTACCTTTGCAAGCAATAGAAATAAAGAGGTTCAAGGCGTAGGTTCTGGTATGATAATTGATAATAGTGGATACATACTTACTAATAATCATGTAGCTGGAACCAATGCTAAAAGTATAAAGGTTTCTCTATATGATGGAAGAGATGTTCCTGCAAATCCTGTATGGTCAAATGAAGGCTTAGATCTTTCTATAATTAAAGTAAATGAAAAAAACCTTACTCCTGTACAATTAGGAGATTCATCTAAAGTTAGAATAGGCGAAACTGCTATTGCTATAGGAAATCCATTAGGATTAAAATTCCAAAGAACTGTTACTTCAGGAATTATAAGTGCCATAAATAGAACTATCGAGGTAAGTGAAGGTACTTTTATGGAAGATTTAATTCAAACAGACGCTTCTATTAATCCTGGAAACAGTGGTGGGCCTCTATTAAATGTAAATGGAGAAGTTATTGCTGTAAATTCTGCAAAAATTACCAGTGCTGAAGGTATAGGCTTTGCTGTACCAATTAACATAGTTAAGCCAATACTAAAAAATTTGAAAGAAACTGGTAAATTTAACACACCTATTATTGGAATAGTTGGCTTTGATAAATCTATGGCCGGATACTTAGATATAAATTTTGAAAAAGGTATTTATATTTATGACATAGCTGCTGGAAGTGGTTCTTATGAGGCAGGCCTTAAAAAAGGTGATGTTATTCTTTCTATAAATGGTAAAGAATTAAAAAGCATGAACGATCTAAGAGAAACTGTATATACCATAGGAGCAGGTAATACAGTAAAAGTAACTGCAAAAACTTCAACTGGTACTAAAGATTTTAATGTGAAAATAAAATCTTCTAGTTAAAAACTTAACTTTCGCACATAAGGGTGCAGTGGAAGTTTGGATTTTAACTTTCATTCCGTGATATATGATAAGGGTGTCATCACGGCTAAATGTTTTAATTATTCTAAAGCTTAAAGATTTGGAAAACCTAAGAACTTTGTCAAACTCGGTTCCCTCAGACAGGACTAAAGTTCTAAGGCTTTCCAAATCTTCAAGCTAAGAATAATACTAAAACAATTTAGCTTATGTGATGACACCCTTATCATATATCACTACATAAAAGTTAAAATTCAAACTAGCAAGTTCAAGTATACGTATCTAATTACATTGTTATAAGTAATTTGGGTAAGTCAATTTATATTTATAATCATAACTTACAACACCTAAAAACTACGACGAAGTCTGATGTTAGGCTAATATATTTAGTTTAAAAAGTAGTTGGTTTATATTGACCTCTTTTAAAGAAAAAATTAAGACTTAATAATAGTTGTCTTATCCACTCTTGTGAATAGGATTTACCATATTTGTCTTCAATATATTGAGCTAATAAAGCTGTCGTCCAGCTGGAACGCGTATAACCAAAAGTTTCAGGTGATTTGCTTAGGACTACGTCCTTTAAATCATTAAGCATTTCATCGGTAAAACTGCTTTCAGAACCCCCACGATTATCTATAATTGAATTTATTCCATATTCGTTCCACTTGTGTATATAGGTAGTTATAGCTGCACGTGTTCTACAAAGGGTGCTCATGATATCATTAGTATGAATTCCGTTATATCTCATTATTACAGCACTTAAAAGAGCTCGGGTATACTTACTTTTTGAGCTATTAATTATTTCATTTAATTCATTTATTGTATATCCATGTAGAGTTTTAACTTCTACTAAATGCATTGCCATATTATTCACTCCAATACGATATTTATTTCCTAATAGTATTTGGAGTTTTATATATAAAATTCAAGATCATTTATTTATGAACTTGGATATCTATAGTTACTACACAACTTTCTAGGTGGAGGAAGCTTTGAATATATGGTGTATAAAAGCTTTTGAGAGAATTTAGGCATTAGAGCTCCTTAATGAACGGCTGCCTTTTATACACCATATATTCAATGGTACTCCACCTAAAAAGTTGTGTTGCAATGTATTTATTATTTATAAAGCTTTCCAAGTGAATCTGCTGTAAGTATAGCAGCATATACATCATCTGCAGTAACTTTAAATGGCATATTGTGAATACTTTCACCTTCTGCACAACTAGCTTCTGCTACTTTTCTTATTTCTTCTTCCTTAACTTCAGTTATTCCCATATCAGCCAAAGTAATAGGAAGTCCTAAATCTATACATAACCCAATAACTTCTTCTATTTCTTCCATTGGACTATTTTCTAAAACTAACTGCACAATAGTACCAAAAGCTACTTTTTCTCCATGATATAAATGATGACAATGCTCAAGTACTGTAAATCCATTGTGTATAGCATGGGCTCCTGCTAATCCACCACTTTCAAAGCCTACACCACTTAAGTATGTATTAGCTTCAACTATATTTTCAACTGCTTCAGTACAAACTTTATTTTCAACTGCAAGTTTTGCTTTAAATCCATCTTCTAATAATGTATTATAGCAAAGCTCTGCTAAAGTAATTGCAGCTTTTGTTATCTTTCCTCCACTTAAATTTAAGCTATTGGATCTTACACAAGCTCTTGCTTCAAAGTAAGTAGCAAGTGCATCACCTATACCTGATACCAACAATCTTGCTGGAGCCTTAACTACAATACCAGTATCCACCAAAACTAATTCAGGATTTTTAGGTAATACAAGGTATTCACTAAATACTCCTTCTTCTGTATAAATAACTGATAAAGCACTACAAGGTGCATCTGTTGATGCTATGGTAGGAACTACAACTACAGGAAGATTTTCATAATAAGCTACTGCTTTTGCAGTATCAAATATTTTTCCTCCTCCCATTCCCACTATTACATCACAGTTATTATCTTTTACAGACTTTCTTAATCTATCTATTTCACTTTTACAACATTCTCCATTAAATTTTTCAAAGGTAAGTTTGGCATCTGATCCTTTAAAGCTATCTTCAATAATTAACTTGCTTCTTTTTATTCCATTTTCACTAGCAATTATGAAAAATGATTTTCCAAGAGCTTTAGTATGTTCTTTAATATTTTTTAATTCACCATTTCCTTGTACATACTTGCCTGGGGCTATTATTATCTTTGCCATATTTCATTCCTCCTTTAATGTATAAAGTTATAAAAATTTAATTAACTGCTTATCTGGTCCGGATATTACAGCTTTATTTACAAACATTCCATTGTCCAAGGCAGTATTAGCACCTACTGTAACTGCATTTTTTACTGAACTTACATCCCCAGTTAAAGTTACAAATGATTTTCCACCTATGCCTATACCTAATCTAAGTTCAATCAAGTCTACATTAGCTGATTTTACAGCAGCATCTGCTGCAATTATAGCTGCGGATACACTAAAAAATTCAAGTACTCCTAAATCCTTTATTTTCTCCACATTGGTAGCTTCATTAATTGCTGGTATAACTTGACAATGCACATTTGGAAGCATTAATTTATCTACCAAATATTCCTGTGCAAATTCTTCTCCTGTATTTATAGCTGATTTTACAGCGCCAACATTTCCTGTTATAAGAATAATGTATTTTCCAGGACATATTGTTCTTGCAAGAAGTAAATCTACTTCTCCTGCTTTAACTACCTTATCTGCCGTCTCAAGTCCTTTTGCTATACTGTTTAATTCCAACATTCCTATAGTTTTTATCATACAATCACCTCTGGCTTCATAAGCTTTATAACAATCCTGCCACCCTTTATATCTGATACAACACCATCTATGCTAGCATGTATATTAGCACCCATATTTCCTTCTTTTACTTCTCCTATTTTTTGTCCTTTAAATACTTTATCTCCTAAAGAAACTATAGCTTCTGCTGGTGCTCCTATATTTTGTTTAAGTGGTATTTCTACTTTAGAAGGTATTATTTCTTCTCCTTCTTTCAAAACCTGACCAATATAATCATTTAGGTGAAGCCTCCTGATAAGCCTCTTTGTAGGTACTTTTCTATAATCCCTTATTAAAGATGCTTCAAATCTTTTCTTATCATTTACCCACTTTATTCCTTTCTTTCTCAATTCATTTTTAAAATATACATTTATCCTTTTTGGAGATAATCCCATAGGACAAGCATACATTTCACAAACTCCACATTCACAACATATAAGTGTTTCCTTTAAGGCTTCTTCATTCTCAATGCCAAAAGCCACATTTCTCATAATTTTATGAGGATGCATAGGATGTCCTATTAAATTTCTAGGACACATATCAGTACAATAGTGACATTGTATACAAGCTGATTTTGCTTGTTTCTTCATATGCTCTATAGTAATTTTTTCTCTATTAAATAAATAGTGTTCTGAAGACAGCACTATAATAGCACCATCGGTTTTAGTTATAAATCTACTTTCTAAATCCTTCTTTAATACTCTTTTTCCCATCATAGGTCCGCCCATTATTACTGCATAATCATCAAGTTTAGCTCCGCCACAACTCTCTATACATTGTAATACAGGAGTACCAATAGGAACTTTAATTATTGAAGGTATTCTAATTTCCCCTATAACCGTAACATACTTATACATAACAGGCTTATCTTCAATAGCTTCATATATATTAAAAACCGTACTAACATTAGATACTACAGCTCCTACATTTAAAGGAATACCTGCTGGCGGTATTGTTCTACCTGTAACTTCATACACCAGTGTTTGTTCATCTCCTGCAGGGTAAAATACATCTGATAAATATAAAGTTACATTAGAATTTAATTTGTCTATAGACTTCTTTAGTGCTTCTATTTCCTTTTCATATTCCTTTTTTAAACTTATAACTATATTTGAAGCTTCCACTAATTTTCCTATTTCCTGTGCAGCTTTTACTATTTCATCACTTTTATTTCTCATTATATATTTATCTGATTGCAAAAGAGGTTCACATTCCAATCCGTTAATTATAAAATATTCTACTTTACAATTAAGCTTTTTATCCGTAGGAAAACCTGCACCTCCTGCACCTACAACGCCTGCTTCATGAATTTTATCTATAAGGCTCACAAGTTACCCCCCCTTTCTTTAAAAGTTGAAAGTTGAGTCTCAATTCTCAACTTTCAACTTTTAAATTATACTATTCTAAAAGAATCAACCATTGTACATCTTCTTTGTCTTGTAAATGTTAATGCATTAGTAATTCCCTCTCCTGTAGGTCCTGCTATAGTGAAAGTTGTATGTCCTTCACCACCAAAGCCTATTCCGGCATAAGATGGTGCATTCTTTACAAATATAGTAGTATCTATAGCTCTTGCCATCTTAGTTAAATTAACTATATTTTTAGAATGCATCATAGCAGTATGTCTATTTCCATGTTCATCTTCTACTGCTGTTTCTATAGCTTCATCTACATTATTTACTTTTACTATAGGTAAAATTGGCATCATAAGTTCTTCTTGTACAAATGGATGACTATTTTCTGCTCTATAGATCAAACATTCAACTCCAGTACCTGCATCCTTTCCAATGCTTTCTAATAAGTATTTAGCATCTTTTCCTACAAATTTTTTATTTATAGAATACTTTTTGTTTTTCTCATCATAATTTAAAACTTTACCTACTAATTTTTCTGCTTCCTCATCAGTAAGTTCATATACAACTCTGTTCTTCTTAAATTCTTTTATAAGTTCTTCATAAACAGACTCTACTACAATAGCTTCTTTTTCTGCTATACAAGGTAAATTATTATCAAAGCTGCAGCCTGCTATTATGTCTCTTGCTGCTTTTGGTATATCAGCAGTTTCATCTACAACTACTGGAGGATTTCCTGCTCCTGCACCTATAGCTTTTTTACCTGATGATAAAACTAATTTAACTATTCCAGGTCCACCAGTTGCTACTACAAGTCTTATTCTCTTGTGGTTTATCATAATATTTGTGTTTTCTATTGATGGTGCTTTTACAGAAGTTATAAGATTTTCAGGTCCACCTGCTTCTTTAATAGCTTTATTTAATATTCTTATGGTAGTAAGACATGAATTTAATGCTCCTGGATGTGGTGAAAATACTACTGTATTCCCCCCAGCTAACATGCATATACTATTGCAAGCTACTGTAGCTGCTGGATTTGTAGATGGTGTTATAGCACCTATAACTCCAAATGCTCCATGCTCTATAAGTGTAAGACCATTATCACCTGTATAAACCTCTGGTCTTAAAATTTCTGTTCCTTGGGTTTTTTCAACTATTAATTTGAGTTTTAAATATTTATGATCTACTCTGCCCATTCCTGATTCTTTTACACACAAATTTGCTACTTCCATAGCATTATCCATAATTGCTTTTCTCATGGCTTTTATTATTTTTTCTCTCTGCTCTAATGAATAACTTGAATACTTTTTCTGAGCTTCATAAGATGCCTCTACAGCTTCATCCATGGTATCAAATATGCCATCGCTTTCTTTCTTACCAAACTCTTTTTTATTCATTTCCTTTAGGACTTTCTCTATTATAACGGATAATTCATTACTTTCTAACTCCATTTAAAACTACCTCCTCAAAAACTTCTACACCATATTTGGATATAAGCATGTCCTGTTCTGTAGTTCCACCACTTACACCTATAGCACCAACTAATTTATTTCCTATCTTAAGAGGATATCCTCCTCCAAAAGTAATTACCTTTTTTAGATTTCCTATGCCATATAGTTCACCTTCTGGAACGGCCATATCTTTAAGATCATTTGTATCCATTTTAAAAGCTGCAGCCGTATAAGCTTTCCCCATAGACACTTCTATACTTCCTAAAAGAGAATCATCCATGCGCTGTAACATAATTAAATTTCCACTATTGTCTACTATAGATATAACCATAGAAACTTCTATTTCCTCTGCCTTCTTTATACAATGAGAAGTTATATATTCTGCAAAATTTCTATCCAGCTTTTCAATTTTTGAATTTTTATTTGATTTTTCTGTATTATCCAAAATATTTCCTACATTTTGATGTACCCTTTCAAATATATCCTTATAATCTATATATCTTGCTAATGCATATATAGCATCTGAAAGCCTATTTACATATTTAAGAAGTTTTTCACTTATATCATACTTCGAAATAAGTTCTGTCATATATCTCTCAGCTCTCCTTGCATCTGTCCTTGCTATATCCAGATATGAAGATTCTTCTGTTCCACCTGGAACTATAAATCCATTGATATCTGGTTTTAAACTTTCCATTTTATCAACAGTATTCTCTAAAAAATTAATATCTTCTTCTTTTATTCTTTCTTTATAATTATCAGTACCAACTGAAGCAAGTTCAGCTCCCAATTCAAAAAGTGTCTTTTGAATTTTAAGTATTATATCCCTAATCTCTTTATCATCTATGTGACTTCTTGCCATTCCAAGCGCTGAATTTGTTTCATCAATAGTGCCATAACACCATACTCTTATATCACTTTTTTCAGTTCTACTTCCACCTACAAGACTAGTGGTTCCTTTATCTCCAGTCTTTGTATAAATTTTCATGGGATTTCCACCACCTTTAACTGTCTGTTACTTCAACAGAATCCACAATACCAATAATAGAAGCATCTGATGGAATTACTCTTTCTGAAGTGTCAACATACCTTGCACCACTTCCTGTAACCACAAGAACTATTTCACCATTTCCAGCTCCAACTGTATCTATAGCAACTAAAGATTCCCCTATTAATTGTCTATTTTCATCCATTTTCTTAACTATAAGAAGCTTAGTACCCACAAACTTTTCATCTTTTTGAGTTGAAACTACATTTCCGACAACCTTTGCTAAAAACATGCTACTCTACTCCTTTGCTACTAGCATGTAAAGTAAAAGTATAAATTCTAGCTTACTTTACACACCTTAATAATATTTTACTTCTATGCCCTTGTTATAAATATAATCCTGAGCAAGAGAGGTTATCAAAGCTCCCTGTTTCACATGCAATTCTTTACTTCCATTCAGTGCTATTATAATATCCTGCATTGTCAAAACACCTGATAGAACCTTTATATTTTCCTTTTCTTTTTTGGAAGTATCTATTTTTCCTTCTTGAACTTTTTCTTTATAGTTATTATTTTTAACTTGATCTATACTTTGTTCAAACTTGTTAATATTTATATCGAATTTTAATTTTTGTTTAAGTACTTCATCAAGTTGTTCTGAGTTTATAAACTTTACTCCAAAGGATACAAGTCTTTTTTCATAATCTGAGATAAAATTATTGTAGACAGGATTTTTAGAATATCCTAAAGATATATTTACATTATTGGATGGATCAAAACTATCTTTTACTGCTATTACTTCCTTATTCATCATAAGACTCTCAGCTATACCAAGAGTAACTAAATTATCTGATATGCCTAATGCACATTTACTTAATGTATTTCTAGTCATAACAGGTACTAATATTATATCCGCTTCCTTTATAGCCTTTACCATGTCATTTTTACAATTTATTAAATTACCATTTAAACCTTTTATGCATTCTTCTGGTATAGACTTACTGGAACCATCAGTACGTACAATATCATAATGTACTACTTTATAAGAAGAAAGAGTATTAAATATATCTTTTACATTTACAGCTCCACCACTTATAAGCAATAGTATTTTTTTATTCATCATATTTAATATTTGAGTAACTATAGGCTTTATTAATTGCTCAATTTCCATCTATTACTCACCTCTTTTACTAATCAAATAAACCTTGCTTTAAGTTATCTAGTTAGTACACTCTAAACAGCTGAACTACTCATAGATATCCCCATAGGTGTCACAAGTAATGGATCATAAGGTTTTATTGTCTCTATACCCGTGTATTTCTCCACTACTTTTTCAATACCTTTAAGACAGCAAGTTCCCCCTACTAAATAAATTGTCTTTACATCATATCCCCTAACATGACGCAAAATTATATTAGCCATTTTCTCTATTACTGGCCTTACTAATGGAAATACTGTATCATAATTTTCAGACTTAACCTTATATTCATCTGCATCTTCATACTCCATGTCCAAACTTCCTGATATCACCAAGCTCAAATGATGTCCTCCTGTTGCCTCATCCGCTGAGTAAACTACATTTCCATCTTTTAATATAGATATTCCTGTAGTTCCTCCACCTATATCTACAACAGCTCCATTTTCAATTTGAAGTACTTTTGAGGCTGCTGTTGGTTCATCTATTACACTCGTTACTTCAAACCCACAGGATTCCACCACATTTGTTATAACTTTTGTATTTCCCTCACCTATTCCTGGCGGAATAGCTGTAGCTGCATAATCAAGCTTTCTATTAAGTCTTTTCTCCAGCTTTTCCTTTAATTCTCTAACTATAGTAACTGCTTTTATATATTCCACTACTATTCCATCCCTAACCACTGATGCTTTTCTCATTTCACCAGCTACAGGATTGTTATTTTCATCTAAAACAGTAACTACTATATTTGAAGTACCTAAATCCACTCCTACTTTAAGCTTTGTCTTATTATCTATTTCTTGAGGAGTTTCAAAGGTTTTCTCCATATTCTTTATAAAATTATTAGCCTTATCTAAACTATCCATATCAATCACCTATTCTTGCCTATAATACTTATGAACTCATTACTTTTAATTTCAGCTGCATTAGCTTCATCTGTATCTATATGAAATTCCAATGCAGATTTTGTACTTACTCTTATGAGAACATTTTTAAATATTACTCCTTTAGGTCCATCAGTTTCAACCTGAACCAAATCTCCATCTTTCACACCATACTCTTCTGCTTGAGGTGGAAGCATGTGTATATGTCTATTTGCACATATAACTTTATTTCTAAACACTATCATACCTTTAGGACCTATTACGCATAAGCTTTCAGAGTTTTCAAGATCACCTGAATTTCTTACTGGTGCTTTTATTCCAAGAGTAAAGCTATCTGTTCTAGATATTTCTATTTGACTATAACTTCTTACAGGTCCGAGTATTCTTATCTTATGGAAAGCTGCTTTTGGTCCTGCTATAGTTACAGTTTCATTAGCTGCAAATTGACCAATTTGTTTTACTGGACTCTTCACTGTAAGTTTATAACCTTTTCCAAATAAAATTTCTAAATCTTCTTGAGTTACATGTATATGTTTATTAGATACTCCTACAGGAATTGAAAATTCTGTATTCTTTATTTGATATTTCCCCATTATATTTTCTACTATATCTGCTATAAGTTTTTCTTTTTTAATCTCTGCCATTTATATCACCTTGCATTTCATTATAATGTATACACATATTCTTAGGCTGACCTTTTCTACGAGGACACGCAGCATCATGACAAATATTACATGTTTCGCTATCCTCTTTTAATTCTTGCTGTTTTATATTTTCTTTAGATTCAACTATTTCTTCTTTTTTTTCTACTTCTTCTTTTTCTGTTTTTTTTTGAATATTTAATGTCTCTTTTTGCTCTGTAACTGTCTTTTCTTTATTTTTTTCATCTTGTTTGGCTTCTTCTTTAACTATCTCTACTTCTTTGTTGTCTTTCAAAGCTTGTTTTTTATTGTCTTCTTCTCTTTCAATACCAACAGTTGAATCAGACGATATAATACCTTGAATTCCCTGTGCTGGTCTTGGTATTACCAAAGTGGATACAACCTTGTTTACTTTTGCTGAACTAACTTTTGCTGATTCTACAGCCGCCTTTACCGCACCTACATCACCCTTAATCTTAACTGTTACCATACCTTGTCCTCTTGTTAATTCATATCCTATAAGTTCTACATTTGCGGATTTTACACAAGTATCTGCTGCTTCTATAGCTGCAGCCATACCAATAGTTTCAATAAGCCCCAGGGCTTCTTTCATAAAAATGCCCCCTTTTACTCACAAATTTATCGATTCTTTAATATATCCATTACAGCTGCTGATATTTTTTCTATAAGTTCTACATCTGCTCCATTTGATTCATTTACATCTTTAAATGGCATTGACTTATACAACCTAGCTGCATTAGAACCTATCTTTCTTGCTTTTTCTTTTTCATAAAAATTTAATTTTATATCTAACAATGGTTTATCTTCTTTTAATTTGTTGTAGTGAAGTACTACTGTACTTTCCTGCACACCAACAGCTATGCCCATTCTAGACTTATGACAAAGAGAATAAATTTTTTCTACAAAATTCTTTTTTTCTATAGGCTTTTCTATTAAATCATAAGGTATTCCTTCTTCTTCTATACCAGCAAGAATCTCTTTAAAAAGAGATTCTTGCTGATTTTCTACACATACTAATATACTTGGCCTATCCAAAACTTCATTTACCATAATAATTACCCTCTCAAATTGTTATAATAAGATAACACAAGTCCCGTAGCTACAGCGTTTCTTGGCCCTTCTATTCCTCTTATATTTCCACTTCCACAAACTATACCATAATGAGATAATTCTTCTGACACCATTTCTGGAATTTCAAAATCAAGAGCCGATCCTCCAACTAATACCACAAACTCTATGCTTCTTAAATTTCCATTTGGTGCTGTATCTCTAAGAGCTCTTATAGCGTTAGTTACAAATACCTTTTTCTTTGCATCTCTTCTAACAAGCCTTATCTTTTCCAAAGAATCCTTAGTTGGTATTGGAATCATCTCATCATTCTTTACAACTACATTCCTTGCAAATAATGAAGCATCTAAAGGTTGTTGGAAAAAGCACACAGTTCCATCCTCATATCTTAAATTGAAAAGACTTTCTACTTTAGCCAAAGGATATTTTTTTATATCTTCAGATAAGTTATAATCCTCAATACCAAGTTCTGAATTTATAAACATAGTAACCATTTCTCCTGCTCCTGCATGATGAATGGATTTTACCTTACCTTCTTTACTTATATATGCAGAATCTGTAGATCCTCCTCCCATATCAAGTATTACAAGAGGCTTATCTGTTCCAGGTGTAGTTAATGCTCCGAGCACTGCCATGTTGGCCTCTACCCCTCCAATTACCACTTTAATACCTGTGCTTTCCTGCAATTTTCTTGCTATATTCTCCATAGGCAGCTTACTAGTCTTAACCATTGCCGCTAATGCTACAGCATTTTCTAGTGCAAATTCACCAGCAAGTCCACCCTGCACTTTTTGAGGTTTAAAAGTATCTACAGCTAAAATATCCTGTATTTTTATATCTTCAATATTTTGTGATGTAAGTTCACCCATTATCTGTCTTACTCTTTCTATCATTCCACCTACATTAGTACCTGCCTCTCCACTTACATCATTAAGAGGCCATACTTCATCTAAGCTTTTCATTATACCTTCAGAACCTTCCTCAATAGAAACCTTCTTTTCTGAAGTTCCAAACAAAATAAGTTTCCCTGCAGGTATAACTCTTTCTTTTACATCTCCTTCAGGAGTCCTTATAACTACTGCAGATCTATTTCCTATTAATGCTCTTGATATAGGAATTATATGCTTAGTTTCTTCTGGTGAAAGATTAAATAAAGTAGCAAGTCCATAAGGATTAGATAGAGTTTTTATTGTTTTTCCTACTTCTGCAACCTCTACAGCTGCAAGCATACCCATAGGTACCTTATCTATGTAAGAAACTTCATCAATAACTGGTATTTTTTTATTCAATCTGTTACATATTATAACTCCATCATCACCCTGTGTTATTGCACCTGTTATCTCCAAATTTCTTTGAAAACCTTCATTTAATTTTTTAGCTGCAGTTTCAAAATCCACATTTTTAGGAATAACACATATTACTTTATCATTTTCATGAATTCTTTCTAATTCGTCTAAAAATATTGTTCTTCCTGTTCCTACTCCCACACCTCCTGGAGTATCAGGATTATGTCCTATCATAGTAGATTCAGTTATTATGGTTTCTGTTATAGTTTCCATAGCAACATCACCAATAACTGGAGTAGCCTCATTTATACATATAACATCTAGATTACTTATATTCTTGTTTAAGTTGTTACAAGCATCTTTAAGAGCCGTTAAAATACCTGCAACATTATCTAGAGTCCCTTTTACTCCTGAAGTTTTTACTATACTACTTGTTAAAAATTTAAGTTTGCCCTCTATATCACCTATGGCTACTTCTGTGGTAGAATTTCCTATATCAACTCCTGCTACAAGTTTCACTTAGACCACCTACCTAAACTCTTAGTTTTTCCCTCTTTTCGTACACTTCACAAGCTTCTCTAACAAGGGAAGCACAAATTTTGGCATTATATTTATTTTCAAGTTCATCTGCTATGTCCAAAAGTTCTTGTTTTGTTGACCTATAAGGTCTTAATGCATTATATATTTCAAGTACTCTATCATCAGGTACAAATGTAAGTTCAGCTGCTCTTCTTAAATTTTCTGCAAACTGGTTTCTGCCTATTGATTCTGCTATTTGAGCTTGATATAAAAGAACTTCTGGAGTAATCTTTATATCATCAAGAGTTACACTTCCATTTAAAACATTTTCCATATTTATATCATCAAAAGTCTTGCCACTCCTTGTTTTTATCAAGTCACTTCTCTTTTTAGCTAGTGGGTAGTCAGCATCTGTAAGAGTATCGCAGCTCTTTTTAACTTCGCAAGCTGGTTTTAAATTTTCACCAGATGACATTTTATTTAAAATCTGATTAACTATTTGTTCTACTAAAGCATTATTATCCATAATCTCACCCCTATTCAAAAACTACTTTTAATTCTATAGGCTTTGCGCCTTTAACTACATGCTCAGTTTCCTTTATATGAAGTACTGCTGATTTAGCTTGATATTTTGGCCTTGCCATTTGATCATTTCTAACTGGAACTGGATCTGGTGATTCTCCCTTAGCATATTTAGCAGCATTTTTACCTATAGCTCTAAAAGTTTCTCTATCTATTAATGGTGCTTGTGGGAATAATTCAAGGTTATTTAGCGGTTGTAAATCCTTTTGGTGTATAACCGTAGTTCCTTTTGATTGTATACCTATACCTATTCCAGAACCGCTTATTTCAGCAGCATCATGAGCCATAAAAGATACATCTGATGTACGTAAAACTTTTACAACTCTTGGAGTAATTCCTTCTTCTTCTATCCCTGCAAGTACCTCCCTTATTACATCATCATGAGGAATTCCTACTATTGTTTCAGTTTGATATTTTCCAAAAGCTGGGCCTAATGCTACAACTACTTCATCGCTTCTCTTTCCAACTTCAGCATTACCTAATTCCTCTAATTTCATTTTTCCAACACTTGAAACAGTACTGGAAGTTTTAGAGGCATTTGAATTGTTAGATGTCAATTGATCCAAAACTTGTTTAGTTATCAATTCTATTAATTCCTCGTTAGATACTGAATTTACCATACTTAACCGCTCCCCTCTACATTTTATCTGGATCTAAAGCAAAATCTATGTTCTTAATCTTTTCCCATTTCTCTCCATCCAGTCTATATCCTGTTCCAGGTCCCATATAATCGTTTTGATCATTAACTCCACTTATTACATTGAAGTTTTCATCAAATATAGCTGATGCATGAAGATAGTCTCCTGCTATTCTCTGTTTTAATAAGCTCAAAACTCTTTCAGCTATATCAGGGAATCCACCTTTGTGAAGAGCTTTTACAAAGTCAAGACCTGTAACACCTCTTGATAACATATCTTGTGCTGCTTTCAAGTCTTCTACAACGTTTCTCTTTGGCATATCATTACTACCATGAGCATAAGTTGCAGCTTCAACTTCTTCATCAGTTATAGTTGGAAGTCCAAGTTCTTTAAATAAAGCTTGAATTGCTTTTGCTGCCTTATTTCTAACAGCTATCACATCTTCTTCTTTTACTGGAACAAGACCTGCGTCAACTTTTAAATCTCTTTCCATAACTACCCAATCATCGTAGTCTTCTGCATCCCAGTTAGATCCTGCAAACATATTGTCATAGTTTGGAGTTGAGCTGTATCCTGAACAAATGAAATCAGTTCCTGGTAAGAATTGCATCATAGTTCTTGCAGTTCTTCTTATATCTGAATGAGTGAAGGTCTGGTCATTACTTGAAGCAACTTCCAAATCAAGCATTGTAGTTATAAGGTTTTCAGCAAGTACTGCTCTTATGCCTCCTGGTACTGCTGCAGGAACACCTATACAACTAACAGAACCATTCTGTAAGCCTTGAGCTCCAGCACCTCTTGTTATCATTATGCATCTTGCTTCTAAATAAAGCATTGATTTTCCTTCTGCATATCCCATTTGAACTTCTGAACCTGTTCCTGATGTAAATCTCATCTTAAGTCCTCTTGATGCATAAGCTGATGCCAAGAAAGCTTTTGAATAAGGAGTATCATCACCATCTACAAATACTGGTTCAGTTCCATATACAGAAATAGTTTCTGCATATGCAGTATATCCAAGCATACCTTGTTTAAGTTCAGTTGCTTCTTCAAGTGAACATTGAGTAAGAACTCCAGCTCTTCCAACTTGAGATCCTACAAGAATTGAAACAGCATTAAATGGAGCATATCTTACTATACCTACTGTTGTTTCCTCTTCATCAAATCCTCTCAAAGCACCTTCTGCTGCATCTGCTGCAATTTGAATAGGATTATCACGTAAATTTGTAACATGAGCTTGATTTGAAGGATGTTTTCTAACCCTCATCTTTTGAAGAGCCATCATCATTTCAACTACATTTAGCTTGTCCACTACTTCAACAAGCTTTGCAGGTGTTATAGAAGTAGCTATTTTAACTACCTTTTCTCTTGGAACATTTATATCTGTAAGCATTCTAGCTATTTCAATTGAATCTATTGCCATAGCCTTTTCAGTATTTTCTATATTAATAGCATGATCGGCTAAGAAAGTATCTATAAAATCAAAATCCTCTCTTTTCTTACCATCCATTTCAATTATTTTACCATTTTCTACTTTTACACTTGGGATTGGGTCCTTAGGACTTCCTATTGCAATAAGTCCTACTTCTGGCCACTCTTTTACAAATCCATCATTGTGTACTGGCCTTTTTTCCAATATTTCAAACCTTTTAG
This sequence comes from Clostridium drakei, assembly GCF_000633595.2. GTDB lineage: Bacteria > Bacillota > Clostridia > Clostridiales > Clostridiaceae > Clostridium_AM > Clostridium_AM drakei. Next base: position 8,675 of record NZ_JIBU02000032.1, on the reverse strand, counting down.
ATCTTTTCATTAATTTCAGCACCACCTTTTTTAATTAACTAAGCACTACTATTTATTCACTGATCAACTAAATCTTAAATATATGGTTCACCTGTAGTTGATACAGGATCTTGGCCCATTGATTTTGCAAGTGCAATTCCTACTTCTCTAGCAGCAATTACTGATTGTCTAACAGCACCTGAATCTCCAGTTACTGTTATAATAACCTCGTTAGTAAGTGAAGTTCCCTGGCTTGGACTTGCATAACTTACTAAATCTACATTGGCAGTTTTTAATGCTGTATCTGCCATTACAACTCCAATACCTGCTGGAGCACCAACAATTATTCCAAATGCCTTTCCAAGTGGAGCACCAAAAGCTTTTTCTAAAGCTAAACTTGCTCTTGCTGTATAATGAAGCTCTACATGTCCTGCATCAAATCCATAAACATCTCCAAAAGTTCTATCTGTATCTTTAAGAGCAACTTCTACAGCTCTTCTAGCATCAGATACATCTTCTGCAGCGAATATGATTAAAGCACCATGTCCAGCTCCACCCTTTGTATCTCTTGGTAATTCAATACTTACTATTTCCGTATTTGTAGCCTTTACAGCCTCATCTGCAGCCATTATTTGAGGGCCTGCACCTGTTCTGTCACTTATTATACCTATTGAACGATATTTTTTATCTAATCCCATTTTTTCATGTAATAAAGTATCTACATTAGCTATAACTAGTCCAACTGTATCTCCATAATTTGCTGTACCTACAAACTCTGTTATTGGTGATGGTGCACTCATTGCATTTACCTCCTTTTTTTCTTTAACTTTATTTTCTTCAATTTTTTTCACTTGAATCTTTTCTTCTTTAACATCATTACTTAACATTTGACATGCTATGTTTTGAACAATTTTACTGATTTGTTCTTTATCCATACCATCTATATTTATTCTTTTTTTAACTTCCTCTAAAACGGTTGCAATCAAGTTATTATCCATTATTCATTACCCCTTAAAAATATTATTCTACTACTTTAGGTAATATTTTCTCCACATCGGTGTGTGGTCTTGGAATTACATGTACAGATACTACTTCTCCTACACGTTTGGCAGAAGCTGCTCCAGCATCTGTAGCTGCCTTTACCGCACCTACATCTCCTCTTACCATAACTGTTACAAGTCCTGATCCAATTTTTTCATATCCTATGAGAGCTACATTTGCTGCCTTTACCATTGAATCTGCTGCCTCAATTGCTCCTACTAGTCCTTTTGTTTCTATCATTCCCAATGCTTCTTGTCCCATAAAAGCACCTCCATAAATTTAAATTATTTTTACTCTTTCATTTTATAATATATTAGGTTAGAATTTTCTGATTATTTTGTTTACTTTCCTTATTTTATTGACTTTATAATTAGTAATATTTTTACTTGTTTGGGTAATTTATTTACATATTCAATAAATAAAAAAAGACTATCTTAAAAGTTAATTTTAAGATAATCCATATTTTAAAATTAAAATAACCTTGATTTGCACAGAACATTAGGCTAAACAATCACTACATTATTTTAATTTTTTTACTATTTTTCGTTCCTTCCTAAAGTAGTAAAAAGAATATACCATTATAAAAATTTCTGGAAAAGCATACCTTCCTTGTCCTTCTGTTAAAAAATATATAGTACTAAACATAAAAAATAAAACTATATTATACAATTCAAATTTATCTAATTCATAATTTTTTCTTTTAATAATATGGTTTAAAATAGCAAAACTCTTTTTTAAAATGTATATAACAGCAGGAATAAATATAATGTTTCTTATAATATTAGTTATTATAAATAAGATAACAATAACATAAATTTTCATTCCAGTTCCATATGTAACATATAAAATATCATCACCTAAAAAATAATTATTAAGTAATCTTTCAAAGCCTAATTCTATAAAACGTATTGGATGAGTTTTTATCCAGCTTTTAGCCGCCTTAGCTAGCATCTTATCCTTTTCTGTAGCATTGGCTTCTTTATATTCTTTTGTGTCTACAATAGAATTTTTAACATTTTCTACTGGCATCCATCTTCCAAACTTATTCTCTGAATTGTTGTTTATATATAAAACTATTCCACCATTATTGGACACAAAAGTAAATTCACCCATCATCTTAGTATTTCTATAAACCCATGGTGCTATTACTAGTGATGTCACAATCAATATAATTAAAGAATTTTTTAGTGCTCCAAAAAACTTTTTATTAATAATAAATTCAATTAAAAATACAGCAAAGAAAAATACTAGAAAAAATGGCTTTATCATAGTATTTAAACCACATAGAATACCCATAAGTATGTATTTGTATCTACATTTAGTAAAATAAATAAGTGTTATAATGAGTAAAATTGCAGTAAATAATATTTCTGTAGCAAGAATACTGTTATAAAATATGTTGTTTGGGAAAAATACAAATAATGCAAATATAATTCTTCTATCTTTTTCATTTATATCTAACTTTTTTAATATATTCATAAAACACACATAGCATATAAAAGTAAGAACAATATTAAATATTTTAGCTTTTAGTAGACTAGCACCAAATAACTTGAATATGCCTCCAAGAACAATTGAATATCCTATTGATGTATAAGTATCTCCCCATGTAAGACCATTAGCAATATCTGTTGCTATCTCATAATAATATTTAAAATCAGATTCTAATTTTGTATTTACCACAGCTATCCAAATTATAGATAAGAATATTCCTAAAGTTATTGTGATCTTATAGTAATTTTCATTTTGCAAGTACTTTTTTATCATATGTAACTTACCTCTCTGCATTAATCTTCACAGCATATTCTACTAGAGTTTCCTTAAAAAAACCTTATTAAAATTGTAAACTTTTTATTAAGATGTTCTTTTATTATATGAAAAACACATATTTTAGATGCCTAATTAAGCCATATTTTGAATTAACAAAACAATCCTATTAATACAACTTCTCTATCGTATACGTTATCAATATAATTTCTTTCCAATTCATAGTATAATCTAAATATATACTTTATCTTAGGTGGTGTATTAATGACTCTTTTAAATATAGAAAATTTATCCAAAGAATGTGGAAATTTAAGATTATTAAACAATTTAAATTTGACCTTAAACCATGGAAAATGCATAGGTATAAAATGTTCTAATGATACTTCAAATCTTCTATTTAACTTGATTTTAGGAAAAACTAATTTCTCTAAAGGAAATATTTATATAGAAAACATACAAATTAGTAAATGCACTAACATAAAAAATATTATCGCTGTTACATTTAGCAATGATGGCATGTATGGAAGGTTAAAAATTTATGATTACATGAAATTCTTTAAAAAAATTTACAACTCTCAAAGTTCTATAAAAGAAATATTGATTAAATTAGGGTTATTTGACATATCAAATAAAAAAATAAAGTCTCTGACTTATTCACAAAAGAAAAGGCTAAGCATCGCACGTGCTTTACTTAGTAATTGTAAACTTATCTTAATGCAAGAAGCTACACTAAACATTGATAGAGAAAGTACCCTAATTATAAGAGAATGTATACCTTATATTTGCAGTTTAGGGATTTCCATTCTTGCTACTTCTGTATCATTAGAAGATATTATTTTATTAGGTGGTGAAACTTATATTTTAGATGAAAAAGGACTTAATACTGTGGAAACAGATATATCTAATAATGAAGCTGATGAAAAATCCAATAGTGAAGAAGATTTAGATTCTCCATATTTTAAAATAGATAAAATCCCTGCAAAAGTAGATGAAAAAATTATTTTACTTAATCCTACAGAAATTATATCTATAGAGAGTTTAAATGGTACAAGCTATTTAAATGTTGGTGAGGAAAAGTTTCCTTGTACCTTAACACTTATGGAACTTGAAAATAGGTTAAAATACTTTGGATTCTTTAGATGCCATCGTTCTTATTTAGTTAACCTTCAGAGAGTTAGAGAAGTAGTTACATGGACAAGAAATAGCTATAGTCTTATACTAGATGATAAAAACAAAACTTCTATTCCTCTCTCCAAGGGAAGAATAAATGAACTAAAAGATATTTTAAAATTTTAGGTATGTTTTAAAATGCAGCTCCAAATAACCATTATATTTCTCCTTTTATATCTTTTTAACGTAATATTAACCAGTTTAGAAGCTTCCCTCATACTGAAATATGTATGATTTAACAGCTTATTTGCTCCTTTCATAGAAATTATATATAACAATAGTTGTAAATATCATATAATCTTTAATATAAACAAAGCAGGTAATCATAAGATGATATATGAAAGGAGCTTTTATATGGACAATGTAATTGTAATGAAAAACATTACAAAAAATTTCAAAGATAAAAAAGCATTATGCGGGTTAAATTTTGAAATAAAATCAGGAGAAATATTTGGTTTTTTAGGTCCTAGTGGTGCTGGCAAAACTACAACAATAAAAATGTTAACCTCTCAGCTTTTACCTTCTTCTGGTGAAGGAAAAGTTCTCAACCAAGATATTTATTCTTTAAATAGAAACATTTTCAAGCATATAGGCGTTCTTACCGATACTAGTGGAATATACGAAAGACTTTCTGTGTATGAAAATTTGCAATTATTTGCTAAGATATATGATATAGATGAAAAATATATAGATGAAATCTTAGAAAAAGTTTCTCTATTAAAGGATAAAAAAACTAAGGCTAAAAAGCTGTCTAAAGGAATGAAGCAAAGACTTTTACTAGCTAGAGCTGTACTTAACAAGCCTTCACTTTTATTTTTAGACGAACCTACTTCTTCATTAGACCCTGGTACTTCTAATGAAATCCATAAACTTCTTAAAGAACTTAACAAAAATGGTACTACTATATTTCTAACCACTCACAACATGGAGGAAGCAGATAAGCTTTGTCATAGGGTAGCTTTTTTAAACGAAGGTACCATAGTTGAAATGAATGCCCCTCTCAAGCTAAAGCAAAAGTATGCTGAAGATTGTATAGAAGTTAGATTAAAAGAAATTGATGATTTAATAACTATAAAAAATGATGAAACTGGTGGAGAGAAAATAAATACCTGGATGAAAAGTGGACAATTATTATCCATTCATTCAAAAGAGCCAAATTTAGAAGAAATATTTTTGAAATTAACTGGGAGGGAATTATAGATGGATTTTTCACTTAGAAGAGTTAACGCTCTATTTATTAAAGAATTAAAAGATTTTTTTCAAAATCCAAATGTTTTAGTTATGTACATGATGCCTATTATATTTGCTATATTATATGGTAAAATGATGGGAACTCACATTCCTAAAATTACTTCCTTAGAAATTTGCTTACTTCTTACCCTGGCAATGGTAGGGTGTTCATCTGCAGCCTGCTTGATTGCAGAAGAAAAAGAAAAAAACACTTTAAGGACACTTATGCTTTCCCCTCTTTCTCCAATTGAATTTTTAATTGGAAAATCTTTAATTTCCTTACTTTCATGCATGGTTTCAAGCTTGATTGTATTTTTTATAGTAAATGCACCCAATGTAAACTTATTTTTGTATATAATAATATCCTTAATTTCATCTATTACTATAATAATCTTAGGATTAATAATTGGACTTCTTTGCAAGAGTCAAATGGAAACAGGAATTGCCTCTACTCCAATTATTATGATATTAATGCTGATTCCTATGTTTTCTGGAATTAACTCTGTGTTAAAAAGTATTGCGAACCTTTGCTTTACTTATCACACTTTAGCTGCAATTTACAAAATATCTGAAGGTAAAGGTTTCTTAGATTTAAAATACAATTTATTAAACATTTTTGTATGGCTTATTATTTCTTCAATTTTACTTGTTTTTGTTTATAAAAAAGTAAAATTGGATAAATAGATCTAAATATTAAAATATATAGTCATGGACATAAGAAAGGACGATGAATAATGTTTAAAAAGACTTTTTCCTATCTATTAATATCAATATTTATTACATGCTCTAATGTAACTTTTGTAAGTGCTGCACAAGGTACTTCTGCCAACACAAAATCAACTGTGGTTGCTACAGCAAATCAATCAGATTCCATTAAAGTTAATTTTAACGGAAAATCTATTTCAGTTGATCGTTATGATACTTATTTTGATTCAAACTCAAAGGTTATGCTTCCACTTACTCCTATAATAAAGGCAATGGATGCTACTTCAAATATTCAATTAGGAGCTGGGTATGCTACGATAACAAGCAATAAAAATACAATAAAAATTCACAATGGTGATAAAAATGTAACCTTAAATGGTTCTTCTATTAATTTATCAACCAAATCCTTTGTTAATAATGTAGAAGTATTTGTACCTTTACAATTTTTTAGTGAAGTGCTCAATAAAGTAGTAGACTTTGATAGTGACAGTAATACAGTAAATATATCTGATATTCAAAAAAATACTGAAGCCTATTTTAATAATACTCCAAGCCTTTCAAGTGACAAAGATATTTCTAAAAAACTAGATGATTACCTAACTGCCGAACAAAAACTTTATAATTTCTCTGGAAGTGTACTTGTAGCTAAAGGCGGTAATATACTTCTTGACAAAGGATATAATATGTCAAACTTTGATCAAAACATTAAAAATACAAATCATACAACATTTGCTATAGGGTCAATGACAAAACAATTTACAGCAACAGCCATAATGCAGTTAGTTGAAAAAGGATTGATAAATGAGCAGGATAAAGTTTCTAAGTATATTCCTGATTTTCCAAATGGGGATAAAATAACTATAGACAATCTACTTACTCATACATCTGGTCTGGCAAATGTTACTCCTACACTTTTAAATATGAAACTTGAAGATTCCAAAAAAATTGAAAATATAATTAACTTATTTAAAGATAAACCACTTTATTTTAAACCTGGAAGTAAATTTGAATATTCTAATTCAGGTTACATTTTACTAGGATATATAGTAGAAAAAGTTAGTGGAATGAGCTATGCTGATTACCTTCAAAATAATATTTTTAAACCTCTTAATATGAACCATACAGGTATGGGTTATAATGGTACAATAAAGAATTATAATTCTAATGGATATACAGGATACCTGGATGTCTCCCCTATTAGCGATAAATCATCACTTAATGCACTTTATGGTGCAGGTGCACTATATTCCTGTACAGAAGACTTATATAAGTGGGATAGATCCTTAAAAGAACATAAATTATTAACCGAAAAAACCTTAGATAAAATGTTTTCCAAACATGTAGCAATGTCTGAGGGTGATAATTTAGACTATTATGGTTATGGTTGGATGATATACGACTCACCTGATTTACACGAAATTTATCATGGTGGTAATGTATTAGGATTTACAAGCAATATAGAAAGAATACCAGATAAGGATTTAACTATAATTATACTAAGCAATATAGGATATTATCATGTAGATTCAATAAGTAGTGTATTAACTAATGTATGCCTTGGATATAAATATGAAATGCCAAAAGCAAAAGAAGTTATAAAACTTGATAACAATTTATCAAATAGCTATGTTGGAGAATATTCTTTTAAAGATTTAGGAGTAACTGGTTCTATAACAAGTGAAGATGGGCATCTTTATTTTATCTTTGCAGGCCAGCCAAAATGTGAAATGTTCCCTGAATCTAAAAACAAATTTTACTTCAGAAGTTTTGATGGTAATCTAACTGTTAATACCAATGAAAAAGGACAAGTCACTAGTATTGATTTATACCAATTAGGAGCTAAATATAATGCAAGTAAGATAAAATAAAATTTTTTAGTTCTTCCTTGTATTTTGACATATATTCTAATTCACTATAAAATTATAAATAAACAAAGAAGGGTTAAAGCTATGGATTATTTTGAAGAGCTTATGAAAGGTCTTGGAAAAATAGGTGCAAAAGTTTTGTTTAATAAAGAAGAAAAAAGCAGCGAAACAATTAATATTGATCAAATGGGTTCCATTGACATATTTAAAATAGTGTTAAAAAGCTTATATAATAAAGGGAATTATAATGAAGCTGAAAACTTAATTTTTCATGAATTAGAAAAAAATAATTCACCAGAAATATATGAAGCATCCTGTGATTTCTATAATCTATTGCTAAAGAAAAGTGATGAAGAATTACTTAAAAATAACTTTTCAAAAGAAGAAATTTATCAAGGATTAGAAGATATAAAAAGATTTAAATAAAATTAAGAAATAACCTTTAATATAATTCAATTAATGAGCATATTGCGACGTAAGCGAAGTAACTTTCAGCTGTATTCCGGCTGATATATGCTGTGAAGGAAAACTCACTTCATTAAGAAGTTCTAATGC
>NZ_JIBU02000032.1:0-271 GCF_000633595.2 Clostridium drakei | reverse complement strand
CAATATCTCAAGCAAAGAACTTCTAAAATTTGTTCGCATCTTCCTTCACAGCATATATCAGTCTCCATACAGTTGAAAGTTACTTCTTAGTGCATTACGTGTATATATTACTCTAAATAAAAAGCGTAGCTTTCATAATACTTATTATTTAGTTTATGTATATTTCAGTTATTTTAATAATATCCTATGGCGCAGCCTGAAAAAGTATTAGGTTAGTTGATTATTAAATGCATTTGAAATACTTATATGTTTTAGCATTATGTTTTTCAAT
>NZ_JIBU02000031.1 GCF_000633595.2 Clostridium drakei | reverse complement strand
CTGCCGCCTTATTTTTAGAGAGCGACAGCAACAACGAGGCCCAAAGGCCTCTTTTTTATCTGTTTCTACTGTTGTAGCTGTATCAGCTGTGATTTTAGGAAATACATGGTTCCTTATGAGAGATTTTTTATTGTCATTTAAAACATTTCTAACAATGGATATAATGTTTAAGCTTTCTACATTAAAATCCAGATTAAATTCATTAATTCTTGCATTACAAAGCATCATATCAAGACCATGAGATAACTTTTCATTTTCTTCTAATATACTGTCAAATACAGCTCTATTATCTTCATTTATTTCATCTTGAAGTATGAGGTTCATAACAGATACAGGAGTTTTCATTTGATGTACCCACTTATTTATAAAATTTATGTATTCCTTGTGTGTTTCTTCATATTTTATAGTTCTTTCACTACATATTTTATAAGTTTTAAGCAGAAGTTTTTTAAACATTTCCTGCTCATTAGTGCTGCAACTTCCTATATTAAGTATGTTATCTAAGTCTTCCTTTGAATTTAACATTATGTTAAGTTGATTATAAAAATCTCTATTTTTTAAGTAATCATATATCAAAAATAATATGAAAAAGATTATTGAAATTAACCAGGCATAAAGTATGTTATTATTCATAAGTTCAATTTTGTTTATAATTAAAGTAAGATACATTACAAGTATAACTGCAGCAGTGGCTAAAAAATAAATCACTGCAAAAGGTATTTTATCCTTAAGAAAGTCTTTAAAATTCATTTATTTCACCTGCTTTGTTTTACCAATTTGGTACTATTTTATAACCTTGTCCACGTTTGGTTTCAATTACATTGGTAATTCCAATTTCCTCAAGTCTTTTTCTTACACGAGTCATGTTAACAGATAGGGTATTGTCATCAACAAAATCTACATCATTCCATAAAATCTCAAGTAAGCTTTCTCTGGAAACAATTTTATTTCCATTTTTAAGAAGGGAATATAGAAGTTGGAATTCCTTTTTACTAAGCTCTACTTTTTTACTTTTATATTCTACTACATTTTGATTTAAATATAAAAAAAGTCCATTTGATTCAAATACTTCACTACTGATATTTTCTGAGTAACTTCCATAAACTCTTCTTATAACTCCTTTTATCTTTGCAATGAGTACATCATAGGAAAAAGGCTTGCTTATATAATCATCCCCTCCATTTTCAATGGCCATAACTTGATCCATATCAGAATTTCTAGCCGAAAGAAATATTATAGGAACATTAGATATTGTTCTTATATCTCTGCACCAGTAGAAGCCATCATATAAGGGTAAGTTAATGTCCATGAGAACAAGATGAGGATTATTTTTTATAAACTCATTTTTTATATTGGAAAAGTCGTCTACAGAGTAAGTTTTATATCCGTATTTTTCAAGATGATTTCTTACAAGATTGTCTAATTTTTTATCGTCTTCAATTATCATTATATTGTACATTTGATACACCTCTTAAAGCAATGTCATTTATCTTTTTATTGTATCATAAATAATATAATAAAATTGACAATTTGTTTACTTGTGGAACAAAATGGATATGAATTAAAGAAGGAAAGTTAATATAATGATTGTAAATGTTATTTGGTTTTTTGCAGTTTTTTGTTCATCAACAAAGCAAACTCAAGTGTAATTACATTATGCAGATATCTAAAGGGCGCAGCCAATTAAGGAAATGTCTCAAAATGCATATATGTGCATTTTGAGAAAACTTTTAATGATTAGAAAGTGTTATTATATATTTTTTTATCTTATCAAAGCTTTCATCACTTATTACATGTTCAATTCTACAAGCATCCTCTAGTGCTACTTTTTTATTTACACCAATAAGCATTAAAAAGCTTGAAAGTGCTTTATGTCTTTCATACATTTTTTCTGCAATAGCAAGACCATCATTTGTAAGAGAAATATATCCGTCTCTATCCATTTCAATATATCCATTTTCTCTTAATTTTTTCATGGCAATACTAACACTTGCTTTAGTATAATTAAGTTCATTTACAATATCAATAGAACGTACAGCATTAAGCTCATTTTGTAATATTAAAATTGTTTCAAGATAGTTTTCTGCAGATTCTTGAATTTTCATAGTAATTTCACCATCTTTCCATTACCAATTTGTGACTAAATTAATTTTATAGTAACATAAACAATCTAGGGATTCAATTATAAACTTAATGTACAATACGCTCATATCTATTCCATAATTTTTCGGTATTCTCCAGGAAGAATGCCTACATTTCTTTGGAATAATTCCGCAAATCGGCTGGCATTGGAGTATCCTACAGTTTTAGCTATCTGTGAAATATTCAATTCAGTATTTGAAAGTAAAAATTCAGCTTGGCCAATACGTGCTTGCTGTATATATTCTGTAATGGTACAACCGTTTATTTGCTTAAAGGCCTTTTTTAATTTTGTTTGTCCCATGCAGGCAATTTTAGATAATTGATTCAAGGTAAGTGAATAGGCAGCGTGATCATTGATGTAAGAAGTAACATTTTTTATTTGATCTTTGTCAATCTCAGAAATGTGTTTTTGATTTTTGTTGCACCTATGGAAATGTTCTACTACTAGAGAAACTGCTTCATTTACTTTTGCTTCATAGAATAACTTTGCACTTATGCCATTTCCACAATATTTTGCTAATTGATTCATAAGTAGTAGCATTTCTGGGAAATTAGATGTTTCATCTATAAAACAGAAAGCTTCATAAGGGTTGAGATAATCTTTTGGATATTTTTCTTTTAAATAACTTATATAATAGTTCGGAAGGATTTCAATGCCAATAGTTTTTATAGGTATTCGTTTATGAATGACAGCTTTATAGGTATTATGATTTCCGATGTATGTTTTAATACAATTGGCATTGATTCTTCTATATGGATTCAGTTCATGACCGGAAACAGATTGATAATAAGAAATACTCATACATTCCGGAAGCATACATTCAAATAAGTAATCTTCATGAAAATAAAAATCATGTATTTTGATAACAAATAAATTTGTTTCAGAATAAATCCAATAGAAGCCCTTTCCTAATTCTTCTGAAAGAACAAAGGTTTGACCACAAGAGTTGAATTTATCATTTGATTCCACAGGAAAAAATCCTCTTTCTGTCAATATGGTCTCATAAGAATATGCAATCTTATCTTTCATAGATCCTCCTTACAAAATATGTTTTTTTACAAATAAGAATGAAAAGCATTTTTTAAAATTAAATTTTCAATGCCTCAATTGGACGTAAATTAAACACGATTAGACGTAACTAACCTAATTCTATTGAAAGCAAAAAGGTTGTGTGGTAATTTATATATTGAGGTTAGTTGTGGCTAACATATATTTATGATAGCATATATTCTTAAAACGTCAAGAATGAAAAAGTTATCTAAACAGAACTCATAAACAGTTGTTCTACAAAAATCATACATTTAGAATAGGTTTTATGAAAGGAGAGGATTTTAAATGGAAAAAGAATCTAGTATAAAAAAGCTGTTTGCATATGCTGGGAGTTTCAAGTATTTAACAATAGTTTCATGGATATTGTCTGCAGCAAGTGCTCTTATGGCATTGATACCCTTTATTTTTATATGGAAAATTATTAGAGAAGTTTTGAAAGCTGCACCAGATTTTGGTAATTCAGAAAATCTCACATACTATGGATGGATGGCGGTGATTTTTTCTGTTTTGTCCATAATCATTTATTTGGCAGCTTTAATGTGCTCTCATATAGCTGCATTCCGTGTACAAACAAATATAAGATTAAAGACTATGCGTCATATTCTCACATTACCTTTAGGATTCATGAGTGGTATTGGAAGTGGAAAACTTAGAAAAATTGTTAATGAATGTAGTGAAGCAACAGAAACTTATTTGGCACATCAATTGCCAGATCGTGCAGGGGCTTTAGCAACTCCTTTTGGTTTACTTGCAATGCTCTTGTTTTTTGACTTTCGCCTAGGACTTTTGAGTTTAATACCAGTGGTTATAGCTTTTGCAATTATGTCATCAATGACTGGAGTTAGAATGCAGCAAAAAATGAAAGAATATCAGAATTCCTTGGAACAGATGTCAAATGAAGCAGTAGAATATGTGAGGGGTATACCTGTAGTAAAAACTTTTGGTCAGTCTGTTTTTTCTTTTAAACGATTTAAAGCATCAATTGATAACTATGAAAAGTGGGTGGTTTCTTATACCAAAGATTTACGTATGCCAATGATACTTTACACTACAGTGATTAATGGAGTTTTTGCGGTATTAATTGCAGCAGCTTTATTTTTCACAAGAAATGGAGTTAACAGCGATTTTTTATTGAATCTTTTGTTTTATATTATTATTACCCCAATCATAACTGTTACCTTGAATAAAATTATGTATTCCAGTGAAAACATGATGATTGTAGAAGATGCACTAAGTAGAATTGATAGTATATTGGATATGAAACCATTACACGAAAATACATCACCTAAACATCCAAAGGATAATTCTGTTATTCTTCATGACGTATCATTTCGTTATAAGGATGCGGATGAAAATGCATTAAAGCATATTTCATTGAAAATTAATCCTGGTGAGCATGTGGCTTTTGTAGGACCTTCTGGTGGCGGAAAAACAACCTTAGCTAGTGTAATAGCACGTTTTTGGGATGTAGATAATGGTAAAGTTTCCATAGGTGGAATAAATGTGAAAGATATTTCTAAAGAAGAACTGATGAATACTGTTTCTTTTGTATTTCAAGACAGCAAGCTTTTGAAAACTTCAATTTTTGAAAATGTTCGTCTTGCAAAACGTGATGCAACCAGAGAAGAAGTATTAAAAGCATTAAAAGATGCTCAGTGCCAGGATATTATAGAAAAAATGACAGATGGAATAGATACCATAATTGGTACAAAAGGAAATTATCTTTCAGGAGGTGAAGCTCAGCGTATTTCTATTGCTAGAGCAATGCTTAAAAATGCTCCAATTTTAATACTGGATGAAGCCACTGCATTTGCTGATCCTGACAATGAATCAAAGGTACAAGCTGCTTTTTCTGCTTTGTCAAAAGGAAAAACAGTTATTATGATAGCACATAGATTATCTACTGTAGTAGGAGCAGATTGTGTTTATGTTCTAAAGGATGGAGAAATATGTGAATTTGGAAGTCATGATAAGCTAGTACAGCAGAATGGATTATATGAACATATGTGGAGAGAGTATAATCGTGCTGCTAAATGGAAGGTTGGTGCTTAAAAATGAAATTAATAGAAAAACTACAACATAAATATGCTCTTTCAGAAAAAGGTGCAAAGGACATGATAAAAGCATTTATTTCATGTACATTATCTAACATTGCATTGATGATGCCTGTTGGTCTTCTTTATTACCTTGTTGGGGATTTAATGTATAAAAATATTGGTACAAAAAATGTTCCATTTTATGTAATTGGAGTTGTAGTATGCCTTTTATTTATAGCTATTACGGCATATTTTCAGTATAATAAAACCTTCTTTGCAACCTATGTAGAGAGTGGTGTAAGAAGAATAGCATTGGCTGAAAAATTAAGAAAACTTCCACTTTCTTTCTTTGGCAAAAAGGATTTATCCGATTTAACAAGTACAATTATGGCAGATTGTTCTACTATAGAAACTGCATCATCTCATTGGATACCAGAGCTTATTGGTTCTATTATTTCAACATTCATTGTTGCGATTAGTTTATTCTTCTTTGATTTTCGTATGGCCATTGCAGCGTTATGGGTGCTGCCTGTTTCTTTTATAATTGTACTATTTTCATCAAAAGTGCAGAATAGATTAGGAAAAAAGCAGATGAATGTAAAGATGGCTTGTGCAGATGGGATTCAAGAATGTATAGAATCTGTGAGAGATTTGAAATCAAACAATGCAGAAGCTGCTTATATGGAGAAACTAAATGTAAAGATTAAAAATGTTGAAAAACGTTCAATTATTACAGAGCTTGGAACAGCTGCTTTTGTTGTGCTTGCTCAAATGGTTTTAAAACTTGGAATTGCCACAGTTGCACTAGCTGGTGGAATATTTCTTATGGATGGAAGTTTAGATCTTTTGACTTTCTTTATGTTTTTGCTTTTGATATCAAGATTGTATGATCCAATGCAGATGTCATTACAAAATTTAGCGGCCATCATTTCGGCTAATATTCAATGTGAACGCATGGACGAAATTCTTGGGCATGGTATGCAGATTGGCACAGAAAAACTCACGAACAGAGGACATGACATTGTATTTGATCATGTTGTATTTGCTTATGATAATAAAGAAACTGTTTTAAAAGATGTATCTTTTACTGCTAAACAAGGAGAAGTAACAGCACTAATAGGTCCATCAGGCGGTGGAAAGACTACTGTATCAAGGCTAGCATCACGTTTTTGGGATGTTAGCAAAGGGAAAATTACTGTAGGAGGTATGGATGTTTCAAAGATTGACCCAGAGAGGCTAATGAGTCTATATTCTATTGTTTTTCAAGATGTTACTTTATTTAATAATTCTGTCATGGAAAATATTAGAGTCGGAAGAAAAGATGCCACAGATGAGGAAGTTATAAATGCTGGGAAGCTTGCACATTGTGATGAATTTATAGAAAAAATGCCAAAAGGTTGGAATACTATGATTGGCGAAAATGGTTCAGAGCTTTCTGGTGGAGAACGTCAAAGAATATCCATTGCTAGAGCATTTTTGAAAGATGCACCAATTATACTTTTGGATGAAGCTACAGCTTCATTGGATGTTGAAAATGAAACTATGATCCAGGAATCATTATCACTTCTTATTAAGAATAGAACAGTACTTATTATTGCACATAGAATGAGAACAGTAGCAGGTGTGCATAAAATTATAGTATTAAAGGATGGTATTGTTGCTGAAGAGGGGAGACCAGATATATTAATTAAGGAAGGAGAGATATATAAGCATATGAATAAGATTCAGTTGGAAGCTGCTTCTTGGCAGTTTTAACCATGATTACTTATTTTAATGTTTATATGAATAAAAAATAAAAAACTGTTTGGAGTGAAAAAAGGACTAAATAGAGTAGTAATAAAGAAAGCTTTTTTATATAATAGTGCTAGGTTAGTTTTGACTAACTTAGCACCATTATATTTGATATATTTAAATATACAGATAAAAAATAAGGGGGAATCTATTTGAAATTAAAAAGAATTTTAGGATTAATAGTAAGTGCCACAATGTTATTTTCAACTACAGTTTTTGCAGATTCTTCATATTCATTGAACCAAAAAAGAATTTTTGGAAGAGATAGATATGAAACTTCAGCACTTATAAGCCAAAATGGTTGGGAAGCAGCTTCTACTGTAGTAATATGCAATGGAGAAAATTTTCCGGATGCTCTTTGTGCAGCACCTCTTGCTAAAAAGTATAATGCTCCAATTTTACTTACCAACAAATCAAACTTGAGTGAAAGTACAAAGAAAGAGTTATCAAGATTAAATCCTAGCAAAATAATAATCATAGGTGGAAGCGGAGTTATAACTGATACAGTGTTATCTGAAATAAAAATTGTAGTGCCTAAAGCTAGCGATATAACAAGGCTTGGAGGTGCTACAAGATATGATACTTCAAAGATAATTGCAGATAAAGTTGGAAAAAGTTCTTCAATAGTTTTAGTCTCAGGTAAAGCTCCAGCAGACGCACTTTCTATAAGTTATATAGCAGCAAATAAGGGTATGCCTATTTTATTGGCAGATAATAAAGATTCTGTAATAGGCTATTCAAAAAATAACAGTGTAGAGAAAGCATATATAATAGGTGGAGAATCTGTCATATCAAAAGATATAGATAGTATATTTAAAAATAATGAAAGAATATATGGAAAAGATAGATATGATAGCAATGAGAAAATACTTGAGAAATTTAAAGATGATATAAACTTTAGCAATATATATCTGGCATCTGCAGAGTATAATGGAGTTGATCAATTTGCAGATGCACTATCTGTTTCGGCTTTAGCAGCTAAAAATTGTAATCCCATAATACTAGTAAATGGTGCTATAAATAAGGATTCAGTTAGTATAATAAAATCTAAAGTTGATAAGGATAGTAAAATAACAGCATTAGGAGGGACTCAACTTGTAGCTGAAAATATATTAACTGACTTAGCAAATGTAAAATCTTCTAATGAAGAAAAAAAGCCAAGTAAATCAAGTGGTGGTGGAGGTGGAGGATCATCTTCAAGCACTTATATATTTGCAGGTGGAAATGGTACTGTATCTTCTCCGTATGAAATTGCTAGTGCTGCACAACTTAATAAGGTGAGAGATTATCTTGACAAAAATTTTGTGCTTGCAGCTGATATAGATTTATCAAGTTATGCAAATTGGGAACCTATTGGTGCTTTTAAAGCTATATCTGATAAACCAGAGGATGAAGAAACACCAGATCCTAAATTTGCATTTAGAGGAAGCTTTAATGGTAACGGTCATAGTATTTCCAATTTGAAAATTGATCGTAAAAATATGGCAATAGGATTATTTGGATGCATTATTGAAAATGAAAATAAATCTGTTGTTATTCATAACTTAATAGTGAAAAATGTAAATGTAACTGGATATAATGATTTAATTGGTGGTGTAATAGGACATCAAGCATCAGGGGCTCCAATAGAAAAAATAGAACTTATTGGTGACAACAAAATTACTGGAAATGATAAAAGTGCTAATGTAGGTGGAATTGTTGGTGGCGCAATGAATTCTAATATTACCGATTGTAAATCAGAAGCAAATATAATTGTTAATGGTGATGGAAACAATCTAGTAGGAATATTAGGAGGAGGATTTGGAAATTGTTCCTTAAGTGGGTGTAGTGCTAAAGGTAGTATTACTGTTAATGGAAAAGAAGTTTACTCCATAGGTGGTCTTGCAGGTTGCATTCATGAAGGAGCATATGTAAAAGACTGCAGTTCAGATGTAACTATTGTTGCTGCTGAAAAGGACTTCATGGTTGGAGGCTTAATAGGACATGCTGGAACTTTTGATGAAAATAATCCTACTGTAATTTCAAACTGCACTGTGAAGGCAAATATCAAGGCAGCTGAAAGTGCTTCACGTATAGGCGGTGTGGTAGGTAGTGGATTTTATATAGATGGTTTTGAGTATTATCCCACTCCTTCTGTATATAAAGTAGAAAATTGTAATACTGAGGGTAGTGTTATTGGTGGTAATGAAGTTGGCACTGTTGCAGGATATGCCTATAATTCTGTTTTAGAAAATTGTACAAGCACTATGACTGTTAATGACAAAGCAGATGCGCCTCAAATTGGAAAATCAGATACAGAAGCTTCACTGTTTGCAGGAGGAAGTGGAACTAAATCTGATCCTTATCAGATTGCTAATGCTAGTCAATTTAATAGGATAAGAAGATACTTAGATAAGAATTATATACTAACAGCAGATATAGATTTATCTACCTATGAGAATTGGGAACCTATTGGTGCATTTAAACCTATATCTGATAAACCAGAGGATGAGGAAACACCTGATATAACCTTTGCTTTTTCAGGCATTTTTAATGGAAATGGACATAAGACTTCCAATATCCATATTTCCAGAGATAACTCTGCAGGAGTAGGATTATTTGGCTGCGTTGCCGGGGATAATGCTTCTATCCAAAATCTTGTAGTTGAAAATGTTACAGTTCTAGGTAAGCAGTTAGTTGGAGGCGTTATCGGATATGGTTCTTTTAAAAATGATGCAGCATCAATTTCACTTATAGGTAAAAATAGCATAAAAGGTGGCTTTCTTGTAGGTGGTATTGTAGGTGGTGGATTTTGTAACATCAAAAATTGTAATGCAAATGCAGAGGTTACTTTATTTGGAGATAATGCACAAGGTATAGGTGTATTAGCTGGCGGTATGGAAGGATGCTCTTTAATTAGCTGTAGTGCAACTGGTACTGTAACAGCATTAGGTAAGGGAAACTTCAGTATTGCGGGGTTATCTGGTGCGGCACAAGAAAGTCCATCTGTAGAGAATTGTAATGCAGATGTAATAATAACTGTTGGGGAAAACAGTAGTATGGTTGGAGGACTTCTAGGAAATGCAGGCACTTATGATATAGAAAAGCCAACACTTATTAAAAATTGTTCTGTTAATGCTTCTATTAAAGCAGCAGATAGTGCTGAACGAATAGGTGGTATAGTAGGCGGTGGTTTTTATCTTGATGCATACAAGGATGTTCGTCCAGTTCCTACTGTATATAAGGTAGTAGATAGTAAAACTTCAGGCAGCATTGATGGTGGGAAAATTATTGGTACTATTGCAGGTCATGCATATAATTCTAAAGTTGAAAATTGTACAAGTACCATGACTGTTAACGGAAATTCTAATGCAGTACAAATTGGAAAATCAGAAACAGTAAAGACTTCATCCTTTGCAGGTGGAAGTGGTACTGAAGGTGATCCATATCAAATTGCTACGGCTGATCAGTTGAATAGTGTAAGAAAATATTTAGATAAACATTTTAAACTAACAGCTGATATAGATTTAGCAAGTTACGAAAATTGGGAACCTATTGGTGCATTTGATTCACAAGCTAAGGACGAGTTAGGATATTTTGCAAATGCATTTACTGGTACTTTTGATGGAGACAACCATACTATTTCTAATTTAACTATCAATAAAAAAGATGCTGTAGGTGTAGGTTTAATAGGTGCTGCTTCAAAATCTTCTGTGGTAAAAAACCTCAAAATAGAAAATATAAAAGCCGAAGGCTCAGTGGCAGTTGGTTCTGTAATAGGTTATAATAAAGGCTTAGTGGAGAATATTACACTATCTGGAACTAATAGTATAAATGCATATAGTTGTGCTAGTGGTATTGTAGGAGGTAACGAAGGCGGAACCATTAAAAATTGTAATGTTGTAGGTGCAACGATAAATATGCTTGATAACATATCATATATAAGTCCCTTTGTTGGTGAGTGGAAAACAAATATAGATAATGTAGGCACTCTTGTAGTAGATTTTAATAATGATGGCACAGCATCTACGCATTTAAATGGTAAAGCAGCTGAATCTTTTAAATATTTTGCTTATAAAGGACTATACTTTGTATTAGATGATAATGGGAATATAGAAAAAATAGCCAAGTATAAATTTTCGGATAATGGAAAAAACCTTGAATATTATGGCTTAGATAACAGTTTAATGATTACATATCAAAAATCAGAATCATTGAAGGCTGCATCATAAATCCAACAGAAAAGGCTGTTGTTTCAATATCTAAACCTATAGTAAAAAAACAATGAAATAATTGGATTTGTAAATTGTGATATTAAATTAGATGCAATTACAAATACAACAAAAGAATGTAGTAATGATGGATGCTAAATTTGTATGAAGTTTGGTGTAGGCTTTAGTTTTATTTCACAGGAACTTTTAGCATCAATTAGTGATGTGATGAAAACTATAGATAGTGTAATACAGTCTGCCAGTGAAGGAGCAAATGAAATAGTAAATATTTCAGATAAAGTTCTTGGAATTAGTGATAAGTCAAATTATATATTAGAACAAGTGCTTAAAGAAAAAGATTGTCCTGATAAATTTAAAATTTAATTTATTTAAGTCATTTGAAGACTTTAAGTTTAAAATGACTTAAATAACTATTTTAAGCTTGCAAAAAAACAATCATAAAGATATGAAATTAAGAGTTAATAAAAACAGGTACCTGAGAGTGAATTGCTCTCAGGTGATAAATAAAATATTTCTTATAAATAAAACTGAGAGTTATATATTTAAGAAAGTTTTTCAAAATAGCCGATTCTGTTATTTTTGGGGCGTAATTTAGGTGCGATGAGTGATAAAAAGATAGGTGAAAATCTTTTCATTGTATCAGTAAGGTTAAAATCTCCTAATATTTTATACATAGGACAAAGCTTGATGAAATCATCCGTAGTATCAACTCCCCATCGAAATACCGCGGTGGTTTTTTTTATTGTATCATGGATTTTTTGGTTTTTAACCATCCACTTTGACATTAATTCACACAGGACAGCACAATGTTTAAAAGATACAGAAACTGTTTCAAATAGTCTCTTAACCTCATTTTCTTCCAAATACATTAAGAGACCTTCTGCAATTACTAATACATTATCTTTGTTTTTAACTTTTTCAATCCAAGAATTTTCAAGTATAGAACTAGATACATTAGTAACTCTATCGTTTTTGGGAAATATTGTTTTTCTGATATTCATAACATTTTCAAAATCAATGTTATACCATTGGATTTTACCATTATCTACTCGATTAAACCTGGCATCAAGACCACAAGCCATATTAATGACACTGCAATTAGGATGCTTTTTAATATAGGATGAAACTTCCCTGTCCAAAATAATGGTTCTTGCAGAACATCCCCACATGTTCAATTTACTTTTACCATGTTTTTTAAAATCATAATCAAGAGAATTAATAATATTAATCGCAGTCTCATCATAAAAAGCAGGTTTCTTCTTTTTACTTTCTAATGCTCTTGCATAGACAGGCACTAACATAGTTTCGTTGACACCAGACAAATTAATTTTTGATTTTGTCATTATCAATATTCCTCCAATCATTATTATAAACTTTATTATACATCAATATGGTTAGCTTAAACTAACTAAAGTATAGCATTGAATTTAAAGTTGTCAATATATAAGCATAACTAAAACATGGTGAAGTTCTGAGAGTTCTTAAGGATATTGAGAAACAAACTAATCTAATTGGATTAAATGATGTAATATAAAACATCTAAATAGTCTGCATTGACAAGTTTACTATTATGAATATAATATACTTATACCCATAATGGTATGGAGGTGTGAATATGAAACAATGTATGGATACAGCTAATCTGCATAGAAGATTAAAAAAAATTATAGGGCAGGTTCAGGCAGTAGACCGAATGATAGATGAAGATGTTCCATGTGAGGATGTTCTTTCACAGATTAATGCGGCTAAATCTGCATTACACAAATGTGGGCAGATAGTTTTGGAAGGGCACATAAAGCACTGCGTACGAGATGGAATCGAGCATGGTGATGCAGATAAGACAATTGAGAGTTTTACTAAAGCAGTTGAACGCTTTGCAAATATGACTTAATAAATATAACTTTGAGAGCAATCAGAAATGGTTGTTTTTCTTTTTATATTATTGACAACCTATACCCCTATAGGTATAATGCAAGTATACCTATAGGGGTATATTAAAATGCAAACAGGAGGTTTTTATGAAAAAAGCAGCGGAGAAATTAGAGCAGTTATTAGAAAAAGGAGGTATTCCAAAAGATATCATTCTGCTAAGTATTTCTGGTATTGCTCTGATTGCAAGTATTTTTAATTTGTTTACTTTTAATATGGTATGGATAGCAATTATTTTTTGTGGAATTCCTATAATAATGGAAGCGGTTATTGGATTAGTTACGGATTTTGATATTAAAGCGGATGTACTTGTATCTATTGCTCTGATTGCATCTGTATGTATAGGACAGGATTTTGCAGCGGCTGAAGTAGCTTTCATTATGAAGCTGGGTGCGCTGCTGGAAGATTTAACTGTTTCCAGAGCACGGGCAGGCATTGAAAAACTTGTTCATCTTACACCACATATAGCAAGAGTTTTAGTTGATGGGAAAGAAGAAATTATTCCTTCTGAAAAAGTTAAAGTGAATGATATCATTCGGGTATTTCCTGGTGAAACAATTCCTGTAGATGGAGTTATAATATCTGGTCAGACTTCAGTCAATCAAGCAGTTATGACAGGTGAATCACTTCCGGTAGATAAAACTATAGGTGATGATGTTTCAAGCGGTACTGTAAATCAATTTGGTGCTTTTGAAATGAAGGCTGCGAAAGTTGGAGAAGACAGTTCTATTCAGCGTATGATTCATCTTGTGCAGTCTGCAGATGCAGGAAAAGCAAAAATTGTGGGTATTGCCGATAGGTGGGCAACGGGGATTGTTGTAATAGCTTTAACAGCTGCAGTATTAACATGTTTTATATCAGGAGAAATTATACGTGCTGTTACGATTTTGGTTGTGTTTTGCCCTTGTGCACTGGTTCTTGCAACTCCTACTGCAATAATGGCAGCTATTGGTAATGTGACCAAGCATGGTTTCCTTGTTCGGGAAGGTGATGCTTTAGAGAGACTTGCCTCAGTATCCAAAATTGCTTTTGATAAAACAGGCACACTTACATATGGTACTCCGCAAGTATCAGAAATTAAGTCAATTACTTCAGATGTTTCTGTTAATGAATTATATTATTATGCGGCAGTTGCAGAGTCACTTTCGGAGCATCCCTTGGGAAAAGCAGTAGTAAGATGCTACAAGCAGCAATTTTCAGATCCAATTCCCATGGCAGAACATTTCAGCATGATTCCAGGGCGCGGTATTACATCAAGAGTAAATGGAAAAGAAATACTTGCTGGAAATCCAGCGCTTATGGAAGAAAGTAATGTATCAATCTCACACTCAGTAGTTACAGAAGCAGAAGAATTCTTAAAACAAGGATGTACGATTATTTATATTGCTATTGATAAAATACTTACTGGTTTCTTGGCATTATCTGATACTATTCGTTTGGAAAGTGCAAAGATGATTCATTCTTTATCTGCTCTTGGTGTTCAACCTGTTTTATTAACTGGAGATCATGAGAATGCTGCAAATGCTATTGCAAATCAGCTTTGTATTGAAGAGGTACATGCCCATTGCCTACCGGAAGATAAACTCAATTGTATTTCAGAATATCAGAAGAGAAAACAGGAAATATGCATGATTGGGGATGGAATCAATGATGCACCTGCTTTAAAAATGGCCAACGTTGGAATTGCAATGGCTGGAGTGGGCAGTGATATTGCAGTAGATGCGGCAGATATTGCATTAGTGGATGATGAGGTTAAAGAACTTCCACACTTGTTGGCCCTGTCAAAGAGAATGATGTTTACAATAAAGTGTAATCTTGCTTTTTCAATGATACTGAATTTCATTGCTATTATACTTGCTATTACAGGCATATTAAATCCTGTTGTTGGAGCTTTAGTGCATAATTTAGGTTCTGTATTTGTTATTATAAATTCATCGCTATTATTGAAATGGAGAAGATAGAATTAATTTAAAATTAGAATATGAAGTACAATTGATGTTTTATAGGTTAATATATCAAATAAAATAGAAACATCTATTCCAATTTTAAAAAGAATATGTTACAATTTAGGTGATAATGAAATTCATTATCGCCTAAATTGTAGAAACAAATATAAAATTTTTAATCATAATATCTGTTTTACAAAGTCATTCATACAGGAGGCAATGTAATGAATTCAATAAACAGAGATAAGCAATTATATGCTAGTGAAGTAGATGTTATAAGAAGAGGTGATGATTGCACGATTTACAGGATTAATAATTCCTATGGGAATGCCATTATGACAAGATATTCTGTATTTCCTGGTATTGAATTAATCCATAATGATGTTAATACACAGTGGATAAGTGTAGATGAGGAACAACCAAAAAATATTTTTGAAATTAATTATTGTAAGGAAGGCATAGTTGAATGTAAGACCATAAAAGAAAGATATCTTTATATTTCAAAAGGAAATCTTGTCATAAATCAAAAATATAACATAAAAAATGATTACAAATTTCCTTTAAAACATTTTTATGGAATTACTGTGAATGTAAATCTTGATGAAGCGCCTAAATGTTTGTCTTGTATTTTGGAAGAAGTTTCAGTTAATTTATTAGAATTAAAAAATAAATTTTGTAAAAACGATAAGGGGTTTTTAGTGATAAAAGAAAATGAGAGCATTGAACATATTTTTTTAGAACTATACTCAGTTTCTGAAAAAATAAGAAAAGGTTATCATAAAGTAAAAATTTTAGAATTGTTTCTTTTTCTAAGTAGTTTTGGACAGAAAAAATTAAAAGAGAGTAAGAATTACTATTCGAAAAGATATATTGATGTTATAAAAGAAATAAAGGAACATCTAACAATTCACCTTTCAGAAAAAATAACTTTAGATCAATTGTCAGTGCGGTTTAAAATTCCCCTTACAACAATGAAGTTTGTATTTAAAGAAATATATGGAGACAGCATTTATTCTTTTATAAAATCATATAAAATGCAGAAGGCAGCAGAACTTTTAAAATATACTAGTGAAGGAATTAATGAGATTTCAGGAAGTCTTGGATATGATAATGCAAGTAAATTTTCGCAAGCATTTAAAAAGGTTATAGGAGTAAATCCAAGTGTATATCGAAAAAATGTAAAAAAGGAACAGTAGTGAGAAACAAGAGTAGAGAAATAAAAATGTAATGGATAGAATTAATTCAGTGCTTGTATAATTGAGCAAAAAATACACAATAGTTAGTTAGAACTAACCCAAAAGAGGCGATGTGTAGTTATAAATTTTAACTTAAAGTAGAAATGGTAATTTATTTGACAAAGATATTAAACATATGATAAGATTTGTGATAATGATAATCATTATCATATAAAAAATAATCAGGAGGCAAGGATAATGACTAATGAATATGGTATTAAATCGAAAGTTGGTTTAAAAAGCAAATTAATAAACAGCATATTTATTGCTGCAATTTTAATAATGAGTGTTTCAATTTTTATTTATTTCATTTCTTTTTACCAAAAGATAATAATGAATATAAGTGTAACAGTTTTATTGTCAGTTAGTATTGGAGTTGCTATTATTGAATTTAAAAAAGCGAGAGGTTTGAAAATATTAAATAATGTTATTATAGAAATGAAAAAAGAAAATTTTCTAGAGATAAAAGAAAAGTATTTGAAAGATGAAACAGAAGTTGGAGAAATAAGTAGGGCATTAAATGATATAATACTTGCAAATAGTAATATATTACAACAAGTCAAGAGAGGTTCAAAAGATATAGATGCTCAAGCAATAGGATTAACATATATTTCAGAAGATATGTTAGATCTAACTTCCAATATAGCTAAATCTACAGAAATTGTTACACATGCAACTAGAAATCAAAGGAGAAATGTATCCAGTATTGTAGAAAAATTATTTCAATTTGGAGAGTATGTAAATGGAGTAAGTGATAGTACTATATGTATTGATAACTTAGCTAATGGTATCGATAAAAAATGTGAAAATACAAATCAAGAATTAAAAGAATTATCTGAAGTTATTGAAAATCTCAATAATAATTTTAGTAATTTTACAAAATTTTTAAGTATGATGATGGATGATATAAAAGGTGTAAATGAAATGACAGATATAATAAATAATATTTCTGAGCAAACAAATTTATTAGCATTAAATGCTGCAATTGAAGCAGCAAGAGCAGGAGAAGCAGGTAAGGGATTTAGTGTAGTTGCTGTTGAAATAAGAAAGCTTGCAGAAATGAGCAAAAATTCTTCAAATAAGATATATCATATGGTTGATAACATATTAAAAAATATTTTAATAATAAATAAAAGAATATCAGTAATTGATACTGATATAATTAAACAAAATCTTGCTGTTGATAAAACTATAAATGTATTCAATGATATATCAAAAGAAATTGATATTATAATACCAAAGGCACATGAAATAGTAGAAGCCTTTAATAATATAAATGCTCAAAAAGAAAATATATTAACAGGAATGGAAGAAATATCGTCAATGTCACAGGAAATAATATTAACTACAGAAGAAATTTCAGATACAGCAAAGGAATTAAATTCAATGGGAGATGAAGTAACAGGTACAGCAAGTAATTTAAAAAAATCAATAAATAATATTGAAAAGATTGAAGTTATTTAAATATATAGTATGTTATAATGGAGGTTATAAATTCATATAATGATTAATATTGATTAAAATAACGGGAGAAAAAATATGGGCAGGGCATATACTTTAGAAGAAAAGAAACAAATAAAAGAAAATTTAAAAAAATTTGCAAAAGAAATATTTAAAGAAAAAGGTGTTAAAAAAGCTAGAATTGAAGAAATAACCAAAGCTGTAGGAATATCTTTAGGTGGTTTTTATACTTTTTATAAAAATAAAGAAGAATTGTTTTTAGATATTATAAATGATATAGAAAAAGAAATGTTTAAAAAGGTTATACAAGAGGCAAAAACTACTGAGGATAGTATTGAAGAATATTTCAGAAAAGTTACCTATATAATGTGTGAAAAGATGAATAAAAATAAAATTTTTATAGATAAAGATAGTGATGTGCTTAAGATTATCAATAATTCAAGTGAAGAAGATAAAAAAAGAGCTCTGGAAGAGGATTTATTTGTGATAGAAAGAATAAAATCTATTTGGAGAGAAAGAGGTTGCAATATAGATACTCCAGCTGAAAAATTGCTAGGGGTATTTAGATGTATAACGACTATCAGATCTAATGCTGACATGATAGGTGAAAATGTTATTGATGAACTTACATTACATATTATAGATAAATTTGTAGAGATATATATCACTGAAAATAGGTAAGAACTATTATGTTAATAGAAATTGATTTAGATAAAAAACATGGTATACTAAAACAGTGCTGTGAAAAAATAAATATATTTTCATAGCACTGTTAGAATTAATTGATCAAATACTTGATATGTGGAAGCCGAGATGATTATATATAAATTTATATAATATTTTTTTATTGAGTCTATGAAAAAATATATGAATTTTCATAGATTGATAAATACTAATAGGAGTGGATTAAATGTATGTTGTTGATTTAAATCATGTAAGAAAAGATGATATTTTAAAAGTTGGAGGAAAAGGCGCAAATTTAGGAGAAATGATTAAAGCTGGTATCAACGTACCAGAAGGATTTTGTATAACAAGCAAAGCTTATTCTAGCTATATAGAAGAAAATAATATACACACTAAAATAGAGGAATTATTAAAAAAAGCTTATAAAAATGAAGATAAGCTTGATATATATGCTGGTAAGATTCAAGAAATTATTATACAAGGTAAAATATCAGAAAGTATGAAACACGAAATTATAGAATACTATACAAGGTTAGGAAAAAACATAAGAGTTGCTGTTCGTTCTTCAGCAACGACAGAAGATTTGCTAGAAGCTAGTTTTGCAGGGCAACAGGAAACTTTTTTAAATGTATATAAAATAGAAGATGTATTTGATAAGATAAAAAGATGCTGGGCATCGCTTTGGACTACAAGAGCTATTAAGTATAGACAACAAATGGGCTTTGATAAAGAAAAAATTTCTATTGCTATTGTAGTACAAATTATGATAGAAGGGCAAATATCAGGAGTATTATTTACAGTAAATCCTACTACAAATAGTAAAAATGAAATAATGATTAATTCTGCTTATGGACTTGGTGAAGGGGTCGTATCTGGCACGGTAACACCAGATACTTATATTTGTTTGAAAAATAAGAGTAAGGTACTTAAAAAATACAAAGGTAGCAAAGAAATATCAATTGTCTATGACAATGTTAAAGGTATCAAAAGTATTGAAAATTCTAAAGAAAAAAGAGATGCTTTTACATTAAACGAAAATTATATTAAAAAGCTTGTTTCTACAGGAATAGATATAGAAAAATATTATGGATTTCCACAGGATATAGAGTGGACTATTAAAAATGATAATTTATATATACTGCAGTCAAGGGCAATTACTACTTTAAAGCATAATGTAACAAAGATAGCTAAAAATACAATAAATAATTTTATAGAATACTGTCCTGTAGTTCCATATCCTTTGGATTTTCAACCTTTACTAATTATGGGTGAAGAAAAGGCAAATGTATTTAAAAAGATAGGAATGAAAATGGAAAGTGAATTAGATATGAAAGATGATGGTGAATTTGTTATAAAAGAATCTAAGCTTAAACCAACCATTAAAATCTTAAAAATTCCTTTTATATTTAAAAAATTTATGAATGAAAAGAATAATATAACGGAAACAGAAAAATTTAATAAAAACATGTTATTAAGGATACAAAAGTTAGAAAATAAAAAACTTAGTAATTGTACATTGCAAGAGCTTGGAATTTTATTGCAAGATATTATGAAAATTATTCATGAAATTGGTTATGTTCGATTTAGATATAGTATATTTCCACAAGTAATATTAGGAAAAATAATTGAACACAAACTTAAAAAGATTGATAAAAGTCTTACAGAATATGATTTACTATCTGGATTAAAATATAAAACATGGTTAGTTAATAAAGAGCTTAAAGAATTATCTCAAAATGCAAAGGATAATAGAGATATACATGAGTTTATAAAAAATGAGATGTCAGATAAAGATGAAAAAATAATTATGAATGAATTAAAAGAAAAATGGCCTGGATACTATGAACAAGTTAAGAAATTTCTGAAAAAAAATGGATGGAAGTCTTCAATGTCTTATATACCTTTTTCAACTAAAAGCTGGAATGAAGATTTAAGAGGTTTTTTATTTATAATTAAAGTAATGATGCAAAGCGAAAAAAATAAATTTGATACTTATAAATATAAAAACATTGAAGAAAAAATTATAGAAAAATTTGGAAAGCACAAAAGTGAAAAATTTTTAAAACAGATAGGGGTTTATAGATATAATCATGTAAAAAGAGAGGAAAGCTTATACATGATTGAAACATGCTATGGATTAAGTAGAGGCATAGTTAAAGAAATTCTTATAAGGATACCCAATGTTTTAGAAAGTGAAAAAGATATATTATATTTGACTTTAGAGGAAATTTACAGTGTATGTAAAATGCCAAAGAATAATATTGAAGAATTAAAGAAAAAAATTTGTATAAGAAAAAGAGCAAGAATAAAAAACATGGCATTATGGAATAATTGTGAATTTATAGATGAAAAATTAGATTGTAAAATACTTAAAGGTTCATCTGGAAGTAAAGGAAGAATTTCAGGAAAAGCATGTATTGTAAATAGTGTGAAAGAATTTAACAAGTTGAAAAAAGGAGATATTTTAGTATGTAAATTTACAGATCCAGTTTGGACTCCTCTTTTTTCAATAGCTAAAGCTGTAGTAACAGACTGTGGAGGACCATTATCTCACAGTGCCATTGTTGCTAGGGAATATGGTATACCAGCAGTGCTTGGAGTAGGAAATGCGACAGTTCTTTTAAAGGATGGAGATGAAATTGTAGTTGATGGGGATAAAGGAGAGGTGATATTTTAAAGTAGCATATTAATGATGGTATCGATAGGATAAATAAGTACTATTTTAGTTAATTTGTAGAAAGTATACTAAATATGATAAAAAATATTGACGAAATAACATTATAATGATATTATGATAATGAAAATCATTATCAAATACGAAAGGAAGAGATAGATATGAAAAACATTTTTGGAAAAGAAAGATCATTAATATTTGCAGGAGGAGTTTTAGTTGGAACTTTAGGATTAAGTCTTTTAAAAAGTAAAACAGCTAAAAATTTTTATGTTAAGACATTAGCTGGCGGCATGAAAATTAGAAATGATGCTCAAAATTTATATGAAACAATAAGAGAAGATGCAGAAGATATGTGCCATGAAGCAAGTAAACAAGCTTTAGAAGAAGAAAAAAGCTGCTGCTGCGATAGTGAAAAATAAATAGTTATGTATTAAACTTAAATTATGAAACCTAAATTATGAAACATGGCTAATTTTAAAAATTAATAAATTTATTTTTTATATAGTGTGATTTTAACAAAGCAATTTTAATTGTAAGATTAGCCATTTATAAAAAGGTGTGATTAACAGATGAAGTATAAGATAATTCATGATATGCCAGGAAGAATAAGGGTAAGATGTGGTCGATTTGCATTTTCTTTGGAAGAAAGTTATAAAATTGATTATGCATTAAGTAGAAATGGATATGTTGAAGAAGTCAATTCATGTCATATAACAGGAAGTATTTTAATTTACTACAAAGAAAGCTCCAAAATGAGAGTTCTAGAATTAGTTTCTAAGTTAAATTTAAACGATTTACCATCTATTAGTGATAAAAATATAGATAATTCAAAGGAAATTGATATTACTTTTAGAAGCAAGTTATTAAATATGGTAGGCAAAAGGTTTTTTATAAAGTTCTTTATACCAATGAGTATAGGTAAATTTTTGTTATTTTACAGATCAATTAGATTCGTAAAAAAAGGATTTAAAAGTTTGTTTAATATGAAAATAAATGTTGATGTTTTAGATGCTGCATCCATTGGGGCTGCAATGATACAGAAAGAATACTCAACAGCTGGATCAATAATGTTCTTGCTCAGTGTATCGGACTTGTTAGAGGAATATACCAGAAAGAAAACTAAAAATGTTCTTACAAAAAGCTTGGCAGTAAATGTTGATAGTGTATGGTTAGCTAAGGATGATGAGGAAGTATTAGTTCCTATTTCTAATATTCAAATAGGAGATAAAATAAGGATTAATACTGGACACATGATTCCAGTAGATGGATGGGTTTATAATGGTATTGCAATGGTTAATGAAGCATCAATGACAGGAGAACCTTTAGCAATTGAAAAGAAGGCAGAGGATACAGTTTATGCGGGAACTGTTGTAGAAGAAGGTTCAGTAATAATTGAAGTGAAAAAACTAAGTTCTGAGAGTAGAATAAGCAAGATTATTGAAATGGTTGATAAATCTGAAAATCTTAAAGCTAGTATTCAAAGTGAAGCAGAAAAGTTAGCTGATAACATAGTACCATTTACTTTTCTTGGAGCATTAGCTACATATGCAATTACAAGGAATATAACAAAAACCTTAGCTATACTGTTGGTTGACTATTCTTGTGCAATAAAATTATCTACACCTATATCAGTAATTTCAGCTATGAGGGAAGCATCAACTCATAAAGTGATTGTTAAAGGTGGAAAATATTTAGAAATAATAGGGCAAGCAGACACAATTATATTTGATAAAACAGGAACTTTAACAGTTGCGAGCCCTACTGTAGCTAAGGTGATTCCTTTCAAAGGTTTTGAAAGAAACTATGTTTTAAAAACAGCAGCATGTTTGGAAGAGCATTTTCCTCACAGCGTTGCAAAAGCAGTTGTAAAAAAGGCAGCAGAAGAAAATTTGAATCATAAGGAAGAGCATGCCGAAGTACAATATGTTGTCGCTCATGGAATTGCTTCATGCATAAATGATGAAAAGGCTTTGGTTGGAAGTTATCATTTTGTATTTGAAGATGAAGGAGTAATTTTATCAGATGAACAGAAAATTATTATAGATATGGAAGGTAATGGATATTCTATCATATATTTAGCAGTAGGAGGACAAGCAGCTGGTTTTATTTGCATAAATGATCCTGTAAGAGAAGATGCAAAGAGGGTTATAGAAGAACTAAAGAATTTAGGCATTGATCAAGTAATGATGATAACTGGTGATGGAGAAAAAACTGCAAGAATAGTAGCAGAAAGTTTAGAAATAGATAATTATTATTCGCAAGTGCTTCCAGAAGATAAAGCAAAGATAATAGAAGAGTTAAGAGAAAAAGGACATAAAGTTATTATGGTTGGCGATGGTATAAATGATTCTCCAGCTCTTGCAGCAGCTGATGTTTCAATAGCGATGAAGGATGCTTCAGATGTGGCTAAGGAAGTTGCAGATGTAACATTGATATCATCAGATTTGGAAAAGATTATAACTATGCGTGTTTTAAGTAAAAAATTATTAAAAAAGATAAATAATAATTATAGTTTTATATTGCTATTTAATACATCTTTGCTCTTGCTTGGATTGGGTGAGTATATTAAACCAACTACTTCAGCATTACTGCACAATCTTTCAACTATGGCCATAAGTGCAGTTAGCATGAGACCTTGTTTAAAAAGCTAAATAAGAAAAATGTTATTTAAGATTTGCTATAACATTTTAATAAAAGGTTAAATTATAATCTCATATTGATAATGAATATCATTACCAATATGGGATTGCTGTAATATTAAGAAAAGTATATAATAAACATGTGTTTATTATAGAAAGGTGGAATATTATGAGTGAAATTGCAAAAAGATTAAATCAATGCAAGAAGCCTAATGGTGAATTAGGAAAAATTATAGCAGATGATATGAATAAATCACATTTTGAATTAACTGGATGGGGTCTTCAAAAGATAAATATAAATGCTCAGGATACTATCTTGGATATTGGCTGTGGTGGAGGTAGAACAGTAAATAGATTGGCTGGCATGGCAAAGGAAGGTAAAATTTTTGGTATAGATTACTCAATAGATTGTGTAAAATGGTCAAAGGATTATAATGAAAAGTTGATAAAGGATGGGAAAGTTGAAATCATTCATGCTAGTGTAGAAAAAATTCCTTTTGAAGATAATAAATTTGATGTTATATCTGCAGTAGAAACTATTTATTTTTGGCCTGATTTGGTTGAAAATCTTAAAGAAGTAAAAAGAGTTTTAAAACCATTAGGAAAGCTTGTTATAATATGTGAAATGTATTCTAGTGAAAAATTTAAAGAAAGAAATGATGAATTTGTTTCTACATCGAATATGAAAATATACACGCCAGAGCAACTTAAACATATAGTAGAAATGGCTGGTTATAGAAATATAAAAATAGATTTTATAGAAGAAAAAAATTGGCTTTGCTGTACAGGTGAAAAATAGAATAATTTCAAGAAATTATCAAAAGGAGGCTAGGGATAGCTTCCTTAATTTATTTTTTGTTAGATACATTTTTGTTTGAATTTAACAAGTAGTTAAAAAATTTGTCAGTATAAGAAAAATTCACATTTAATATTATCTTCCAATAAGGACATGTTATGAATAATATGGTATAATTTAATATATTAATTTAATTGTACTCAAATATAGATTAAATTTTTAAAAATAATATAATAAGTTAAGGTAAAATCATTTTGCATTGTTAAAAGGTATAACAGATTAAATTTTAAGTTCAAATATAAGGAGTTAAAAGAAATGGAAGAGTTATTAAATTTATTAAGAGTTAAACTTTGTAACTGTACTTTAGAGAAGGAAGAAATAAATGAAATTAAAAGCTATATTGAAAATGATAATGATACTTTGGATTTAAATAAAATTCATAAGTATAATATTGAAAATACCCTTAGAGGAAATTATGAAGTAAAAAAAGAATTGTGGGACTTAATAGATGGATTTAGAGAGGATAAAGAGGTTTTTAAAAGAATTTTAAAGGTATTTTGGGCTGTAGGAGGAGAAAGCTTTTTTAAGATAGTATACTCTAGACTTTTTTCAATTCCTAAATTTGTTGATTATTTGAAACCTATGGATAACAAAGAAAGAATATTGGTGTGGATAATAAAAACTTCTTCAAACTGTATGGAGCTTATAATTCCAATTGTTGAAGAAATGATAGAGGAAGATGAAGAAATACTTTTTAAGGCTTTTTCAGAAACAGAAGATAGCTTTGTAAAGTTGATTTTATCAGCTTTAGCTGTTAAAAATTCTTGCAAATTTACTGAAAATGGAGAAGAAGTTATAAAACATCATTTAGAAAATGCAGATGATATAAATAAATACTTAAGAGATAAACAAACAGCTATAATTGAAATTTTAGCCTATGCATGTAATGAAAACAAGGTATTACGAGAAATTATTAGGGATGCAGTTAATAACAGTACTAATAGAAGAATGCTTTTTGATGAATTAGTAAGGTTTATTTCTTCCTGTGATAACGAGGATCAAAGTTATGATATTGTAAGAGAATTTGATATTGATAAAAAATTATATGTACTTAGGCTTATAAACTTGTATGTTAGAGAAGAGAATAACAAGGTGCTTAAAGAAATAGATCAGAGAATAAAAGAAATACCGTCAATTTTTAGAGAAAGTTTGGAATTTATTAATAAAAATAAAATAGGAAAGAACAATTTTCAATATGTTGAAAGTTTAATGCTTGCTTTTGTTATATATAAAAATTCAAAGAAAGAGGAAGATTTAAAGCAGTTTAAGAAATTTGTAGAATATATTTTAAATGGATATATAGATACCTTTAAAGGCTTTGATGAAATACTACGTATCGAGAGAGCTAAAACCTTACAATATGTAATGAATGGTGAAAATAAGTATGTTATAGATAACTATGTTTCCAAAGTGGGAAAAGCAGCAATTGGTGAATCAATGTGGCGTTACCACAGTATTTGTTTTAAACTAATTTATTCTTTAGATGAAACTAAAGAAATTATACATAGATTTTTATATTTGGTGCTAAGTAGTCAAAAATATGCTTTAGCTTCTTCAATAATATATCATGTAGTACAAAGTCAATCTATGAGTTATATAAGCTTTGCTGAAAAACTTTTGGAAATAGGTATAAATGAAAGCTATTTAATCCTTGCTGCTGATAAAAGTTCAAACACAAAAGCTAAGGAATATTTAAGAAAGTTATGTAATGAAGGAAATACAGAACTTATAGATAATATAGATAATTTAAGTACTACAAAGGATTTTGTACTTGAAGCTTTATTCAATGCAGATAAGGAAAAGTATTCTGAAATTTTAGTGAAAAGTTTATCAGATGATTCAAAACTTATTAGAGATAAAGTAGTAAGCCTTCTTAGCACTTATGATAGTTGCAAAGAAATGGTATTAGACAGTTTTAAAAGTAGAAAAACTGTAGCAAGGGAGGCTGCTGCAAGAATTTTAATAAACTTTGATATGAGAAATTTTACAGATGAGCTTGAAAAATTTGCAGAGAAAGAGAAAAATGAAAAAATTAAAGTATTGATATTAAATATTATAAATAGAGACTATTTAGATGATAAGATACTTGAAAATGCAGAAAGTATAAGTAATTACTGCAGTGAAAGATTGAAAAAAACTGCTTATAATGCTCCAGAGTGGATTTCTGTAAGCACATTTCCAGAGGTAATGTATGAAGATGGAAAAGTAATATCAAAGGATGTATTAATTTATTTAATAAGCAAATATTCCCTGGAAAATATTGTTGAGAAAAACCTTGCTGCTGAAAGAGTAATTAAAAAGTGTAACAAACAGGATTTAGATACAATGGGATTGGAAATTTTAAGTAATTGGGTTAGTGATGGTGCAGACACGAAAAAGAAGTGGATTTTATCCTTAATTTCAGCTGTAGGAGGATTCAATGTAGTAAATGCATTAAAAGATCAAATAGATATTTGGTCTAAAAGTGCTAGAGGTGCTATTGCTTGTGAGGCTATAAAAGCTTTGGCGTTAAATGGCAGTGATGAAGCTTTAATGATTTTAGATACTATATCAAGAAAGTTTAAGCATAAGCAAATTAAAAAAGCAGCTGGAGAAGCCTTTATTTCTGCAGCAAAGATGCTTAAATTAACAGAAGAAGATTTAGCAGATAAAATAATACCTGATTTGGATTTTAATATAAGAGGGGAAAGAGTATTTGAATATGGAAGTAGAAGTTTTACAGTAACCTTAGGAGTGGACTTTTCGTTAAAGATTGAAGATAACAATGGAAAGACAATGAAGAACTTACCAAAGGCAAGTAAAACTGACGATGAATTAAGAGCTAAAGAAGCTTTATTAGAGTTTAAAGTAGTGAAAAAACAAATTAAAACTGTAGTTTCAACTCAAACTTTAAGATTGGAAATGGCTCTTTCTTCAAATAGATTGTGGAGTAAAAAAGCTTGGGAAAAGTTATTTGTTAGAAATTCCATTATGCATAATTTTTCTCTTGGTTTAGTATGGGGAGTTTATGAAGATGGAAAGTTAAAAAATACTTTTAGATATATGGAAGATGGCAGTTTTAATACAAAGGATGAAGAAGAATATGAATTGTTAGAAGAAGTCTACATAGGACTTGTACACGCTTTAGAAATGGATAAAGAAACTTTAGAAGACTGGAAACAACAATTTGAAGATTATGAAATAGTACAACCTTTTCCACAGCTTCAAAGAAAGACTTATAAAATAACTGAAGAAGAAAAGAAAATGAAAGATATAGAACGTTTTGCAGGCACTAAAATTAATGGACTTTCATTAGTTGGCAAGCTTACTAAAATGGGATGGTATAGGGGTTCTGTACAAGATGGAGGATGTTATTATCAGTTTTATAAAGAAGATGAAAAAGTTGGTATTGGAGCAGAACTTGAATTCAATTATCTTGGTGTTGGTTATGAAAATGAAGAAACTACGATTTATGAATTGATTTTTTACAAAGCTAGTACAGTAGAAAGAGGAAGTTATGTTTATGATGAAGTAACAGAAGAAAACACTATTTTACCATCAAAGGTACCAGAAAGATTTTTTAGTGAGATACTTTATGATGTAGATAGAGCCTTAGAAGCTAAGACTGGGGTTGCATCCAACTGGAGATTGGATCGTTAAAGTATTGGGTGTGGAATGATTTTCAAGATAAATAAACAAAAGGAAAAAAGAACTTGATATGAGAACTTATGTTTGCTAAAATGTATTTAAGAAAGTGGAAAAATTGTGTTAAATAATACAATAATATTTCATATTAGAAGTATGTGTATTCTGTTATTAGTTATATATACAAGGAAAGGAAGATTAGTATGGAGATTAAAATTAGACAGGTATCTATAGATGATTTAAATGAAATAGCAGAAGTGGAGAGGGTTTGTTTTCCAAAAGCAGAAGCAGCTGCAAAAGAGTCTTTTAAGAAGCGTATAGAAACATTTTCAGAAAGCTTTTTTGTGGCAGAAGTAAATGATAAAATAATTGGATTTGTTAATGGATGTATTATAAATGAAACTGTTATATGTGATGAGCTTTTTGAAGATTCTAAACTTCATGTTCCAAATGGACACTATCAAACTATTTTTGGACTGGATGTAATACCAGATTATCGTAATCAGGGAATTGCAGCTAAATTAATGAATCATATGATAGAAACAGCAAGATCATCAGGCCGAAAAGGAGTTATTTTAACTTGTAAGGAAAGGCTTATTCATTATTACATGAAGTTTGGATACAAAAATAAAGGAGTATCTAAATCAGTTCATGGTGGTGCAAAATGGTATGACATGATTTTAGAATTTTAGTTTTGATATAGAATGGTGTGTAGTAGAGGTTAAAAGCTTATGGTTGACAGTAAGCATTTAAAATTAGGAGTAACTAAATTAAGGTGGTTGCCATGCTGGATGAGAAAGTGTAGAAAAAAATATGAGTAAAAAGAAGAAATACAATGATACTGAAGAATGGTTTAGCCTAATTCCAGAACTTAAGGAATGGAATAATGGAAAAGGAATTGATCATGAATATTGGATAGAGATAGAAGGGAGAATTGAATATGCTTTAGCATATACCTCAATATTTTGGCCAAAATTTATTTTATTTAGAAATTGTATATTTATTGATTATATGAATGATGAAATATTTGAAAGATGGCATAAAAATTGTAATGGAAGTTTAGAGGCCTTAGAAGCCACTGTAAATCACAGACATTTAGAAGATTGGTTTGGAGGCGAAAGTACAAAAAGGCAGATGGAGTACATGGGAAGGACTTTAAAGGATATATGGGAAACTAAGCTTAATAAACAGTTTCCGGGTAGACAAGTAATTGTGGAGTTATTTGAGGTTAATGAAGAATATAAAATTACTGTTTATCAGAAAAATCATTAAGTTTTATAACAAGTAGAGGAGAAAAGATAATTTATGTTAAGAAAAGAATTACAACCGCCTAAAATTGATGAAAAGCTAGTAGAAGAATTAATACAGCTTATTCAAGAAATTTCCAACTTATCTGAACAATACTATGAAGAATATTATGAGAAAAATGAAAAGACAATTTTAAATGATAAGATAGATATACTTAATTCAAAGGTTCAAAAAGCATATGAGCCTGTGGATTTTCAAAATTATATGGGGGCCATGTCTCTTGATGAATTTGCAAAGGAGATATCTTTACCTAATCCACCAGTAGTTAGTGATATAACACTTGAAGAAGCTTCCCAAATAATAGAAATGATTATTGAACTTAAATCACCAGATGGAATTGAAGAAGTAGAAGAAGTAGAGAACTATATATGCTATTACATAGAATTATTAGAAAAAAGCATTCATCATAACAATATTTCAGATTTAATATATTGGTATGATGTGGAGGAATATGGACATGAGCCAAGTGCAAGAGAAATTGCTGAGAAGGCTTTTGAAACAAGAGAAATTAGAAATTTATAAGGGGAAAATACATGATTAAAAAGTATACAATAGAATTTATTTAAGAAAGGAAAGAAATCATGAGAAATATTATTATTAGTTTAAATCTTCCACAAGAAACAAAGGACCTTTTATGTAAAACAAAAATTGAAGAAGATGAATTTTATGATATTAATATTAACTTCTTTAATAAGAAACATGGATTTTTATGTGATGTGGTTGAGTGGACAAAGATAAATGATAGTACAGTAACAAGGTTAGATGAAAAATTTGTATCAGAATTTTTAAAAGATCTTGAGAAATTCAGATCATATTATGTTGTTGCGGACAACTTAGATAGTGGTAATTTGATAGCGATACAGGAAGTTACAGGAGAAATTTATGAACTTGAACATGAAGTTATAGAAGAAGTTGTAACATACTTTGTTAATTCTTCTTTTTCTAAATTTCATGAGAGTATGAATTATTTTAAGAAAATGAAAAATGAAATTCTTCAGCTTAAAGAAGAGGAAAATGCAGAAGAAATTGAAGCGTTATTTGAAAAGGCTGAAAAAGAACTTAGTTTGATAGATAGAAAAGTAATTATTAATGATGATGAAGATAACATGCAATTTTGGAATGGAGTATTGGGAAACTTTAGAGAGTGGTGTTTAGAGTGAAGAAAGACCTTTTAGAAAAAATAGAAAAACAAGGAGGTTTTAAACCTCCATATAGTATGGATATTTTAGTTTCTATAGAAGATTTTTTTGAAGGTAACAATGCAGCAGGATCATTTGCTGCTAATGCATGTACTGAAAATCTAGATGTACATGAATTTTATGAAATACTAAAAGGCATAAAGCTAAAGGAAAATGTTTTCGAGGTTTGGATATTAATTTGTGATATAGATGAGGAGTGGCCATATTCTGATACCATATATATTTCTACTACTGCAAATGAAGATGATATATATAAATGGTTTGGAGATGGATTTCCAAGCGAAGTATGGAAAGTTGATTGTAAAGAATGTGGATTGATACAAACATCAGAATTAAAAAATGGATTTAGAGTATTTGGAGTTTGGTGGGATTAATACAATGGAAAATTTTGAAAATCAAAATTTAGGAGGACAATAATGGACAAAAACATAGAGAGTGTAGTAGAAAAAGGATTAGAATTTTTAAATAATGGAGAGTATGAAAAAGCAGAACCATATTTTAATAATGTTTTAAATATAGATAACAGTTATGCTGAAGGTTATTACTTTAGAGGTTACTGTTATGTAAAAATGAAGGAATATGAAAAAGCTTTAATGGACTTAGATAAATCTATAAAGTTAGATCCAAGTGATTCAAGAGCTTATTTTTTTAGAAATAAGTACATATCTTTGTTTAAAGGCAATGGTTGCAAATCCGAGTTAAGCAAGAATTTAAGTATTGAAAATCTAGATATTAAAGTGGAAGATTTTAAAATAAATAATAATATAGGTTCAGCTGAATGTGATGTTAATACTGTAATTTGGGATAACTATATGTCAGTGTCCTTGGAAATAAGCCTTCAAGATGAGGATACTTTTGATGATGATAATATAAAAAACTACATTGATGAATTTAAAAAGTATTTGACATGGCTTGAAAATAGTAAAAAATCAGTTTTTGATGCTCTTGTTAAGGATGATATGATTGGACTTGCAGAAGAGTGGGCTGAAAGTTCAGATGAGGAGATAATTGATGGAGAAAAAGTGTATGTAGATGGTGAGGACATTTTTAGATTGCCAATTAGTGAAGAAGAGTTTTTTCAATCCTTATATTTTAATAGTATGTCAATAAGGATAGATGAAGATAAGGAAATAATGGATTCTAGAATAATGATAGAAGCATTTATAGATACAAAACCAGATTATTTTGCAGGTCATTCAATGGAAGTTACAATAACAGACGGCTATAAAATATCAGTTAATGGACTAGCTGGATAAGGTGAGGAATACATATAGATTTATATGCTAAACCTCATAAGAAAAAAGTAATTTTAGTATAAAGGAACACTAGATCATATAAAGCTTTAGTTCAATGAATTAATGGCTTGATTTTTGTAAGTGAGGAGAATGGTGATGAATAAAAAAATAGATTTCAGTAAATCTGGTAAGCCAATTTTTAAGTATGA
The DNA here is from genome assembly GCF_000633595.2 of Clostridium drakei. Classification (GTDB taxonomy): domain Bacteria; phylum Bacillota; class Clostridia; order Clostridiales; family Clostridiaceae; genus Clostridium_AM; species Clostridium_AM drakei. Next base: position 76,669 of record NZ_JIBU02000031.1, on the reverse strand, counting down.
TTATGCTGAAACAGGATGGAGACCGCCATCCTTTGGTGTAGAAAATCAAATGGAAAAAATCGAAGAACATATTCATAAATACTTTGGTGAACCTACTTCAGTTTATCATGAATTAATGTCTGATCTTATACATTTAGATGTTTATTATATCAAACCAAATGAAGATAGAAATTTTCATACCTTTGTTACTTCTGGAATGAGTTTTATTCCTATGAATCCTATGGAAGGTTCAGAAGATGAAAAATATGCTGAATTGATTGTATGTTTGCCAGCTCAGTGGCCTGTTTCAGAAGAAGCTTTTAAAGATATGGATAATTATTGGCCTATTGCGTGGTTAAAAATGCTTGCAAGATTTCCGCATGATTATAAGACTTGGCTTGGTTTTGCCCATACTATGCCAAATTATGATCCACCTATTCCAATAGCTAATACAAATTTTCATGGTATTATGCTTCTTCCTCCTATTTTAACACCTCAATCAGCAGCAAAATTACAAATAAATGGAGATATTTCAATTAATTTTTATTGTATAATCCCTTTATATAAGGATGAAATGCAATATAAGTTAGACAATGGATATAAAGATATATTAGATAAATTTGATGAAAAAGGTATAAATGAAGTTATAAATATTAAACGCGATAATGTATGCGAAAAATATCTTTAGATTTTTTAACATTGATAACAAAAAGTTGATCCGATGTCTACCATCCGTAACATTCCCATCCTCTTAAGGTGGGAGATAACGGCTGACACGCCCCTGGATAAGTTCTTCTAAGATTCAGATGTGGAGAGGTATTTCTCATAAGTAAACTCTATCTGAGTCTAAGAATCACTTGATGAAGAAAAAGTAATTTTATGAGGTGGAAAATGATTAAAGAAGAAAACGAAGTTATAAAAAAGTACTTTGAAATCTTAAGTAAAAATCATCCCGAAAAATTTGAAATAGAAGAAATGTTTGATGATGGAGAATGTATTGTTCCAGAAAATATGAAGGATAGCAATGATGCAAACAAATGGGTGCTGCTAGAATCAAACGTGTCAGAAGAAGATATTTTTAAATTAGAGAAAAAAATCAATATAAAATTACCATCGATATATAAAGCATTTATTTCTACATATTTTCATATGTTTAAAGAATTAGATGGAGTTTTGAATGATTTTCATTGTGAGGATGGCAAGGAAGTTTATGTTGATATTTTTCGTCAACCATCAAATAAGCCGCTGCAGGTTATAGAAAATGTTTATAAAGAATGTGAAGAGATAATAGAATTTGGATATATACCAATAGGAGATTTTAATGGATGGGGTCCTCTTTGTTTTGATGCACATAACAGCTATAAGCTTGTATGGCTTGATCATGAAGAATACTATAGTTGTGAAACTAGGGAAGAGTTAGAGGAATTAGGAGAAACAATTTTTGATAATCGAGATAGTTATTATATATAATATTTCTCTCACTATCATATGACCTAATCAAAAGATAAAAATTAAGGAGAAAAAATGGAACAATAGTTTATGGATGTGAACCAGAATTTGAAGAAGTAGATGCAGCTGCAGATAATTTTATAGAATTTTTGCAGATAACAGTGAATATGGAAAGGCAGCTGTGATACTGTGACTTTGAAGATGCAGTTTTAATTGTATGTAGATAAAGGATGGTAATAAGATGTATGCAAAATCATATATAGATAAATTTTTTAACTCAATAGATGAATATGCTTCAAAGGTTGAACTGTTTTGCATTGCTTATGCAGAATTTGAGAAATGCAAAGATCCTTCACTGCAGTGGATTATTGAATTAAGTGAAATTATGAATTGGAAAGCAATGTCTGATAGATCAGGAGTTTGGACATATTATGAGGTATTGAATATTGATTCTAAACAAATATTAATTAAGAATTTAAAAGCCAAAAATGAAGGTGAAATTCTAAGCAAATATAGTGCAGGTATAAACAATTATAATAATGAACAAGTAATGTCTGAAATTGACCATTGGATTACTAAGAATGAAACAAAAATCTATAAGTATATTGAAGAAATATTAATTGTAAATAGAGAGTGGTTTTATAAATTATAAACGTGTTAAAGAGGAGGATAAATTTAATGCAATCAGAATTTAATTTTCAAAAATTTAAAGAAGAGGTTATTCTTGCTGTAAAGAAAGCTTTTTTAGAAATTATGGAAGAATACAAAGATTCTACAGTATATGCATTTTCACTAACTTGTGATTCAGCTGTTAGATCTATAGGAGTTGTGGCAAATACAAAGGAGTCATTAGAGGAACAAATAGAAGATGAAGAAGATAGGTATTATTATAAATTTTGTGAGCAAGAATGGGAAATATGGGATGCTGCAGATGATGAATTTCAGAAGCTTAGAAATATGTTAGTAGAATTTCAAGAAAATAATGAAGATGAAATAAGTGATTCGGAAACATGCATATACACAGAATTTTTTGAGGAATATAGAGAAAAAATTTTTGATATATGTGTACAAGCTTTAATAGAAATAAAGAATGAGGGATTTTTTCAAAATAAGTGTAATGAAGATATCTTTATTAATTTTATGGTGCCTGAGTATTTAGATGAAGAAGATTCAATAGAAATTTTCAGCAAAATTAATAGTGGAAAGATAGTAAAAGAATATAAAGAACACATAGAAGATTTTATTTAGCGAATAATCAAATTAGAAGTTACACATAATTGTTAAATAAAGTGGATGTTAAACTTAATGTCAATTTCTCTAAATAGATTGGAGGAAAGATTTACGAATGGAAAAGTTTAAATTAAATCAATATTTAAGAACAGTTAGGTTATGTAGGGAAGATATAGATTCATTTGATATATACCCATTTTCTTTGGAGGCAGTGAAAAATTTAAATACTTTAGATTTTCACCCAAAAGTGACATTTATTGTAGGTGAAAATGGAACTGGTAAATCAACTATACTTGAAGCAATAGCTACAGCTTGTGGTTTTAATCCTGAGGGAGGGACAAAAAATTTTACCTTTTCCACAATGAATACTCATTCAGAATTATATAAGTATTTAAAGCTGGTAAAAGGGGTTAAACGTCCAGAAGATGGATTTTTTCTTAGGGCAGAAAGTTTTTATAATGTTGCAACTAATATAGAAGAATTGGATAGAGAAGGTGGAGGTCCTAAAATCATAGATTCCTATGGAGGAGTTTCACTTCATGAACAATCACATGGAGAAGCTTTTTTATCATTACTGATAAATAAATTTAGAGGAAATGGTTTATATATTTTAGACGAGCCTGAAGCCGCTTTATCACCATCAAGACAGATGACTATGCTTGCGAGAATACATGAATTAGTTCAGCAAGGTTCCCAATTTATAATTGCAACTCATTCTCCTATAGTAATGTCTTATCCTGATTCACTAATATATGAATTAAAAGGTGAATTTAGAAAAGTAGGATATAAAGATACTGAGCATTTTCAAGTTATGAAGCAATTTGTAAATAACACTGAAAAAATGCTGGATATAATTATGAATCCATAATTCAGTAGGGATAATACATAATTATTAAGTAGAGGAGATAAAAATGGAAATAGAAAGCGTAAAAGTTATTAAACTTAAAAAAGAATACATGAATTCTATGGAGGGACAAAATAAGTTAGTTAATATCATAAATGGTGATATTAATTGTGAAGAATTAATTAAATATGAGATCAGCGACTACACTATAAGTGAAATTTTTCGCGAGGACTATTATATTAAGAATTATCAGGATGACAAGGAATATAAAAAAGAAAGAGCTGTTCATGCGTTATTATTTGGAGTAAGTGATTTTAATTATACATATAGTGCCTGGGAGACTGAGATTGGAATAGAGAATCAGGCAGAAGAACAAATTGCAGAAAGAGTAGTTCAAATGTGGGGTATAGCGCCGGAAGATAAAGAAGAAATTGAAATGATAGCAAGTAGTTTTGCAAATCATGATAATCTTGCCTTAAGATATATGTCAGTAGAAAACATAGAAAGAGTAATTTCTGATTTAGAGAATTTAGATGTATTAAGCGTATGTAGAAGTATAGAAAAAGAACTTAATTTGCAGGGGATTTCTTTTGATGAAATTAGTGAAGGGGATATTGAATTTATAAACTCTTTAAAAGAATTTTTTAAAGAAGCAGTAAAAGATAGAAGTGGTATAGTATATGCTTTAAGTGACAGTTGTGATTTTTATGAAGAAGATTAATAAAATTTTATTTAAGGATAGGTAAATAATAATGAAAAATTCAATTATAGAATTAACAGAAAGCTTAGAAAAATATAGGGATAAAATAGAAAAAACTATAAAACCATATGTAAAAATAAAATTGAAAGAACAAGAAACCAAACCTTGGGAAAGTAAATTAGGAGGAAATCCTTATTTAGAAATTGGCATGGAATATCCTAAAGCATCTAATGGAGAATGTTTAAGATTATTAGCTCAAATTAATTTTGAAGAAGTTCCTAAAATAAAATCTTTTCCACAAAAAGGTATATTACAGTTTTTTATATTGCCAGATGATGTATATGGGCTCAATTTTGATGATCCATGCATGCAGGATACATTTAAGGTAATATACATACCTGATGTTGAAAAAAATGAGGAAAACTTAATAAAAGATTTTTCATTTTTAGGCGACCTAGAAGAGGATTGGTACATGCCTTTTAGCAGCGAAGGTAAAATGAACTTTTCATTAGAATATATGCCTATACCTTGGGGGGAATATAGATTTAATAATGTGTACAAGGATATAAGCTTAACAGATGAAGAAGATGATGAATATATGGAAAAGTTAAATATTGATGGATGTAAAATAGGAGGATATGCTACTTTTACTCAAGATGATCCAAGAGATGAAGAAGAACTAAATAGTTTTGATACTTTACTTCTTCAGCTTGATTATGAAAAAGAATGTGATTTGATGTTTGGAGATGCAGGTATTGCAAATTTTTTTATAAATGAGGAAGATTTAAAGAAGCTGGATTTTAGTAAAGTTTTGTACAATTGGGACTGTTGCTAAATTAGAGGGTTTATATTTGAAAAGAACTTAATAAATTAAAGAAATAAGGTTTAAAGATATGGTGATATTGTGAGATATGAAAGAGAACTTGAAGCATTAAAATATATAGATCAATTAGATGCTGAGATGAATTCACGTCAAGAAGAAAGAGAAGTGTACTCTAAAAAACAGATAGAAGAATTACGAAAAGAATATCCTCAAATTCCTGAAGATTATCTTGAGTATCTTTCAGAAATAGGAGCAGGTAGTTTTGGAAAAGAGTTTTGTACTATTTTTGGGGATCTATGTGAAATTGAAGATTTTTATGATGAGAGTCTTTTAGAATTTTTGGATTTTGAAGAGAAAGTATTACAATTTGGGTGTGATCCTTCTGGTAAAGCTTTAGTTTTTATAATTGATGAGAATTGGGAAGTAGGAGAAATTTGGGACGATGATTTAGGAAGTGTATCTAGAGCTGAAAAAACATTTTATGATTATATTTGTGAAGTAATAGAGTGCCTTTACAAAGTCCAATAAAAAAACAAGGAATTAGTATTTCATAGAAGGAGTTAGAAAATGAATTTAAATAAGGAAGAAATAGAAAAATGTAATGACTCTAGTGAACTTGGAGATATGCTTAGAGGGGCAGCAGAAAAAGGAGAACTAGATTTAGTTAAGTTAATTATAAGGAAAGACATGGTAGATATAAATTATAATGGTGCTGATAAAGTATTTGTATGTAAACCTACTCCTCTTCAATGTGCTGTAATAGGAGGAAATTTAGATATTGTTAAATTTTTACTACAAAATGGTGCAGATGTATCAATAACAGACAAATGGGGATATAGACCTTTTAATGAAGCGGTGGAAGCAAGTAATGATAGGTGGTGTTATAGAGCTTATAATGAATCAGCAGGAAAAGATGATAAGGAAATACTTAAGCTTATCAAAAGCTGTGAACCTAAAGAATGGCATCAGCGTGAATGGTGTATTGAAAGATTAAAAAAATTAGGATTACCAAATGATGCTATTGAATTTCTAGGTTCTGAAAATAGAAGGATAGATTTGCAGGAATCTGAATGGACAAACTATGTTGAATTTTATGCACTTGATGAGGTAAGAACATTTAAGTGGAAGGACATGACTTTTGTTGATTTGGTATATGATATAGATGATTATGGAAATATAGGAGTAATATCCTGGATTCCAGAACATAAAAGCTTTGCATGTTTAGACATGGAACATGGAATGTTTGGTTTTATTAAAGAAATGACCTGGAATGAATTTATGAAAAATCCTACTAAGTTTATTGATGGATCTTTATCTTGGGAATTTTTTGACTTAGATTGTGAAGAGTAGTTTGTAATTATTTTAATATATTTTGTGTCTTTGGAACATTGAAAGGAATGGATGTTTTATGAAAGAATACATAGTAGATAACATGAAAAATAAGATGAGATATCATGATTTACCTGGTGAAGATACACCTATATTATTTATTCATGGGTTAGGTTGTGCTGGATCATTTGATTATCCTGAAGTAGCAGCACAAACTGATTTAATAAATCACAGACGAATATTAATAGATTTGCTTGGCAGTGGATTTAGTGATAAACCACATAATTATTTATACACTGTAAAAGAGCATGCAAATTATTTGTATAATTTCGTGCAGGATTTAAAGCTCTCTAAGTTTATTATTTTCGGTCATAGTTTAGGTGGTGCTGTTGCACTTGAACTTGCTAATAAATGTAAAGATAATATTGAGACAATTATTCTTAGCGAAGCTAACTTAGATAAAAGTAATAAGGGTTCATCAACTTATGAATTTGGAACTTATAAGGAAGAAGATTTTGTAAATGGAATATTTGATGAAGTTGTCAATGAAAATTCAAGTGAAAATTCTATGTGGGCAGCAACATTATCAGTTTGGTCTTCTACAGCAGCTAGTAGAATTTCAAAGTCAGCAGTTGAGGGGGCAGAGCCATCATGGCGCGAGATATTATATTCATTGAAATGTAAAAGGACATTCATTTTTGGTGAAAAATCTTTACCAGACGATGACCAAACTGAACTTAAGAAACACATGATAAATATTGAAATCGTAAAATCAGCGGGACATTCTATGGCTTGGGAAAATCCAAAGGGATTAGCAGAGTCAATTAAGAAAGGCATTCTTTATGCACGACAATTATAAATTTTAATTTGTTATAGGATTTCAAAAGATAATTATGCAAAGGAGAGATTTGTAATGAGCAGAATTAGTGAATATATGAAGTAAATAAAGATCAATGGGAATAGTTAAAAAACTTGAGAAACTTTGTATTTGAGAAAACTAAATTTAATAGAAAGAAGTGTTGTAAATGGGATTGTTTTTATCAATGTCTGGTGTGATAGGTAAGAATGCAGCAGAAGTAACAAATGCATTACAAGAATATATTAATATAAACGAAGGCATAATAGATGAAGTTCAACCAGTAAATGAAGCTTTTGATTTATGTGTTATTGGTGAAAATGAAAAGAATACTACTATTGTTTATCCAAATGATTTCTTCGAATGGGAAGAAACGTCAGAATATTTATCTAAGGCATTAAATACTAGTGTATTTTCATTTCATATACACGATGGTGATTTTTGGATGTATAATTTTTATAACTGTGGTGAAAGTAAAGATAAGTTTAATCCAATTCCTGATTATTGGGAAAATTTACCTGAAGAAGAAATAGAAAAGTGGAAAGGAAATCCTCAGATCATATGTAAGTTTATTAAAGATATATCTTTCAATGATATTGAAAATTATTATAAATTTTGGGGAAAAGATAATGTGAAAAATAAGAAAGCTTATGAAGAAGATGAGTTTAGTTTTGGAAATGATTGGCAAGTGATAGATTTTATGGACAAGCTTAATATTATATATCCTTTTGAGCAGGAAAATGGATTTCCAATAGGAAAAACTTATAAGATTACATTAAAAGATAAATTTCAGGAGTTTAAGGAGAAGTTGTATGAATCAATTTCAAAAATTAAATTTGATTAGGAAAATATAAAAAATCTAAAGTTTATGTATAAATGAAGAAGAAACTCTAATATACATAGATAACTATTTTATTAATATAAAAATTGGTATTAACTAAAATAGGAGGAAATTATGAGTAAAAAAAACAGCGAACTGAAAAACTTTGAAGATAGATTTTCACAGGAGATATTTGAGGTGTCTGCTGTAACAGCTTGTTCAGGAGTTGGTGCAGGCAAGGCAGGAGGAGAAGAGTTATGGGAAGCTTCCATAGATATTATTGCTTGGAAAGATTTAAACAACAGTGAACCATTAGTAAAAAAGGAAGTAAGAGTAGCTTGGCTTACTGATGATAAAGGTTTAAAGGAATGGCAAAAGACTATTAAAAAAAGCTCTATAATTAAAATTAAGCTTAGAAAAGGAGAAGGATCCTTTATGTTGCTGGAGCTTATAGATGCAGATTACAAGGATGAAGAACTTCAAAACATATTGCTAGAAGATCTAAAACCAGTATTTTATGAAGATGAGATTCTTGGAAAATTTAAATTAGATAAGGGCATTAATCTTTTCGAAACTGACATCACCTGGGCAGGAGAAGAAGGACGGTTATATTTTGATCTAGATGAGGAAGAAACAATGAAAGCTTCTTTGAAAACTGCATATGAGCTTTTTAAAAATCAAAAGTATTGGAGTGATAAAATTAGAGAATATGCTGCAAGTGAGCTTTTAGATCTTGCAAATGATTGGATTGACGAAGAAGATGATATTGACGAGGTTAGAGAAGAAATGTTTATTGAATCCATAGAGTTAGATACCATAAGTGTTTATCCTAAAGGTGAGTTTGAGATTTTCTTCTTTGATGGAGACTTGTTTGCAGGACACTGTATCATAGTCAGTGGAAATATAAATGGAAATTTAGATTCAGCAGAAATTGCGGGATAATAGGATAAATTGAAAGTGGTAGTTGTATATGCTAGATATGAAATATATAAGTTTTAGAAGGTGAAAATTAATGAAAAGTGTAATTGCAGCATGTTTTGATGTTTATTATTATGAAAATTATGCAAAAGCTAGCTGTGTTGTGTTTCAAAAAGATGAAGAGGAACGTATTCTAGCTGAGTATAATATACTAAGTGATGAGATAAATGAGTATATTCCGGGACAATTTTATAAAAGAGAATTGCCATGCATATTAAAACTTTTGGAGGAGGTAAAAGAAAATTTAGATTTTATTATTGTTGATAGTTTTGTTTGGCTTAATGATAGTAAAAAAGGATTAGGTGGATATTTATATGAAGCTTTAAATTATAAAACACCTGTTATTGGAGTAGCAAAAACATTTTTTAAAGATAGCACAAATTATTCAGAAGTATATCGTGGAAATAGTAATAAACCTTTATATGTTAGTGCGGCTAACTTAGATTTAAATTATGCTGCCCAATTTATAAAAGAACTAAATGGTGAGTATAGAATGCCGCAAATGTTAAAACGAGTTGATCAATTATCTAGGGACGCGTAAAGGGAGAAAATGGTATATGGCAAAGAAAACATTTAATGATGAGGTATATGGAAAAATTACATATAAAGAAGACTATTGGTTGTTAAAAGATAGAGTAACATTTAAGATAAACAATAAAGAAATGATTCCTAAGGCAGAGATAGATCTTTATAATTCAATTTATGAAAATTTTAATATAGGACTAATGAGTGAAGGATTAATGAAATTCCATGAAGATAATCCAGAGCTTCTTAGAGCTGATGAAGCAGAAAAAATAAAAAATAATCAAAAATTATTGTATAAAAAATAAATTTTAACTTCTTGTGAAATTTACAACACCAGATTTTATTCCTTTGCTAATTTATGAATATATAAATAATAGATGGGTAATATAATATTGGAATTAAGGAGTTATTTCCTTTAATTTACTAAAGTGTTTTATTTAAAAATGCATGTTTTAACGAAAGGGGTAAACTTATTATGAATAATAATAAAGGTGATTTACAAGAAGCAAAAGAACTAAATAAAAAATCCAGAGCAAATTTAACTGCTGGAGCAATGAATAATTCAGCAAATGGTGAAATGACTAGTGGAATGAATGATGCAGATTTACAAGAGACAAGAGCATTAAATGCACAGTCAAGAGCAAATTCACCTTCAGGAGCAATAAATAGCTTAGTAAATAGTGGAATGAATGATAATGCAGGTTTACAGGAAGCAAGAGAATTAAATCAACAATCTAAATCAAATTCATCTGCAGGAGCAATGAATAACTCAATAGACAGTGGAATGACTAGTGGAGTTAATGCTGGTGATTTGCAAGAAGCAAGAGAACTAAATAAAAAATCAAGACAAAATAAAAAATAAGAATTTATGACAATAACTTAGGCATATATAAAAAAATAATATATTGGATGTGTTGCATTAAGGATAAAACATTGTGTTTAATTTTCTTAATGATACATTCCGATGTCATTAAAAAGCAATACCATATGTAGATTTGTAAAAATTCAAAGCTATATATGGTATTTTCATGTATTAGTATAGTTCTTGGTAATTTTGAATTGATTTTGTAGGTATAATGAAATCTGATTTATTGCTGCATCTGCTTTGTTTGTAATTTTATCCATTGTAATAAATCCATGGGGAACGCCCTTATATTCAGTAATGGTAACATTAATTCCTGCTTCTTTTAATTTGTTTCCATAAGCTTCACCTTCATCTTTTAATGGATCAGCTTCTGCTGTTATTATAAGAGTATCAGGTAATTTTCTTAAGTCTTTAGATAAAAGAGGAGAAGCATAAGGATTTTTTCTATCTTCTTTTTTAGGAATATAGAGTGATATATACTTTTCCATATCATTTATTGAAAGATTGATAGTATTAGAAAATTGTGACCAAGAATTACTATTTAGTTGAAATATGTTTGTGGATGGATATATTAACACTTGACAAGTTATAGAAGGACCGTTTTTGTCTCTTGCCATTAAGGAAACTACAGCAGAAAGATTTCCACCTGCACTATCTCCTACAACAGCTATATTATTTTTATCACCATTTATACTTTCTGCATTTTTATAAGTCCAATCTAGTACGGTGTATACATCGTCTACTGCAATAGGAAAAGGATTTTCTGGAGCAAGATGGTAGTTTACAGATATTACTATTGCTTTGGAATTTTGAGAAAGCTTTCTGCAAACGGTATCATGAGTATCAAGGTTTCCTCCAATCCAAAAGCCACCATGTGAATAAATAACTATTGGAGGGTTATTGTTGTTATTAGGTGTATATATACGTAATGATATTTTTTTAGAGTTTTCCGAAATAGTAATATTCTTAATATTAGAAAATGGTATAGGTTTTCTTGACCATATAGTAGATTGAGAATTTAATCCTTCCCTAAGCTGTTTTATAGATTTATTATCAATTGAGTTAGGATTAAGCATTTTATTTAATTTTAAATTTATTGAAAGGTATGTATCAAGTTTACCAATACCTGTTTTAACTAAAATCCTAATACCTAAAAAGATTGCTATGATAAATAAAATAATTGATACTGCTTTAATGCTTTTTTTCATTCTATTTATACCTCCAATAATTATATGAGATTATATTATAAGGCTAGATTTATGTGTGTATTTTTTGTTGGATCTATTTTAATATACCTAAAATTACCGAAAAGTTTTCAATTGTAGTATGTATTTAATATATGCATTTATGAAACATTATATTTAGAATATAAAAAGGAGATGTGATGTAAATATTTAAACATGAAAAGCAATTGCTTAAGGATGTAAAAGTGGAGAGACCCAACCCTCAATATGCAGTATTAATGCAAGAACAACTTGGTGGCGGTAATGGAGAACTTAAAGCTGCTATGCAATATATATCTCAAAGTTTTAGAATAAAAGATCCTGCAATTAAAGATTTATTTTTAGATATAGGTTCAGAAGAATTGAGTCATATGGAAATGGTAGCACAAACTATCAATTTATTAAATGGTCATGCAGTGGATTTTAATACTGTAACTAGCGGAGAAATTGAAACACATAATGCATTATTTAGAGAAGCTCTTAATAATGTTAAAGATACTGGATCAAATAAGAACTTTGGAGTTACAGAGGATTCAAAATTATATTTCGATTTATCAACACCAGGTAGATTTTATCAAAATCCTAATCCTACAGAGCCAAGCTTTGCAAATCCTAGAAAAGAATCTGAATTGGCAGGAAAACATTAATTAGAGAATGATGATAAAATACATTTTTGAAGCTATGAAATATTTAAATATTTCATAGCTTTCATGATTTACATGAGTATAACAATACATAGGCTACCTCCTGAAAAATATATACAATACACAATATGTAGCCTTTATGAATATTGTTACATTGAATTTTAATTATATTTTTTATAATATAGATTATACTATAAATTATAATTAGAAAAGTTTATAAAGTTAACATACTTTTCATGTATTTACTTTTGCGTAATTTACATATTAAAAGATTATTTAAGAGTTATAGTGAAAATATTAATTGGAGTGAATGTTTATGAATAAAATTAAAAAAGATAGTAAATCTAAAAAACTTCATTTAATTTTGTTAATATTATTTGTTTTAAGTTCTATTATATCAGCTATTCATCCTAAAAGTTATTCTACATGGTTTTTTGAGTTTTTACCTGCATTTATAGGAGTTATAATACTTATATTTACTTACAATAGATTTAAGTTTACGGATTTTGTCTATGAACTCATTTTAATTGTAACAATAATAATGTTGATTGGAGCACATTATAAATATAGTGATGTACCTATATTTAATTCAATAAAACAAGTATATAATTTAAAAAGAAACTACTACGATAGATTTGGGCATTTTATGCAGGGGTTTATACCAGCTTTTATTATTAGGGAAATATTAATAAGAAAGATAAAATTAAAAAAGGGAATAGGATTATCTATAATTGTTGTTTGCATTTGTTTAGCAATAAGTGGTTTCTATGAAATATTAGAAGGTGCAGCATGTATTTTATATAAAAGAGTTCCAGAGGATTTATTGGAGTATCAAGGAGATAAATTGGATACTCAGTGGGATATGTTTTGTGCACTAATGGGATCTATCTTAATGGTAACTATGTTTCGTAAAATTCATGATACAAATATAAATAATTTAGAAAATCACAAAAAATAGTGGTTACTATTTTTGTGATTTCGTACATGCAAAGATTTTTTAGTAGTATGCTTATGTTAAGCTGAAATTTTACATGTGCAAAATTTCAGTTAGTTAAAATCAGTTAATAAGTTCTACATTCATATGTAGAATCTGTTTCTATATCTTCTTAAATACAAATAATATGGCTTGAAAAATCAATCTTTCATATCTTTCACAAATTATTTTAATATAATAATCATATTTTTTAAAGATGCTATAATTTTTCAATTACTTAAAATCTAAAAAGGTTAATAGATGAACAAAAATCTGCATAGAAAAAATAGTAAATATATGGTAAAATATTAGCTATAAGATTAATTTATCCTATAAGTTAATTTCTATGTCTAGTACAGTAATGAATAAAATTTTTTATTTGAAGATGAGGTGAATGGAAGAGGGAGAGATATTATGTTTGTAGGATTTAAACTAAAGGTTGATGGGAATTTATTTAATGACTATGGCATTCATTGTTATAATACTGGCAAAAAATTGTTTAATATGAATAGAAAAAAAATTGAAAAAAATTTAGACAATTTTATTTTAAAGGATGGTTCTTTGGATGGTTCAAATATTCAATCAGGTTGGTTTCCACAAATTGATGCAGATATTTTTATTTCTCATTCATATAAGGACAAAAATATGGCAATTGCTTTATCAGGATGGTTAAGCAGAAACTTTCAATTAAATGCATTTGTTGATTCATGTGTATGGGGTTATTGTGAAAATTTGCTCGAAGAAATAGATAATAGATATTGTTTAACAGATGATGGACATTATGATTATATAAAAAGAAATTATTCTACTAGTCATGTTCATATGATGTTAAGTACTGCTTTAGCTATGATGATGGATAAAGCAGAGTGTTTATTTTTTCTTAATACTCCAAATTTAATTAAAGCTTCAGACATAATAAAAAAAACCCAATCGCCATGGGTGTACATGGAGATTGCAGCAGCAAAATTAATTAGAAAAATACCTAGAGAAATATTTGTAAGTAAACAAAATTTTAATATTAATTATGACTTAAATATGGAACATTTATATGAAATTAATGATCAGGATTTAGAAAAATGGAGAATTAACTGTTTGAAACCTGAGAAAAAATTAGATAAATTTGAAAAGTTAGATGAATTGTATAAAATTAAGAATATAATAGTAACTTAATAAGTTTATAGATTAGGCGTACTGAATATAGTATAAAAGTAATTATGGAGGCATATAAAAATGTCTGAAAAGAAAATCAAGCATTTAGAAATGATTGAAGCAGACATAACACGTATGGCATCTAATTCATTTAAATTAAAGAGTTGGTCAGTGACATTAGTAACTGGAGTTTTTGCATTATCAATAAAGGATAATAAACTGGTATATCCATTTATAGCATATATACCAGTTGTTTTTTTCTGGATATTAGACACATATTATTTAAAATTAGAACGTCAATATAGAAATTTATTTGATGATGTTCGTGAAATGGATGAAAATAATATTAATTTTTCAATGAAAATATTATTAAAACATAATACGAAAAAGACAACATTTATTAACTGTTTTTTTTCATCTACAGAAGTATGGTTTTATTTTCCATGTGCAGTATTTATTACAGTAGTGCTTGTTTTACTAATTGTACTAGAAAAATAGATAGCTATATAGCATTATTTTGTTATTAATATGAATTTATTTTAAAAAATGTAACTAAATAGTCACAATTCAAATATTTATTAATATAATAGATAATGAAGAAACTTTACTGGAGGTAAAATATGGAAGAGAATAATTCCGACACTAGAGAAGTTAATGAGAGTGAAGACTTCGAAAGGGAATGTTCATGCTCAGGTTCAAAGATGTGTAATTGTCCAATGATGCAAGGTCATATGCCAATGCATTCTAATCCGATGATGGGAGTAAACCCAATGATGGGAGTAAACCCAATGATGGGAGCAAATCCAATGATGGGAGCAAATCCAATGATGGGAGCAAATCCGATGATGGGAGCAAATCCGATGATGGGAGCAAATCCGATGATGGGAGTAAACCCAATGATGGGAGCGAATCCGATGATGGGAGCGAACCCAATGATGGGGGCAAACCCTGCTATGCAAGCTCCAATGCAGGAAAATAATATGATGAAGCAAACTCTTCCGCAAGCTGGAATGAAGAAGGGAGCAGAAGGCGAACAACCAACTTTTAGTATGTTCGACGATCTCTATAGGCCTGTACATGGAGGAATGCACGGTGGTGGAATGCATGGAGGAATGTATCATGGAGGTTTCCATCACGGAGGATTTGGTGGGTATTATCCATATTATAACTTCTACAGTTATCCATATTACTATCCATATTATTATCCTTATCCATATTATCCATGGATGTATTAATTCATTATAGGTAATATTTGGAGAAGGCTGGCAGAAAGTTAAAGCTGCTAGCTTTTATTTTTTATAATAATTCTAATAAAAAGTATAAAACAAATATTTTTTTGTATGTTGAACATAATAAGTAATAGAGGTGGTAAGTGTGGTAAATAAGCGTAAGATAAAGAATAATCAGTATGAAAAGTTAGGGATAAGAAAAAATTCAAATGGAGATTTTGAATACATAAATTCAGAAGATAAAAATACATCAAAATATAAAGAAATTAAGAAGTAAATTAAAACCAGCTTATATTTTTTAATAAGCTGGTTACAATCTGTACCGGTGTGAAAATTATTTTTGAAAGTCAGTTATTAGACTAGCAAGAGCTTCTGCTCTATTTTGGTCTAATCCAAATTTTTTTATTAAAGTTTTAATTATATCTTTTTTCTTGGATGGTTCAAGTAAATCTCTAGGATCAATATGTAATCCTTGCAATATAGCCTTCATCAAATGTTTTCCAATTCCAAAAAAATTAGCTAGTCTTTCCACATCGCCATCAGCTCTTTGATTCATTTCTTCTTCTAATTTTTCACTAAAATTTTCATCTAGTTTTTGAGTAGAAGAATTTGATGTAATTGTTGAATTTGGTTTTATTGAATTGGCAATTTTATTAAAAATGCTACCAAAAGATTCACCATTTAAATTTTTAGCAGCATTTGATATTTTTATCTTATTAGTTGAATTACTTGTAGATAAAATGTCTGCACAATTATTCATATATAAACCTCCAATTTTTAAAAAATATTTACATTATTTTCTGTATGTGTAATTTATTATAGCATGAAATGTAATGCAACTCAACTTTTCAGAGGATAATGAATGTTGAGTAAAGTAAATTTATTAGTTATTTGGATAACTAATGAAGGATTATATGTAATTATGTAGAATATTTATTAATGTAACTTAGAAAAGAGGGAGTACATATGAAGAAAAAAATAATTCAAAATTTAACTGGCTTGGTAACTATGGCATCTTTATTATTTTGCTTTTCTGCATGCTCTAGTAATAAAAATGCTTCTCAGCAAAAGGCTAGTACATCAAAAACTGAAACACAAAAGTCAGATGAAGGAAAGTCAAATACAACAAAATCAGAAAGTCAGAAATCAGATACTTCAAAAGTAAATACAGGAGCTCAGAGCACGGGAACATCAAAAAGCAATAATTCAAAAACTGATGTACAAAATATAAATACCAATACTTCCCAGACGAGTACACAAAAAATAGAGGGATCAAAAATAAGTACATCAAATACAAATAAGCAAAATACAGATAAGTCAGATAAAGTAGAAAGCAAGACTTCAGGTACAGATAATAAAAGCAGCTATAGTAAATCTACAATAACAGGACCTAAAGAGCCTACACCTCCTAAAGAACCTACAAGTCCATGATTTATAAGCATGTATGTGAAATAGAAGGGTTACTGCGTTAAAAATGGATATTTTAATATATTCTATATGAATTAGTTAATGCAGCAACCTAATTATATTTATTTTTGTTTAATTGGAAAATATACTTCAGTTACAAATTCATCAGGACTACATTTGGAATCTGGGCCCTTAATATATTTATCATAAGGAGCACCAATTATTTCATAATTATTTTTTTCAATCCAGTCAGTGAGTTCTGCATAAGCTTCTCCAATTTCACTGTATGCACCTATAAAGGTAGTATGCACATGTAGACCTCCTTTTAAAATCCTTGTTTTAATGGAAGTTGTTTCAAATTCTTTGTCTACAGGTATGCAAACTTCTATATCTGCATTACTTTCGTCAAAATCTTCATCATAATAAATAGTCATTATATTTCCACAAACTTTTAGATTATTTCGGTATATATTTTCAAAAACCTTTCCAATTAAGCTTGCTATATTATCCATTGAAATTCTATCTCTTAAACTTAGAATTAATTTATCATCTAAGTTATCAATTAAAATTTTAAAACTTCTTTTAGAAGTCATTATATCATCACCTTTCTTCAAATCTTTTACACAACTTTTTAATTCAAATAAAATATTATTATTTTGATTTATTTCATTTGTAATATAATATATTTGTTTTTGAAGTAATTTTTTTAAAGTTTCATTACTTTTATCTTCAATAATTTGTTTTATTTCATCTAGGGAAAATTTGTATATTTTGAGTTTATTTATCTTTAGAATATCTTTAACCTGGCATCTTTCATAATATCTATATTGATTTTCAGGATTTACAAAGCTAGGTTTTATCAATCCAATTTTATCGTAATGCCTTAGCATTTTTGTTGAAACCTTTCCAATTTTCGAAAATTGTCCTATAGTATACATTTAAAACCTCCTAAATTTTAATCTCCTTCGAAGTGATTAATTATATTTTAAACTTTACCATAATGTCAAAGTCAATATGTTTTCTTTATAAAAAATTAAAATTTTAATCAAATGTTTTAGATTAATTTTTTATAAAACTACATAAAATAAAATGTCAATGAAGTTAAAGTACGAAGGAGGAGGTATTTATGTCAAATAAGCCTTTAGTTCCAGAGACACAAAGTAAGCTTGATAAATTAAAAATGGAAACTGCAAATGAATTAGGTATTGATTTAAATAAAAATTATGTAGCAGATTTGAAAACTAAAGAAATTGGTGGTATGGTTGGACCTACAGGAGGGAATATGGTAAAAAATAGTTGAAGCTTATGAAAATAAATTGAAATAGTAAAAAAGCCTGTATCTTTTTTAGATGCAGACTTTTTAAGTTTTTTGTGATGTAAAAAATTTATAACAGAATAGAAATTATAAATATATTATGATAATTATATGAAATTATAATACAATTAAAAAATATATACTAAATCTTTAATATTGTGTCGGAAGAAATATAATAAATTTATATTTTATTACAGTATATAGACTTATTTGGATAAAAATAGAACAATAATTATAAAATTTAATCAAAATTCGTTGAAATATGAAAAAAATTATAGTATGCTATTTGTAACAATTTCAAGTGAAAGAAAAAGCTTTAAAGAAAATTTTCAGAAAAGTGGGTTAATTGTAAAAAATCAATATTCAAAGGGGGACAAATTATGAAATGGTATTATAACATGAAGATTAGTTCAAAGCTAATATTAGGATTTATTATAGTTGCAATGTTAGCAGGTTTTATAGGAATAATCGGTATTTTTAGCCTTCAATCAACTCAAAAAACCTCTCAGTATATAATGACCAATTATGGCAATTCTCAAGGAAAGTTGGTATTTATAGTTGAATCATTTCAACAGTCTAGAGCGGCTGTAAGGGATTTAATAATAGAAACTGATCCCAATAATTATAAAACCTATCAAGATATAATATCCAATAATGATGTAACAATATTGAAAAATTTAGCCGAGTTAAAAAAAACTGTGCAAAATCAAACAGAGCTTGAAAACTACAATAAATTAGAAAAGTCTATAAATGATTACAAATCTGTTAGAGATCGGATTGTAGAACTAGCCATTCAAAATAAAAAAGCAGAAGCGTATGAACTTTTAAAAAAGCCAGGAGGTCAAATTGCAAATATAGCTTCAACTAGTATTGATGAAAATATAAAACTTAATTTGACTACTGGAGCAGAATTAAGCAGTAAAGCTCAAAATTCAGCCAATAAAACCATGTTGATGCTTATTATTATAGCAGTAATTGCAGTAGTTGCATCAATATTACTTGGATATTATATATCAAATATAATAAGTAAACCTATTAAAAAATTACTTAAATCAGCAGATAGCATTTCTGAAGGTAATTTAAATATTAGCATAGATATACATAGTAAAGATGAAGTTGGGAATTTAGCACAAGCATTCGAAAAAATGGTTATAGCTATAAACTCATTAGTGACTGATACTAATGAGTTGGTAGATGCAGCAGTTGAAGGAAAGCTGGATGTAAGAGCAGATGCAGCTAAACATAGTGGAGATTATAAAAAGATAGTTGAAGGAATAAATAAAACATTAGATGAAGTAACAAGGCCTATAAAGGAGTCAGCAGAAGTATTAAAGGAAATGGCAAATGGTAATTTAAATATACATGTTAAAGGAGATTATAAAGGAGAACATGCTAAAATTAAACATGCATTAAATGATACTATAGATTCATTATATTCTTATATAACTGAAATTTCAGAGGTCTTAGAAGAAATGTCTAATTCAAATCTTCAATTATCAATCAATAATGAATATAAAGGAGATTTTAGCAGAATTAAAGATGCATTAAATCTTATAATTGAATCTTTTAATGAAGTATTCACAGAAATAAATCGGGCTGCAGATCAGGTTTCTGGAGGTTCAAATCAGGTTTCAGATGGTAGCCAAGCTCTTTCGCAGGGTGCTACAGAGCAGGCAAGCGCAATAGAAGAACTAAGTGTTTCTATTACAGAAGTAGCAACTCAAACTAAGGAAAATGCAACTAATGCCACTCAGGCTAGCGAACTTGCAAATAGTGTTAAAGATGGAGCTGTACTAGGGAATTCTCATATGAAGGATATGCTTAAATCCATGGAAGAAATTAATGAAGCATCTTCTAATATTTCTAAAATAATTAAGGTTATTGATGATATTGCATTTCAAACTAATATACTAGCTTTAAATGCGGCAGTTGAAGCAGCAAGAGCAGGACAGCATGGTAAAGGCTTTGCAGTAGTAGCAGAAGAAGTGAGGAATCTTGCAGCAAGAAGTGCTAGTGCAGCTAAGCAAACTACAGATTTAATTGAAGGGTCTATCAAAAAAGTAGAAGTTGGAACAAAGATTGCCAATAACACTGCTAAATCCCTTGATGAAATTGTGGTAAGAGTATCTAAGGCATCAACTTTAGTTGGAGAAATAGCAGCAGCTTCGAATGAGCAAGCAACAGCAATATCTCAAATAAATAAAGGTATAGAGCAAGTTTCAAGTGTTGTACAAACTAATTCAGCAACTGCAGAAGAAAGTGCAGCAGCTAGTGAAGAGCTTTCAAGTCAAGCATTGGTGCTAAAGAACATGATAGGAAAGTTTAAATTAAAAGGAGGTAGTTCATTAGCTAATAACAATATATACACATCAGATCATGAAAATAGGAGACAATTTAAAAATAATTCTTTAAATTATAATGAGGCAGCTGCATCTAAAAGTAAGCCTAGAATATCTTTAAGTGATGCAGAGTTTGGAAAGTACTAAAAAATTTTGTATAAAGAATAAAAATTTGAGAAGCATAGGGAAAAGCTGATTATTTTACTTTTCTCTATGTTAAATTTATGAAATATTTTAAAAATATACAGCATATTTAAATAGCATGTTTCAAAAAAAATCCAAAAGATAAAATAGAAATAATAGTTTTTTCAAGGTAAAATATAAGGTTGTGGATAAAGTTGTGGATTATGTGGATAAAAATGTAAAAAATGGATTTTAATGAGATGGTTTTAATTGTATTAAGCTGAGCAATAAGTTTAAATAATCCTTTAAAACTCACAAAAAACTATAAAAACACATATTAAATTATTGTTATAAAAAAAGGAAATGAATAGAAACAATTATATAAAAATAAAACATTTTAAATATAAAATTAAAAATAGGATGAAATTTATGGAAAGTAATAAAAACAAGGTTTATAATACAAGTATATAATGTGTATTAAGAGTTTTGATCTATATAGCTTAAAATTAAGTTAATACAAAATAGTTTAAGTTTTTTCTAAATAAAATAAAAGTTATTTAATTATGTTTTGAATTTAAATTTATAGAAACAATATAAATTGGAACATTAGATAAATACATAGAGTAGGGGGAAGAGCTATGATTAAAAAATTTAGATTATTCATTATATTAGGTATTATGTGTACAAGCCTATTTTTAACCAATACTGTTAAAGCTGCAAAATTTATTGATGATCAAACAGTAGAATCTAATAAAACTTGGACTTTAAAATTTACTGGAGAAGTTGGATTTGATGATTTGACTAAAAATAGTATTACTGTAACTGATAATAATGGGAATAAGGTAGGTGTAGAAATTAAACAAGGTCAGGATACTAAAACACTTTTAGTAACAGCTCCACAAGGTGGTTATATACCAGGAAAAAGTTATATATTAAATATTGGAGCTAATGCACATTCAAAATCAGGAAAACCTTTAAAAAATGAGTATAGACTTCATTTCAATATTAAAAGTAGCTATGTAATTACTTTTAAAAATAACAATTTGGAAAAATTAATAAGAAATAGTATAAATAAACCTATAGGAGATATTTATAAAAGTGATGTTGAAAATATTACAAACTTAGATGCTTCTAGCAGTAATATAGATGATATTACTGGAATAGAAAATTTAACTGATTTACAGATTCTTAATTTATCACAGAATCAACTAAGCCATGTAAGTGTATTAAGGTATTTATCTTATTTACGAGATTTAGATTTATCACAAAATGAAATAAGTGATATTAATGAATTAAGAGGATTAAATAATTTGTATTATCTTAATTTAAATAACAATGAAATAAGTGATATAAGTGAATTAAAATATTTTACTTATCTATATATGCTCTTACTAAATGGTAATGAAATAATAGATATAGAACCATTACAAGGCCTTACTAATTTACAGCAGCTTTCTTTAAAAAACAATAGAATTAGCAGTATAAATGCATTAAGAGGATTGACTAATTTAAATCTTCTTTACTTGGGGCAAAATAAAATTTTAGATTATAATCCTACAAGAGCATATTACAGTAAAATCCTCAATAAGGATTTTGATTTAATAGATTCTACTGATGATAATGTAGTAATCTTTAAGGATGGAAATTTAGAGAAAGCAGTAAGAAGTGAAATAAATAAGCCATCAGGGGGTATTTATAAAAGCGATGTTGAAAAAATTGTGTCTTTAAAGCCTTATGCTGAGGGAATACAGGATATTAGTGGGATAAAAAATTTAACTAATTTACAGTTTCTTGATTTATCGCAAAGCAAGATAAATGATATAAGTGAATTGAAAAATTTAACTAAGCTTGAAACTCTTTTGCTTAATGACAATGAAATAAGTGATATAAGATCTTTACAAAATTTAACTGATCTAAAGCAGCTTGATTTAGAAGATAATAAAATTAATGATATAACTCCATTACAGTATCTAAATAATTTGAGTGAACTTTCCTTAAAGAATAATAGAATTACTAATATAACTAAATTGAAATGGTTAACTAATTTAAAGACTCTTTATTTGTCTAAGAATCAAATATCAGATTATAGTCCTGTAAAGGGATATTATGATAATCTTATAGATAAAGATTTTAATATGTCAGATTCTACTGATTCAAAGGATATAGTTATATTTAAAGATGAGAATTTAGAAAAAGCAGTAAGAGATAAGATAAATAAGGAAGCAGGAGATATTTATATAACAGATGTTAAAAATATTATATCTTTAAATGCTTCACATAAGAACATAAAAGATATCAGTGGAATAGAAAATTTAACAAGTTTGCAAACCCTTGATTTAGGAGATAATCAAATTACCGATATAAGCGTATTAAGTAGTTTAACAAATTTGGAAATGCTAAACTTAAGTTATAATGAATTTAGTGATATAAGTAAGCTAAAAGGATTAACCAAATTGGAGACTCTTAATTTAAATAATAATGAAATTGAAAATATAAGTGCCATACAAATATTGAACAATTTAAAATCTCTTAACTTGTCTAATTGTAAAATAAGCAATATAAATCCACTTAAAGGGCTAAATAATTTAAAAACTCTTTGGGTAAATAACAATGAAATAAGTGATTCTGATAAAGAAGTATTAAAAGAAGCATTATCAAATTGTAACATTTATTATGATAGTGAATCTTAAAAAGGTTTAACCATATTAGTTTAAAATTAAATATCCATTTAATGATATATGTTTGAAAACCACTTTGAAGTAATGTTCAAGTGGTTTTTTATTCTAAATATCCATATTTTGATTTTTGAAATTTTTAAACAATTCTAATAAATTGATATAACATATAAAGGATTTACATGGAATATGTAGAATATTAGCATTAAGAATAATTAATTGGAGGAAATATAAATGAAAAAATTGTATA
The DNA here is from genome assembly GCF_000633595.2 of Clostridium drakei. GTDB lineage: Bacteria > Bacillota > Clostridia > Clostridiales > Clostridiaceae > Clostridium_AM > Clostridium_AM drakei. The sequence goes on along the minus strand of NZ_JIBU02000031.1, from coordinate 52,944 downwards.
AAGAAATGATAGACCTTTTAAATAAAAAGGAAAGCTTTATACTTGCAACCATTTTTGATAAAACTGGTTCAGCACCACGTACTGCTGGAGCTAAAATGGTAGTTCATGAAGATGGTTCAATTGTAGGTACTATAGGAGGGGGACGTTTAGAGGCAAATGCTATAGAACTTGCATTGAAATCATTTAAAGCTAGAGAAACAAAAATGCAGTCATTTGATTTAACCAGTAGAGATGTAGAAGCAATGGATATGATTTGTGGTGGAAAAGGTGAAGTATTAATAGATTTTATTGATGCTTATGATGAAAACAATAAAGTGGTTTATGAAGCTGCACAAAAAATTCATGAGAATAGGGAAAAAGCTTGGCTTATTACGATTTTGGATAATGATTCTAATAAAAATAGTCTTAGAAGACAGCAGTGTATAGTAAAACCAAATAAAACTCTTATTGGCAGTATTGATTGTGATCAATATATTCTAGAAAAGCTCATAGCTGGTCCAGCTAAAATATCTATTCATGCTGAAGTAATAGATAACCAGCGTTTCTTAGTAGAACCTCTTAGGCCAGCAGGTACAGTTTATATTTTTGGAGCAGGTCATGTATCCCAAAGAATTGCACCTCTATGTGAAACTGTAGGTTTTAAGACTGTGGTGTTAGATGATAGAGAAGATTATGCTAACAGCAAAAGATTTTCAGAACCTACGGAGCTTATGGTTATTGATTCTTTTAATAAATTACCTGATTTAAATATTAATGAGGATAGTTACTTAGTAATTGTATCTAGGGGACATCTTTATGATAAGATTGTTTTAGAACAGGTACTTAGAAGTGAAGCAAGATATATTGGTATGATAGGCAGCCGAAGTAAAAGAGATAAAATTTATAATGGGTTGCGTAGTAAAGGATATACAGAAGAAGAAATTAAGCGTGTTTATTCACCAATTGGAACTAGTATATGTGCTGAAACACCTGAAGAAATTGCAGTAAGTATTGTAGGAGAATTGATCAAAGTTAGGGCAGAAGGAGAAAATGAAGGTGCTAAAAAGAAAGATAGTGATTCTGGATCTTGTTGTCATTTAAAGGAAGAGTAATAGCGTAAAAAAGCTTAATAATCATGTAGTTGATAAGATTTTAGAATTAATTAAATTTAAAGCTTTTAGTATTAATAAATATGCTGAAAGCTTTAAATTTAATTTTTTTAGGATATATAGTATTGATATTAATAAGTTTAAAAAAGAGATTCTTTTATGAATTTGCAGAAATTTAATTAATCAAGTTCTATAGGCAGTGAAATTATAATTTGCCCACCACCAGTATTTATATCATTTTGTATATTAAGCTTACCATTATGAGCGTTAATTACTTTATTTGCAAAAGATAATCCAATACCATAATGGCCTGTTTGGCTTCGGCTCTTATTATTGGTGTAAAATAATTCTGTAGCTTTTTTTAATGCTTCAGTAGAAAAACCATTTCCAGAATCGGTAATTATGAAATAAGCTAAATTATCCTTTAAATAAGCATCTAAAGCTAATACATCTTTAGTGTATTCAATGGCATTTATAATAATATTCATGAATGCGCGTTTCATTGACATAGAATCAATATTGCACATTAATTCATTAGGTATCTTGTTATTAAAATTAAAACAAATATTGTTATTCCCAATAGAGGAAAGTGTATCTTTTTCAATTATGCTTAAAAATTCATTTATAGTAATCTTTTCTTTATGTAGTATAAAAGTATCATCATTTTTAGATGCATCAATTAAAAGCTGGGTATAATATTCTATCTCACCTGTTGCTTCCATAATTTCATTTGTGAAATCCAATACTTTTTCATCTTTTTGTGTAATATTTAGTAGTTCTGCATTTCCTTTGATAACGGTAATAGGGATCTTAATATCGTGGGCTAGTGCACTAATTTGTTCTCCTTTGTTTTTTTCCTGTTCAAATTGAATTGTTAAAGATTTTTTTAAGCTATAGCGTAAACTATCCAAGGAATCCATAACCTTTTGATGCTCTATAAAGTATGCATTTTGCACTTCAAAATCTAGATCTTGTTTTTCAATCTTTTCAGTAATATAACTGAATTTGCTTAATTCATTTTTTATTCTATTTGAAAACTGTAAAGAAAGAATGTATAGTGTAGTTAATAAGGTGATAATAAAAAGTACTAGTAGAGCTATTTCAGGATAAGGTATCAATTTACTAAGTACAGGATTTTTAAATTGAACAACTAATTGATAATGTATTATGCAGTATTCTTTTGATCGCTCAATTACCTCATAAACATTAATTCCAATTTGAGGGTCCTTAACGCTTAATTTAGCTTTTTTTATTTCTGAGTCACTCATACTGCCTTTCTTTACATTTAAAGTTTGTTTGTCCAAAATAATATAGTTTAAGTTTTCTGGTATTAAGTTAGAAGTTACTTCTTTAGCATTTTTTATGTTTTCTTTAGATTTTTCTACCATCTGTTGTGAATAATTAGAAGGTAGAAGTATGTGTGAATTTATCATATAACTAAAAATAAGAAAAAGGGCTAATAAGGACGATATAAAACAAAATGCTATTTTAAAAATGAATTTAATAACATATGCTTGCATAGATGTTTTTTTTATTTCCACATGTATCCAACCCCCCAAACTGTTTCAATAGGAGAGCAATCAAAAGTTTTAAATTTATTACGAATTAATCTTATATATTCAGTGATTACTGAGAATTGAGTATCACTATCAAGGTCATAAATTGATTCGAAAATTGCCTGCTTTGTAAATACTTTTCCACGATTTAATGCTAAATATTCACAAATGTTATACTCATTTTTAGTGAAATTAATAGTATTACCGCCAATGCTGATTTCCTTTTTATCAAAATCAATTGTAATATTTTCATATATTAATTTTCTAGTAGATTTTCCCCGATTTTGTCTCCTAAGATATGCGTCAACACGAGCGTTGAGCTCCATTACTCCAAAAGGTTTGGATATATAATCATCACCACCAAGAGTTAAGCCTTTAACAATTGCAGATTCTTCTGTTTTTGCTGTTAAAAAAATAATTGGAGAATCTACTGAATTACGTATTTTTTCACAAAGTTTAAATCCATCTATTCCTGGCATCATTACATCAAGTAAAATTAAATCATATTCACAAAAGTTTTCTATAGGAGTATTTTCTGCATTTTGCAATGTAACTACCTCATGATTATTAATTTCTAAAGCATTTTTTATTAATTTTAAAATTCGTTTATCATCGTCTACAGCTAAAATTTTTGCCATGATTTCACATCCTTGTACATTTAATAACTCAGCTTTAGGTTTATATTTTGTATATGCCAAAATTGAGTGAAACTACATAGAATTTATTTTACTAAATTTTAGTTATTTTTGTCTACCTTCCCAAAAATGAAATGAAAGAATATAAATTACAATACAGCAAATTGTCATTACGGTCATAAATGTTAAACTTGTAGTTAGTTCTCTGTATGTATAATTTGATAGTACTTCTCCCGAAAGTTTAAATTCAAACTTAAGTATAAAGTTTACAATTCTCATAGGCCATACCCAGGGCAAGAACATCCAGACACTATCTCCTTGACCTGTAGAGGCTAAAGCAGCAATGATTAAACCAGCAAATCCAGTGACAATACAAACTCCAGTACTAAAATGGTAGGCCAAAGCTAAATATAAACTGTAAAGAAAAATAACACTTAAAAATATGAAAAAACCTGTTTTAAAATATAAGAGATAATTAATATTATTTACATGTATTATACATTTCATTGATATTATAAATAATATAATTGCTAAATATATAGAAGCTAAACTCATGGTAAGAAGCATACACAATTGACTTACAAAGGTAGTTGTCTTACGAGGTAGTTTGCTGAGCATTATTTGACAGTGACCAGCTTGTTTTTCTTGATCTGCAATTAATCCGCAAAGGACTGCAGCAATTAATGGAAAGAAAAAACCAATTATTTTAAAGAAATAATCAAATAAAGCTAAATCATTTAATTTTCCAAATCTATAAAAAGTTATAAAAATAACTAAGAGAAAAGGCAATATAATATGCGTCCATAGAAAAACACCATGTTTATTTTTTAAAAATTCTGCTTTATAACTGTGCCAAAATGTAATCATACTAACATACCTCACTTGTACTAAATGAATAACTTGTAAGAAGGATTAATGTAAAAAACAACAAAATGCTTAATACAATTCCAACTGGAATAACTGAAGAATTTAATAATGCGCTATTTGAATCTAGTGGTAAACAATTAGGATGTAAGTGTAGTAACGGACATTGTAATCTAAGAGGTATACTCCATGGGAATAACCACCATAAAGAAGAGGGAGCTCTGCTTGCACCAAGTTCCAAATTAGCACCATAAGTTAATACTAATAAGATGAAAAAGTTTATTTTTCTACTTAACCATAAGCATAATGGAATTTGCCAAAGTGATGTAATCCAGCTTATGATAATTGATATAAGACAATTATAAAATGGAACAACACTTGCTTCTGTACTGGTAAATGCAATATTTAATATAGTTGTAAGTAGTCCTAAAAATAGGGAAGCTATTAATGTAAAAAATGATAAAATTGCAATTTTAGCTATCCAGCTTTTCTTTAAATCGATTGGAAAAGAAAAAATGGTTTTATAGCCTGTACTGTTTTGCTCAATTTTATGAAACATACCTGTAAGAAAAACAACTAAAAGTGGCATCCAGGATAATGACCAATGATTTATTGAAGTAAAAGCAGATTTACTAGTAAAATATCCCAAACCTAAAAAGTCAAAAATAAGAGCAAGGCTTACACATAACATTGGTATAGAAATTAATAATTTACGAAGTATAGTTTTTTTAGTTTTTAAATTTTCAGCAATTAAATATTTAATCATTATATAATTCCTCTCTTTTTTCTAGTTTCGAGTTCAACGTCCATAAATAAGGCTTCTAAATCTTCACCAGGATTGATTTTGCTTTGGTAGCCTAAAATACCATGACTCATAATTCCCACATAGTCTATAACCTGTTCTACTTCAGCTAAAATGTGACTGGATAAAATTACTGTAATTCCTTGCTCTGGAAAAGACTTTATTAATTTTCGCAAGTCTTGAATTCCTATAGGATCTAATCCATTAGTAGGTTCATCTAAAATCAATAATTTTGGATGGTTTAAAATTGCAATAGCAATACCTAAACGTTGCTTCATTCCCATAGAGAAATTTTTAGCTTGTTTATCGTAAGTATCTGTCAAATCTACAATTTTTAATACTTCACGAATACGTTTGTCTGGTAACCCTAAAAGAGTAGTATGAACCTTTAAATTTTCTTTTGCAGTTAAGTTACCATAAATAGGTGGCTGTTCAATTAAAGAACCAATATCTTTTAAGTCATTACGATTCCATTTGTGACCATCAAATATAATTTCGCCTGAAGTGGGCTTTAACAGTCCTGTTATCATTTTTAGTGTGGTAGATTTTCCAGCTCCATTAGCACCTAACAATCCGTAAATGTGATTTTTAGGAATTGAAATGGAAAGAGAATTTACGGAATATTCCTTTTTGAATTTTTTTATTAATTTTTCAGTTTGTAATAAATAATTTTCTTGCATAATTAACGCTCCTTGTATAATAAGTTTATAGTCAGTTAAATGACTGCTTTTGTTTGTAAAATAAGAATATCAAATAAAAATCAAGATTTTATCAAAAAAGTGAAATTAAATTTAATTACTAGAATAAGATAGATTGATAATTATATTTTTCCATAAATAGTTTTGTTTTACTTTTATGGATGAATTAATTGATTTTTAGGTTCATACTGTATATAATATATATGCACAGTATAAACAGGAAACTTACAAGTATTTACATAATAAATATAAATAGTTAATGCCTGTATTGAACTGAATTATTTTAAATTAGGAGGAGAATTAATGTCAAAAGAAAGTAAAGATGGAATTTTAAAGACTCTTATTGGTGTTGTAATATCGCCAAAAGAAACGATGGAGAAAGTTAATGAAAATCCAAAAGTGTGGAGGTACTTAATCCCCATAACGATTATTCAATTAATTGCTACTATAGTAGAGCTGCCTAAACTTATAAGTTATACTATTTCACAAACTCAAGAAATGACAAATGTTTCTCAAGCTGCACTTCCAATGATAAAAATAGGAGTTGTAATTTCTGGAATAATTGGAGCATTAATTATGCCAGCTTTAGCAGCATTAATATCAAGTGCACTTATTAAGCTTATTGCATCTATTACGAAAGAAAATGGAAGTTTCAAAAACTTATATTGCATAAATCTATTAGCATATGTTCCAGTGCTAATAGGATTAATTTTAGCTGCAATAATAATGATATTTACAGAACCACAAAATGTGAAGAATGTTTCCACAAGCTTTACATTGTTTTTAAGCTCATCAGTAGATACAAAAAGTGGCATTTATAAGTTATTTTCATCTATAGATTTTTTCTATATATGGAGCAGTATATTAGCGGTAATAGGAACTTCAGTCGTATTTAAGATGAAAATTAAGAAAGCTGCAATTATAGTTTTTGTAATTTATATTGTTTCAGTTATTGTTAAATTTTCAATGTTATTAAGGGTTTAACTTAAAGATAGTGTTATTAAGTTAACATAATAGACAAGCTGACATTGCATTTTTATATGATGTCAGTTTTATATTTATTTATAATAATTGTTATAATAAAGACATATTGTATTTTTAAATAATTTGTATATTATATTTAGAAAGGTGAGGAAAAAGAAAAATGGAATCCAAGTTTAAATTTATAAAAAACAAGAAGAAATTAGGTATTATAGCAATTGTGCTAATTATAATTATAATAATTGGAATATCTTCTTATTCAAAAGCGCAAAAAACTCAAATAAAAAGTGTGAATATATCTAAGGTTATCAAGAAAAATATAGCTCAAAGTACAATAGTTTCTGGAACTATACAACCTAATTATAGGAATGAAATAACTTTGAGTAATACTCAAAAGGTGTCAAAAGTGTTAGTGACAGAAGGACAAGATGTAAAAAAGGATGATGTCTTGGTTCAAATGGATTCATCTGATTATAAAAATGAATTAAATAAAGTAAAATCAGAGTTAAGTAATGCTCAAGGTGCAGTGTCACAGGCACAAGTTCCAGGAGGACAGGAAAGAAATGGCAGTGGGTCAATTTCAACAAGTTCTATAAAAGCCCAAGTTGATAGCTTAAATGAAAAAATAGCTCAATGTGACATAAAAGCTGGTGTAGATGGAAAAGTGGTAAAAGTTGATGCAAAAGAAGGTCAAGTTCCACAAACAGGTGATAAGATAATAGTAGACGATGACTCAAAGTATAAAGTTTCTATAGATATGAGTCAATATGATGCTATGAAAGTTTTAAAGGGACAAAAGGCTATTGTTAAAATAAAAGGAAATGACAAAATGAAATATATTGGTTCTGTTACGGATGTTGGTCAAATAGCCCAAACAAAGATGGATGATAAAAATGCACAACAGGAAGCTAAGGTAAATGTTATAGTAACTCTTGATAATGCAGGTACAAGTGACAATATAAAATCAGGATATAAAGCTGATGTAGAAGTTGTATTTAATGAAAAACAAAATGCAATTGTTATGGGTGTAGATAATATAAAACAAGATAAGTCTACAAAAAGAAAGTATGTTTACATAGTAAATTCTGAAAACAAAGTTTCAAAAAAATATATAAAAACTGGAATTGAAACTGATGATGCAGTAGAAATTATAAGTGGTCTTGCACAGAGCGAAAAATATGTAACAAATCCTTCTGATTCACTTAAAGATGGTGATATTGTAAAAGATGCTTCAAAGGCTCAAACAGGAGGGAAGAATAAGTGATAATTAAATTAGAGAATTTAGTTAAAGTATATGATACTGGATCAATAAAACTTAGAGCTTTAAAGGAAATTAATTTACAAATTGAAAAAGAAGAATATGTAGCTATAATGGGTGCTTCTGGATCTGGAAAATCTACTCTTATGAATGTTCTTGGATGTTTGGATAAACTTACAGAGGGAAAGTATTACTTGGAAGATGTGGATGTTTCTTCACTGGATGACAATAGCTTAGCTGAAATAAGAAATAAAAAAATAGGATTTGTATTCCAAGCATTTAATTTACTTCCCAAACTTACAGCTGTGGAAAATGTTGAACTTCCAATGATGTATGCAGGAATACCTAGGCATGTAAGAGAAAAGCAAGCAAAAATAGCTTTAGACAGAGTTGGACTATCTGATAGAATTCGTCACAGACCTAATGAAATGTCTGGAGGTCAAAAACAGAGAGTTGCTATTGCAAGAGCTTTAGCTAATAGTCCATCTATAATACTTGCAGATGAACCTACTGGAAACTTAGATAGTGTTTCAAGCGAGGAAATAATGGGTATTTTTCAAGGGTTAAATGATGAAGGTGTAACCATTGTTATGGTTACACATGAAGCTGATATAGCCATGCATACAAAGAGAAATGTAATTTTTAAAGATGGAACTATAATTTCTGACAGTTTAGTTGCAAATAGGACTATAGTTAGGGGGCAGAAATAATGAATGTGGAAGAAGGTTTTAAATCTGCACTGCAAAGCATAAAGTCAAATAAATTAAGATCTTTGCTAACCATGCTTGGAATAATAATAGGAATATCTTCTGTAATAACTATAGTTTCTATAGGTGCTGGAGCAAAAGAATATATTGCAGGGGAGTTTCAAGGAGCAGGTAGTAATGTAATTAATGTGCATTTAAATCAATCTTCAGACAAATCCATAGAAAAGAAGGATTTCTTTACTATGGAGGATATTGATATTATAAAGGATAAAATACCTGAAGTTACACAGGTAGTTCCAATGCTTTCAGGTAGTGGGAATTTGAAGGTTCAGAATAAATCTAGGCGTGCAGGAATTGTAGCATCGACAGAAGGATATGACAAGCTTTCAGGCATAAAAATGATCAGTGGAAGATTTTTAAATCAACATGATGTAGATGCAAGATCTAGTGCAGCAATTATAGATGAAAAGACAGCTGGAAAGTTATTTCGTGGAACTGATAATGCAATTGGAGAGGATATTGAGCTCACATCGGATAATGGAGAAGTAAATTTTCATATAGTTGGTGTATATAAGGATCCTAATTCAAATTTAGGAGAAGCATCAGATAATGCTTCTGGTGGAGTATTCATACCTATAACAACAGCGGATAGGTTGATTACCAATACTAGTATTAGTTATATGTCAGTAATGTTATCAGATATGAGTAAAGCAGATCAAATAAGCTCTAGTATAATAAGAACTCTTGAAAGTAAACATCAAAGTAAAGGTATATATGTAGCTGAAAATGGATTTAAAGGACTTGAAGCTGTAACCAAAGGGTTAAGTGTTATAACAGCTATACTTGGTGCTATTGCAGCTATATCACTCTTAGTAGGTGGTATAGGAGTTATGAATATAATGCTTGTATCTGTAACAGAGAGAACTAGAGAAATTGGTATAAGAAAAGCAATTGGAGCAAAAACACGTGATATAAAAGTGCAATTTCTTATGGAGTCTGTGATATTATGTCTTATAGGTGGAATAATTGGTACTGTTTTTGGCATAACTACAGGAAAGATTGTTGGAGCATTCTTAAAAATACATATTCCAATATCAATTGGAATAATACTAATAGCATTTTCATTTTCATCAGCAATTGGAATATTCTTTGGATTATATCCAGCCAGCAAAGCAGCAAAGTTAGATCCTATTGAAGCTTTGAGATATGAATAATTTTGTGTAAGCTTGCTATGTAGCAGGCTTATTTTTTTATCAGGAATTTAAAATTTTTTTGGTGAAAAGAAGCTAAAGTATATAAAATTAACATTAGAATAGAGTTTAATAAATTTTCATATATTATTGTGTAATATTAATAAGGAAAGAAGAGTAATATACTAAATTTGTTATAAATACGCGATTATATTGCAAAATTAATTTATTTATTAAGATGTGAAATTTATACTTGAATATTTGAGTATATTTCATGGTATAATTTTCATGTAAACTTTTATTTTTACATCAACAAATGGAGGGAAAACATGATGTTAGGGTGGAGAAAAAATAAGCGAAAATTGACTGAAGAAGATATTAAACAAACGGACGATAATATAAATCAAACATGTGAATTAAATTTATTAAAGCGTAATCAACAGTGCATAGTGACAAGAATAAGTGAAAAAATCAAAGAAACTGATTTTGTGACTGAAAATTTGATATCGTTAACACAAAATATTACTGAAAATGTAGAAGTGCAAATGGAATCTATAGAAAAGGTTGTAAATGAAGTAAATAACTATTCTGCTTTAGCAGAGGAAGTTTTTGCGAGCACTGAAAATTCAAGACAAATAGCAGAAAAAACAATGAGTATAGCTAAAGAAGGTAATAAAGCAGTAGATAACTCTATACAAGCTATGAGTGATATTGAGATGTCAGTTAAAGTTGTTAAAGAAGTTGTAAACGATTTAAGCTTAAAGTCAAAGCATATAAATGAGATGCTTATAATTATAAAAGATATAGCTGATAATACAAATTTATTATCTTTAAATGCATCTATTGAAGCAGCAAGAGCTGGAGAAGCTGGTAAGGGCTTTGCAGTAGTTGCTCAGGAAGTTAAAGAGCTAGCTCAAAGAAGTTCAGAATCAGCAGAGCAGATCTCAAGTACAATTAATGAAATAAATTTTAGTATAGATAAAACCATAGATGCTATGGATAAAAGTATGGGCAAGGTGCAGGAAGGAAATGAAATTGCCAATAATACTAAAGAAGTATTTAATAATATAATAAGTGCTGTTGGTACTACTAGTAATGTAGCAGAAGAAATCAATACTGCGGTTTCGAAACAAACAGAAAGCTTAGAGGGTATTATTAGTTCAACAGAAGAAATGAACAAAACTTCTGAAAAAGTTATGGAAATGATAGAAACGACATCGTTAAATACTCAGTATACAAAAACTGCTTTAGATGTTCTTTCTAATGTGTCAAAAGATCTTCAAAGTATATCAAATAAACTTCTTGGAAAAATTAAAGGAGAAGATAAAAATGAATCGGTAATTAAAACCTTTTTATCTGGAGTTCCAGTAGGATATGATCCACAATTTGTTCTTGATGCACAAACTAGTCAAATTTTATATAATGTTCATGGTGGATTATTATTGATAAGTTCAACAGGTGAGATTACTCCAGGAATTGCTAAGAGTTGGTATGTTAAAGAGGATAGTTTAACGTGGATATTCAATTTAAGAAAAGGTGCTAAGTTTCACAATGGAAGAGAAATAACTGCGGAAGATGTAAAGTATTCTTATGAGAGATTATTAAGTCCTTCTTTGAAATCTCCTAATGCTTGGATTTTAGAACAAATTGAGGGTGCCGAAGAATACTTAAATGGATCGGCTAGAGAAGTAAAGGGAATAAAAATACTTGATAAATACAGAGTTTCTATTAAACTTAAAAGTCCATATAGTGGATTTTTACTTGGTTTGGGTCATTATACTTGTTGTATATTGCCTAGAGAAGACATCGAAAAAGGAAAGTTTACAGGTTGTGGGCCATACATTATAGAAAGTATAGAAAATGATAAATGTATATTAACTTCATTTAAAGATTATTTTGGTGGGATGGCATATGTAGATAAAATTATTGTAGAATTTGAAGGTAGGCAAGCTGCTGATAGATTTATTAATAAACAGTGTGATTTTATAACAGTAGATAATAAAGAACAAATGGATGAATTATCAAAGGCTAAAATTTCAAATATTGAATATAAAAGTATTATGGCAACTTATTATGCAGGATTCAATTTAAGATCTAAATCTATTTTTGTAAGAGACAATGAAATTAGACATGCTTTCAATTTAGCAATTAATAAAAAGAAAATTATTGACGAAGTTTTAGGTGGACTTGGAAAAGAAGCTAGGGGGCCTATACCTCCAGATATGATTGATAATGGATATTTAGAAGATTTAGGATATGATCCTACGTTGGCAAGGAAAATTTTAAATAAAAAGCACCAACTAGTAGGAAATGAAAAATTTAAAGTCCTAGTCAGAGATGAAAGTAGTGAATCTACTTATAATAGAATAACACAATTTATTATAAATGATTTAAAAAGTATAGGAGTTGAGTGCATTCTAGAAAAGGTAAGTTTAGATAAATATCTAATGGCTGATTCAATTAATAAAGTTGATTTATTTATAAGTAGATGGATTTCAGATACTGGAGATGTTGATAATTTCCTTCAACCATTATTTAATCCAGCAAATGTTACGGATTTTACTGGGTATAATAACTCTGAAGTAACAAATATGATGAATAAAGCTAAAAAAGTAATAAATCCTCATAGAAGAATAGAAATATATAAAGATTTGCAGAAAATAATAGTAAAGGATGCTCCATGGATATTTTTACATCATCCTCAAATTGTTTGCGCTGCAAGGGAAGGTATTGCAGGAGTAAGAATTAGTCCTCTTTCAATAGTTAGATATGAAGATATAATTATGGAAAGCATTAAATAGTATGAATAAGTAAAATTTGCAGTTACTTACTGTTTTAGAGATTAATTAAATACTAAAGCCTTCAGTATCAACTAATTAAACTGAAGGCTTTAAAAGTAAATTTCCTTACCTATAATTTTAAAAAAATAATTCCTTTATGATTTCCTAGAAACTTTGTTTTATAAGTCTTTCGCAATATTCTCTAATTCATTTGCCATGGCTGATAATTCTTCAACACTAGCAGAAATTTCTTCTGTAGCAGAAGCTTGTTCTTCACTTGCTGCTAAGGATTCACTACTTTCTTTATCAATTTCATTTATTTTATTTTTTATCTCTTCAGTTAATATTTTAATTTGAGGTACAGTTTCTTTTGATTGGATGGATAGTTGTCTGATTTCATTAGCTACAACTGAAAAACCTCGTCCGATTTCTCCAGCACGTGCGGCTTCTATTGAAGCATTAAGTCCAAGCATATTTGATTGGTTGGCTACTGAGGAAATAAATTCAGAGATAGTATTTATTTTTTCTAAAACTTCACTAACAGAACTTATATGATTGTATAAATTTTGTCCATTTTCATGTATATTTGTTGCACTGGCAGCCAACTGCTCAACAGTCGCAGCTATGCCATTTAAGCTCGTTGATAAATTTCCGGCAATGCCTTTCAACTTGCTGGAAGCACTTTTAGGAACTACAACACCAAGGGTTGCTACTATATTTTTACCTGTATCTTCATCATATAATGGATGATTTGCTACATAAACGGGAACACCATAACGTTCTGAATCTATTTCTCTTACTTGAGCTTTTCCAGAGTGAATAGTTTGATATGCGATATCTGTTTCCTTTAATTCATAACCTACATGCATATTAGGTAAAGTAAACTTTTTAGAGCCTTGAACAAATGCTATTTTATTTAAATCAGATATATATAGGAATGCTCCTTCTGGAAATAGTTCTGCAACTATAGGTGAAAAGTTGGGAAAGCTACTAGCAACAGGATGGAGTCTTGGTAGTACAATAGAAAATGCACCTGCTGGTGTACCTGAATCATCGATAAGTGGTATTGCAACAGTAATTAATCTTTGTCCATATTTTTCTCTAGGTATTTTTTCATTCAAAATTTTTCCTTCATTCATTGCTCTTACAGCAATGGCAGTTTCAGATACAGTGCCACCTTCTTTAAAGATAGCCATATCAAACCTTTGAGAAGCCACTTTCCATTTAATTGTGCGATTTTCAATAAATAGGAACATTATTCCAGAGGAAATTATTTCCGTTTCTATTTGGGAAATTAATTTTAAGACTTCTTCGCATTTAATGTTAATCATATTATCCTCCTTGTTGAGACAATTCTAAACTTAGATAAAATTCTTGATTTTTTTCTTAATTATATCAAAATAATATAGTTGAATACAATATTTTATTATAATATAAAATTAAATAGTAATAAATTTTTATTATAAAACATTGTTTAATTTTGGAGAATATCTTTAAAATTTAATATATTTAAAAAAAAAGGACCTTTTTTATATACATAATCCTTTATAGATATTTAAATTACCTTGTTTGGAAGAAAAGTATTTAAGTCATTATTGTATGAATTTTGCATTTTAAAATACAGTTTTTTCATATAAAGTAAAGAGTAAAATTGTTAAAGAAAATAAAATTCATAAACGCATAATAAGATTAGAAGAAGAGGACACTAAAAATGGATTTACTATTTTTATATCAATGAATTTTAAGGCAGCTGTTAGTAGAGATAGGAGGAAAAGAGAGATATGATAACAGAAACGAAAATAGAAGCAAAAGCAGGATGGAACTTAGACAATAGTTATGCACAATTGCCACAATCATTTTTTACAAGGCTTAATCCAAAACCTGTATCTTCACCAAAGTTAATCATTCTCAATCGTCCACTTGCAAAGTTTTTGGGATTTAACTTTGAAAAACTAAAAGATAATGATGATGCAGCTATATTTTCTGGAAATGAAATTCCTGAAGGAGCTGTACCTATTGCTCAAGCTTATGCAGGACATCAATTTGGACATTTTACAATGCTTGGAGATGGCCGGGCCTTGCTGCTTGGTGAACAAATTACTGCAAACGGACAACGATTTGATATTCAACTTAAAGGTTCAGGTAGAACACCATATTCTCGCGGAGGAGATGGAAGAGCAGCACTTGGACCTATGCTTAGAGAATATATCATAAGTGAAGCAATGTATGGACTTAATATTCCTACAACTCGAAGTTTAGCAGTAGTTACAACTGGTGAAACAGTATTTCGTGAAAAAGAAGAGATTGGTGCAATCCTAACACGTGTAGCTGCTAGCCACTTGCGAGTAGGTACTTTTCAATATGTTTCAAACTGGTGTAGTGTGGAAGAACTTAGAGTACTAGCTGATTATACATTAAAAAGACATTTTCCAGAGATTTATAATGATGAAGATTGCTATTTTTCTATGCTTAAGAAAATAATTAAGAGTCAAGCTTCATTAATTGCTAAATGGCAATTAGTTGGCTTTATTCATGGAGTTATGAATACAGATAATATGACTATTAGTGGAGAAACCATTGATTATGGGCCTTGTGCTTTTATGGACAGCTATAATCCAGAAACAGTGTTTAGTTCCATTGATGTTTATGGAAGATATTCCTATGGTAACCAGCCTAATATTGCTGCGTGGAATTTATCTAGATTAGCTGAAGCATTACTTCCACTTATTAGTGATAATGAGAAGTTGGCTATAAAATTAGTAAAGGATGCTCTTTCAAACTTTGATGATTTATATCATAATAATTGGATAACTGGAATGAGGAAAAAACTTGGAATATTTAATATAGAAGTAGAGGATGAAGCTCTTATTGGTAAACTACTTAGCATAATGGAGAAATATGGCGCAGATTATACAAATACATTTCGTGCATTAACTCTTAATAAATTTGATGATATGATGATATTTGATACTGAAGAATTTGTTAAGTGGCACGAAATGTGGCTGGCAAGGTTGAATAGACAAAATGAGCCAAGGGAATCTTCCTATGAGTTAATGAAAAATAGTAATCCTGCAATAATTCCACGAAATCATACAGTAGAAGATGCATTGGAAGCTGCAATAAATGGAGATTATAGTGTAATGGAAAAGCTCAATGATGTTCTTTCAAGTCCATTTGAATATTCTGTAAAGCAGGATGAGTATGCTAAACTTCCTAAGAAAAGAAATTGTGTCTATAGAACCTTTTGTGGAACTTGATACAGACGTAATGCGAGGCAAGGCTTCGCATTTTTTAAACTGTGAAAGCTGAAATAAATTTTTTTAAAATAAATATTGAATTTTTAATCACATAATTGTATAATTATACATAAATAAATTATAAGTATTACCACATATGGTGGTTGATTTTTTTATTTTAACAAATATGAACTGGGGGTAGATCGATGAAAAATATGGCCTTTGTAGTTAGAAGAGCTACTTTTGAGGATATTCCTCAAATAAAAGAGGTGTCTAAGGAAGCTTTTAAAATGTATGCAGAAAGGGCTGGTATAACAGAACTTGTTAGTCAGCTTAATGAAAGTTATGAGAGCTTAGAAAAAGAAATAAACAATAAGGTTATGCTTGTAGGAATTGTGGATGGAGCTCTTGTTGGAAGTGTAAGAGTTGAAATAAAGTCAGATAAAACTGCTTATCTAAGTAGATTTGCTGTTAAAGAAGACTTTCAAAATAGAGGTATAGGTAAAATTTTGATGAATGCAGTAGATACTGAAATGAAGGAAGCAGGAGTCACAAATTTATATCTTCATACTGCTTCAAGAATGCTATCACTTGTTAGATTTTATTATGGTAGAGGATTTTATATTGAATCAACAAGCAAGGACAGAGGATATATTAGAGCATTATTATGCAAGGAATATAGTAATGAATCTATTGAAGACACAATAACTGCTGGATATGACCACATTGCTGCAGGTTAAAAGCATAAATTGTGTTATAAAGTAGTGATTTTTAGATTAAGGTGGAGTTTGTATATGAGCAATACCTCTTATCTGGCAAGCTTATAAAATATCATTTAGATATTTAACTTGTCTGAGTCTTAGAAGAACTTATATAGAATAAATGTGTTGGTATATAAAATATAGATTTTAAAGCCAACACATTTATTTTTTATATTAAAAGGCCTATAAAAGTGTGAAATAGCAATAATAAGTAAATAAAATATATATTATACAACAAATAAAGAAATTTACATTATAAGTATAAAAGTAATATAAAATATTTTGGACCTTACGTACATGAAAATAATGGTAAAATAGTGTATACAGATGAGTATTCTACAGAACAATACAACTATCCAAGTCAAGAATGGTATACTATAGCGAAGAATTCAAATAAAACTGTAGTGTGGTCAAAACCATAGTATGATGAAACTTCAAAGATTACTATGGTAACAGTTTCAGCACCTTTTTACGATGAAAATAAACAATTTTTAGGAGTGACTACTGGAGATATAACCAGTAGTCAGAAAATGATTGGAAATATTAAAATAACAAAGAAATCTTCAGAGGGTACTCAGAATATAGCAGCATCTACTGAAGAACAAAGTGCACTTATGAAGGAAGTTGCAAATGCTGCAGAAGTATTGTCTGAAATGGCAGTAGAATTAGAAAAAATATTTAGCAAATTTAAGATATAAGCTACAATTAAAAAAGCACTATACCATTATCCACAATTTGAATAATGGTATAGTGCCTTTTTAAAATTAAACGTTAGTATTACCTAAAAATTTTAATCTTTCTAACTTGAAATTTGATTTTGCCAATATTTCTGGCCAAATATTAACCATCTGGTATACTTTATTTTTTCTTTCTTGTGATAAATTACTCCAAGAGACAATGGCTGGATCAGTTTTTTCCTTATTATTTTTAACTTCTCCGTATTTCCATCCATTTCTTTTCCTATAACGACACCAACGCTTATGTTCATCCTTGGCCAAAATTTCTAATTCACTTTCTGTAAATTGGATATATCCTGGACTTTTCTTAACAGAAATGATGTCATAGTTAATTTTAAGCAGTGAATTTGGAATATGCATAGCTTGTTCACGATTAGAATTTCTAAGTTCTTCATTAAGTTTTTCCCATGGTACAAGGAAATCTATGAGATCCATATTTGTATTTTCTTCATTAAGTATTCTATATTTATTATGAATAGCTATTGCAAGATTTTCAATTTTTTCTCCATAAAAAGCATCTTGCATTAAGTGCCTTAAAAATTGTTCTTCATCTACGTGTAATTTAAGTTGTTCTTTAGAAGGTAAGTCACATTGTTCCCAAATTTTAGCATTAGTTAACATACTCATTTCCAGTATTGCTTCCATGGATCTTGATTCGTGTTTATACCTTTTAATTTTTAATAAAGCTCTTAATACACCATTATCAATTTGAGCTTCTCCGTCATCATTTATAAGATGAGGAACTTTTCTTTCAAGTAAAGAACGTAGAAGCATTGCTCTTCTAATTATAAACAATTGATCTTTTTCATTTGTTTGATTTGGTCCTAAAATATTTACATATCCTCTTAACCTACTTGTAAAGTCAGGTCCTTTTGCACCTTTAAAGTCTATAAAGAAATTTTTCTTTTCATTTTCTTCCTTTATATCTTCACCAATAAATTCCTTAAAAGTACTGCTTGTTCCACCAGCAAATACAAATATAGCTTTTCCTATAGGATGTACAGAATCTCCATCTCTAAATATTCCATCCTGCATAGGTGCTAAAAAGTATTTTAACCATCCTAATTTTCCTTCAAAAGTAGAATCAAATTCATCAAAGAATACTAGTGGAATTTTACCCTTTAATGAAAAATCTCTCATTTTATGAAAAGAACTGATTAAATCTAGTGGACTTCTAAATTGAGATAAATTGAAATCTAGTTTTTCAATTAACTCTGGTGCAATACTGTCAGCTATTTCTGTTATACCAAAGGACTTTCCTGAACCTGGAGTTCCGAATACAGATATGGAAAGAGGTCTAACAACATTTTTCTTTGAAATATATTCACACATAAGGTTTTTAATACTTCTATAACTTTCGATTTCTGTTCTATCTACAGTTTGTAAATTTCCAAATTGTGCAATGGGTATAGAATTAAGTACATTTTTAACTCCATTTTTTACTATATTATATGCTATTTCAGCTAGATTAGCAGAACTTTTATCACTAAGTATATACCAATAGTTGTTATTTTCCTTATCAGGTATTTTTACATCTTGGATTAAATCCTTATATATAAAGTCATTTTCATCTTCAATGAATATTGAAGGATTAGGAAATTGGAATTTTTCAACATTTTTTCCAAAACCACTTACAAAGTATTTTTGTGCAGCAACAATTCCTTCATGTATTCCTTCTGATATTAATGAAGATAATTCTTCCTTATTATACATTCCTAAGGCAATACTGCGAGTAAGTCCAGCAACAAAACAAGAGGTAAGCCCGTACATTTTACCTTGATTATCTTTAAAAGAACTTCCTTCAAATTCATAAGGTATAAAGTATAGATAAGCTTCATTTATTCCTTCATCTCTATAATAAATAGCACCTTCAAGGCCTAAAGGAACTATAAGGTGATGACAATTAGCTAGAAAAGCAAGATTAGGATTGTTATGAATTTGCCATAAAAATTCTTGTGCTGTTTTTTCCCAAGAAAGGCTTTTACTTATATTAACTCCCTTTGAACGCAAATCATCTCCATTTATGATAACTATAGTTTTTTCAATATGAGCTTCTTCTAATTGTTTCCAAAGGATACTAGTTCCAATAGGATTATTCATTTTATATAAAACTATTGGAGATTTTTCATGTGTCTTTAATGCTAAGGGCCAAAATTCATCATTAGAATTGAAACCATTATTTTCATCATCTATTACAACTATATCAGTATTAGCATCATCATTATTTATGGGAAGTAGCTTTGGAGTATCACTTAGTGGACCAGTAAATCCTAAAAATCGTTTTATTCTATATACTTTGTCATCACTTTTTTTATCAGCATATGCAGGAAAAAGATCTAATTCAGCTATTGAACGTAGAAAATCCTTTGATAAACTTGCTTCAATATCATCTATTTTAGGTGAATGTATATCTGCATCTACAGCTAATGCCATAAGTTTTGCCAAAAGTAATGATTCACCTGATTTTAATATACTATGTACGTTTAAATGAGTTTCCCAGTTTAAACCTTTATTATTTTGTGGTTCTGTTATCCACTGCAGCGAATTTATGCATATATCTCCAGTTACAACAATTTTTAATTTTTTATTATCCATCATATTCACTTCCTCATTGTAATGTAATTATAAGTATGTATTTATAAATAATATCTTAAATTTAAACAATTTACAACCTTTAAATATGATCTATACAATAATTATTTGTGAAATATAGGTAAAAAGTTTTTTATATGGACTTTCCTAACTCTTCTGCTTTCCAAAGTACATCTGTTTTTTCAATATCACCTTTTTCTTTAACATTTGGTACTGTTAGTACTCCTCTATTTTTCCAATTCATATAGCTTACAATTTGTTTATATGTTATTATTATTCCATCAAATATTTTCATTCCTTCATCTGCACCACATGTAAGCAATATGCTCTCTTTGATTTTTAAATGGTGTTTACAATTTTCTTTCAAATAAGCATTCATCTTATCAATGGCAGCTTTGATATATGTAGGAAAACTAAACCAATACAAAGGCGTGCAAATTACTAACATATCTGCTGATTCTAATGAAGGTATAAGTTCATCAAAATCATCTTGAAAAGAGCAAGGTTTTCCTTTAATCCAGCAAGTTCCACAAGCTTTACAGCCATGAATTTTTTTTCTTGCTGTTTCAAATTTTACAACTTTATGGCCTACTGATAGTGCTCCCTTTATAAAGGCATCAGCCATTCTATCGCTATTTCCATTTTTTCTTGGACTTCCAGTCAATACTAATATATTTTTCTTTTCCAATTTAATTATCCCCCTTTAATATTGTTAAGATTTTCTAGAATATGTTAAGTGAATGAACTTTTGCATTAGGAGAAAAAATAGAAACATATTTAATAATGTCATTTAAATGGTTATGTATAGTAATATCGTTGATACCAGTAGGAGCATAGACACAAAAAAGCACATTTTTTGTATCGTTTGTAATTCTGGTTCTATAATCAGGTCCATTTAGGATACTAGATATAATACCTTTTTGATCTGATAGCATCATATCATTTGCAGCAGTAAATTGTTCCTTGCTAGAAATGCCAATAAAACTTTCAGTTCCATGGGTTAAATTCAATTGAATAGGTACTTCAATTTTATCAAGATCATGTGCTGCAGTTAAAAGCAAGTTTTTTAATTCTGCTATGAACATAGCTTCAACTATAGTAGAAACATTAGGTATAGGATTTGATTTTAACACCACTGATTCTAATTGAAGTAAAACGGGATAAGTTTTTTTAAACTTTTTATAATAATTTTTGTAATAGCACATAGGTTCAGATTTAACAAAATCTTTTCTATCATAATTTTTATATTGTGTTAATAATTGTTCTTTTAATAATAATTTAGTTTTAATAAATTCTGGGTTCGTATTCAAGTTTTTTACATCATTCATTACAAGGATTCCTAATTTAGCATCAGGATAAGCTTTTTTGAAATCTTCAGATTTAGTCAGCAATTTGCAACACTCCTTACAGTTTTATTATAAATTCATATTATGTATGCTATAATCTTAACAGATATAAAGTGGTTTAAATAGATCCACTTTATACAAAATATAGTAGAACCACTTGATTAGGAGATGTTGAATTATGTGGTTGAATATTGATAAAAATATGGAGATCTCCCTCATAAGACAGATTTATCAACAAATTAAATCAATGATATTGGAACAAAAAATATTAGCTGGAGAAAAGCTACCTTCTACTAGATGGCTTTCACAAAATTTAAAAGTGTCTAGAAATGTTGTGCTAGAAGCTTATGCACAGCTTATGGCAGAAGGGTATGTTGAAAGCAAAAGCGGATCGGGTACTACTGTATCAAAAGGTATTAATTTTAAGATAGATAAAAAGGTGGAAGAACATTTTAAAAGCTTTAAATATGAGGATGATGATAACGTAATTAAATTTCGTTCAGGCATTCCTGCGCTTGAAATGTTCCCTAAGAAAGAATGGGGAAGATTGTTTAATAAGGTATACAGAGATATACCTTTTTCAAGTTTCGGATATTGTAATACAGAAGGAGAAATGGAATTGAGACAAGCACTTTCAAAATATCTTTTTAGAATGAGAGGAATTAACTGTAAGCCACAACAAATAATGATTGTTTCAGGTTCCACACAAGGATTATCTTTGATATCAAACTTATTATATAATAGAGAAAAGGAAGCTATTGTGGAAGACCCTGTTCATTATGGATTATTAAAGGTTATTTCATCTTGTGGATACTTAATAAATCCTGTTCCAGTTGATAATAAAGGTATAAGGACAGATATGATTAAAACAGAAAATGACGTAGGATTTGTTTATGTTACACCTTCGCACCAATTTCCACTGGGAGGTGTACTTCCTATTCAAAGACGTATTGAACTTATTAAATTTGCTGAGAAAAAAGATTGCTATATTATTGAAGATGATTATGATAGTGAATTTCGTTATGAAGGTCAGCCAATAAGCTCACTTTATGAGTTAAATCCTAATAGAGTAATATATATGGGTTCTTTTAGTAAAATTTTAGCACCAGCTTTAAGGCTTGGATACATTTTGCTACCTGAAGCATTAATACCTGAGTATTTAAATTTAAAAATGTACTCAGATGTACATACTGAATCCATATCACAACTTGTGCTTGCAAAATTTATTAATGAAGGAAAACTTGAAAGACATATTTTAAAAATGAAAAAGGAGTACTGTAAAAAGCGTCAGGCACTAATAAAAAGTTTAAATTATAATTTTGCAGGTGAATATACAATAGAAGGAGAGGCTGCTGGGCTACATTTAGTTACACAGTTTAAAAACATTTTATTTACAGAAGATATATTGAAAAAAATTTATAAGGAAAAAGTAAAAGTATATCCAGTTGAAAAATATGCTATTCATAAGGGAAGGCATAATAATAAGATTAGTTTAGGATATGGACATCTTAGTGTTGAACAAATTGAAGAAGGAATAAAACGAATTAGAAGGGCTATCAAGAAAAAAATATAAAGTACACAATAATATAAATATTCACCACTTATATTTTAAGAGAATATATAGATAATAACTAAAGAATAAAAAGTGGGTGATATTTATGTTTAAGTATTTCAATCCTGAATGGGTAGAAATAAATATAGATAATGTAATTCATAATATTAGAGAAATAAGAAGAGTTGCTAAAAGTAAAGAAATAATAAGTGTAGTTAAAGCTGATGCCTATGGACATGGAGCTGTAGAGTTAGCTCCTATATTACTTGAAAATGGAGCAGATAGGCTGGCAGTAGCACTTCTTTCAGAAGCATTACAATTGAGAAAAAGTGGTATTAAGGCACCTATTCTCATTTTTGGATACACTCCTTTAAAGTATGGTAAGGATATTAGTCATAATAATGCCGAAGATATAATAAACAATGAATTAGAAGTAACTGTGCTTTCTTATGATTATGCAAAGAAGTTATCCAAAGTGGCTAAGAAACTAAATAAAAATGTAAAGATTCATATAAATGTGGATACTGGTATGGGAAGAATAGGATTTTTACCAACAACCCAAAGTGTAGAGGATATATATAAAATAAGTCAATTGCCTAATATAATAATTGAAGGGCTGTATTCACATTTTTCAACGGCAGATGAAAAAGATAAAAGTTACAGCAATAAGCAATTTAAAAGATATTTGGATTTTTATAAAAGGCTTGAAAAGAAAGATATAAAGATTAATATAAAGCATATGGCTAATAGTGCAGCATTAATAGACTTACCTTATACTCATTTGGATGCAGTAAGACCAGGAATAGCAAATTATGGTTATTACCCTTCAGAAGATGTTAATCATGATATTATAGATTTGAAGCCAACTATGACATTAAAATGCAATGTTGTTGCAAGTAGAAAACTTAAAGCAGGTTCGTATATAGGTTATGGAAGAACCTTTAGAACAGAAAGAACAAGCAAGATAGCTACTCTTGGCATAGGATATGCTGATGGATATGATAGACGACTATCTAATGTTGGTGAAATTGTTGTAAAAGGAAAGGTAGCTCCTATAGTAGGTCGTATTTGTATGGATATGTGTATGAGTGATGTAACAGATATTGATGATATTAAAGTTTCAGATGAAGTAATATTAATTGGAGAAAGCTCAAGTGAAAAGACAACAGTAGAGAATATGGCAAAGTTAACAGGTACTATACCACAAGAAATAACTAGCAATATAAGCAAAAGGGTTCCACGTCATTATATAAAGGACAATAAGTTAGTGAAAATAGTATATAGAGAATGATCTCGAAGGAATAGTGTATAGCTATTCCTTTAAAATTATTCTTAAAGGTAATATTGATATTTACCTAGGTTAGTAGAAAATTCATTTATTACATATGAGATAAAATCTTAGTTTTATTAATAAGATTAGAATATTATTAAATTTTTTCAATTATGTAAAAATAATCTATGATAAAATGTATATGTAAGTTATAAAATAAAAATAATTTTATATTTATTGGAATGGGAGAACAGTATGGATAAAAGAGCTAAAATTTTAGTAGTTGAAGATGAAAATGATATTAATAAATTGATTTGCAGTATTCTTGAAAATAAAGGATATAATGTTATACCAGCTTTTTCAGGTACAGAAGCTTTAATGCGTGTGGAAAACGAAAAATGGCATATGATTTTACTAGATTTAATGATTCCAGGAATTAATGGAGAAGAAGTTATATTAAAAATCAGAGAAATCACAAAAGCACCAATAATTGTGGTAAGTGCAAAGACATCTAAGAAAACTAAATTAGAATTATTAGAAAAAGGAGCAGATGATTTTATTTGTAAGCCATTTGATCCGGATGAAGTCGTGGCAAGGGTTAAATCTAATTTAAGAAGATATTTGGAATTTTCCACAGGTGAAGAAAAGAAAACTAATATTTTAGTATATAAAGATATTAGTTTAAATATAGAAAGTAAGGAAGTAAAAGTTGGACAAACATTAATAACATTAACTGCAAGAGAATTTGATATATTAGAGTTATTACTAAAAAATCCTAGTAAGGTGTACAGCAAATCCAATATTTTCGAGAGTATATGGGAAGAAGAATTTTTAGGCGAATATAACACTATAAATGTGCATGTGAGCAGATTAAGAACTAAGTTATGTAATGCAGGTGATGGTAAGGATTATATAGAAACAGTTTGGGGAATGGGATATAGATTAAGAAAATAGAAATCAAGTGATTCTTAGACTCAGGTGGAGTTTGTCAGTGAGGAATGTTTTGTTATAAAAGATGCAAAATTAAAAAATTTAATACTTTTGAAATGTTTTAGTAAGTTTTTCTTATAAAACATTGTTTATTATAAAAGCATGATTTATAAGAAGGAGGAAGCTTAAAAATGAATGAATATGCAATTAGATCTAACAATATTACAAAAATATATGGAAAGAATAAAGTGTTAGACCATGTGTCTATGAATATTAAGAAGGGTGACATATATGGCTTTATAGGGAAAAATGGTGCTGGTAAAACAACGATGATTAGAGTACTTGATGGACTTGCAATACCTGATGAAGGACAAGTTGAATTATTTGGACATAGTGAAGAAAAAGAACTTATAAAGGAAAGAAGAAGAATTGGTACATTAATAGAATCACCAGCTATTTATCTTAATATGACTGCTAGGGAAAATCTTGAACTTATTAAGATTCAAAGGGGGATACCTGGAACTAAATGTATTGATGAAGCTTTAAATTTAGTAGGTCTTGAAGATGTTGGCAAAAAGAAAACCAAGAATTTTTCTTTAGGAATGAAACAAAGGTTAGGAATTGCTATGGCACTTTTAAGCGATCCAGAACTTTTACTTTTGGATGAACCCATAAATGGATTAGATCCAATTGGAATAAAAGAAATAAGAGAACTTTTAATTAAACTGAATAGAGAAAGAGGAGTCACTATTTTAATATCAAGCCACATATTATCCGAACTTACTCAGATTTCAAATAGATATGGCTTTATAAATAATGGAAAGTTAATTAAAGAAATGACAGCTATTGAGTTTTCAAATAAATGCAAAACTTATCTTCATTTAAAAGTAAGAAATGCTTCAGATGTTTCCATTATTTTAGAAGATGAAATTGGAATAAAAGATTATGAAATTTTTCCAGACAATATCATAAGAATATATGATGAATTTGATTCAGAAAAAATTACATTAACATTAGCTAAGCACAATATAGGAATTAAAGAAATACTGACAATGGGTGAAACATTGGAGGACTATTTTACTAAATTAGTTGGAGGCAAGGATAATGAGTAATTTAATTAGAGGAGAATTTTATAAGTTAAAAAAAAGTAAATATTTTATTGGAATGATAATTATATCAATAGTAATTTCAATTCCTTTTATTAAGATATGGAGTGGAGATATACAAGAAAATACAATGCTGCAGCATGGAATATATTCAATAGAGTATACATTTATATTCATATTATTTAGTAGTTTTCTATTTGCTTTACTAGCTGAAGATTTTATAGCTAAAGATTTTAAAAATAAGAATATAAATAAAAGTTTTACTTATGGATATGGAAGAAAAGAAGTTATATTAAGCAAATTAATAGTATTTATAATGTTTTCTTTATTCTTAGAATTAATTTACACAGTAATTTTAGTCATATATGCTTCAATGAAATATGGCTTTTGGGATACTTTAGATACTAATGCTATAATGTATTTGTTTAGAATGATCAGTATTGGAATAATATACAATGTAGCTACAATAAGTGTAATAGGTGTAGTTGCTGTAATAACAAAAAGTAGTTTTTTTACATTTAGTTCACCTATCATATTATTTTTAGTTTATTATTTATTCTCTGAGTCATCACTTGTTTCTAAAAAGCTTTTTGTAGTGATATCATACATTCACCCTTATTTAAGAGGAATACGGGCAATGGGAAGATTTGCACCTATGTTGGACATTATAGCTGGAGTAGCTTCGTCAATTTTAATTTTAACTATAGCTATTGCAGGAAGTTTGTTATATGGAAAGTATGAGGATATTAAGTAAAATATTAAATAAATTAGGAGAAAAGGTATGTACTTATTAGTTGTTATTTTGGTTATGCTTTTAATAATTATATTTTCTGCAGTAATGTGCATTAAGTTATTTTCATATAAAAAACAAATAAGGGATATTTCAAGTCAAATTAAAGAATTTAAAGATAGAAAAAGCAATAAAAAAATTAATATTGAAATAGCTGATAAGTACATAGAAGAACTGGCTTTTGAAATTAATAAGTACTTAGAGTTATATAAAAGGCATGAACAAGAAAAAATAATATTTGAGGACACATTAAAGCAGGGGATATCTAATATGTCTCATGATTTAAGAACACCTTTGACTTCAATTATAGGATATTTAAAACTTCTTGAGGAAGATGAAATAGATAAAGAAGAAACGCTAAAGATACTTAAAAATAAAGCTAATAAATTGAACATACTTATAAATGATTTTTTTGAATTAGCATCAATAGAAAGTGAAGATTATGAGTTAAATATGGAAAGAATAAATATAACTAATATAGTACATGATGAAATATTATCATTTTATGAAGCCTTTGAGAGTAAAGAATTTGAACCTAAGGTGTATATTTTAGAAAATCCAGTTTTTATAATGGGAGATAAGGAAAGTATAGAAAGAATAATAGGCAATTTAATTTCCAATACTTTAAAATATGCAGATAGAGATATTGAAATAAATTTAGAAAAGCACAATGATAAGGTTGTTTTAAAAATATCCAATATATGCTTAAGCATTGATAAAGAAGATGAAATACATATATTTGATAGATTTTACATGGCGGACAAGGTAAGAAAGGGACAAGGAACAGGACTTGGATTGTCTATTGTAAAAAGTTTAATGGAAAAAATGAATGGAACAGTAAAGGCAAAGATTGAACAAAATAGAATTTCTATAATATGTGAATGGAAATGTGTATGAGTGATATAATAGGTACTATATTTTTAATTTTACTTAAATTAATTTTAATTTGTGTTTAGTTATTATATATCCAAGCAATTGAATAATAAAATAACATATTAATATTTTAACTGTGTTTACTATAAAATATATATTTATATTCAAAATGTAAATATATAAAATACTGGCAAGTACTGTTAAAAACACATGTGAAAAGAATATTATTCTAAGTTTACATACTAGAAGGGCATTTATTTCTTCATCAATTAATCCAATGCTATATAATTTGATTTTTTTAGATTGCCAATTATAGAGATCTATTTTCATTTTAAAATATAGTATATTAGCAGAAGTAATAAAACTTAATAATACAATAAAAATATATATTAAATTAAAGGAGGAACCTTTAAAAAAATCATAAACAATAAAAAACATTTTTATATTAGGTAGATCATAAATTCTGTGACTAATAATAAATGTGATATTTAAGAAGGCAATAAAGAAAATTGTAATTTTGTTATCTTTTAAAAAACTTTCTACTTCATTTATTAATAAAAGTTTCTTATAATAAAAATTTTTGCTTTTTCTCATATAAATAATAAATACTTTTGTGAAAATTAAGGATAATATATAAACTATCACAATGCATATTAAACAATAATCAATATAGTATTTAAAATGAAAGTCCACTATATTTCTTTCACTAAAGTTAATATAGATTATTATTAAAGTGAATAGTAATGTTTTTAACAGCTTTTCTTTTTTAGAATGTACTGCATGAAAAGTCCTGTCATTTGATGTATTTGATAATGGTACATTATCAACAAATTTAAATGTCCATAAAATGAATATGGTAGTAAGCAGAGCACAGTATCCAATAGTAACTATGCAAATAATTTTTTTGATTTGAAAATTAAAAGTGTGAATTCCTGCTAATTTAAATATGAAAAGTACAATGATTTTTGAAAATACAATTCCTAAAGTTAATCCTACAGAAACGTATATGATAAAAATTAAAGCATTTTCTATAAGAATTAGTATCTTAAGTTCATTACATGTCATACCTAAAGTCAAAAATGTTGTGAAATCCTTTTGTCTGCATTTCGTAAAAGAAATATAAATAAACATACTCCACAATGCTGTATTAAACACGGCAATTGATGGCAGTATAAAAATACTTTCTTGTGTAGATACTATTGCATAGGAATTATATAGTGTCAATTCAACAAAGAAGAATACAGCTGAGAGGATCAAACAAAGTATATATACAAAATATTGATCAGAATTTAATTTTATAGTTTTTTTAAGCATTTCTCTAAAATTCATATGTCATTCACCACTAATCACTGCTAGAGTATCCAATATTCTATTGAAAAAAGCACTTTGATCTCCCTTACTGTATATATCTGCAAATATTCTGCCGGATTTTAAAAAAAGCACACGTTTGCAGCAGCTTGCAGCATATATATCATGTGTAACCATAAGAATTGTTGTCTTCTTCTCTTCGTTCAGCATTTGCAGATGTTCCATAAAGTTCTTGGAGGTATTTGGGTCAAGACTGCCTGTTGGTTCATCTGCTAAAATAATGCAAGGATCATTTATTAAAGCCCTGCAAGCAGCTGATCTTTGTTGTTCCCCTATGGATACATTATATGGATACTTGTCTCTTATGTCATATATATTAAAAAGTGTAAAATATTCTTTTATTTTTTTATCAATATCTGAAGCTGATACACCTTTAAATATGAGAGGAAGAGCAGCATTTTCTGCAAGGGTGATGTTGTCGAGGAGATTAAAGTTTTGAAATATAATTCCTAAATTTTCACGTCTAAAAATAGATTTTTCTTTTTTACTTAGGGAAGTTATGTATTTATTCATTATTTTTACTGTTCCACCATTAGGAGCATCAATGCCTGACAATATATTAAGTAGAGTTGTTTTACCACTTCCTGATTGTCCCATAATAGCAGTAAATTCTCCACCTTCAATACTTAAATTTAAACCGTTTAATATATTAGTAGGGTTAATCTCTAAACTTCCTCCGTATACTTTAACAATATCTTCAGCACACAAAACTTTCATTGTATCACTCCAATGTATTTAAATTTTTGACGGGTAAATAATTGAAACTGTAGTTCCTTCATTAAGCTCAGATTCTATGAAAATATTATGATTCAATTTTTTTGATACTAATTTACATATATATAAACCTATGCCTGTAGCATCATGTACTTTTCTGCCATTTTCTCCAGTGAAAAATGGTTCAAAAACTCTTTTCATATCATAGCTGGGAATTCCAACACCCTCATCTCTAATTGTTAACTTAGTTTTATTATCATTTATGTAGATATTAAAATGTATATACTTTTTTTCTTTATTCACTGCAGAATATTTAATAGAATTTGATATAATTTGTTCAAGTATAAATTTGTTCCACTTTTTATCTGTAATAATAAGTGATTTCTTATATTGAAATTCTATTTTAGGAAATACATTGTTGTAGATAAAATGGCTTTTTTTACTGTTAATGACTTCTCTTAATAATGAAATCAAGTCTACTGTTTGCGGTTCATAATCCTTTGAAAAATCGCTTAATCTACTAATATTTAAAACTTGCTCCAAACCATTTCTAACTTTATTATTTTCTTCCCTTATATCAAAAAATAATTTTAATATATCTACTTCATTTTTGAGATTGAAACTTGTATATTTAGTTGATTTTTGTATAATAAGATCAATTAGTGAAGCTGGAGTTTTTATGTTATGAATCCATTGAGACAAAAAGTATTTATTTTCTGTGTCTTGTGCATAAATTGAACTAATTTTATTTGTATAATTTTCATGAATTTTAAGTATAGTTTTAGCAGCTTCTTTCTGTTCATTTGTTCTTGAATTTAAATTAAAATATCTATTTTCTATACCCTCATTAAGATTTCTATTAAATTTATAATACTTAACCCATTCATTTAATATTATAAATATGTATAAAATTATAGACAGTAAAAGAGGATATAATAAATCAATTTGAGCACCTAACAAATAAATGTAAAGAAGAATTAAAATTGTATTAAGAAAATACCCAATAGTAAAGGAAAGTTTATCTTTTATAAAATTTACTAATACTTTTTTATTCATATTTATTCCTCATGCTTACAATTACATTGAAATATATATCCTATGCCTCGTTTTGTTGATATAACTCCATTGGCATCTAAATACTTCAGTTTGTTTCTTATTCTTGCTATATTAACAGTTAAAGTGTTATCATCTACAAAAGTAGTGTCATCCCAAAGTTCTTCCAAAAGTTCCTCTCTGCTTACTATTTTATTTTCGTTTTTTATAAGTATATTTAAAAGTTTGAATTCATTTTTACTAAGTTCAATTTTAATATCGTTATAAAGCAGATCAAAAGTATCCTTATTGAGTTTAATACCTCCAATGCTTTCAACCATAGTTGATTCAACTGCATATTCACCATAAACTCTTCTTATTTCTGCCTGTATTTTAGCAAGTAGAAAGTCAAAGTTAAAAGGTTTTACAATATAGTCATCTGCACCTAATTCAAGACCTCGTATTTGTTCTTCATGACTATCCCTTGAAGAAATAATAATTACAGGCACTTTTGAAGTTCTTCTAAGAGTTTTACATAATTGGAATCCATCATAATAGGGTAAGTTTATATCTAAAAGAATTAAATCAGCTTTTGATCTTTCTAATTCTATTTCTATATTTCTAAAATTTTGTATATGAATAGTTTCATATTTATATTTTTGAAGATACTCGGCTATAAGATTGTCTAGCTTAATATCGTCTTCAATAACAAGTATCTTATACAAAACTGCTTCCTCCTTTTTTAAGCTTAGATATAATATGGAAATCTTACTATAATATATCACAATTTTATTTTAGAAGAAAGCAGCGCAGTCTTTCAGAAATCATTGGAGTATTTTCTGAAATTTATTTTTAATTAAAATTTGAATCCTAAAAGGTTCCAATAATTTAGGTAAAGACTAAAAATCAAGAATATACAGGAAATTACTATAGTACGTATATTTGTACTGAAATTACTTTTTTCTTTATTCCAATTTACACATGTTGAAATTAGCAGTCCAAAGCTAAGTATGGTAGTTATTATTGGAATAACAAATAAATACTTAATCATATTAGGTAACTCTGGTAAAAGCGGAGATAAAGAAAGCATGCTTTTAGTCATACCAAGTAAAAATAATAAATTTAGAATAGATATAGAAAATATAATATATCTATAGTGTTTAAAATACTTAGGTTCTTCAGTGATTTTTTTCTTAGATTTCAATAAAATCATTATAATAGACATAAACAAAAACAATATTGAAAAAAGCGCAAAAATTATTTTGTGTAATACAGGATTTTCATACCATTGGATTTTTTCATAGGCAGTTGCAGAACTAGAATTAATTATATAAACATTTCCAGGTTTATCTGACTTAAAGGTAAATGTATCACCTTTTTCCGTATTTATGAAGACCAAAGGTTCTATTTCTTTATAAGTACTTTCTATATTGTTATATTTTACGATTAATGCATCTTTTGTACTTTTTATCTTTGCACATGGATACAGTAACATCATTAATTTTCCAATATCTTTTTTTGAACATCTAGTAAGCATGTAAGTTCCTTCAAATTTTTTAAAATTACTTTTTTCAAATTCAGCTTCAGTATTTGTAGTGAGTTGAGATTTAGACTTAGGATAGTACCTATTCATAAAATGTTGGGATGCAATATCACATACAGCCCCTCCTTCTTGACCATTCGTTGAGATAAAAAATCCTAAATTGCTACCAGGTATTAAATACAACATACTATGAAAGCCATATTCACTACCCCCATGCATTAGTACTTTTACACCATTTATATAATTTTCTGAGAAACCATAACCCATACAAGGAATGCTCATATCTGTTGGAAAATGGTTTTTATGCATATCAGATATACTGTCTTTATTTAATATAGTTGAATTTTCATAAGTACCATTATTTAAATGTGCAATCATAAATTTAGCCATGTCATCTGCTGTAGATTTTAATCCTGCTGAGGGTAAAAAAGTTTGTCCATATAAAGGTACCTTTTTATAGATTCCATTTTTATAATCATATCCTTGAGACAGGTTAGCTAAGGTTTTTTTATCAAAAATGAAACTAGTATTATTCATATGTAGAGGCTTTAATAAGTTATTTTTCATATACTTAGCAAAAGGTACGCCAGATACACTTTCAACTGCATAGCCAGCTACAGCCATGCCATAATTACTATATTGTGGTACTATACCAGGCTCGCGAATTAAAGGACGAGAATGAGATACCAAGTTATCCTTAAGTGACTTTTCCTTAAGATAACTTTCTGTTTGAGATTCACCAACAAACTTTTCATCAAAACCAGCTGTGTGAGTTAGAAGATTTTCAAGTGTTACAGGTTTTGAATATTTGCTTTCAATTTTAAAATTCTTTAAATATTTATTTACGTCTTCTTTTAAATTTATTTTACCTTTTTGTTTAAGCTGCATAACAGCTGTGGCAGTAAAAAGTTTTGAAATTGAAGCTAATCTAAAAACTGTTGTTTTAGGATCAACAGATGTTTTTTTATCTAAATCTGAATATCCATATCCTTTTTCAAAAATAACCTTATTATCTTTAACAACAGTAAAAACCGCTCCAGGTACATTAAATTTCTTTAACTGTTCATTAAAAGTGTGATCTGCAAAATTTTCGATGTTATCCTTAGTTAAAGTTTCTCTATTATCTTCATTTAATAAAAGTATAGAATTTTTGGGGTTATTATCTTTTGCAACAACAGTTTGCTTGGCATTTAAAAAATGATATATGCTAACTGCAGGAAAACAGAAAATAGGGAAAACATAGGCCACAAAAGTAAATATAATTATAAATTTTCGTATACAACTTATAATTTTTTTCATAGTATAACCTCCTTAAGTTTTTTTCATTCATATGTTTTGTGTAAATCTAAAGGTTTTAAATGTAAATAGAGTTACTTGTATCAGACAAGTAAATTCTATATAAATTAAGAAAAAGAACAAATTGATTTATATTAAAAAACCTTACAATTTTGTAAGGTTTCGCATTAATGAGAGAAATGTAAAAAGAATAAATCATGTTATGAGTCGTCTTTTAATAGTGTATGAAATTGTATATAATAGAAATAGTATATTGATGAAAGTAAGTGATGAAGAGAGAAGGTGAATTAAATGAAAAAAAATATACAAGTAGGGACATCGGATTTTAAAAAGTTAATAGAAGGTAATAACTACTTTGTAGATAAAAGTTTATTAATAAAGGAATTTATAGAAAATGGAGCAGATATAATATTGACACCAAGACCAAGAAGGTTTGGAAAGACATTAAATTTAAGCATGCTTAAATATTTTTTTGACATAAGAACTAAGGAAGAAACTAAAGATTTATTTAAAGGTTTAAAAATAGAAAAGGAAAAGGAAATAATGAAGC
Organism: Clostridium drakei; assembly: GCF_000633595.2. Classification (GTDB taxonomy): domain Bacteria; phylum Bacillota; class Clostridia; order Clostridiales; family Clostridiaceae; genus Clostridium_AM; species Clostridium_AM drakei. The sequence goes on along the minus strand of NZ_JIBU02000031.1, from coordinate 18,689 downwards.
TTCAGGGAGAATATCCTGTTATCTTCATTACTTTTAAAAATGAAAAATATATTTCTTATGAAGATTTTAAAGATGGTATTGAATTCCTTTTATCTAGCTTATATAAAGAACATGACTATTTGCTAAAAAGTGATAAATTATCGGAAATAGATAAAAAAGAATATATGGAAATGATGGAGAGAAGAGCTTCAATAGCCTCTTTATGCAATAGTATTAGCTCCCTTATGGGGTACATGAATAAGCATTATGGAAGAAAGGTTATGCTTTTTATAGATGAATATGATGTACCAATACAAGAAGGATATTTGAGAGGATACTACAATGAAATGATAGTTCTAATAAGAAATGTATTAACAGCAGCCTTAAAAGATAATCTATATGTTGAAAAATCTTTAATAACAGGTATCCTTAGAGTAGCAAAGGAAAGTATTTTTTCGGGTCTAAACAATTTAGAAGTAAATACTATTTTAAGATATAATTTTAATGATAAATTTGGTTTTACACAAAAGGAAGTAGAAGAACTAGTTAATTATTTTGGTGCTGCAGAAGATATGGAAAGTATAAAGAAATGGTACAATGGCTATGTTTTTGCTGGGGAAATAATGTATAATCCATGGTCAGTTTTAAATTATTTAAAAAATATAAGAGATGGATTTATGCCATATTGGATTAATAGCAGTAGCAATGATCTTATAAAAAGGCTTCTATTAAAAGGAGATAAAGAAATAAAATTAGATCTGGAGTATCTTATTGAAGGAAAATCCATAAATAAGGTAATTGATGATACTATAGTCATGGCAGAAGTTGAAGATTCCAACCAAAATATCTGGAGTTTTTTACTTTTGAGCGGATATTTGAAAGCTGTAAGGACAGAACTTATAAGAGGAAGATTAAATTGTGAACTTGAAATTCCAAATGAAGAGGTTCATATATTTTATGAAAATTTAATAATAAAATGGTTTCAAGAAACTATGACTAGTCAAAAGTATGAATTAATGTTAAATATACTTATAACTGGCGAAATAGATATTTTTGCAGGAATATTTAAGCAGTTTGTAATTAATAATCTAAGTTATTTTGATGTGTCAGGAACAGAACCTGAAAAAGTATATCATGCTTTTGTACTTGGAATGCTCATATCACTTTCAGAAAATTATGAGGTTAAATCTAACAAAGAAAGCGGATATGGAAGGTATGATGTAATGCTAGTTCCAAAGGATATATATAAAATTGGAATTGTTATGGAATTTAAGAAAATAGATGACTTTTTAAGTACGACAATAGAAGAGGCAACAAAAGCTGCCTTAAAACAAATAGCTGATATGAAATATGTAGACGAACTTGTTAATAGAGGAATAAAGAATATAATTAAGCTTGCCATTGTGTTCAAAGGAAAAGAAGTTCAGGTTACTAGAGGAAATTAAGCAGTTGTATAAAAAATAGATGGTTTTAATTTAGAGATATAATTAAAGTTTAATTGATAAACGTATTGGAAAAATTCAGTACGTTTTTTTCTGCTTAAGTGGTTATTTACGTTTTTATATTAAAAACAATGTTGATTTAAGTTAATATTATAAAGTTTTGTAAGTTGCAGAACATGCACATAATAGTTGCTGCAGTGTAAAATTACATTAATCTAAACTATAATCAAAAATATCCGATATATGAATATGGTAAATTTTAAGATAATATGAAGAAATATATGTTTTAACATATTATTTGATAAAATGTAGGAGGGATTGTATGGCGGAGAAAATGTTAAAACCACCTGTAGAGGTTTTATATAAGGAAGAACTTGCAGCTTTAAAGAAAAATGATGATGGCATTAAACCTAATAATTGGATTTTGTCACCAAAAGCTGTTAGAAAATTCATACTTGGAAGTTCTGAACCTTTAACTTATAAGAATAAAACTATACATATAAATAAAAAATTTTTTGGAAATGATTCATTAGTTGAAAGGTGCATTATAACCCTTGCTGGTAATAGAGGATTGATGTTAGTTGGAGAGCCAGGGACTGCAAAGACTATGTTATCTGAATTTTTATCAGCAGCAATATGTGGATATAGTAACAATACGGTTCAAGGAACAGCAGGTACCACAGAGGATATGATTAAATATTCCTGGAATTATGCCATGCTTTTAGCTAAAGGACCAACTTTAGAAGCATTAGTAAAAGCACCATTATTTGTTGGAATGGAAAAGGGTATTATTACAAGATTTGAGGAAATAACAAGATGTCCTTCTGAAATTCAAGATAGTTTAATAAGCATATTAAGTGATAAAGTATTAAACATACCAGAACTTGGAGAAAGTGAAGGCCTTTTATTTGCAAAGCCTGGTTTTAACGTAATTGGTACTGCTAATACTCGGGATAAAGGTGTTAATGAAATGAGTAGTGCCTTAAAGAGAAGATTCAACTTTGAAACTATATTTCCTATAAAGGATGTTTCTCTTGAGGCTAAGATTATAACAAATGAAGTAAAGAAACTTACATCTCAGAATAATGTAGAAATGCAAGTTGAGGAGGATGTAGCAAGTCTCTTAGCTTCAACTTTTCATGAATTAAGAGAAGGAATATCTTCTAATGGAATAAGAATAGACAAACCTTCTTCAGTAATGAGTACTGCAGAAGCTGTGTCTGTTTATTATCAAACTATAATGAACTCTTATTATTATGGGGATTCTAAAATAAGCTTGGATTCTATGGTCCAAAACATTATGGGTGCTGCTTTAAAAGAGAGCAGAGATGATCTTGAAAAATTAAAAAATTATTTTAATGTTGTTGTAAAATCAAAAGCTGTAGAAGGTGGTAGTTTATGGGAGAAGTATTACGAAGCAAGGAAATGGATAAAATAGATGAACTATTTAAAAAAGCTTTTAATTTAAATTCAAAGCTTGTATTTTTTCCTGTAAGACATCACAGTCCTGCATGTTCTTATCATTTAAAGAGTACTATTGAGGAATATAATCCAGATATTATATTAATTGAAGGGCCTATAGATGGGAATAGGGTAAAAGATATTTTATGCCATGAGGAAAGTAAAGCACCTTTTGCAATTTATTATTCTTATTCTGATTCAAAAGAGCTTGTAGATGGTACTAAAGGTAAATATAGATGTTATTATCCATTTTTAGATTATTCACCAGAACTTGTAGCATTGAGACAGGGAAGAGAAAGAAAAATAGAAACGCAGTTTATAGATCTTTCCTATAGTGATATTTTAATAAACAGCATTGAAGGAAAGGGTCTTTTGAAAAGGCAGGATAAATTAAATTACAATGATGATTATTTTTTAGAAAGAAGTAAGTTTTTAAAAAGTATTTCTGAAAAAGAAGGTTGCAGAAATTTCAATGAGCTTTGGGAAAAGTTATTTGAAATTCAAGGACTTAATATGAACAAAGAAAAATTTGTATACAATTTACTTTCCTATTGTTATTTTTCAAGAGCTTATAGTAAAGAAGAAGAACTTATAGAAGAAGGATGCTTAGCAAGAGAAATTTTTATGACTTCTAAAATACAAGAAGCTCTTAAAAGTTATAATAAGATTTTAGTTGTTACGGGAGGCTTTCACACTTCAGGGATAATTGAACTTTTAGATAAGGATAATAAGATGAAGCTTTCTAAAATTGATGAAAAGGATAAGGGAGTATATGTTATGCCTTATTCTATGGAGGCAGCAGATCAATTAAATGGATATGCCAGCGGAATGCCATTCCCTAGTTTTTATGAAGGAATATGGAATAACATTGAGGAAAAATGTGAAACGCCTTACAATAATTCTGTACTTTCAAATATTATTGAAAGCGGTAAAAAGGTAAGAAAAAATGATGGATGTCTTTCTACTTTTGATGAAATATGTGCTTTTGATATGTGCAGAGGACTTGCCAGCTTAAGAGGAAAATCACAAATAGGAGTTTATGAACTTATAGATGCTGTAACTTCTTCATTTATAAAAGGTGATTTGAATATATCTACAGAAGAACCATTAAAAATTTTGTATAAACAGCTTACAGGTAATAAAATTGGTAAGCTTTGTGACTTAGCTGATGTACCACCTCTTGTAAATGATTTTAAGGATAGTTGTTCAAAATTCAAATTAAAGGTAAATACAACTATTGGTCAGGAGATTGTTCTTGAAATATTTTCATCTAAGAGATATAGAGAAATAAGCTGCTTTATGCATAGAATGAAATTTATGGATACTAACTTTTGTAATCTTTTAAAGGGTCCTAATATTTTACTGAAGAAAAATGTTAATTTAATAAGGGAAACCTGGAATTATAAATGGAGTACTTCTGTGGATTCTATTCTCATTGAAAACTCAGTTTATGGAGGAACCTTAAAAGAAGCTTGCACTTCCCTTATAAAAAAGGAAATATCCGAAAGTGCAAAAAATTCATCTAGTATTTCTAAAATGCTGGTGCAGGCATTTAACATGGGACTTGATGAAATTTTTAATTTCACCATAAGTTCATTAAAAAAGAATATTACAGAGGATGGAAGTTTTTATTCATTAGTGGAATGTTTGTATTATTTAAATCACATTTATGAAGTAAGAGAATTGTATTTAATGGATTGTATGAATGAAATAGAAAATATGATTTTTTATGCTTATAGTAAAATATGCATATTGATTTCAGACATGAATTCCATTAATGAAGAAGAAACCGTAAAAGCAATAAATTGTTTAAAGGAAGTATTTAATATTGTACTTAACAGAGAAATTAAATTGGATAGTAATCTTTTTAAAGAAGCATTATTTTCACTATTAAGAAAGGATTCTATAAATGCTGGAATTGAAGGGGCTGCATATGGGATATTATATGGATTTGGCGAAATGAAAGTAAATAAAATAGCAAAAACTTTAGAAGGATATATTATGGGGACTAAAGATGAAGCTTTAAAAGCACCTTTATTTTTAAATGGGTTATTTTCAACAGCTAGAGATTTGATTTTTGTTGAGGATTCAATTTTGAAATCTATTGACAAATTTGTAGGCAATGTTTCAGAAGAAGAGTTTATAAGGATTGTTCCAAATCTTAGACTTGCTTTCAGCTACTTTATACCAAGGGAAATAGATGAAATAGGAGAAAAAGTAGCACAAGCTTATGATACTTCTAAAAGTCATTTTGATAAATTAACAACTGTTTCGCCTGAAATTTTGAAGTTTGGAGAAGAAACTGATAAATATGCAGTTAGTAAAATGAAGCAAATGGGAATAATATCAAGTGATTGATATATTCATAAGTGAAATTCAAAAAAATATAACTTATACACTATATGTAACATGAGGTTTAATGATGAAGACATACTTTATACTAATATTTTTTCACTTATTTGGAGATGTGGTTCTTCAAAGAAGTTTGTTTATAAGAAAAATTTTTAAGTGCAGTGATTTTGGAATACTAAAAAGGCAGAATGTAAAGTTTATAGTTATACATGTAATTTTATATACTTTATCAGCTTCTTTAGCATTTTTATTTTTGAAGTTATTTACTGTATACAACATTTTTATAGTTTTTATCAGTCATTTTATTATTGACTATATTAAATGCTATAAGATTTCATATATACATGGGTCTTTAAAATATTATGTAGTTAATCTAATTGATCAATTGCTGCATATAAGTATTTTAATTCTAATTGCAGGCTATAATGGATAATTGTATTCTGTCCTATAAAATGAAAATAAATCTTGCTTTAGAGAAAATATAATAATTAAGTAGGAGGTGGAGAGTCTAGTGAGCAATATAAGCAGATGGAGATTAATACTTGGAAAATATTCAGAAAATCAAATTTCCTTTGAAAGTGGTAATTCAAGTATTAATTACATGGATATGGACAATTTATTAGATTTTTTATATTCTAGGGAATATAGCGAAAAAGACGGTGTAAGAAAAAGTAAAGGTCCGGGCAGCTTATCAGCTTCAGATTTAACTGTACCAAAATGGATAACTAAGATAAGAGAACTTTTTCCAAAGGAAACGGTTGAAGTCCTTGAAAAGCATGCTATTGAAAAATACAATCTAACAGAGCTCTTAACAGACAAAGAAGTTCTTAAAAAGTTGGAGCCTAATAAAGAACTTCTAAAAAATATACTTCAGATGAAGCGTCTTATGAAAGGTGAGGTTTTAAATACTGCAAAGACCATTGTAAAAAACATTGCAGAACAAATAACTAAAGAGCTTGAAAATGATGTTAAGAAGTCCATTACAGGAAGGATAAATAAAAATAAATCCTCTATAATTAAATGCTCAAGAAATATAGATTTTAAGAAGACTATAAAGAGAAATTTAAAAAATTACGATTTAAATGAAAACAAAATTATTGTAGATAAAATATATTTCAATGAAAGAGTTAAGAAATTTAATCCTTGGGATGTGATAATCGCAGTGGATGAAAGTGGATCTATGCTTGATTCTGTAATTCACAGTGCAATAATGGCTGGAATATTTGCAAAGCTTCCGATGCTTAAAACAAATCTTGTTATATTTGATACAGAAGTGGTGGATTTAACTGGATACATTGATGATCCGGTGGAAACTCTTATGAGTATACAGCTTGGTGGTGGTACTAATATAAGTAAGGCATTAACTTATTGTGAAGGTTTAATTGAAAATCCACATAGAACTATAGTAATTTTAGTTACGGATCTATATGAAGGAGGAGGTTATGGAAACATGTACGCTAGGGCAAAATCCATTGTTGAAAGTGGGTCAAAGTTGATTGTACTTACAGCACTGGATATGGAGGCATCACCTTCCTATGATAAAAATGCTGGCTTAAAAATGGCTTCTCTTGGAGCAGAAGTTGCAGCAATGACGCCGGGGGGGTTATCAAATTGGATAGCAAAGATAATTTCTTAAAAACCTTTGGAAAATTCATTAAAACTATAAATAAAGAATATCTTGTAGGAATAAGCAATAAGGGTATTACAAATAGGGCAGAAAAGGATTTAGCTAAAGTTTCAAACTTTGAATATGAAACAAAAGATGAAGGCATTGAGTTTAAAATTGATGATATAACTTGTCTTATAAGTGAAGATATTCAAAAATACCAATGCAGCTGCCCATCAAGAAGTATATGCAAGCATGTTATTATGTGCTATTTATATTTAATTGAAAACCAAAAAGAAATATTTAAATTAGAAAATAGTGAAGATGAATATAAGGAAGATAACGAAGAATTTTTAAAATTAAAAGAATTTAAAATAGAGGATATAAAAAATAAAATAGGAGAAAAAAGCTTAGAAAACATAGTAAAAAGAATAGAATACGGAATAAACTTTACAATAAAAGAAGGTTCTATTATAGAAGTTGATTTTAATGATGAAGGCATATTAGTTAAGCTTTTAGATGATATAGAAAATTCAATTTGCAGCTGCAAGTCAAAAGAACTTTGTGTACATAAAGCTGAAGCTTTAATTTTATATAAACTTGAAAAAGGGTATTTGAAACTTGAAAAACTCAAAGACTTTATTGAGAATGAATTGCTTTTTAATAAAGATGAGATGAAAAAGGCGGCAGTAAAGTTAAGACAGACTATTGAAGACATATTTATAACAGGTCTTTCAAGAACTCCTATAACAATTTTGGACAAGCTAAATAGCACTGCAGTTATATGTCATAATTATGAGTTGCCTAATTTTGAAAAAAGCATAAGGGATATAAGAGAGGAGTTTTTACTTTATTTTAATAAAAATGCCTCTTTTACTGCAAAAAATCTGTTAAACAAACTAACTAATCTTTATACTAGGACAATTTCCATGGAAAATATAGAAGATTTAAATAAATTAAGCTCATTAGTTGGTGAATTTAAAAGTTCTTATTATGAAATTCCTCCAGTAGAGCTTCATGGTTTTGGTGCTGAAAAGTGGAAGAGTAAATCAGGCTATGAAGGAATTACTTATTATTTTTTAGAAAACAAAAGAAAGCAAATTTATACATATACTCATGCAATTCCTACATATTATGACAATGTAAAAGTTAAAAGAAATTTTAATGAAGCTGCACCATGGGAACTAAATTGCAGTGTACAGGAATTGTCTAAAATAACTTTTAAGCTTGTTCATGGCAAAATAAATTCTGCAAATAGAATTTCTTCCAGCAGTGAATCAAAAGGAACAATTATAGATAAAAGTTATTTTTCAAAATTAAATGTTGAAAATTTTACTTATGATAACTGGCAGCAGCTTTTAGAAAAGATATTTTTAAATGAAAATGGGAAAAATGAAAATTATAACTTAGTATTTTTAAGTATAAATGAATTTGGAGAGGCTAATTTTGATAATATAACTCAAGAATTTTCACTCCCAATATATGATAAAGAAAAAAATGTTTGCAAAGTAATTGTTAAATTTTCTAGTGAAGGTAAAAAAATTATAAGAACTTTAGAAAGGTTGGTAAAATATAAAAAAACTCATTTATTTATGGGAAAGGTTTATATAGATAAAGAAAAGCTTATGTTTTACCCAATCAGCTATTATGATGATGCAGGAGAAGTTGAAAACTTAACAGTATAGCAACTATTGGATGGTGATATATATGAATGAGAAAGAAGAAATACTTGAAATATTAAAGGAAGTCGAAAAGGCTTTACAAGAAATTTTTTTTAGCGGATTTAATTCACCAGGTGATTTTACTTTAAACGAATTTTTAAGGTTAAGTCTGCTGATGGAAAGTTGTGGAATGACCTATGGTGCCAAGAAGTTAAAAAATATATGTGATAAACTTTCAAATAAAAGACATAACTTTAATTTTGATTATGAAGAAACCATGAAAAATTATTCAGAGTTAAATGAGTATTGTTTAATTTGTAGTAAAAAATTATATATGTTAAATCTAAAAGAAAAAATAGCAAAGATTTGATAGTTAAAAGCTGTACTTTAAAAAAGTAGTTTTTGATTATTGAGTTAATAAGCTGTATATGAAATGGAGATGATGTTTTATGAATATGAAAGAACACTTATTAAATAGAATAATGGATACACTTGAGGAACTTAATGTGTCTGAAAATGTGGTAGAAAAATTAGAAGATTACCTTGAAGATGAAATTGATGAAAATGAATTTTTAAATATATTGCCTGAAATAAAATTTTATTCAATTTCAGATGATAACCTTAAAAAAACTGTCCATGCACTTAGTTCCGTCAGAAAATATAAAAATAATGATTATATGAGAAAGTACATAAACATGTTATTTAAAATGGGTGGTCCAAGTGCCAGTCTTATAGTAAATAAATCCTATTATTGGTTTTCAGAACTCAATGCAAAAGAATTTATAGATGCTGGAATTGAAAAATATATAGTATTAATATTATATATAGAACCCTTAACTTATGACTTCAATAGATTGGAAAGAAGGTATTTTAAAATAATATATGATATTTGCAATGAAAATCCTGAGGTTTTAATTAAGGCAGCTGGTTTAGTAAAGACAAATCAAAAAATGTTGCTTTATTCAATATACTGCAGCTGTAAAATGGTAGAAAAAGATTATAGATATGCAGAATTTTTAAAAGTCATAGAAGATGATTTTACAGATTCAATAGACAATCTTTATGAAAATAAGATGCCAGAGGATTTAGTTAAGAAAATTCAAGATTTTATAAACGGAAATGATCATAAATTGCCTGAAAGTATTATAGATAAGGTTAAAACTTATAAATTCAACAATTATTTGTTTAAATTCTTAATAGGACTTTCATCATTAAATGCAAGTAGATCTGCAACTTTAAAGAAAATTTTTAGATTTTTCACAATGGTGGATTTTAAATTTGCTTTAAATTCAGCTTATGCTATTATGCCTGTAGCAAGCTGTTATTCTGATACAGTAAATAATTTTGACACAATATTTGAAATACCTTCAAAGTATCATATAGCATGGTATGCAGAAAAATTTACAGGTAATGAAAATGCAACAAAAGTGTTAAGTGAAAGGCTTAAAAAAGATAAAAAAACTTTTGAAGATGCTATAGGTTTGTGTGAAGGCATTGCAAAAAATTATTTAATTTCATTTATGCTTGATGATGATAAAAAAATGGATTATATAAAAAGTTTGGAAAATGATTGTGTAAATATATTTTCAGAGATTCTAAGAGAAGATGATGTAGATGAAGGAGATATAAGTATAGTAGAAGCATTTTTGAATGGTACAAGCGCTTTTGAAGAAGTTAAGAATAGAATTTATTCAATAAATCCTAAGGAATTAAATTCTTGGAGAGTAAATAGTGACCTCACATATTTGTTTTCTATTTTATGTAAAAAAATAGGATGTAATGTTGATATATATGAGCGTTCAATTGTAATTTTATCTGTACTTAAATATCAAAGATATATTTTAAATCTTGCATCTGTACATGATAAACAAAGTGGTAATCGTTATAGTAAAGAAAAGTTTCAGTTAATATTTGATATTTTGAGAAAATATAATGTATCTGTAACTATGAAAATGAAGATTATTGATAAGATACTAACTAGTTATGATTATGAAAATAATATAGCAAATGCAATGACTGATGTTTTAAAAGATATTATAATACAGGATGGAAAAGAAGTTATTCAAAATATAAAAAATATTTCAGCAGATTCAAGATGTACATTTATAGAATATATATTTAAAATTAAGTCAGAGGAAAATATGAAAGCAATTTTTGATGAGTTTGCTAGTAGTTCAAAAAAAGTTAAGGAAAAGATTATAGAACTATTTACAAATGATTTAAATAATATTTCTTATATAGATGATATCATTAATAAATTAAAGTCTCAAAAGCAGGGTGAAAGAGAAATTGCCATAAAAATATTCTCAAAATGGTATGATAAAAATATTAGCCAAGAAATAAAGAAGCTTATTAAAGATTCTTTAAGTTATGCTTTAGAAGTTGAAAAAAGTCAAAAAATAAGAACTTTGCTTATGGAAGTTTTAGGTATTGAACAAGAAGGTGAAGAAAAAGAATTAAAAGATGATGATTTAATTAAAAATTTGTTAAAGGGCAACAAGAAAAAGTCACTTTCATGGCTTGAATTTGAATCATTGCCAAAGGTTAGATTAAAGGAAAATGATAATTATTGTGAAGAGGATTATTTAAAAGCTATTCTACTTTGTTATTCTGCATCCAGCAATATAGGAATAAGTGTAGATGGAGATAGATTTGCAGAAAAATTAAATGAATTTGATATGAAGTTATTTGCAAATGAAGTTTTTGATAGATGGTTTGAAAAAGGTGCTGAATCAAAAAAGAGATGGGTGCTTGGATTTTCAGCGGTTCATGGTGGAGATGAAATTGTTGTAAAATTAGAAAAGGATATAAATAACTGGGCTAAAAATTCAAGAGGGGCAATAGCTAGTGAAGCTGTAAAGGCTCTTGCTTTAAATGGAAGTTCTAGTGCACTTTTAATAGTTGATGGTATTTCAAGAAAGTTCAAGTATAAACAGGTAAAGAAGGCAGCCTCAGAAGCTCTTGATTTTGCTGCAGAGCAAATGGGAGTAGACAGAGAAGAGCTATCTGATAAGATTGTACCAAATTTGGGCTTTGATATAAATGGCGAAAGAATATTTGATTATGGAAGTAGAAAATTCACTGTAAATCTTACACCTGATCTTTCTATTGAAGTATATGATGAAAACAAAAAGAAACTTAAAAATTTACCTTCTCCAGGTAAAAGAGATGATGAAGAAAAGGCTAAAGAAGCACATAGTGAGTTTAAAACCTTTAAAAAGCAGTTAAAGACAACAGTTTCAATACAAACTACAAGAATGGATCTAGCACTTTCTAATGATAGAAAATGGACAAAGACTACATGGATGAATTTATTTGTTGAAAATCCAATCATGCATCAATTTGCTATAGGACTCGTTTGGGGAGCATATAAGGATTCAAAGCTAATAAACACATTTAGATATATGGAAGATGGAAGCTTTAATACCAAGGATGAAGATGAATTTGAACTGCTTGATGATTGCAGCATAGGACTTGTACATCCACTTGAGCTTAATGGTGAAGATTTAACACTTTGGAATGAGCAGCTTGAAAATTATGAGATTGTTCAACCTATAGGGCAGCTCAATAGAAAGACATTCACTTTAACAGAAAAAGAAAAAAGTATGAATTATGTAGATAGATTTGGTGGGAAAATTGTAAATGGACTTTCACTTGCTGGCAAGCTAATGAACTATGGTTGGTATAGAGGTTCAGTTCAAGATGCAGGTGGGTATTATGAATTGTATAAGGAAGATAAAAATTTAAGCATAGGAGTAGAATTAAGTTTTGAAGGCTTATATGTGGGAGATGAAAATGAAGATACCACAATTTATATTTTAAGATTTTATAATTCTGGTACAGTGGAAAGAGGAAGCTATATATATGATGAGATAAAGAAAGAACACTTACTTTCTTTAAGTAAGGTTCCTAAAAAGTATTTTAGTGAAATATTACATCAAGTTGATAATGCGCTTTCATCAAGTACACTTGTAAATGAAAATTGGAGAAAGGAAATTAAGCTTGATTAAAATGGAGTTTATCAAATTCTAATATAAAGCTGGTAAAATACAATTTAAGTATTTTGCCAGCTTTAACATTTTCTATTTCATAAAACAGCTAAATAATATTAACAGAAAGGTAATTAAGACTATAGGATAAAATACTATACCACTAATACTTATAATATCAAGGAACATTAAAACTGTTAAAGATATTAGTATTATAAGCATAATTATTGATAATTTGTCTACTATTTTGTGTCTTTTACTAGAAGAATAAACTCTTTCGGTTTCATTTGTTTTTTTATAATAAGCAATACATAGTAATGTTGTAATAACAGCAAGTATTGCTGAGGGCAGTAAAAGAATAGCAAAAATTATTACATATATATTAGGTATATGATTATATTCAGCAAGAAACATTAAAATGATAAATAAAATAGAACATAACAAAGAGGGTATTGCTACTTTCTTCATAGATTTATATTGGTTTATATATTTTTCTGATTCAGTATTATTATCAGTATAAATTGGTTTTGTTCCTTCGGGAGCACTGAATATATGAATCATATTTGCACTGGAACATACATGGTGCCATCCTGCTTCTTTAAAATATGAAAAATATTCTTCATCGGCATTATTTCTATAATCTAAAGCATATTGTAATTTTTCTGGGTTAGCCTTTTTTAATTTATATCCTAAAAAAGCAAATTTATATAAAATCCAACCTTTACTAGCATATTCAGATAATATTTTCATTTCCTCATGTTCTGCAAATGCTGTTCCTTTGCTCATAACATATTTAGTATCTGACATATTTTATAACATCTCCTTATAATTAAATACTTTTTCAGCAATTTCAATCATTTTTCTTTTTCTCTCAATTTCATTTTTTAGAAATTTAATGCCTTTATCTGTAGTAATATAAATTTTTTTTTGTTCTGATTCTTCTGTAAGTTTTATTAATTCTGCATCAAGAAGTTTTTTTATACTTGTATATAATGATGCAGGACCTATTGAAAATTTGCCTTCAGACATTTCTTCTATGGACTTCATAATTAAATAACCATGTTTAGGATTTATTAAAGAAAGCAAAATGTAATAGTAAGCATCTGTTAGTTCACCCATTTTTAAAGAATCATTTCTAGCCACAATTATGTTCACCTCCTATTATATATCATTAAATGATATATCGTTAAATAAACTATATCATTTAATGATATATATGTCAATAAATGATATAGTTTTTTATGTATTAAAAGAATGTACTGTGATTTTATATTTTCTTATTTAAGATGGAATTTAGTCAATATTATACAAGAAACATTGAACTTGTTTATGTTATTCTATAAAAAACAAAAGGAAAGGAGGAACATAAGTGCAAAAAGAAAATCGGACTGTTTGTTTTGATATAGATTTGAATATAGAAGCTTATAATTTTAAAGGTATTAAGCAGAAATTTCCCAATCATTTTCATGAATATTATGTTATAGGTTTTATTGAAAGTGGTAGGCGGCAGTTATTTTGTAAAAATAAAGAATATGTAATTGAAAAAGGAGATTTGGTATTATTTAATCCTGGTGATAACCACACATGTCAGCAAATTGATGGTGGAACACTTGACTATCGATGTATGAACATAAATAGTGAGGTAATGAAAAAAGTGGTGTTTGAGATAACAGGAAAAGATTATGTGCCATATTTTAAAGAAAATGCAGTTTTTAATAGTGATATTGTACCTTCTTTACAGGAATTGTATCTTATGATTATGAATGAGGAAAGAGATTTTAAAAAAGAAGAAATTTTCCTATTTATAATTGAACAGTTGATAACTGAATATGCTGATGCAGTTACTGTAGACACTTTAAAGGAAACAAATTCAGAAGTTAAAACTATATGTGATTTTTTACAAGAAAATTATATGGAAAGTATTACATTAAACAAATTGAGTGAATTAACAGGATTAAATAAATACTATTTATTACGTTCTTTTACAAAACAAAAAGGAATAACACCATATGGTTATCTTGAAAGCATTCGTATTAGTAAGGCAAAAAAGCTTTTAGAGCAGAGAATTGCACCAATAGATGTTGCCATGCAAACTGGATTTACAGATCAAAGCCATTTTACAAATTTTTTTAAAAAATTTATTGGTTTAACACCAAAGCAATATACTAAAATTTTTATACAAGAAGGAGATAAGTAATGAATGAAAAAGATATCAAATGTGTTATAGTTATAAATGAAAACCTTCCACTAGGAATTATCGCAAATACTGCATCAATATTGAGCATTACACTGGGAAAATATGTTCCAGAATTGGTAGGCGAAGATGTTGTTGATGCTTCAGGAAAAACACATTTAGGCATTACAACAATACCTGTACCAATCTTAAAAGGTAACAAAGAAATGCTTAAAGATTTAAGAGAAAAACTTTATAATACTGATTTTCAGGACATGGTGGTAGTGGATTTTTCTGATGTTGCACAAAGCTGTAATGTTTACAGTCAGTACATTGAAAAAGCATCAAATACGTTAGAAGAAGAGCATACTTATTTTGGACTTACCATATGTGGAAACAAGAAAAAAGTTAATAAACTTACAGGAAGCATGCCTTTACTTAAGTAATAAATACATTTGAAAATGTATAAAAAAGCTATGAAATTACAATATTATAATTTCATAGCTTTTTTAATTAAGCTAGGGTTCTAGCATATTGAACATAATCCATATCTCTAGCTAATATGTGTCCTGTGATCCATTTCATGAAAAATTCCAATATATTCATTAGATATTCATCTTGATTTTCATCCATTTTTTTTAAATTTTCATCTCTAAGTTTTTTGATGAATTCCTCATGCTGTACCTTGTGACTTAGAAATTTTTTATAACCTATACTTAATTGGTATTCTTCTTCTGTAGAAAAATGGTATTCACAATAATCAAGTAATCTATTTATTATTTCTACAACCTTATCATATTTATCTAGAATTATATCATTTTTTAAAAGAGCATAAGATTCATTTGCAATTTTAAATAATTCCTTGTGTTGTGTATCTATGACTTCTATTTTTGTTTCATATTCTTCTTTCCATTCAAACATTATGTATGCCTCCTTGAAAATTTTATTAGTTATTTATTATGATATATATAATTATAACAGAATTAGAAAATAAATCAATAATTATTATTAAATAATTTTAATTATTGTTAGAAATAAATTATTTTTTATTTAATGATAATTCCCATTAGAGTAGAGAGGTAAACAGCTTGCATAGTAGTAACTATAACACCTTTAACATCATTAATGTTTACTGCCATTCCTTCAATATCGCAACTTGTGAAATCTATTCCTTTGAGACTTGTAAAATTCATTTGAGTTTCAAGTAAATTGCATTCTTGAAATTCAACTTTTGAAAATATTGAATTTTGAAAGTCTGAAGAACGTAATTGGCATTGAGAAAATGCAACTTGTTTAAGGTTAGAATAATTAAAAAATGCATATTCACCATTGCAATTTTCAAAAATAACATTTCTTAGAGTAGATTCACTTAAATTAGTACCAATGATCTTACAATTTATAAATTCTACTTTATGGAGTGAAGCTTCCATAAAATCAACATTTGATAAATCACAATTTTCAAATATTACATCTACCATTTCTATACGTCTAAAGGTTATATTATTAAAAACTACATTTTTAAATAGTACTTGTTTAAAATTGATTCTGTCTGCTTCATAATTTTCTAAAGAACAATCAATAATCTTTCCAAGAGAAAATATAGCCTCATCTATTATATTCTCGCAGAATAACTCTATGTTATCTAGGTCATTATCAAGTTTAGGTTTTTGAATTTTTGTGTTTATTTTTTTATCTTCCATAGGTATGTACCTCCACTTTAGTTTACAAATTTAAATTATAACAAATTAATGTTAAGAATTAATTTGTTATGTATAATATAAGACAAATTTCTAGTTAATACCTCTATTAATTATATTTTAAAATTCGCATTATGACTATGCATATTGTAAAAATAATTAATAGCATTCTTTAAGAAAATTTAGTATGAGCAATTAGGCTTAAAAGATATAATGTGTGATTTAGTAGAGGAGTTGTATATGAATATTATGGATAAGATAGCATATCTAAAGATGGAGATATAAAATAACAATTAAGAAAAAGCTATTTCAATTAGGAAAATTGCTAGAAAATGGTGATGATTAATGAAAAAACTTTAATGCGTTGATAATTAGTATGAAGAATAGTTTTACCAACGCATTTCATTATTAAACTCTACAGTATTAATAAAATTTAAAACATAGTTATTAAAATTTTTAATATGGAAATTCAAGCAGATTTTTAAGTGCTTCCTTTTCATAATTGATTTCTGAAGAAGTTCTTATACCTAATCTTCTGAGCATAGGCACTGGAGGACACCATCCATAAAGAGCATGATGTAATAAAAGACATCCTACCATTCCTGAAATAGCAAACCATCTTTTATTTCTTGTAAATCCAAGTATTGTACTCAAAGCTACAATGGATGCTGCATTAGCCTCTAATAATCTTTCAATATCCCATTCTTCATCAAGTTCTTCTATCCTAGATAAAATTTCTTCATCATCTTTGCCAATGAAATGTGAAATGTTTTCAAAAGTTTCTCTTTTAATTTCATTATTAATATCTTTATCAGTATTTAATTCCACTCTCTTTGAAGTGGATGGAAAATGAAACATAATAATAAACCTCCTATAGTTTATTTTTATAACAAATAGTTATAGTTATTATGTACAGAAGTAAAATAATAATTACATCAAATAAATATATGGAATTTTTGTATGTGCATATATAAATCATAGATAATGTATATAGAAGTAATAATAAGATTGGCAAATATTTTTTGAAACAGATTAAATTTTTTATAAAATATAAGTATTATGTATAGAAAAATTGTAAGAACAAAAACTATATGGAATGGAGGTGTTTACTATGGAAGTTGCTATTATGGGAGCAGGAATGTCTGGATTATCTTGTGCCATAATGCTGGAGAAGCATGGAGTAAAGCCAACTATTTTTGAAAAAAGAAATCGTGTAGGGGATAGATTTGTTAATGGTGAAGCTACATTTAGCATATTGAATAGGCCTATTAAAGATGAACTTAAATATCTTAAAGAAAATTATGATATATATTTGAAGCCTACAGATATGGTTAATAAATTAGTAGTTCATTCTAAGAGTGAAGTAGGAGTTATTGATGGAACTATAGGTTATGTAAATATTAGAGGGAGACATGAAAATTCTTATGAATGTCAATTGGAAAGACAAGTTAAATCTAAAATAAATTTTAATTCAAATTATGAATATGAGCAATTGTGTAAAGAATTTGAATATGTGATATTAGCAACTGGTGATGGAGCATATGCTTGCAAATTAGGAAACTACAGATGTGATTTAACATGTACTATAAAGGGAGCTACAGTTGAAGGGAAATTCCTTACAAATATTGCTCACGTGTGGTTTAATTATGATGTAATACCAAAAGGATATGCATGGTTAATACCTTTTTCAGAAAAGGAAGCCAATTTGGTTATTGCTTATCCTGATTATCCCAATAATATAAAGTTAGATATAAATACAATGTGGGAAACATTTTATAATATGGCATGTAGAGATTTAGATGAAAATTTTAGGATAACTGACAGGTTTGAAATTACAAGATATATGATGGGTATATGTGATAAGCCTATAATTGAAAATACATATTTTGTTGGAAATTGTTTTGGAACAATTTCACCAGGACTTGGATTCGGCCAGATCAATTCAGTGTTAACAGGAATTTATTCGGCTTACGATTTATGTAATTTGGATAAGTATGAAAAGCTTGCAAAACCCTTGTTTCAAAACTATGATAATTCAATTAACTTAAGAAGATTTTTGGAAAATCTAAGTGATGATAATATAGATTTAATAACTAAAAATTTGGATAATAAATTATTAGATAAACTAATTAATAAAATAATTAGTAATGAAAGTAAAGTTGAGGTGCTAAAAATTCTAACACCTGCTATGAAAATGTGGAATAGTTATAAAAATGAAAAATTATAATTTTACAATTTAAGCACATTGCGACGCAAAGATGCAGTGAAAGTTTGGATTTTAACTTTTACTCCGTGATATATGATAAGTGTTTCATCACGGCTAAATGTT
>NZ_JIBU02000030.1 GCF_000633595.2 Clostridium drakei | reverse complement strand
AGATTTATATCTTACTTTCACTCTGTTTAATTTTCAAGGATCTTGCCGCATCTCAGCGACTTTTATATCTTACCATGTCTGCTTAACCTTGTCAAGAACTTTTTTTTAATTCTTTTTTGTTAAGCTTGCTGCATCACACAGCTTTAACATAATACCATGTTACTTACGAAGTTGTCAACTAGTAATTTTTTATTACTAATTGCTTTCCAACACACTACTATAACTAATAGCTTTTACATTGTGCTTACTTCACTTCTCAAGTGACAGGTGTTATTGTATCACTTACAATACCCCAAAGAATTAATGATATTCTCTACAATTTGAAATCTACTTAATAATATTCATTTATTCTCTATTATACTTCCTATTTTATATATGGACACGCCTGAGTTAGTTTATATCATAATTATTTTAATATTATTCTTAACTGGAAATCTTTGAAAGCCTTAAAACTTTACTCTTATCTGAATGAACCGAATTTGGTAAAGTTCTTAGGCTTTCAAAAGTTTTGAGCTCTATTTTACAATTTCATTATAGCTATCATATAATTTCTTTATACACTTTTCCCAACTAAAGTTATTCAATACATGTCTTTTCAATATGTCATTTTTTTGTTTCTTAATAGCTTTCTCAATCGCTTCACTAATACTGTTCTCATCATAAGGATTACAATATTCAACCATATTATTAAAATACTCAAATGTACTACCTTCACTAGTAGACACTATATTACATCCAACTGCAGCTGCTTCTAATGATGAAAGTCCAGGAGTCTCTACAAAGCTAGGTAATACATGTGTTTCACAGAATCTATAGGAATTGTATATATTATAACCATCCATAAAACCTAAATATATGACATTACCATATTGCATACATTTGTTAAAGTACTCCTTGTCATTTACATTTCCAATAAGAACTAGCTGTAACCCCAAATTATTACAAGCCCTTGCCAATGCAAGCTGGTTTTTTCTGTGACATATTCTACCTACACATAATACGTAATTACTTAGGTGAAATTTTTCTTTAAAATTATATAGAATTCCTTCATCATGTTCTATTTCAACACCATTATAAATAACATCATATGGTACAAAATCTCCAAATTCTTTTTTTATAATATTTCCTTCCATTTCACTATTAGGATATACCATTCTACATCCTTTTAGCATTGCTAATCTATAAGATTTACACTTATTCCAAAGCTTAATATCATTGAAATCATTAATATAACTATAGTACTTTTTCAAATCCCAATATACAGATGATAATACTATATTTTTATTATAAAATTTAGCTCTTTTATAATAATTATAGGTTTCTCCTATTCTAGTTAGATTAAACAAATGTACTATATCATAATTAGAATAATCTATTATTGCCCCATTATTGATATCTACCTCTACTCCCATTTTTTTTAAATATTTTGCAGTTTTTAACGCTTGCATTGAATCTCCAGCAAAATTTCTATAATAATCATTTCTTATACACAACAATACTTTCATAGCAATCCTCCTAAATTAAGTTGCTAATTGCTGAACCTTTCTAAAATATTACTATAACAAATCTTCTTAATTTATGTCATTTAGTTATAAAATATATATACTTTTTAGAACATTAATTGCAACAGATTTCTATGAAAATATTATATCGTGACTATAAATATATATCCTTCACCTTCAAGACTTTGAGTTATTTTTTTATATTTAAGTGTACTTAGAATATTATTTAATTTCTCCATTGAAAGTTCATTATTATCTTTGTTATGAAGAACAAAAATCATCTGTCCATCATCATTCAATATATTTTTTAACTCTGCTAAAACTTCTCTAACATTTTTAAAATTTTCTATTGGTTCATCAATATATATACAATCAAATTCCTCTTTAATAAAACTAGTATCTATATCATCATTCTTTACATAAAAGACATTATCACATATAGTCTTTAAATCTACTAAATATTTTTCAATTAAAGCATAGTAATCTAACCTGATGTCTTTTACTCCTTTTTCCTTCATTGCATTTTTTATTTGAATTCCAGCAGCTCCAGAAGTTTTACCTAAACCTAGAATATTTACCTTTTCTCTCTTATCACATGAAACATTATTCACAATTCTAAAATCAATAAATGCAGCATCCCAAGAATCTACTCCAAATTTATTTCTAAATATTTCTCTATTTCTAACAAATAC
This sequence comes from Clostridium drakei, assembly GCF_000633595.2. Taxonomy (GTDB): domain Bacteria; phylum Bacillota; class Clostridia; order Clostridiales; family Clostridiaceae; genus Clostridium_AM; species Clostridium_AM drakei. Next base: position 15,011 of record NZ_JIBU02000030.1, on the reverse strand, counting down.
TCCTCCATATTCATCTTTCATAGTTATAGAACCAAAATGATGTACGTAGGTATCTTTAGCAAATATAAGCTTATATCCAGCCCTTCTATATCTATAACTTAAATCATCATCATCAAAGCTACCTGGAGAGTAAGCTTCATCTAAACCACCTATATTTTTAAGATCCTTTGTTCTAAAAATTGCTGCATACAGTACAAGTCTAAGTCTTTCTTCCCATTTATATGGATCAGATTTATTATATTTCTTTGCAAACTCATCTAACTCGTCTAAATTACTATAATTTGCGCCTATTACCTGATAATTTGATGAAAAATTACATGCAGGTACTGCAATGCCTATCTTTAAATCAGACTCCATTACTTTAATTAAGTTATCTAACCAGTTTTCTGTTAAAATCAAATCATTGTTCAAAAAAACTGTATATTCCCCATCACAATGTTTTAAAGCTTCATTAAAAGCTTTATCTCCGCCTACATTAGTTTCAAAATTTATTTTTGTTTTATTTGGTAATGATTCAAAATATTCTCTAGTACCATCATTTGATCCATTATTTACAGAAATAAAGTCAAAGTCAATATGTGATGTATACTTATAAAGACTATCAACTGCAATCTTAGTATACTCCAACTTGTTATATCCTAACATTATAATACTTATTTTTTTCATCATATTCACTTCCTTTAGCTGCAATAATTACAAATCTGATCTACATCAAATTTATACATATCACTATTTTCAAAACATTTGTACCAATCTACTGTATAATTAATGGCTTCATCAATCTTTAACCTTGGTTTCCATTCTAAAAGAAGTTTTGCTTTTGTACAATCAAGACTCAAAAGATTAGCTTCGTGATATCCATCATTACAATAAACTGATTCATATTTTCCACTTCCCCAAGCTTTTATAAAAAAATCAACTAACTCAGAGACCTTAATTATTGATTTAAAATCAGGGCCAAAATTCCATGCTCCACAATAATTTATATTATAATACATCTTTTTAGCTAATTCTAAATATCCACATAAAGGTTCCAATACATGCTGCCATGGTCTTACAGCCCCTGGATTTCTTATCTTTATACTTTCTTTATTTCTAAGCGCTCTAACACAATCTGGAACTATCCTATCTCTTGACCAGTCACCGCCACCTATAACATTTCCAGCCCTTACAGATGCTATAGCTTTATTATGAACCTTGTAATCAGCTTCATTAAAAAACGATTTTCTATAAGAAGCTATAAGAAGTTCACAACAAGCTTTGCTAGAACTATAAGGATCATACCCGCCTAATGGATCACTCTCTCTATATGTCCATATTTGTTCATTATTTTCATAACATTTATCACTAGTTATCATTACAGCAGTCTTCACAGTTTCACTTTTTCTTATAGCTTCTAAAACATTTAATGTGCCCATAACATTTATTTCATAAGTCTCCTTTGGATTTTCATAAGCTACTCTAACCAAAGGTTGTGCTGCAAAATGAAACACTATCTCAGGTTTATAAACTGAAAATATATTATTGAGCTTATTTAGATCTCTAATATCTCCCCTTATATCAATTATCTTATCCTTAAGCTTAGTAACTTCAAAATTATCATTTTGTGTATAAGGTGATAACCCATATCCAATTACATTTGCTCCAAGTTCTTTAAGCCATAAAGCCAACCATGAACCTTTAAAACCACAATGTCCTGTTATAAGCACATTTTTATCTTTATAAAAACTATCAAATAAATCTAATTGGAAGTTAACCATGGCATTACTCCTTTGCTAAACATACTATTTACAAATATAACATCTTTATTTGTATCTATGGCCTTCCAAAATCCATGGTGTTCATAGACAGCAAGCTGCCCATCTTTTGCAAGCCCTACTAACGGTTCCTCTTCAAAAGCACAATCTTCTTCTGGAAAGTAATTAAATATTTTTTTATTCATTATCATATATCCGCCATTTACAAGGTCATTTAATATAGGTTTTTCTCTAAAGGCTCTTACAATTCCATCTTCAACATTCATAAGTCCAAAAGAAGATGCTGGATGTACTCCAGTTAAAGTAGCTATTCTATTTTTATTTCTGTGATATTTTACAAGTTCTCTTAAATTTATATCACTTAAACCATCACCATAGGTAAACATAAATTCATCTTCATCAATATATTTTTCTACCTTTTTCAATCTTCCACCAGTCATGGTTTCAAGCCCTGTATCTATTATAGTAATATTCCAATTCTCGTTTTCGTTAGTTTTATAATCTATTTTGCTATTTCCATCTATATGAAGGGTAAAATCATTGTTTCTCCAATACATTTCCATAAAATACTGTTTTATCATATCACCCTTATATCCAATACATAAAATAAAATCATTATATCCATAGGAGGAATAAAATTTCATTATATGCCATAATATTGGTTTCCCACCTATTAATATCAATGGTTTAGGTCTAAATTCTGTTTCTTGTCCCATCCTTGTACCTTTTCCACCACAAACTATTACTACTTTCATTTTACCTTCTTAACCTCCTTTGCAGGATTTCCTACAACTAATGTGTAAGGCTTAACATCTTTTATAACAACTGCTCCAGCTCCTATTATTGCGCCTTCACCAATTCTTATTCTAGGTAAAATAACTGCTCCAGTGTAAATCGTTACACAATCTTCTACTATAACAAGTCCAGCTAAATGTGCACCTGGGCATATATGGACACCATTTCCTAATTTACATTCATGATCTACTGTAGCACCTGTATTTATAATGGTTTGTATTCCAAGTTCAACCTCAGTGCAAACAGCTGATTGGGGCAATATCTGGCAACCATCACCCAAGCTACAATTGCCTGCTATATAAGCTGATTTGTCTATAATTGAGAAAGGCTTTAATCCATAACTCATTAATTCATGATGTATTACAATTCTGTCTTTTCCACAATTTCCGCCTATAGCTACAGAAAAATAAGTTTCATTCTCCACAAAAAATTTGCTATACCAATTATTAAACCCATCATCTCCATAGTATATATCTACATCATTAAAAGGGGATTTTATATCTTTATTTTGTTCAAATATAGCAGTAAGTTTTATCTTATCCTGAAGACTTTCTCTTAACATTTTTGCTTGACCTGTACCACCTCTGAAAACTATTTGTTTTTCCATCTAAGTCACCTCATTCTAAGAGATCAAAAGCTTTCACATTTTCTATAACATAGTCTACTTCTTCATTTGTCATATCTGCATGCAGTGGTATAGTAACAAACTCCTTCCATATTGAAATAGCTGTAGGAGTATTATTTTCATATTTTGCAAAATAAGGATGTAGTGTAAGCGGCATATAATGAACTCCTGTAGCAATATCTTTTTGCTGCATAAAACTTATAAATTTATCCCTATTTTTAACTCTTAACATAAACATCCAATAACATTTCTGATTTTTATCATAAGGCAATGCTGGCTTTAAAGTTAAACAATCTTTAACTCCATCTAAATATTTTGCTATAATTTCCATTCTTCTTTTATTCATTTCAGGTAACTTTTTTAATTGTACAAGCCCAATAGAAGCCATTAGATCATTCATATTGTATTTATAACCTAATTCAAGTATCTCGTAATACCAATGACTATTACTCTTAGTTATTGAATTCTCTTTTTCTCTCTGCCAGGTATCCTTGTTCATCCCAACCCATCTGCTGCTTTTTAATGGTGATATAAGTTCTGCATCATTAGAACATATTATACCTCCATCTCCCGTAGTCATACATTTCTTCTCTTCAAAACTATAACAACCAATATCGCCCCAAGTTCCTAATATTTTGCCCTTATATTCTCCTCCAGCTGTATGAGCACAATCTTCTATAACTTTTAGATTTTTGCTTTTGGCAAAATTCATTATTTCATCTATCTTAGCAGGATAACCTCCATAATGTACTGGCATTACAGCAACACAATCCTTGTCACACTTTCTCTCCAAATCTTCTAAACTTATAGTCAATGTATCCTCATCCACATCTACAAATACAGGCTCTAACCCATTATAAATTGGTGCCATAGCCGTTGATGCAAAGGTTAATACTGGTACAAGAACTTTTTTCCCTTTAGGAAATCTAAAAGCTGATACAGCTAAATGCAAAGCGGCAGTACATGAGTTAACACCAACAGACTCTTTACATCCAATATAATTTGTCCATTGCTTTTCAAATTCTCTCGTTTTAGGACCTAGTCCTAACCAAGCCATATCAAAAGTATCTTTTATACTTTGTATTTCTTCATCACCTAATGATGGTTTAAATAATCTTACTTTCATTCTTTCTTCCTCCAAAAACTACTTTTTAAATAATGGCCAGCTCTTATCTTTGCTGGATATAACTTTTGGCTCTCCAATAGGCCATATAATATTAAATTGAGGATCATCCCACCTTATTCCACCTTCAGCATCAGTTTTATAATATTCTGACACTTGATAATAAAGATAAGTATTATCCATCAGTGTTTCAAATCCATGAGCAAAACCTTTGGGTATATATAAAGCTTTTCTATTCTCTTCTGTAAGTTCTACACCTATCCACTGACCAAAAGTTTTTGAATTTTCTCTCATATCAATTATTACATCATACAATGCACCTTTAATACATCTAACATATTTTACTTCACTATAAGGACTTTTCTGATAGTGCATACCTCTCAAGGTTCCCTTTTTTAAATTATATGAAATATTACATTGAACAATATTGGTATCTAATTCATATTCTTCAAATTCTCTTTTACACCATACCCTTGAAAAAAAACCTCTATTATCTTTTATTGGAGCTGCTTCTATAATATAAGCTCCTTTTAACTTTGTTTCATTAAAAATCAAAACTTATCCTCCTAACTCAGGTTAGTCTTAGACACCTAAAAGAAAATAATGAGTTGAGATGCCTTATATATCATATTCAGATTTATTTCTAATTGTTCCATAAAATACATAGGGCATTTGGAAGAAAATAATATTAGTATTATATCTATTTCATCAAATCAATTTTTTACATAATAGAAGTGCAGCTATTGAAATCTTAGTATGAACATTCTGCCAAATAATAAATATTATATATAGAGATATACTTTTATAATATTTATTGAGATAAGTCGTGAAATAAATAAAAACTATCTTTCTAATCAGTGTTTACTTCTGATTACGTAGGTTCTAGGAGGTTTACAAGTATGTCAAAAGAAATTTCCATAGATGAAAAATCCTCAAGATTTATACTCGATACAGATGGACAAAAATCAGAATGTTTACTAAAAATACCAAGTGATTGGTGGAGTAGATTTTATGAATATGCTTGGGCATCAAATTTTATAGAAGAAAATGATGTATGTCTGGATGCAGCTTGTGGTATTCCACATCCCTTCAAATTCTATTTAGCAAGTAAGTGTACTGATGTATATGCTTGTGACATTGATAGCGATATTTTAGATAAAAATAAATTATTATTAAGAGTTAGTGAATATTTCGATGAAAAAGATGTAAAAAAAACTGATCAATATATAGATAAAATAAAATTTTCATGCAGTAATTTAATAGATCTTCCTTATGAAGAAAATAAGTTTGATAAAATCTATTGTATTTCCTCACTTGAACATCTTCCAATAATTGATATTAGAAAGGCTATTAATAATTTATTTAGAGTTCTTAAAAAAAATGGATTAATTATATTAACAGTTGATTATCCAACTATAAATATAAATTTTTTAGCCAACTGTTTAATTAATGCAGGATTCAACTTTGTAAGCTCTTTTGATTCCAAAATATATAATAACGCTATATATTCTCAATTATTAGGTGGATTATATTGTTTTAGATTGTTATTAAGAAAATAACATTAAGATAGAAAAATAGTAGATAACTACACAAGGAGATGATACCATGCCATTTGTACAAATTCCTCCTACTGATAATATATATATATCACAATTTTTCCCAAACAAAAATTTTGGAAAACTAACGACTCTCCTTACAGGAAAGTATCTTAAATCTAACGATGCATATAGAAGCTTATTGAAGTTTGATTTGTCTAATGTAATTCCTCCAGAAAATATTATATTATGTGCTGCTTTAAATTTGTTTATTTATAGGAAAGATAAATCTTCTACTCAACTATCACCACAAACTGTTAATGTATATACCAACACAAGTAGTTTTTCACAAAATACAGTTACCTGGAATAATGCACCTGAATTAAATCCAACCCACTATTCTATAAATATAGAAGATAAAGATATTAATAACTTTATTAGTATTGATATAACTAGTATAGTTATTAGTTGGTTTCATAACATAATATCAAACAACGGAATAACATTGGTTGGTGTTGATAACACAGTTGACTCTATTATAGGTTATCGAGCTACTGAATGGTCAAGTTCTGATCAAAGGCCATTTTTAAGTATAGAATATGCTACAAGTAAATTAGCAAATTCTACTTGTACTAAAGTAGCTGCAGGCAATATTGCTAACTCTAAAGATACTTATCCTTCCAAAGTAACTGTTGCTGATAAAACTAATTTAGACACCAACTCTATTAAATATACTGAGCATCCTAAATATACAGCACCTATTGTAAATCTATCAAATACTTATGCATATGTTTATAATACAGTTGCCGAAATTTTACCTGATGGAGCTGATGTTATTTTTGATACTAATGGTGTAATATCAGGAAATATTAGCCATATTATAAACACTGCATCAATTTTTATACCTAATTCTGGTGATTATAAAATTGAATTTTTAACTACTTCTACAACAAACTCACAATTTTCAGTTGTAGTTGATGATACAACTATAGTCTCTGGCTCAACTTATGGTGTTGCTTTACTTAGTACTTTAGGTTTTGCTCACCAAGAACAGGGTCAAGTAATTATTACAGTTCCTAATGGCGGTTCAACCATTACATTAAGAAATATTTCAGGTTCCAATATAACATTAGATGTTAATAATGGTGGTACATCTATTGATTGCAATGCTTCTATAATGATTACACAATTAAGTTAAGTATCTATTTCTATTATGGAGTTATTGAACTAAAAATTCAAATAACAAATCAATCTAAGCTTCATGGAAAGATCAATAATTTCAAATAACTGTCAACTTCTATGAAGCTTCTTTATATATATCTATTTTAGCTTTTAATCCTAACCCAATTATGAGCTATCAACATATTTATATAAATCTTTATTATTTTATGTACGATTTTATGATAACTGCATATATTGTATTAGGACAGCCTATGGTAATTGACACAATTACAAAAGATTTTAAAGTAATTAATATAAGATAAAATAATAAGGAGATGATACTATGCCATTTGTACAGATTAATCCTACCGACGATGTCTTTATAACCCAATACTTTCCCAATAATAATTTCGGTAGTGATACGTCTTTATTTACAGGAGAATATGTAAGGTTTAATAATCAGCCAGACGCTTTTAGAAGTTTATTGAAATTTAATTTAACTGGTGTTATTCCTCCTGGAAATATCATATTAAGCGCTGCATTAAATCTATTCGTTTTTAGAAAAGATAAGACAGATGGGCAATTGTCACCACAAACTGTTAGCGTATATACAAATGCAAATAACTTTTTTCAAAACACAGTTACTTGGAATAATGCACCTACAATAATTCCTACCCCTTATTCTGTAAATGTAACTGATGCTGATGTTAATAATTATATAAGTATTGATATAACTAATATAGTAGTTAATTGGTTCTATAATGTAATACCAAACAATGGTATTACTTTGGTTGGAATAGAAAATATAATTGATACCATCATAGGCTATCGATCCAATGAATGGGCAATTCCAGGACAAAGGCCATTCTTGAATATTCAATATGGCATCGTTGGCCCAACTGGTGCTACTGGTCCTACTGGTCCTACTGGTCCTACTGGCCCAACTGGTGCTACTGGTGCTACCGGACCTCAAGGCGTTACTGGCCCTACTGGCATTCAAGGCGTAACTGGTCCTACTGGCCCAACCGGTGCTACTGGCCCTACTGGCCTTCAGGGTGTTACTGGTCCTACTGGTATTCAAGGTCTAACTGGTCCTACTGGCCCAACTGGTACTACTGGCCCTACTGGTCTTCAAGGCGTTACTGGTCCTACCGGTATTCAAGGTTTAACTGGTCCTACTGGCCCAACTGGTGCTACTGGTGCTACCGGACTTCAAGGCGTTACTGGCCCTACTGGTATTCAAGGTTTAACTGGTCCTACTGGCCCAACTGGTGCTACTGGCCCTACTGGCCTTCAGGGTGTTACTGGTCCTACCGGTATTCAAGGTCTAACTGGTCCTACTGGTGCTGACGGTGTTACTGGTCCTACTGGTGCTACCGGTATTCAAGGTGTTACTGGTCCTACTGGCGCTACTGGTATTCAAGGTGTTACTGGTCCTACTGGCGCTACCGGTATTCAAGGTGTTACTGGTCCTACTGGTGCCGACGGTCCTACTGGTCCTACTGGTCCTACTGGCGCTACTGGTATTCAAGGTCCTACTGGCCCTTTAAGTATATTAGCTTCACAACCACTAGAGACACCTCTAGCTCTTACTCCACTTGCTACTCCAGTAACCGTTCTTTCTCAAACACTAAATACTACTACTAACGAATTAAAAATTGATTCTATGGCAGAAGTAAATATAGTAATAACTCTAGCACTTGCTTATCAATATACAATCACTTATGTACTACGCGAAGATACAATTCCTATTGCTCAAGTAGTAATTAACAATGCTGGTACTTCCCTTGCTGTATTAGAAGCACACACTGAAATTCCTAACTTGACTTGGACTACTACTCCTACGGCTGGTTCTCACACTTATGATATTCAAATTACAGTTACAAGTACTATTCCTGCCAATATTACAAGTGTTAATACTACTACTAGATCATTAAATATATTAGGATAAATCATTGATTTAAATGTGGCAGCCTTTCTTATAGATGGGCTGCCTTCTTTGTATTTTTTCTCCTTTCAAAAAGAATAAAAAAACTAACGATTTCTGGATATATAATCATTAGCTAATTTATTCTTAGCTTACACGATTCATTTATATTGATCATATATTATTAATGTAGAATACAAAAAATGTTATAAAATAGAAAAACATGTTACCATTTATACGACTTAACCAAATATTACAGTAAATAATTTAATTTTTTAACATTAAAAGGGGGGTATTCATTTGAGTAATATAGGAATTCAAGTACAAAAAACAACAGGTGGCAGCTTATCACCCAATAGCCCAGTTATATTTGATAATATTTTAATTAATCTTAGCAGCAATATAACTTATAATACTTCCACAGGTGAATTTACAATCTTACAGCCTGGTAAGTATTATTTTACTTGGTGGGTTGCCACTCAAAGTGTAGTAGGATCAAATCAGGCTAATTTCGTCATCACGCCTTCAAATGGAGCTGCCATAGTTGGCAATTCTCCTTTGAAGACAGGAGAATTATATGGAGATGCACTGATAGAAGTAGTAACTGCTCCTGTAATAGTAACATTAAATAATTCTAATTTAGGAGTAGTATCATACTCTTCTGTTGTATCTATAAAAGCAAACCTAACTGTTTTAGATGTAAGCGGAATTCCTGGTCCAACAGGGCCTACAGGTCCAGCAGGTGGACCAACGGGACCAACTGGAGCCACTGGCCCAGCAGGCGGACCAGCAGGGCCTACAGGTCCCATAGGTCCTACCGGTCCAACAGGTGCACTAGGTCCTACTGGCAATACAGGTGCTAAAGGCGCTCAAGGCGCTCAAGGATTGCAAGGTATTCAAGGTCCAACAGGTTCTACGGGACCTCAAGGACCTCAAGGACTAGTTGGAAGCCAAGGTATACAAGGTCCTCAAGGCATTCAAGGCGTAACTGGACCTCAAGGAATTCCAGGAGTTACTGGGCCTGTTGGTCCAGCAGGTGGACCTACTGGACCTACTGGCGCTACGGGTATTCAAGGCGTTACTGGGCCTACTGGTGCCACTGGCGCTACGGGTATTCAAGGCATTACTGGGCCTACTGGTTCAACTGGCGCTACGGGTATTCAAGGCGTTACTGGGCCTACTGGTTCAACTGGCGCTACGGGTATTCAAGGCGTGACTGGACCTACTGGGGCCACTGGCGTTACTGGTATTCAAGGCATTACTGGCCCTACTGGGGCTACTGGCGTTACTGGTATTCAAGGCATTACTGGACCTACTGGTGCCACTGGCGCTACGGGTATTCAAGGTATTACTGGGCCTACTGGTGCCACTGGCGCTACTGGTATTCAAGGCGTGACTGGACCTACTGGGGCCACTGGTCTATCTGTTTTGTCAGGAAACGGAGCTCCAACTTTAGCAATAGGAACAATTGGCGACACCTATATTGATACTTCAACAGGCGAAGTATATCAAAAAGTAGTATCACCAATACCACCTACGGTAAGAACAATTCCATCACCTTCAGGGGCTACGTTAAATGTTGGTACAGGGCAGACTTATGCCACTATTGATGCAGCTTTAGCTGCTGCTAGTAATGGCGATAGAATTCTTTTGACAGCAGAAACTTTTACAATTATGTCAACTATCAACGTAAATAAATCTGTTACTATTGAAGGACAAGGAATAGCATCTACAATAGTAGAAACAACTAATAACTCTGTGCAGACTATGTTTAATATAACCGTCTCAAATGTAATTATAAAAAACATGAAAATTATTCAAAACTTTCCAGTATTGACTTCAGTAGAAACAGTAATTGGAATCAATAATTTATCAGCCATTGGAATTTATATTGATAGCTGTGAAATCTCTATAACTGAATTAGGAATTGGAATTAAAGCTACAGAATTTCAAATCAGTAACTGCAATTTCACTTATGCTCCTATGGGATCATTAAATAATGGAAATTATTATATAATTCTTTCGTCCACTTCAGGTGAAAGCATTATATATAATAATACTTTTATAGCAGTTTCAGGTGATACCAGAACTAGATTTATTATTATTACTAATATTGCAGTCAGCTCAGGTACCTTGCAAGGTGAATTATTAATAAGTAATAATTCACAGTTAATCTCTCCTTATACCTTGAGGCATCTGCTTGTTATGGAAGAATTTTTAGGCTCTAACTTCCAATTATTCATTGATAATAATACTACTATTAATGAGGGAAATGTGCCTGTATTACTATTCAATGTTGACAATAATATATTTAGCTTCATAGAGGCAAGTGGAAATTCAATTCAAAATACAGCAGGTAAAGGTTTGATTGGCGTAGATGGAAGTTCAACTGGAAGTACTGTAGCTTATGCTTCTAATAATACAATTGCTAACCAAACCTGGACCTCAGGATGGAATACTGCAACTGTTCCTGCAAGCTTTATTATTGGTTATAATACAACAATTATTCCAGCTCCAGTTTACCCATTGGAAAGTTCTTACTGGCAGGATACAGGAAACAATTTAAAAGGGCCTTCTTTTAATGCTTATGCAATGGTTCACGATACAGCCTCAAATTCTGTAGCTCCTGGCAATGCCATATTATTTGATACAACTGATTTATCAAGTGAAATAACCTATTCTGCAGCCACTGGTAACTTCACCATAGCTTCAATTGGACAATATTTAGTCAACTGGTGGACAGCTATCTCAAATTCTTCAGGATTAGCTATAAAATTAATTGTAAACTTGATACAAACATCCCCAAGTTCAATAGTTATATCCAAAGCCATAACCTCATCAACAATACCAAATGGTAATGATTCAGTTATTTTTGGAACAGCAATTTTGAATGTAACTAGTGCAAATTCTGTATTCCAATTTCAAAATGGAAGTTCAGGTAATATCACGATGATTCTTACAGATGGCTATTCTGCAGTAGTCACTATTGCAAGAATAAATTAATCAAGTGATTCTTAAGTTCAGATGGAGTTTGCTTATAAGAATGACTTTCTCCAGCTGAACTTTAGAAGAACTTATCCAGGCGCGTAGCAGTGCTTCTCCCCCACTTTGATAGTAGCTTTCACTATGTGCGATGGTGGCGTTAGCAATGGTAGCGATCGGATAAAACTTCTATAATTTAAATCATCACATTAAAGGTATATACTAGAAAATTCTATATGAGGTACCAATCGAAAAGGTTGGTACTTGTTTATTTAGTAATTAAATTTCTTTCTAATCATTTATATATCTAATCATAGTATAATTTATTCTTAGATTACACAATTCACTTATATTCATCATATATTATTAATGTAAAAATACAAAAATGTTGTTATACAGAAAACTATGTTATTAATTTGTTTAAATAATAGGAGATGATATCATGGCTTTTGTTCAAATTTTCACTTCAGACAACGCATATATATCCCAATATTATCCGAACCAGAATTTTGGAAACTCTCCAGTGCTCTTCACAGGGCAGTATGTAGGTTTTCCTAATGATATCTATAGATTATTATTAAAGTTTAATCTTGCTTCACAAATTCCAGTAGGAAGTACGGTTATCAGTGCTATTTTGTACCTTTATGTATATAGAAAAGATAAATCAGATGCTCAATTATTTCCTCAGCCTGTTACTGTTTATAGAAATCTTAATAATTTTAGCCAACTAACTGTGACTTGGGGAAATGCACCTAACAATGTTGTAACTTCCTCAGCTGTAAATGTAACAGATGGAGATGTAGGAACGTATATAGGCTTTAATATAACTTCTTTAGCTACTGGATGGTATAATGGTTCAATTTCAAATTATGGTATGACACTCAGAGGAATTGAAAATCAAGCTGATACTATCATAGGATATTTTTCTAATAACAATACAAATCCTCCATATATGGTAGTTGAGTATGAAAACAGCTTTATTGGGCCTACAGGACCTACTGGTCCTACAGGAGCAACTGGATTACCAGGTCCTACTGGACTGACAGGGCCTACCGGACTTCAAGGCGCTACTGGTTTACAAGGTCCTACTGGACTTATAGGTCCTACTGGCCTACCAGGACCTACTGGTTTACAAGGTCCTACTGGACTTATAGGCCCTACTGGACTTCCAGGTGCTACTGGACTTATAGGTCCTACCGGACTTCCAGGCGCTACTGGATTGCAAGGTGCTACTGGACTTATAGGCCCTACTGGACTTCCAGGCGCTACTGGTTTACAAGGTCCTACTGGACTATCAGGTGCTACTGGGTTACAAGGTGCTACTGGGTTACAAGGTGCTACTGGATTACCAGGTCCCACTGGACTTATAGGCCCTACTGGACTCACAGGAACTACTGGAGCAACAGGTCCTCAAGGCATTCAAGGTATTCAAGGTATTCAAGGTATTCAAGGAGTAATTGGTGTAACAGGTCCTCAAGGTCCTCAAGGAATACAGGGCCCAATAGGTCAACCTGGTGGAGTAGGTCAGTTACAAGGTTTCCAAGCTAGTTTATCAACAAATGCTGGTACAACATTCATTCTACCTGATGCTATTATTCCATTTGAAACAGTTATCACAAATCAGTCTTCTAAGATATCCTCTGATTTCAATACTAATCCAGGAATCATTAATATTAATGGATCTGGAGTATATTTAGTGACTTGGTGGATAATAACCAATAGTGCAGCTACTGCTACAACTACATCTTTTTCAATAAAAGCTTCAGATGGTACAAATCCAGATGTAATTGTTGCTTCAAATAATAATATATTGCAAGGACAATTATACGGGCAGGCATTATTAGTAATAGGAGCGCTGCCAACAACTATAACGCTAATAAATACTACAGAAACAAATGGAGTAGGAGATACTGTTTTTCTAGATACTAACGTTGCACTTCAATCAAATATTATAATAACTAACTTATCTGATTAAACCTGAGAAGGGAGGTATTCATTTGAGTAATATAGGAATTCAAGTACAAAAAACAACAAATGGTAGTTTATCACCTAATAGCCCAGTTATATTTGATAATATTTTAATTAATCTTAGCAGTAATATAACTTATAATACGTCCACAGGTGAATTTACAATCTTGCAGCCTGGTAAGTATTATTTTACTTGGTGGGTTGCCACTCAAAGTGTAGTAGGAGCAAATCAGGCTAATTTCGTCATCACGCCTTCAAATGGAGCTGGCATAATTGGTAATTCACCTTTGAAGACAGGAGAAATATATGGAGATGCACTGATAGAAGTAATAACTGCTCCTGTAATAGTGACATTAAATAATTCTAATTCAGGAGTAGTATCTTATGCTTCTGCTGCATCTATAAAAGCAAATTTAACTGTTCTAGATGTAAGCGGAATTCCTGGTCCCACAGGTCCTACAGGTCCAGCAGCAGGTCCAACTGGTCCAACTGGAGCAACAGGACCAGCGGGAGGTCCGGCAGGTCCTACAGGTCCCATAGGCCCTACAGGTTCAGTAGGTGATATAGGTCCCACAGGTCCTACAGGTGCTAAAGGTTCTCAGGGAGCCCAAGGATTGCAAGGTATTCAAGGGACAACAGGTCCAACAGGACCTCAAGGGCCGCAAGGCATAGCTGGGAATCAAGGTATACAAGGGCCTCAAGGTACTCAAGGTGTTACTGGACCTCAAGGTATTCAAGGAGCTACTGGTCCAGCAGGAGGTCCTCCCGGAGCTACTGGCGTTACTGGGGCTACTGGTATTCAAGGCGTTACTGGTTCTACTGGCGCTACCGGTATTCAAGGTGTCACTGGTCCTATTGGTGCTACCGGTATTCAAGGCGTTACTGGCCCTACTGGGGCTACTGGTATTCAAGGCGTAACAGGTAGTACTGGGGCTACTGGTATTCAAGGCGTAACAGGTAGTACTGGTGCTACCGGTATTCAAGGCGTTACTGGTTCTACTGGGGCTACCGGTATTCAAGGTGTCACTGGTCCTACTGGCGCTACTGGTATTCAAGGTGTCACTGGTCCTACTGGCGCTACCGGCATTCAAGGCGTTACTGGTCCTACTGGCGCTACCGGCATTCAAGGCGTTACTGG
>NZ_JIBU02000029.1 GCF_000633595.2 Clostridium drakei | reverse complement strand
CCGCCTTATTTTTAGAGAGCGACAGCAACAACGAGGCCCAAAGGCCTCTTTTTTATTTTAGGATTTACTGTATATAGCCATGGTCTCCCTTTTTCTGTAAGAATTGTTGAGACAATTTTATCTCCAGCACCTAAAATACATAAAACTTCATTATGTGCCTGCCATGCATCTCCAATTTTTTGTATATTGGAAGGTATAGTGACTTTTTTCCCAGCAGAATCAGTAATTGTTTTTGTTTGTCCACTTTTTTCACTTGTTTCTTTTGAAGTTTTACTACTACTGCAGCCAACTAGTAAAAAAATAATTGACAAAATAATGAGGAGCATAGATTTTAAGTTTTTTTTCATAAGTAACACATCCTTTAAAAAAATTTAGTAACAGCAGATATTATACTGTTAAAAGCATTATGGAATCTATTACAATATCAAGAAAATTGTGTTTACAATAACACAAGAAATCGTTATACTTATAATAACATAACGATTTGTGATAAATCTACATTTTTATGGTCTATTTAGTGAAATTTAGAATTATTTAAGTAACAATGTTTTTTTGTATAATTTTACAATCTAAATAATTATAGTTGAAGAGGAGGAAAAGCAAGTGGCAGAACCATTAACAATAAATGATTCATCAGAAAATTTAAGATTAGAAAATCATAAGAGAAAATTGGAAGAAAGAAAAACAACTTGTATCATGCTTGTAATATCTATTTTACCCATAGTGGCTATTTTAATTTCCTTAACTATTGGAAGATATTCAATATCATTACCACAGTTTTTTTATGTTGTATCATCAAAAATTTTTGGGTATAGTGCAGCACAATATAGTACCATTGAAACAGTACTTTTTAATGTTAGAGCTCCTAGAATATTATCTGCATTAATGGTTGGAGCAGCTTTATCTGTGTCTGGAGCTACATATCAAGGGTTATTTAGAAATCCAATGGTATCGCCAGATATACTTGGAGCTTCTGCTGGTGCGGGATTTGGTGCAGCGCTTGGAATTCTTTTGTCGTTTAATGGTTTAGGTATACAAATTTCTGCATTCTTATTTGGACTTATAGCAGTAATAATAACTTATTCAATAAGTGCCATAATAACTAGAGGTAATAATGCTACATTATTGCTTGTACTTACGGGTATGGTTGTTGCAGCTTTGTTTACATCGTTTATTTCAATTACAAAATATGTGGCAGATCCATATGAGAAACTTCCACTTATAACTTTTTATCTTATGGGAGGATTGTCCTCTGTTACTATGAAAGATATAGAAATATTATTGATACCAATGATTATAGGTGTTATACCTTTAATTCTATTAAGGTGGAAGTTTAATGTACTTTCATTTGGAGATGAAGAGGCCAAGTCTTTAGGTATTGATACTTCAAAATTAAGACTAATTGCAATTCTTTGTTCAACTTTAATGACAGCAGCTGCTGTATCGATTAGCGGTATGATTGGATGGATAGGTCTTGTAATACCTCATATAGCTAGAATGATTGTTGGCCCTGATTTTAAAGTATTGCTGCCTAGTTCGTTACTTATAGGAGCCACTTTTCTTTTATTAGTTGATGATGTAGCTCGTTGTGCATTTTCTATAGAAATTCCTTTGGGAATTTTAACATCATTAATAGGAGCACCTTTTTTTATTTACCTTCTAGTTAAAGGAAGGAGAGGATGGATATGAAGTTAGAGATTAAAAATGCAGTCTGTGGGTATGGAAAAAATAATGTTGTAAACGGTATATCCATGAATGTAAGTTCAGGAGAAATTTTATGTTTATTAGGGCCTAATGGTGTTGGTAAGACTACTTTTTTTAAAACTATATTGGGTTTTTTAAAATTAAAAGGTGGAGAAATATTAATAGATGAAAAAAACATACATAATTGTTCTAGAAAACAATTAGCTAAAATTATTGGTTATGTCCCTCAATCACATACTCCTCCATTTCCATTTAAAGTTTTTGATGTTGTATTAATGGGGAGGACTGCACATCTCTCAATGTTTTCTTCTCCAAGTAAGGAAGATAGAAAGATTGTAGAAAGAGCTTTGGAGGATTTAAAAATAGATTATTTAAGAGATAAGATATACACAGAAATAAGTGGTGGAGAAAGGCAAATGGTTTTAATTGCAAGAGCTCTTGCTCAAGATCCTAAGATACTTATAATGGATGAACCAACTTCAAATTTAGATTTTGGAAATCAAATCAGGGTGTTAGAACAGATAAATAAACTTTCAGAAAGAGGACTAGCAATTATTATGACCTCACATTATCCTAATCATGCTTTCTTATGTTCTACAAAAGTAGCTTTTATGCAAAAAAATAATGTGTTTACAGTGGGTAGTGTGGATGAAGTTGTAACAGAAGATAACCTTAAGGAGGCATATGGTATTAATGTAAAAATAATAAATACAGTTAATTCTAATGGGAATAAAATAAAGGCTTGTATTCCTATGATCAATTGATTTTAATAAAGAAAGGGGATTAATATATTATGAAAAAGATTTTCATTACTGGTGAAAGGGGAGTAGGAAAATCTACATTATTAAAAAAAATTATTAAAAATGTGGATTGTTCCATAGGTGGATTTATTCAAGAAAAAAAATTCATTGGGGAAAGCAAACGATTTAAAGTAAATTCACTTTATAATTTAGAAGAAAGTTATACAATTGGAGTTTATGATGCAAAGAAACGTGAATTACATTCGGATATGAATATGTTCAATATAATATCCCAAGATATATTATTAAAAAGCTTGGATAATAGAGAACTAATAGTATTAGATGAATTGGGTTTTATGGAAGAAAAAGCTCCATTATTTAAAGAAACTGTTTTCAAAATACTTAATAGCGATAAGGCTGTTATAGGAGTATTAAAAGAATGTGATGGAAACTTTGTACAGAAAATAGCAAAGAGAGAAGATGTACAAGTATTTAAAATTGATGAAAATAATAGAGGTTTAATGGAATATAAAATTCTTCAAATGTTGCAAAATAATAATGTAAGGTTAAAGGAAAAATTTATGGTTGAAAGTTAATTATTTAATTTAAAAAAATCATAGGGGGAGAATAAAAAAATGAAAAAGATAGCTAAATTTTTAATTTTAGTACTAATTGTATGTACTTTTGGAGCTTGTAGCAAAAACTCAACAGCGGTGCAAAGTACAAATAATGCAGATAACAATAAAAAGATTACTGTTACTGATGGAATGAAAAGAAAAATAGAGTTGTCCAAGCCAGCTGAAAAAATATTAACTAACTACCCTATAGCAGTTCAAATATTATGTGCTTTGGATAAGCAAGATAACATTTTGGGTGCAGATGGAAATGTTATAAAAAATCCATTAACTTTTTCACCAAAAGCAGGTTCAAGTAAAACAGCTGCTAGTAATGATATAAATGTTGAACAAGTAATAGCTGCTAAACCTGATCTTGTTATCATATATAAAAAGAACAAAGAAATTGTACCAAAACTTGAAAAGTCTAATATTAAAGTTTTTGTTGTAAGTGCAGAAAATCTTGATGAATTAAAATCAACTGTAAAAGATTTAGGAATACTTACAGGTAAAGAAAAGAAATCAGAAGAATTTATGAATTATTATACTAAAAAGTTAAATTTTATTGATACTAAACTTAAAGCTGTAGATCAAAAAAGTAGACCTAAAGTATATATGGCAGCTGGAGGTTTGTACTTAGCTCCAGGAAAGAATATGTTCCAGAATTCATTAATTGAATTAGCTGGAGGAACAAATGTGACGGGTTCTTTAAGCAGCAATAAATGGAGTCAAGTATCCGCAGAACAATTAATTAGCTGGAATCCTGATGTAATAATTATTACACAATATTCTGGAGTGAAGCCTCAAGAGGTGCTTAATAATGCTGCTTTAAAAGATGTAAATGCTGTAAGAAATAAAAAAGTTTATTTAATGCCTTCAAAAATAAGTTCCTGGGATATGCCTTGTCCTCAAACAATTTTAGGAATAATGTGGTTAAGTACAAAAGCAAATCCTGAATTATTTAAAGATATAAATATGACAAAAGAAGTGGACGATTTTTATCAACAATTCTATGGCACTACTTATACAAAACTTGGTGGCACTTTAGATTAAAATCGAGAAGACGAATTTTATATAGCAATACATTTAGTGAAAGTTGAAAATATACAATAAATAACATAGATAAAAAATATTTTTACTCTGTATTTTGAATGGTGGGTTATGGATAAAAATCATGACCTTGGCAATAATATTATGTGAAAAACTAAATTATGATATAATTGATTTTGAAACTATTTTAAATGAAATTTTTAAATTTAGTTACTTTGGTGTATAATTGGACAAGTAACTTGTGAAAATGAATACTTAAACATTAAGATACAGAGAGGTTTTTTATGAGTAAAGCTTTATTTATTACAGAAAAGCCATCAGTGGCTATGGAATATGTTAAACTTTTAAATGTAAAAGGTACTAAAAGAGATGGGTATATAGAATCAGACAAAGCTGTTTTTTCATGGTGTGTGGGACATATGGTAACTATGAGTTATCCGGAAGCGTATGATTCTAATTTAAAAAGATGGTCATTAGACACTTTACCTTTTTTACCTAAGGAATATAAATATGAAATTATTCCAGCAGTATCAAAGCAGTTTAATATAGTTAGTGGATTATTAAAAAGAGAAGATATAAGTACAATATATGTATGTACCGACTCAGGAAGAGAAGGAGAGTACATTTATAGACTTGTAGACCAAATGGTAGGAGTTCAAGGGAAGGAAAAGAAGAGAGTGTGGATTGATTCTCAAACAGAAGAAGAAATACGCAGAGGTATAAAAGAAGCAAAGGATATTTCAGAATATGATTCATTGGCTGATTCAGCATATTTAAGAGCTAAAGAAGATTATCTTTTGGGAATAAATTTTTCTAGACTTTTAACTCTTAAATATGGTAAAACTGTGGCTAATGCTACTGGAGATAAATTAGTGGTAATTGCAGTAGGTAGAGTTATGAGCTGTGTTCTTGGAATGATTGTAGATAGGGAACGGGAGATAAGATCCTTTGTAAAAACACCTTTTTATAAGATTTTAGGAAGCTTTGATGGTAATTCCAGTGGAGAATATGAAGAAGAAATGGTATATGAAGGTGAATGGAAATCTGTAGAAGGTTCTAAATATAAGGATTCACCTCTTTTATATAATGAAGGTGGTTTTAAGAAAAGAGAAGATGCGGAAAAGTTTATAGAAGAAATAGGAGAGAAAATTTTTGAGCAGGAACCTGTTATAGAGAATATAAAAAAGACTGTAGAAAGTAAAAATGCTCCTTTGCTTTTTAATTTAGCAGAGCTCCAAAATGAGTGTTCAAAGAAGTTTAAAATAAGCCCTGAAGAAACCTTAAATAAAATTCAATCCTTATACGAAAAAAAGCTGCTTACATATCCAAGAACAGATGCTAGAGTTTTATCTAAGGCTGTAGCAAAGGAAATAGATAAAAATATAAGAAAACTTTTGAAATACGATGGCGATAAAGAAGTAAAAGTTATAGCGAAAAATATATTGAATAATAAATGGTATTCAAATTTGGAAAAAACTAAATATGTAAATGATAGCAAAATAACAGACCATTATGCTATTATACCAACAGGAGAAGGACTTCAAAGCTATAATGGTCTCACAGATTTGGAGAAAAAAGTATACAATTTAGTACTTAGAAGATTTTTGGCTATATTTTATCCTCCAGCTAAATATAACAAAATTGCTATTACAACTCAAGCTGGTGAAGAAAGATTTTTTACTACAGATAAGGTTTGTGTAGAAGAAGGATACCTTAATGTATTAAAAGAGTATAAAAAGAATAAAGAAGAAAAGAATTTAAAATTTTTAAGTAAGCTTAAAAAAGGACAAATAGTAGATGTAGTTGATATGGAAGTAAAGGAAGGGGAAACTTCACCTCCTAAAAAGTACACTTCAGGATCAATAATAATTGCTATGGAAAATGCAGGTAAGCTTATTGAAGATGAAGAACTTAGAGAGCAGATAAAAGGAGCTGGTATAGGAACTTCAGCCACTCGAGCTGAAATATTAAAGAAGTTAGAAAAAATAGGCTATATCATGTCTGATAAGAAAACTCAAGTTATATCTCCAACCCAAAAGGGAGAAATGATATATGAGGTTATAATAAATTCTATACCTACATTGCTTAATCCTACTCTTACAGCTAGCTGGGAAAAAGGATTAAAAATGGTTTATGGAAAGGAAATAGAACCTGACATATTTATGAAAAAGCTGGAGGATTACACTAAGCTTAATGTAAAAAAAGTTATGGATAGAATGAATATGGGAGATATGCATAGTTTTTTTGAAGAAGTTAAGGACAAAAATAGTAATGGAGTAAAAGTTAAAAGTTCTTCTAAAAGCAAAAAAAGCTTAAAGACAGATAAAAATGAAAATGGAACTAGAGAATCATTAGGCTTATGCCCTATATGTAAAACAGGTGATATTGTAAAGAATAGTAAGGGATATGGTTGTAATAATTGGCAAAGTGGATGTAAGTTTTTTGTAGCAGAAATTTGCGGTAAAAAGATACCTGTTGAACAAATTAAGAATTTAATGAATCATGGGAAAACAGATATTATAAATGGATTTAAATCAAAAAAAGGCAATGAATTTAATGCAAGACTTATAATAAAGGGAGGAAAAATAGAACTTTCCTTTGAAAATTCATAAATATATAAAAAAGACATACTGGGTAAAACCTAGTATGTTTTTACATTTACTGTTTTAAAAGAAAAATGAGAGTTTGCTTATCCAATATCTTTTTTGTTAAATCCTTTAATGCTTATAAATATAAAAAGAACTAGGTATATGCATACATAAACCATCATATATATGCTTGGTGTTGTAGATTTTCCGTCTATGCCAAAGCCTGATAGAAAATTAAAGGAACCCAAAGAAGAAAAAATAGTTGAAATCATTTTTCTATAAGTGATCTCAAAAGGGGAAATTAAACTTGAAATTATTCCTATGGTAGAAAGAGAGTCATTTTTTATATATGAACCTACTTGCTCCATTACACCACCAATTAGTCCAAGAACATATAAAGCCATTATTAATATTCCATTATTTACAGTTTTTAATTTGGTGCTTCCATAAAGAGATACTGATAATATGGTTAAAGGTTGTAAAATAAAAAATAGAAAACCCTTAGCTAGAGTACTTATTCCAAACGCTTCAATAATGGATATTTTACTTATAGTAGAAATAATAATTACTGATATGTAAAGAATAAGGCTATATAAAATAATTAGAATACCTGTTCCTAGGTATTTTCCAATTATATATTCACTTCTTTTAATTGGTTTTGTTAAAATAGTTAAAATAGTGCCATTTTCCATTTCAGAGGAAACAGTTCCTATAGAAAGCATTATGGTTAGAAAAGCTACAAGCATGCTGGAAAAATAAAAGCCAACTATAGAAATTGTTGAAGAAAGATTTATAAGCATATCTATTACACCATTGCTCCTATGTAAATTATTGCCTATAAATTTAAAAATAATAGTTAAAAGAATAAGATATAGTATGGTTAGTATGCCTATAAAATGAAAAATTTTTTTCCTATATATTTCTTTGAAGGTAGATAAGGCAATTATAAACATTATTTTTGACCTCCTTCAACAAGTTTTATAAATAAGTCTTCAAGACTATCTCTATGTGGAGTAAGTCCGTATAGTTTTCCTCCACCAGATATAATTAGTGATGCAATTTGGTGTATTTCATCATCTTCTTTTACATGCATTTTAATGCTCTTACCATTAAAGATTATATCTTCATCAAATTTTTCAAGTTTATTTAAAATTTCATTATTTATATCTTCCACGTGAATATCTAAAATAGTATTTCCTTCTAAAAGATTATTCATTTTTCCTTGTTTTATGATGTTTCCTTTGCTGATAATGGCAGCGCTATCACAAATCATTTCCACTTCACTTAAAAGATGACTGTTTAGAAATACAGTTTTACCTATATTTTTTAACTTTAACATAATGTCCCTAACCTCTTTTCTACCTATAGGGTCTAGAGCAGAGGTAGGTTCATCTAAAAAAAGGAGCTCTGGGTCGCAAAGAAGAGCGCTAGCAATTCCTATTCTCTGCTGCATTCCCTTGCTATAAGTACCTATTTTACTTTTTTCTGCACCTTTTAAATTGACAATCTCAAGAACTTCTTCTATTTTTGTGAAAGAAGATTTTTTGTCAAGCTTGTATAATGAGGAATGGAAGGACAGGAGGTCTAATCCTGTCATCCATTCTTGATATTTAAAAAGTTCAGGCAAGTAGCCTATCTTTTTTTTTGTTTCCATATTTCCTATAGGTTTGCCTAATATGTGTGCAGTACCTGAAGTAGGAAATAGTAATCCTACAATGGTCTTTATAAATGTACTTTTTCCTGCACCATTAGGGCCTAAAAACCCATAAATTTCCCCTTCAGCTACAGATATATTTATATTCCTACAGCCTTTGTTATTTTCATATATTTTAGAAAGATTTTCAGTTTCAATTACCAAATTTATCACCTCATAGATTTTGCAATTTCTATTAGTTCATTTTTGTCTGCATTACCATCAATGCTTATCAAAATGTCATCTTTAAGCATTAAAATATAAGAATGTCTTGATTCATTGCTATTTTTATTATTATCGAAACATCCAATGGCTTTCATTCCATTTATGGTCATTTCTTCAGATTTATTTTCTACATTAGGAACAAACAAAGTACTTTTCCAATCTTTCATTGATTTTAATTGCTTTTGCATATCATATGGGAGTATAGAAAGATCTGAAATGGCATTAAATATTTCATCAACACTTGCATTATCAGGTGCAATGAGTTCTGGTATTTTACTTTCGGATACAGCTATATGGTTACCATTTGTATAATCTTCATAAAAAATGTTTAATGTTCCACCTGTGTTCAAAGAAAAAGTTTTTCCATCTAAGTTTTTAGGAAACAGCTTTTTTCCTCCTAAGGATTTAAGAAGTTCATTTATATTTTCAATATTTAATGTAAAATCACATTTTGAAGGTTTGTTTATGGAAATATTTTTTATATTTTTTGATGGCATATTTTTAGGATATAGTATTGTAAATGGTAAAGTTTTTTGGGCTTCATCTATAGTTACATCTTTTTGTTCACCGCCTTGGTATTTTACTTTACCTATTTTATCAATATTAATATCTGATTTATTCTTTTCAAGTTCACTTTTAAGCTTTTTTACATCTTCTAATGAAATATTTACACTTTTAATATCTGTTGCTCTAAAAATTGAAACTGCATTAATAACTGATGCTCTTATAGGCTGTACGGAGACGCAAGTAGTTATAGCAAGAGCAACACAAGCAGCTGCCGTTATTTTCTTATATTTTTTCATAATTTTAAATTCTCCTTTTTTATTTTTTCTATCAATATCCATGTTTACTGGTTTTATAGAGGTTATATTAAAATCCTTTTTATAATCCTTAAGCTTATCCATAGCAAAGTTGTTTATAGATTTTAGTTCTTTATAAACTTCTTTACATTTTTTACATTGAAAAAGATGCATTTCTACTTCCTTCATTTCAATATCATTAAGTTCTTCATCAATGTATGCTTGAATAATTCCTTCGCTTAGACACCTCACTTTTATTCACCTCTTCCTTCTGAATTCAAGTAATTTTCCTTAAACTTTGTTTGTGCTCTTGATATAAGAGTGCCGACGGAATTTTTATCAACTCCGATTACTTCTGCAATCTCACTATATTTATATCCGGAAAATTTAAGAAGCAGACACATACGATCTCTAGGTGAAAGCATGTTTAGCACCTTTTTAGTTAAATCCACTTCATAATTATTAATTGCAACTTCTTCAATAGAAACTACATTATCAATTTCTTTTTTATAAATCATTTCATTTTTTCCTTCATGAACTTTTTTATCTCTTATATAATTATAAGAGATATTAGTGGAAACTTTATTTAACCATGCAGCAATATTATCATGATCAGGTGGTGAATTATATAATTTCATAAATGCCTCCTGTGTTAAATCTTCAGCTGCATGTATGTCACCAGTGAGGTAAAAAATTCTTTTAAATATGGTGTCATAATATTTCTCATATGCAGTTTTAAAATTTTGTTCTTGTTTTTTCTTATTAAAATAACTAATAACACCCATATTTTAGTTGTCTTCCCCCCTAGGTAACTTTCTTCAAAAGCTTTTGATCAAAATATTCTAGAATATTTTTAATACCTTTTTTGGTATCTATAATATTAACACATAAGTGTTAGAAATTGTGACAAGAATTAAAAAAAATTGGGTAACAGTATTAAACTATTACTCAATTTATCAAAAATAATTTCCTATTTTAAAAATATGTTAATATAATTATTAATTATGTTGAAACTAATTAAAAAATTAAGCTTCAGAACATTTTGGAGAAGAGTCTACATTAGTATGAATGTTAGTTTCAACATTTTTGTTTCCGTGATTTAAAAATGCATTTAATAGTACGGCAACAACTGATGCAGAAACTATTCCACTACTGAATATAGATTTAAAAATTGATGGAGTATGATCAAGTAAAGTAGGTACACCTGTGATTCCAAGACCTATACCTATAGAACAAGCAACAACAAGCATATTGCAATTGTTATTAAAGTCTACATCAGCAAGCATTTGTATACCAGCTACTGCAACCATTGCAAACATTATAGTTGTAGCTCCACCTATAACAGGTTGAGGAATAATTGTAGCTATAGCTGCAAATTTTGGAATTAAGCCAAGACATACTAAAATTATACCAGAAGCAACAACAACAAAACGGCTTTTTACTTTGCTTAGTGATAAAAGACCAAGGTTTTGGTTAAAAGTTGTATAAGGAAAGGAGTTAAAAATACCTCCCAAAATTGTTGCAATTCCTTCAGCTCTAAGACCACGTACAATATCTTTTTCAGAAATTTCTTTATCACAAACTCTTCCAATTCCGAGAAAAGTACCTGTTGATTCAATCATTACCGTTAACATAACAAAAGTCATCATAATTATTGAGCCAATATCGAATTTTGGAAAACCAAAGTTAAATGGATGTACAAAGCTTATCCATTTTGCATCCATAACAGGTGAAAAATTTACTTTTCCCATAAATGAAGCAACTATAGTACCTAAAATAATACCGTTTAAAACAGAAATTGCTTGAAAAAATCCTTTGAAAAATTTATTTGATAGCAGAACTACAATCATTACAAATCCAGCTAGTAGAAGATTAGATACGCTACCAAAATCTTTAGCTCCAGAACCACCACCAATGCTAGTTATACCTACATTTATTAGAGAAAGACCAATCATAGTAACAACAGTGCCTGTTACAACAGTAGGGAAAAACTTCAGTATTTTACCATATAGTGGTGCAATAAGTACAACAATCATTGCTGCTACAATTATTGAACCATAGGCTGCTTGCATTCCTAAATTTTTACCTACTATTATAAGTGGACCAACGGCTGCAAAAGTACAACCTAATATTGCTGGTAATTTAATACCGATGTTAGGTCCTATTCCAAGTGCTTGAATTAAAGTTGCAATTCCACATGTGAATAAGTCAGCTGCAACTAAAAGTTCTAATTGAGCTGGTGTTAAGCCTACTGCACCACCTATAATTAATGGTACAGCTACAGCACCTGCGTACATGGCAAGTACATGCTGTAAACCTAATGTAAACAGTTGAGGAACAGGAAGAACTTCATCTACCTTGTCAACTGCATTTATTTTTTCATCTTCCATAATAAAAAAACCTCCTGTAAAATTAAGAAATAGTATATAATATTGCTTACTTGAGGAGTTCTTTCCACAAGTTCTTAAATATAAAATAAAAAATCCGCCACTAATTCATGGAGAATCTGCAGCGGAATTCGAAAAACATTTTATTAAACTGATAAAAGTTTAATTTATATAGTTTCCTCAGATTCATCCATAGAAAGGAAATTTACGGTTTCCTAGTAGAGACTCCCGAACCATTATTATCAGGATTATACGGATGACTTATTTAATATCATGAAATTATGTTAGCATAGTTTTTTAAAAATATCAATACAATTTACTGAAATCAAACATAAATATTCGTATTTAATAGTATTTTTTTACATACAAGTATGTTATAGTTCGTACCATAACGAATTATAGCATTTTAAATTTAGATGAATTTTGTTAAGCCAAAGTTTTGTATGTAAAAAGCTGTAAATATAAGGGGGAATCTCCCTTAACTTCACAGCTTTTTAATATCTATATGTAGGCTTATTGTGCAGCTTTAAGCTTTTCAATACCTACTTGAATTCTTCTTAAAGTTTCCTCTTTACCTATTATTTCAGCTATTTCGTAAGCACCACCTGGAGTTGATTTTTTACCTGAAACAGCAGTTCTTACAGGCCACAAAACTATACCATTTTTAACACCAAGTTCTGCAACTAAATCCATACAAATTTTTTCTATATTTTCAAAAGTCCATGGAGTCAAAGCTTCAAATCTAGGCAATATTTTTTCTAAAACATCTAATGAATTTTCATAGTTTGTTTTCATCTTTTTATGAATATAAAGTTCTGCTGAATGTTCTGGAAGAGCTTCAAAAAAGTCTACCATGTCAGGTATTTCGTTTAATACTTCTACTCTTGTATGTAAAAGTGGACTTATTTTAGTAAAATCTAAATCTTTAGTTATAGCCTTTTGATAATAAGGAAGAGCTAACTTATGGAACTCTTCTAATGGAAGCTTCTTTATATATTCACCATTCATCCATTTTAATTTTACATCATCAAATATAGCTGGCGATTTGTTTATATTCTTATAATTAAAGGTTTCTACTAATCCGTCAAGTGAGAATATTTCTTTTTCACCACCTGGATTCCAGCCAAGTAAAGCTATGTAATTTAGTATAGCATCCTTTAAATAGCCTTTTTCCATTAAATCTTCAAAGGAAGCATCTCCATTTCTTTTACTTAATTTATGATGAGTATCTTTCATTATTGGAGGACAGTGTACATATATTGGAACATCCCATCCAAAAGCTTCATATAATCTATTATATTTAGGTGATGATGATAAATATTCACTTCCACGAACTACATGAGTTATTCCCATTAAATGGTCATCTACTACATTAGCAAAATTATATGTAGGGAATCCATCTGATTTTATAAGTATCATATCATCTAATTCTGAGTTATCTACAGTTATAGTTCCGTAAATATCATCTTCGAAGCTTGTAGTACCTGTTGAAGGATTATTTTGTCTTATAACATAAGGAATACCAGAAGCCAACTTTTCTTCTATTTCTTCCTTAGATAAACTAAGACAGTGTTTATCATATTTAGCAGCTGTATTATTAGCTTCAGCTTCTGCTCTTAAAGTTTCCATTCTTTCTTTAGAACAGAAACAATAGTAAGCCTCACCTTTTTCTATCAACTGTTTAGCATATTCTATGTATATATTAGTTCTTTCGCTTTGAATATAAGGACCTACTGGTCCACCTATATCTGGACCTTCATCATGCTTAAGTCCTGTAACCTTTAATGTGTTATAAATTATATCTAGAGCACCCTCTACAAATCTTTCCTGGTCGGTATCCTCTATTCTAAGTATAAAGTCTCCATTTTCATGTTTGGCTATTAAGTAAGCATATAATGCTGTTCTTAAATTACCAACATGCATATAACCTGTTGGACTTGGGGCAAATCTTGTTCTAATTTTGGCCATTTTTACCACTCCTATGTTTATTAAAATAAAAACCCTTCATCGCAGTGACGAAAGGTAAACTAACTTAATATTACTACTTATAATAATATATTAACAATTAACTGGTGTCAAGATACGCTGGGAAAAAAGGAGATTCAAGGTATTATATAAGGAAAATTCAAAATTTCTAAAAATTTTAAATATAATTTATGTAGAATGGGTTATTATATTATTGATAAAAATTAAACATATATTAAGGTAAAGAAAAATATTTATACATTTGTAAAAAGTAAAAAATAATTAAAGTAAACTTATTATATTTTATGCATTATCTGCTGTAATTTAAATATGGCAGATTTTTTTTATATTAAGCTATGCTATTGGAAAAAAGAGTTATAGGGTGAAAATGAAAGATAAAACAGCATAATTTAAGTGGGATCAAAATTGACACAAGCGTATATTATTGGTATAAATAATATAGCACATATATGAAATATAACACATATATTAATAACAAAAAACCTAATATGCTATATAATATTCTGACAATTAGGTATTAAAGATATAGGAGGAATTAATATGTCTATAAAAGTTGCTATTAATGGTTTCGGAAGAATAGGTAGAGCAGTGCTTAGGATTGCTCAAAATAGATTGGATAAGGATGTAGAAATTGTGGCTATCAATGCTAGAGCAGATAGTGAAACATTAGCTCATCTTTTCAAATATGATTCTTGTTATGGTAGATTTAATGGAAATGTAGAAACTACAGAAAATTCAATTATAGTGAACGGCAAAAGTATAAAAATATTAAGAGAAAATGATCCGGAAAATTTACCTTGGGAAAAAATGAACGTAGACATAGTAGTAGAGTCTACAGGAATTTTTAAAGATAAAGAAAAGCTTATGAAGCATATAAAAGCAGGAGCTAAAAAAGTTATATTAACTGCACCAGGAAAAGATGAAGATATAACTATAGTTATGGGAGTTAATGAAAAAGAGCTAGATGTGGAAAAGCATTGTGTAATTTCAAATGCTTCATGTACAACTAACTGTTTGGCGCCTTTTGCTAAAGTTTTAGATGATAAATTTGGAATAGTAAAAGGATTAATGACTACTATACATTCATATACTAATGATCAAAGAATATTGGATAAAACTCATAAAGATTTAAGAAGAGCAAGAGCAGCAGGAGAATCAATAATACCAACTACAACAGGAGCAGCAAAGGCTGTAGGAAAAGTTCTTCCAAATCTTAAAGGAAAATTGAATGGTTTTTCTGTAAGAATACCTACTCCAACAGTTTCACTTACAGATTTAGTTTGTGAACTTTCAAGACCTGTAACTGTAGAAGAAATTAATAATACATTTAAGGAAGCAGCTTCAGGATATATGAAAGGAATACTTGGTTATTCAGAAGAACCACTAGTTTCTATAGATTATAAAGGAGATGAGAGATCATCCATAATAGACGGGCTTTCAACAATGGTAATGGAAGGAAATATGGTAAAGGTAGTTTCATGGTACGATAATGAATGGGGATATTCTTGTAGAACTGTTGATTTAGTAAATTATACTGCAATGGAAATGCAAAAGCAGTGTGAATACAAGATAGGAATGGTCGTTTAGCAGAAATTTAGAAGATTTATAACTTGAGATTAAAAGTGGATATTTAGGGGAAAAATATAAGGTTGTCAATTTTTAAATTGGCAGCCTTATAATTATTAACTCAACAGGCCTAATATTAATAATTTTGGCCCTTTTGTGAAGGAAAACATGAATAAGTGTAGAATTAAATAAGTAAAATGATTTAAGTAGTTGATTGGGGGTAATAATGTGGCTAATTTAAATGTAGATCTTCACGGAATAAAAATAAAAAACCCTATTATGCCAGCATCTGGACCACAGGTTAGAAATGCTGATTGTATGTTAGAATGTGTAAAGCAGGGAGTAGGAGCATTAGTAACTAAAACTATATCTGAAAAGTTTGTTAGAACTGCTAGACCTTGTATGCAGGAAACAAAAGATGGTGCTTTTTTAAATAGTGAATTATGGTCTGAACTTTCCGTAGAACAATGGGTAGAAAAGGGATATTCAAAATGTAAAAGTTATGGTGTTCCTTTTATAGTAAGTTTAGGTTATACTGCAAAGGAAATTGAAAAGGTACTTCCTATTATAACACCTTATGCAGATATTATTGAAATATCAACTCACTATATGGAAAAGGACTTGGAGTCAGTAGTAGATTCACTAAAAATAGCCAGTAAGAGTGATAAGCCTGTGTATATAAAGATAAGTCCTGGTATAACCAAAATAGGATGGTATGTTAAAAGGCTTGTAGAAGAAGGGGCGGCAGGATTTGTAGCAATAAATTCTCTAGGGCCTTGTCTTCATATAAATGTAGAAACAGGCCTACCTTACTTAGGCGGTGAGAAGGGTTACGGATGGCTTTCTGGTAAATCTTTAAATCCTATAGCATTAAGATATGTATATTCTATAGCTAATTCTGTAAAAGTTCCTGTAATAGGTGTAGGAGGAATATCCTCAGGAGAAGATGCAGTAGCAATGATAATGGCAGGGGCATCAGCAGTCCAGATTTGTACTGCTGCTATACTAGAAGGAAATGATGTATACTCAAGGGTAAGCAATGAATTAAATAGTTGGCTAGATGAACATGGATTTGAAAGTGTTGAAGATATTAGAGGATTGACAGCTAGAAAGATGCAGGAAAGAAAAGTTATAAGAGAACCTATATTTCCAAAAATCAATAAGGAAAAATGTAATTCTTGTGGTAAGTGTGTTAAGAGCTGTGCATATAGCGCTATAACAATAAGCGATAAAGCAAATATAAATACTACTAAATGTTTTGGCTGTGGTTTATGTTTAACTAGATGCCCAGAAACTGCAATAGAAGTTTAAAAATATGATATCAAAAATAGACATAGATGATTTAAGAAAAAATTGTCTATGCCTATTTTTTATATTTGATGTTTTAAAGAATCATATGTTTTACATTTACTCCTTTTATTTTTGTCAACTCTTTTTCCAAGGCTTCTACTTCACTTGGATCTGAACAAATATGTAAAAGGATAAGACCAACTTGAGAACAAGATTCAGTTTGAACTTCATGAAGTCCTAGTCTTGTTTTTATTATGCAACCGTATTTAGTTAGAAGTGTTTGGACTTCTGGTGCATGCATGTTTCTTGAATCAATAGATATCGCCATAATGGTAGTTTGCATAAAAATCACTCCTTTTTTAATATATGTATAGTATATACCTAGTTTGTAAAATTAAACATATTTTTGTAGTAAAAATATTAACAAAAAATTCAATTTTCAGTAATGATATTGTAACTTAATTGTCATATTAGTAAAATATAATTTTAATTGAAACAGTATGGGATGGAGGGATATTTTGTGAATACTTTATTAAAGAAAAAGATGGGGGCAATTTTTCTTTCTTTTGTGATCGTATTAGAAGGTAGCTCTGCTTATGCTTCAGAAAGCAAAACATTATTAGCAACAAAAGCAAAAGGAGCAAAAAAAATAGTACAAGTCTCCGACAAATTCGATATAAATACTATAAAGACTTCTATATCGGGTGTACAAGTTATAAGATTACAGGATGGAACATATATAATCATATCTAATAATTTAAGTGATACACAGCTTCAAAAGCAGCTTTCTAAATTTAAAGGCATTAAAAAAATACAGAATCCTAAAAAAAATATAGGTATAGTGAAGCCTATACAGAGAACTCCGGTTCAAAATGTTAATCCACCAAGTACAAATAGTAGTGGAGGAACAATATTTAACGATTCATTATATAAATATGAATGGGATATAGGATATACTGAGAGCAATAAGGCATGGTCATTGATAAATCAAAAAAGAGAAGTAAAAGTAGCAGTAGTAGATACTGGTGTGGATTATAATCATGTGGATTTAAAAAATAGGGTGCTAAAGGATTTAGGATATAATTTTATAAATAACACTAGTGATACTATGGATGATAATTCTCATGGTACACATGTATCAGGAATAATCGCTGCGGAGGCCAATAATAAGCAAGGTATATCAGGAATTACAGGTAGTCTTGATGTTAAGATAATACCAGTAAAGGTTTTAAATTCTAAAGGTGAAGGACAATCCGATATTATAGCTAAAGGTATAGAGTATGCTGCAGATAAAGGAGCAGATATAATAAATTTAAGCTTTGGATGTGATGAGGAAAGTACGGATATAGAAGATGCAATACAGTATGCCAGAAACAAGGGAGTATTTGTAGTAGCTGCTGCAGGAAATGACAATGAAAATTGTGATAATAGCAGTCCTGCAGGCGAAGTGGGTGCATATACAGTAGCAGCAATTAATACTTCATACAGGAAGTCATATTTTTCTGACTATGGAAATTCTGTAGAGATAGCTGCTCCAGGAGAAGAAATAGTAAGTACAGTACCTGGAAATAAATATGAGGCTTGGGATGGAACTAGTATGGCAGCACCAGTTGTATCTGGCATTGCTGCAATGGTTAAAGCAGAAAATCCATCAATTACACCAAGTGAAATGGAAGATATACTTAACAAGTCTGCAGTAGATATAATGCAGAAAGGAAAAGACAAGTATACTGGGTATGGATTAGTAGACGCTTATAAAGCTGTACAATTGGAAAAGACTATGGAAAAATAAGGCGATAAAGAGGTTAACATCTAAAGTAAAGTGTTAACCTCTTTTTATATATTCTGATTTAAATATCTTTTATCTCTTCTCTTATTTTTTCAATAAGAAGTTCCTTATCAATTGAATCCAAATCTTCTATGGAGTTTATAACTGAAAGAATTCTGTTTCTAACTACGCTGAATTTTTCTGGAGCCAATTCAGGACTGAATGTATCACCAGGCTTAGCTATATAAGTAGAATATCCCTTTGATAAAAGTAACTCATTAAAGCTTTCTTGAGCTTCAGCGTCACCATGAACTAAAATAACTTTTTCAGGTTTAGCCTTTAAAGCTTCAAGCCATTCTATAAGTCCATCCCTATCTGCATGACCAGATAAACCATGTAAATTGTATATCTTGGCATTTACTACAACTTCTTCTCCAAAGAGCTTTACTTTTTTTGCACCATCAACTATGCTTCTTCCTAAAGTGCCTTCTGCCTGATATCCTACAAATATTATAGAACTTTCTTTTCTCCATAAGTTATGTTTCAAATGATGTTTTATTCTACCAGCTTCACACATACCACTAGCAGAAATTATAATTGCACCACTTTGAATTTTGTTAAGCTTTGCAGATTCTTCAGGAGACTTAGTAAAGGTCAACCCAGGGAAGCTTAAAGGATCGCTTCCTTTAGACAGAATTTCCTGAGCTTCTTTATCATAATATTTATGATATTTAGAAAAAATAGCTGTGGATTCAGAGGCTAAAGGGCTGTCAACATAAACTGAAATTCCCTTTAAAATATTGCTTTCTACATAGTTGTTTAAGGTATATAAAACTTCCTGAGTTCTACCTACTGCAAAGGATGGAATTATTACGTTTCCACCTCTTTTAAAAGTATTTTTAATAATTTTGGCAAGATCAGTAAGTTCTGATGATATGGAAGTATGAAGTCTATTTCCATATGTGGTTTCCATAATTAAATAGTCTGCATAATCAATTATTGTAGGGTCTTTTAAAATAGGTATATTCTTGTTACCTAAATCACCAGTATAAACTAATTTAATTTGCTTTTTATTATCCTCGATAAGCATTTCTATTATAGCTGAACCCAAAAGATGGCCAGCATCTCTAAATCTTATTTTGAATCCATCAAATAGTTCGATCCACTGATCATATGGATATCCATTAAATAGATACATAGCAACATTGGCTATTTTTTCAGTGTACAAGGGTTCAAGTGGAGGAAGACCTTGGCGTGCTCTTTTTCTATTTTTCCATTCAACTTCTGATTCTAGAATGTGTCCGCTGTCTTGAAGCATTACGCTGCATAAGTCCTTAGTACCCTCTGTACATATAACATCACCTTTAAAGCCTTGTTTATATAGAAGAGGTATTCTACCACTATGGTCTATATGGGAGTGAGATAGAATAACGTAATCTACATCTTTAGGATTAAAATTAAAGGTTTCGTTACCTCTTTCTTTTTCATCCTTTCCTTGATACATGCCACAATCCAAAAGTATATTTTTATCCTTTACCTTTAAAAAATGACTTGATCCAGTAACACAACCAGATGCTCCATAGAATTCAATTTTCATTTAAATTACCCCCTTTATCCTATGTTGTTGTTACTATTATACATTATATTTTGAAAATTTCAAATATTATTTCGCCATAAAATAAAATATTATGAAAACATTTGTTAATTCTATAAATTAATGTATGTTTTTGTTATTTAGTGTTAATTATGTCCACAAAATTTTTTATAATAAAAGCTGTAAATCCCCATATTACATAATCTTTATACTTATAAAAGTATTCAGGAACACATCCAGTACGAAATGTATAGTCCTTTCCATTTCTTATGAGTTTATATGGAAAGGAATTTTCTGGTTTAGGAAGCAAATTTAGTTTATAAAGTTCTGGAGGATTTTTTATGAAAAATTCTATAGGAACTTCGAAAATATGATCCACTTCATCTTTATTGGGCTTTATGTTGTCACAATTTAAAATTGCTATAAAAGGATACATTATAAAGTTGTAAGGGGTGACAACATAATCCATGTTTCCTACAAATTCTAAGTTTTCTCTTTCTAAATTAAGTTCCTCCATAGTCTCTCTTATTGCACCATCTATTGGCAATTCATTTTCTTCTAATTTACCTCCAGGAAGGCATATGTCACCAGGTTGATGTCTTAAATTAAAAGCTCGTACTTCAAAAACTATATTGATTTTACCTTCTTTTTCATGAAGTAAAATCATTACTGCATTTTTTCTATAATATCCCATTATGCTTTCTTGTCTATGTTTGAATATATTCTTTATGCTGTTTATCATATAAAATCCTCCAGTGCTATTTAGTATTTATATATAAATTTTGTTTACGGCTAAGCTTTGAAAATGAACTCATATGAAAATTGTCAAATTATCCATCAGGTGTTATACTAATGGTTAGTATAATTTAATTATAATACTTTAATTCATAATATTATGCATTAATTAATTCAAAAATTAATAAAATTGATAATATTAAATATTAGAATAAATGGAGAGATGAAATTTGAAAAAGAAAAAATTACCTTTATTATTATCGCTCATTATTGCTTCTTCTTTAAATTTTAATGTACTAGCTGCAGAGAATTCTGCACCTAAGGAAGTTGAACCTCAAATTTATGGTAAAGCTGCTATAACAGTAGATATGAAAACTGGAGAAACAATTTATGCTAAAGATGTAGACAAGCAAATGTATCCTGCAAGTACTACTAAACTTCTCACAGCATTGCTTCTTGCTGAAAATAAAAATAAAAATGATCTTTTGAACTATACACAAAAAGCTAAAATTCAGCCACCATCTTCACTAAATACGGATCTTCATCCTATAAATGTAGGTGAAACTATGACAGCACAGGATGTTATGGATGGACTACTTCTTTATTCAGGTAATGATATGGCTTATGTAATAGCTGAAAGTATAGGAAAAGATGATGCGGATTTTGCAAATAAAATGAATGAGAAAGTAAAACAATTGAATTTGAAAAATACTCATTTTGTTACTCCAAATGGATTACATGATCCAAATCATTATACCACTGCATATGATCTTAGTATTATTGCTGACACGGCTTTTCAAAATCCTTGGGTTAGAGAGTCTATGGGAAAGCAGAAAAATACAATAAAGACTTCTAGCGGTACTACCTTTGTTATAGAAAATAGAAACAAACTTTTAGGTAAAAATGGATGTATTGGTGGAAAGACTGGATATACATCTGATGCAGGAAAGTGTCTTGTTACTGTATATGAAAGAGATGGGAGAAAGATTTTAGGTGTAGTTTTGAAATCTGTATATGATGCAACAGATACAGCAGTGTTTAATGATATGGAAAAAATAATAAATTGGAGTTATGCTGTAAAACCTGTTACTCTTTATAAGGCAGGAGATATTGTTGCTACAAAGTCTATAAAATACAAACCTTTAATAATTGGACCTGAAAAGACTATAAATGTACCTATATGTACAAAAGAAGATATTGTATACTATGATAATTATGTAAATAAGAATGAATTGAGCAAAACTGTTAATTTATCAAATGTTAACACTTCTAGCTTAAAGGGAGAAAGTTCTATTGGGAATATGACAGTCAAGGAGAGAAATGTAACAAATAACTATAAATTATATTCTACTGTGTCTAAGTCAACTTTTGCTAAAAGTAATATGCCTTATTATGCAGCAGCTGCAGTTATAGTTTTATGTATAATAGGCGCTGGTGTATATGCTATAAAAAAAGTTATCAGTTTAAATAGAAGAAATAAAAGAGGAAAATATATTTAAAATGTTCAATGTAAAAATAAAGAATTGAGGTATTGTAAAATTCTCAATTCTTTATTTTTTTATCTAATCACTACAATAGCTAACAATACCATCTTAATCTAATAATATTATTATGTAAGTAAATATCAAGAAAATATCAGAAAAGTGTTACAAATGATTTTGAATGGCTATATAAAATCATGTTAATATAAATTTTAAAAAATTCAGTAAATTCCTTTATTTTAATTAGTAAATATTGTATAATGAAAATCGAGATATATAAATATTTGGGAGAGGGTGTAGGAAGATGACTGAATGTCCTTTTTTATCAACTTATGATAATAGTATAGAGTGTTTTAAAGAATGTGCTTTATATAATTATAAAGCTACAGAAAATACTTGTCCTTTTCAAAATTTGAATGAATATTTAATGGAAAAAGTAGATTATAAAAATGAAATAGAATCTGTTCAAAAAGACTTAATGTTTACTAAAGAATATTATGCAGAATTTCGCAATCAATACTCATAAATTAGAGTTTCATTTTAAAAAGTGACTATGGGAAAAATATTTTGTGCTATTTTTATCATTTATTATAGCTTTTGATATACTAATGAATTATAAAATAGCACAAAATAATACCACAATATTTGAGTAGTTATTTAAATTTTTAAGGTTATTTTTATGTTAAACATAAAATGAAGTATTAAGTATTTTATTATTCTTCTTCATATGTATTAGAATACTTATGAAGCAAATCTTGTTTTAAATCCCATAATTTCTTTGATAAATCTACATAATATGTATGAGGATTTTCAAATCTTAAAACTTCTGGCCACATTTTACTTGTTTCTTCTTCAACCACTTTTTTAATGTCCATAACACTAGGATTTTCGTATACAGGAATTCCTTTATCAAAAATTTTAACCATTAATTCTTTTATATAATAATCTTTAATTTTTTTCTTTTTCCATGTAAAAACTGGATCAAATATTTCAATAGGTCCATTTAAGTTTAATTCTTCATCACGTAAAGTTATTAAGTCTGCGATAGCCTTATTATCTTTTTTATCATATATTCTATATATATTTTTAAAACCTGGATTGGTTATTTTTTCTTCATTTTCACTTATTTTTATCTTAGGAATTATATTTCCTACTGGATCTTCTATGGCAGATAATTTGTATACTCCTCCAAATACAGGTTCAGACCTTGCTGTAATCAGTCTTTCACCTACTCCAAGGGAATCAATGCAAGCACCTTGACTTAAGACATCACTTATAATGAATTCATCAAGAGAATTTGAAATAACTATTTGTACATCGCTAAAACCTGCTTCATCAAGAATTTCTCTACATTTTTTAGTAAGATAAGTTATGTCTCCACTATCTATTCTTATACCTTTAGGTCTAAATCCCTTGGGAAGTAAAATTTCATTGAATACTTTTATAGCATTAGGTAAGCCGGATTTTAATACATTATAAGTATCTATTAAAAGTACGCAGTTATCAGGGTATACGTCTGCCCAAGCTTTAAAGGCCTCATATTCTGTTGGGAATAGTTGTATCCAGCTGTGAGCCATAGTTCCTACAGCAGGTATGCCAAACATTTCTTCAGATATTGTGCATGCAGTTGATGAACATCCTCCAATAACAGCGGCTCTTGCTCCATAAATTGCACCATCATATCCTTGAGCTCTTCTAGAACCAAATTCCATTACAGGTCTGTTTCCTGCAGCTCTACAAATTCTATTGGCTTTTGTAGCTATTAAAGTTTGATGATTTATTGTAAGAAGTATCATAGTTTCTACAAATTGTGCTTGAATTGCAGGACCTTTTACAGTGACTAAAGGTTCATTAGGAAAAACAGGATTTCCTTCAGGGATAGCCCAGACATCACAAGAAAATTTAAAGTTTTTCAAATAATTTAAAAATTCCTCGGAAAATGAGTTCTTACTTCTTAAATATTCAATATCATCTTCAGAAAATTTTAGATTAGATAAGTACTCTATAACCTGTTGAACACCTGCCATAATACAGTATCCACCACCATCAGGTACTCTTCTAAAGAACATGTCAAAATAAGCTATTCTTTCACCCATGTCGCTATGCAGGTAACCGTTTCCCATTGTGAGCTCATAAAAGTCCACTAGCATTGTAAGGTTTCTTCCAGTCCTTATGTTGAAATTTTTAGTGTATTCCATGGTTAAATCTCCTCTATAATGTTTTAATTAAATTAATCATGTTAATAATTATGAGTGTATATACACATTGTAATACTTTAATAAAATTATTACAATAGTATAGAATTAACTTAAATTAAGCAGTATATGCAATTAAGTTAATATTACATAAATAAAATTAAAGTTAGGTGGATAAATAGTGATTGAAGAGACATTGAAAAAAGAGTTTTGCTATGTAAGGGATAGAATTATTGAAAAGCGTTATAGATATCTTGACTTAATGCAGAGAGAAGCAGTTTTGAGCAATGAAAATAATTATGTTGTTATTGCATGTCCTGGTGCAGGAAAAACTCAAGTTATTATTAATAGGATTGATTATTTGTGTACATTCGGTCCTATATATAAAACAGATTATGTTCCGTGTTCTTTGAAATCAGAGAATTTGGAACTCATGAGGGAATACTTAAATGATGATAGTTCTGAAAAAAACTCAATAATTATAAATAGGATAATACATAGTATAAACGATATGAGAGTCAATCCTAATAATATGGTAGTGATAACTTTTACTAAAGCAGCTGCTGTAAACATGAAAAAAAGATATATAAATATGACTGGCAGCAAAAGCACTCCTTTTTTTGGAACATTTCACGGACTTTTTTATAAAATACTTATAAGGTATATGGGAAGGATTAATATAATAGATAGTTCAAAAACTTATAGAATAATAAATGAAGTTTTGATATCCTTTATAGATTCAGTAGGAGATGAAAAAGTAAAAGAAGTAATAAATAATATATCTCTTTTTAAAAATAGCAAACAGGAGTTGGAATATTTTAAGCCAAGCATAGATAAAGATATTTTTATAAAATGCTTTAGAGTATATGAAGAATATAAAGAAGAAAATCAACTTATGGATTTTGATGACCTTCAATTAAATGCACAAAAAGTATTTTTGGAAAATACACAGCTCTTAAAAGCATACAAAAAACTTTTTAAATACCTACTGGTAGATGAGTTTCAAGATTGTGATGGTTTGCAAATAGAACTTTTGCAGATGCTTGGAGGTAATGGTTCTATTTTTGCAGTAGGGGATGAAGATCAATGTATTTATGGTTTTAGAGGATCAAGACCAGATTGTATGGTGAATTTTAATGAATATTTTAAGAATGGAAAAAAGATATTTTTACAGACTAATTATAGAAGTAATGAAAATATAGTAGATATTTCAAAGAAAATAATACTAGGCAATAAAAATAGGAATAGTAAGATCATAGAAGCAAATAAGAAAACTAGAGGTATTATAAATTTTTTTAATTTGAGTGATGAAAAACAACAAGCATTAAACATATGTAAGATAATAAAAAATATGTGTGAGGATAACTCATATAGTTTAGAAGATTTTGCAGTATTGTATAGAACTAATTTAGAAAATAGAAGTATTGTAGATCTTATGCTAAAAAAAGAAATACCCTTTAAAATACTTGATAAGCAGTATAATTTTTTTGAGCATTTTGTATGTAAAGATTTGATAGCTTATTTAAAGTTATCCTTAGATATTACAGATAAAGAAAGTTTCAGTAGAGTAATTAATAAACCTTTTAGGTATGTAAGTAAAGTTCATATTGAAAAAGTGAAAAAGAATATATATAAAGAAAGTTGTTTTAAGATTTTAACGGAAATTGAGGATCTACCTATTTTTCAAATTAAGAATTTAGAAAGATTGGAAAATG
Organism: Clostridium drakei; assembly: GCF_000633595.2. Taxonomy (GTDB): domain Bacteria; phylum Bacillota; class Clostridia; order Clostridiales; family Clostridiaceae; genus Clostridium_AM; species Clostridium_AM drakei. The sequence continues at coordinate 6,534 of NZ_JIBU02000029.1, read as the reverse complement.
ACATATTAAAGCTAAATAAAATGAGCTTAAGAGATGCTTTGAATTTTATAACAAAGGATTTAGGTTATTATGATTATATTAATGACTACAGTGGACGATTAAAAATGGACAGCATGGAACTAAAGGATGTAATAGAAGAATTTAAATCTTCAGCCTCTGATTATGTCGGTATAATCCCATTTTTAGCCCACATAGAAGATGTGGAAGAAAAGTTGAAAAACAAGTCAAAGGAAGATAGTGGAGTTATATTAAGTACCATACATAGTGTAAAAGGAATGGAGTTTAAAAATGTATTTATTATAAATTGCAATGAAGGGGTAATACCGCATATAAATAGCATTCCTAAAAATGTTGAAGAGGAAAGAAGGTTGTTTTATGTAGGGGTTACAAGAGCTATAGATAATTTAACTTTATACAGTACTAATATGTTTAAAGGAAAATCAGCACATATGTCCAGATTTATTGAAGAATCAGGGATTTACAAGAGTATTAGAGCAGAAAGTACAGAAGAGTTAAAGAGTACGTTTAATATAGGGGATGAAATTACACATAGAACCTTTGGTAAAGGAAAGATAGTATCTTATGAAGGTAGTTATGTAAATATTAGATTTGATAATTTTATAGAAAGAAAATTCGATGCTTATGTGTTAAAAAATAGTGATTTGCTTGTGAAGTAAAAATTAAATAATTGTTCCATACATATAACTGATAAAAAGCACGTTGTAGGTACATAATAAAAACTTGGAAAACATAAAACTGCTAGTGATTCTTTAAAAATATATGTGGTTATAGAAAAAGATATCCAAATTTAGAATATATAAAGTATTACAATATGCTATTAATATATTGGTAGAGTACTTTGATATAAACGAAGATATGTATTTATCGATGCCATCAACCCTAGAGTTTATACTATATAATAACATTTTACATTCTAAAGTAAACAATGATAAAGGCTAAAATGTACTATAAAATTCAAAAATAGATATACTTACTATAACATGAAATTTTTGATTAATGGAATAGCTAAATTGCCATTACTATAACTTGATGGAGAAAGCAATATATTTAGAGGTACTCACTTTTGCATCTATTAATATATGAATTTTATATCCAAACCAATGTATTTTGTTAACATGTGTATCAAGATTAGATACGCAGGTAGCTGATTTGCCATAATTTTTTAGTTTTGATTTAGTTTTTGATTTTTCATAAGCATCTATTTTTGTAGAATCAATATCAACATTAGTGACATCTATTATGACTATAGATTTAGTTTTTTCGCTAATGCTTTAAAGTCCTTTTTTAAAAAGGAGATATTTGAAATTTTAGTCAAAAGCCTACTAAAAGTTGATGTTGAAGCTGTTCTTGCTAGAATATTAAAATCACATGTGTATCGAAATATTGGATCACATTTTCACATAATATTAATTCTAATTTTGTTTTAGGCTGATATTTTATAACTTCATTAAAGGATAACAAACATTCTTGTAGAACATACGTAAGTGTTCACTCCTTTATGTTGAGGTGTTTTGTCATTTAATATATTCAACATTTTGGTGTGAATTTCATTTTTTAAATTATAAAAAGGAAATAGGATCAATGATTAAAAAATATGAAATTTATTCATTAGATAAAAATAGCAGCTCAGTATAATATTTTTGGAAAATCACAATTTGTTATTTATTGTTAAATTTATGCATTGGTATTAATTTGTTAAAAAAGAAATAAAAACAATATATACAAAATATAATATATATTGTATAATTTAAACATAATGCGCATTAAATTTCAAATTATGGGGGATGGGAAATGATAAAAAGAAAAATAGCAACTTTTCTATTATGTGCATCATTGTTAGGAACTAATTTATCATTTAGTTCTACAGCATTTGCAAGTTCAGTAAATTCCAATGTAACATATACTCAAAATGATACATTAACAAAAGCTGATGAAGCTAATATTAAAGAATCTATCAATGAAGTATTATCTTTTAAGTATGAAATACTAAAAACAGGTAAGTCTAAAAATTATAGTGATATAATAAAAAACCCAAAATTATTGGAGTTAATTAATGCTAAAAGTAAACTTGATGTTGAATGGTTTAAAAAGTTTGATGGTAAAACTGATGAATATATTTCTAATGTAAATATAATTAACTCAAGTAAAACAGCATTTAAAACATATGTAATAAATGTAAATTATAATGTGGAATTTAAAATAAAAGGAACAGATGTTACATCTAAATCGGGAGAAAAATACCGTTTTGAAGTTAAATGTGAAAATGGTAAATGGTATATCACTAAAATGTTGAATTTAAATGAAACAAATGAATCTAAAAATAATCAACTAAAACAGGAAGTGTTTTTAGATATAGATAATAATTTTTCTGATTATGAAGATAAAATCGATTTAGAATTAAAAAATATAAATGATAACTACGAAAATATGGATGAAAATTATAACAATTTTATACAAAGTACACCTAATAACAATAATTCTGAGAATAGATTAGTAGGTCGTAGTTATGCTAATTTTAATTATAATGCTAAGGCAGCTGTATCTTATGCACAAAAATATGGTAAAGATCCAAATCCTAACTATGTATATTCAAGAGATAGTCGTGGAAAGGGAGTAGATTGTACAAACTTTGTGTCTCAATGTGTTTTAGCTGGTGGAATTCCTGCTTCTAGCTATTGGTATGCTTATTCAAATTCATGGGTTAGAGTAATTGATTTTTGGTCTTATATGACTTCTAATGGATACGGTTCCACTGTTGAAGGTGTTAGAGGAGACGGAACCCAAGGTGCAAGAGCAGGTGATGTCGTTCAATTTGCTAATAATCTATATTGGTCTCATTCAGTAATTTTATCTGGTACTATACTTGGTGGCCAATGGGTATATTGTGGTCATTCTGATGAAAGATTAGATTATCCTCTATATATTGCTTACGATGACGGTGGTTATAAAAGATTGAGAACATTAAAGTTTTGGCATTAATATAAATAACACTAGAAAATATATAATCCATAAGAGATAAAAAGTAGGTCTTATTTCTTATGGATTTATTTTACTTAATTATATTTGTTATTCACACGTTTAAAATTAACTTAATTATAATAAGTAATTAACCTTCTCCCATATCATCAATTAACCAAGGTGAATTATTATCTTTTCTAATAAGAAAATATGAAGTGGAAATTTTTTCGCCTAGTAAACCAGTTAAATCAAATTTATACTTAATTGTATAGTTAACAGTATAAACTTTTAAGTTTTCTTCTGTTGTACCATTTATTTCTCCTCTTCCATATTTAATGTATCCTTCCTTTTGTGATGGTCTAACGTCTTCTGATATACTATTGATTTCAATATATTTATATTTATGTTTGTTAAATCCCCAATCCACATTGGGTGCTTTTTGCCAATCAGTTACGGTAGTAAACAAACCTTCTTTATTATCAGCATTAATATATTTAAAATGATTTTCTATAACTTGATTAGGTTGTAATGATGGTGTGTTAGGAGTTATTAGACTACCATTTTTGACAATAGCATTTATTCTTATTAATGAGATTATACTTACTACTACAACTAAAATTCCAACAAACAATCCTTTTTTTCTGGCCTTTAAGTTCAACATGCTTTCTAACCTCTTCTTTAATATATTTTTACTATTAAACCCCATAATTAAATTTTGCTTCATTACATTATTATTGTTAAGTCTCAAAGAGTTAATAAGAGTTAATGCATATAATTTTCTTTCCTCTATACTTGAATTCTTTAAAACAGCCTCATCACAGGAGAACTCACAATCATTATTTATTTTCTTATACATTATATAAACTAGAGGATTAAACCAATGTAATGTTACAGTTATTAATAATAATATCTTATATACCATATCAAATCTTTTGTAATGCATAAGTTCATGTCTTAAAATATATTCTAATTCTTGAATATCATATGAAACATCAGGAATTAGTATATGGGCATTGAATATTCCTATTCCAAATGGTGTTGAAATTTCTTTACAAAACTTTAATGAAATTTTTTTCTTAATATTCATTTCAAATAGTAACATTGAGTACATGTTTTTAATCTCATTGTTAGGTATATCATAGATTAGGTTTTTAATTTTACTATTATAGTTTAAATAAGAGATAATGTGATAAATTAGAAATAATATTGAAATAGTTAACCATATATAAAATATTATTGTAAAATAGTTTATCGTATTATTGTCAACATATAGATTATTAATGTTATTTTTTGTTTCTATACTTTGATTTATAGAAAAGCTATCATTAACTATTGTTTTAATACTGTTAGGTTGAGAGTGAAAAGAATTATATATTTTTTCTGGTATATTGATCGAAATTTTAAAAGGCATAATCATTTTAAATATTACAACTAGCCATATATAGTAGTTAAATGAACTTGTATATTTTTTGAATAAATTTTTTCTAAAAACCATTATAAGTATAATACAAATGCTTCCAACTAGAGACGCTCTTAAAAGATTTTTTATAAATATTTCCATTATAACCATCACCTATTTTTAATCCATTCATCTAATTCGTGTAAGTCAGCGTCAGTAATATCGTTATCTTCATGCAATGTGGTAATAAAGCTTTTTAAAGAATTTTTATGAACTTTTTTAAAAAAGTCTTTTGTTTCAAATTTACAATACTCATCTTTGGTTATAATAGGTGTATAATAAGTTACTTTTTTACCTTTTGCTACAGTTAGAAATTTTTTCTTTGCTAATCGAGAAAGTATTGTCAAAGTAGTTGTGTTCTTCCATAATCTTGTTTCCTCCATAATTACAATGATTTTCTTTGAAGACACAGGGGTAGTATTAGACCAAATAACTTTCATAACTTCTAATTCTGATTCAGGAATTCTCATAATTGACAATATAATCCACTCCTTTATATTAATTCTACAATTGTAGAATTATATTGTCAAGTATTTTTATTAGAAAATAAAAAGCATTTATTCAGAGTAGTAGTTCCTATGGCATAAAGTATACTAAGGTTGTTCTACATAACAGTTACAGGAGTTAATGATGATTAAGAGACAGTACAGAAAAGTTAAAAGATAAGTTTATAATATAGGGGATGAAATTACACATAAAACTTTTGGTAAAGGAAAGATAGTATCTTATGAAGGTAGTTATGTAAATATTAGATTTGATAATTTTATAGAAAGAAAATTCGATGCTTATGTGTTAAAAAATAGTGATTTGCTTGTGAAGTAAAGATTCTCTGATGTACATTGGCTAAATTTTATATATAACTGTTTTAAAATGTTTTCTTAAGTTTAGTTTAATAGTATGAGATAATAGGTTGTTTTATAGCATTAATCTTGTTCATAGAATCATATTATAATATTAGGTGGTGATGTAAATATATATTAATTTATTGGAGGCAACATAATGACAAATTTGGAACTATTAGTTGAATCTATTAGAGGAGCCCAAAAAGGAAGATTTCTACATTATGATAATCCAAAAAATACAGATGAAAAGATAGTAATAGATATTGATACTAATGCTATAAATATAGTAACGATAAAAGATGAGATGGTTGATTCATGTACCTGTAAAGACATGAAGCCATGTAAACATATGGTGATAACATCAATTAAATTTAAAATTGATATAAGAATATAATGTATAGTTATTTGAAAAGAAAAATTTATGAAGTTATTTGATTTTTTTATTGAAAAATGTGTATGTAATATTTGAATAGTTTATCATAAGTATTTACATAATATTTAGTTTATCATAAGTAAAGTTCCCAGTATAAAAAGCAACCTCTTTGTGCTTTAAATTATTTTACAATAAAAATTTACAAAGAGGTTTATTTTAACGTTTTATAAAAACTATACCATTTCACAACTTATTTCAAGTTTAGCATACATTTTTTCTTGCTGTTTTGTTGTAAATTGAAAATATATTTCTGTGTTAGAAACAGATTTATGACCAAGCCACCATTGAAGCTCCTTTATGTCCATGCCAGATTCAGCTAGATGTACAGCTGTAGTATGTTTTAAAGAGTGAAAGTGATACTTACTTCTATCAGAAATATTTGCCAGGGAACAATATTTTTTTATTAAATAGTCAAGAGTTTGTCTAGAAATAGGTTTATTTTGTTGACTTACAAATAATGGCTTTGATTCTGACGATATCATATATTTAGCTATATACTCATCTAAAACATTTTTTGTTTTTATATCAAGTCTAATAGTGTTATTACTACTTCCTTTTAGTCTCTTACAGTAAAGCTCACCTTTTAAAGCGTTATAATCTTCTAATTTTATTAAAGCAATTTCAGATGCTCTCAAACCACATCTATATGCAACTCTAAAAATTGCTAAATCTCTAATTGAATGAATGCCTTGAAAAGATTCAATTGCATTAAAAAGTTTTGCTGCTTCATTTTGGGTAAAGTATTTTATTCTATTTTCAGGGCTACTTGTCATTAAAATGTCTCCTTTTTGTACAAAATTAAACAAAATAGATATTTTGTA
>NZ_JIBU02000028.1 GCF_000633595.2 Clostridium drakei | reverse complement strand
CTGCCGCCTTATTTTTAGAGAGCGACAGCAACAACGAGGCCCAAAGGCCTCTTTTTTATTAAAAATCCTTATGAAAAGTGGTTAATGTATTGGCTCAATAAAGACCAACGGCTTGCATCTAATTTTAAATTTTAAATATTAAAAAAGGAGATGGATAGATAAGATGATAGCCATAAAGAATTTAAATAAAACATTTAAGACATCTCAAGGCGAAGTACAAGTACTAAAAAACATTAATCTTAAAATTGAGAAAGGAGATATTTTTGGAGTAATTGGATTTAGTGGAGCAGGAAAGTCTACAATGCTAAGGTGCATCAACCGTTTAGAAGAACCTACATCAGGAAGTATTTTCATTGGAGGTAAAGATATTACTCTACTTAGCAAAAGTGAGTTAAGAGAGGTAAGAAAAAAGATTGGAATAATATTTCAACAATTTAATTTGTTTGATTCTATGACAGTATTTGAAAATGTTGCTTTTCCATTAAAGGTGGCAGGATATCCAAAAGAAAAAATTGGAAGGCGGGTTAAAGAAATTTTAGAATTAGTAGAACTTTCAGATAAAATACAAGCATATCCAGCTCAACTAAGTGGTGGACAAAAACAGAGGGTAGGTATAGCAAGGGCACTTGCCAATGAACCAGATGTTTTATTGAGTGATGAAGCTACATCTGCTTTAGATCCTCAAACAACATATTCTATACTTGAGTTATTAAAAAATATAAATGATAAACTAAAAATAACTATAGTACTAATAACGCATGAACTTGAAGTTGTTAAATATATCTGTAATAACATGGCTGTTATAGAAAATGGTGAAATTGTAGAATTCGGTACTACGGATTCAGTTTTCTTAAATCCCAAAAGTGATACATCTAAAAAGTTTGTTAATATTTTAAACCATTTTAGCTCAAGAGACACTTATTCAGGGAGGGATGTAATTTGAATAATGATTTATTTGATCTATTGTTAACTGCGTTAGGAGAAACAGTAAAAATGGTGGCTATATCGGGAAGTATAGCTTTTGCAATTGGATTGCCTATGGGAATTACTTTGGTTGTTACTAAGAAAAATCATATTATAGAATGCCCTAAATTAAATAAGGTATTAGGAACTATAGTAAATGCTGTACGTTCTTTGCCTTCTATAATACTAATTGTTATTTTACTTCCACTTTCTAGGGTTGTTGTAGGTACTACACTGGGAATGAAGGCAGCTATTGTTCCGTTGTCTATAGGAGCTGCTCCCTTTTTAGCAAGAATAATAGAAACTTCTATTGAGGAAGTTGAATGGGGAAAAATTGAGGCTGCACAATCAATGGGAGCCCAACCTTTTGAAATCATAATTAAAGTGCTAATACCAGAGGCACTGCCTGCCCTTGTAAGGGGGGCAACAATTGCGATTATATCTATTATCGAACTTACTGCAATAGCTGGAGCTATAGGTGCAGGAGGTTTAGGAAGTTTAGCTATACGTTTTGGATATCAAAGATTTCGTACTGATATTATGATAGCTACAGTAATTACTTTAATTATACTAGTACAAATCATACAGCATATAGGAGATTTTACTTCTAAATATATAAACAAAAAAAGGTATAAATTTGATTAATTTATAAATTTATTTTAAAGAGGAGAGATAAAATATGAAAAAAAGACAATTTTCACTTTTAATTTCAGTATTATTAACAGTAGGTTTATTTGCTGGTTGTGGTCAAAGTGGTAAAACAACGGAAACAGCCAATAACTCTACCTCAAAGGAGATAACTATTAAAGTAGGAGCAGCGGCGACTCCACATGCAGAAATATTAAAGCATGTACAGCCTCAACTTAAGAAAGAAGGGATTAATTTAGAGATAATCACATTAGATGATGAAGATCAGTTAAATCCAGCGCTTCAAGAAAAGCAAATAGATGCTAATTATTTTCAGCATGTTCCTTATCTTAATTCTGTTGCTAAGGAAAAGGGATATGACTTTACTGTAGCAGGAAAGGTTCATGTTGAACCAATAGGATTTTATTCTAGTAAACTTAAGTCAAAGGATGAAATTAAAAATGGTGCTAATATTGCCATACCAAACAATCCTTCAAATGAATACAGAGCATTAGTATTACTTCAAGCACAAGGATTAATTAAATTAAAAGATGGAATAGCAAATTATAGTGCAACGCCAAAGGATATTGTAGATAATCTTAAAAATTTAAAATTTACAGAGGTTGATTCAGCACAGCTTCCAAGAGTTCTTCAGGATGTAGCTGGAGCAGTAATAAATACAAATATTGCTTTAGAAGCAAAAATAGATCCTAAGAGTGCATTATTTAGAGAAGATAGTAATTCACCTTATGCCAATGTTATTGTAGTAAGAAAAGGTGATGAAAATAGAGAAGAAATTAAAAAGCTTGTTCAGGCATTAAACTCTGATGATGTAAAAAAATTCATACAAGAAAAGTATGGAGTTGCAGTAGTTCCAGCTTTTTAACAAAAGGTATCATAGATAAGTAAAAATTATATATGAAATTTATTAATTTAAATAAGTAATGCTAAAAACACTGCGTCTACATTAATATCAAGACTTCAGAAAATAGAGATGCATATAAAAAAGTGATAAATATTACTTTTCCTATTGACATACTAATAAATAGTATATATAATAATACCAATAAGAAAAACATATAGGAATAGTATGAAAAACAAAGATGAGAAGAAGTAAGTAAATGGAAGCTGACAGAGAGAAATCTCCATTGGGTGTAAGAGATTTTGAGTGAAAGTTAACTGAAATGCGTCTCGGAGTTCTGAATCGAAATTTAGTAGACTTCAGTGGGTACGCCCATTAAAGCGTTGAGGTATTATTGTACCAATATTTATGAGTTGTTATGTATTCTATTTTTGATGCATAATAAACAGAGTGGAACCGCGGAAGTTAACTTCTGCCTCTGTATTGAGGCGGGAGTTTTTTTGTGTTCCAAAATATATTAAATTATTAAAATTAGGAGGATTATCATGAATTCTGTAGAGTATTTTAATTCCATAGCAAATCAATGGAATGTGATAAGGGAGGAGTATTTTGAAGAAAAGCTAAAATATATAGCACTTTCTCAGTTTGATATAAGAGATAAAATATGTGCAGATCTAGGGTGTGGCACAGGTTTTATATCATTAGCATTACTGGAGAAAGCTAAAATTGTTTTTTCAATAGATAATTCTAGAAATATGCTTAAAGAACTGCATAGCACAGCTTCAAAAAAAGGTTTAAAAGATATATATCCTATTAGTGGTTCTATGGAAAACTTGCCTTTGTTTGATAAATCAATAGATAGAGTTTTTATAAATATGGCTTTACATCACATATTTGATGCAAAAAAAGCAATAGAAGAAATGTTTAGAGTACTTAAAAAGGATGGAACAGTAGTTATAACAGATGTAGAGGAACACAATGGAGAGTGGGCTAGAACAGAAATGCATGATGAGTGGCTTGGTTTTTTACATGAACAGATAAAGAATTGGCTGGAGGAGGCTGGTTTTAGTCAAGTTCAAGTAAACAGTACAGAACTTAAATGTAAAGGCTATTCAAGTAGAGGAGAATATACAGAAACAGGAATATTTGTAGCAAAAGGAATTAAGGAGGAATAAAAAATGGATATTGAATCATTATTAATACATGGAGGGGTGGATGGAGATAAAACTACAGGTGCTGTAAATGTGCCTATTTATCAAACATCTACGTACAGACAGTCAGAACTTGGCGTAAATAGTGGATATGAATACTCAAGAACAGGTAATCCAACAAGATATGCATTAGAAAAACTTATTTCAGATTTAGAGAGAGGTTATGCAGGTTATGCATTTGCATCTGGAATGGCAGCAATAACAGCAGCTTTAATGCTTTTTAAGAGTGGAGATAAAGTTTTAATATCAGATAATGTATACGGAGGAAGCTTTAGAGTTTTAGATAAGGTATTTAAAAACTTTAAGCTTGAATACGAACTTGTAAACACAAGTAATAAAAAGCTTGTGGAGGAAAAAGTTACCGATAATGTTAAAGCTATATTTATAGAAACACCAACAAACCCACTTATGACCATAACAGATATAAAGAAGATAGCTGGTATAGCCAAGAATCATGGAATATTAACTATTGTAGATAATACCTTCATGACGCCGTATCTTCAAAAACCAATAGAGCTAGGAGCTGATATAGTAGTTCATAGTGCAACGAAATATTTGGGAGGACACAGTGATTTGGTGGCTGGACTTGCTGTAGTAAATAGTAAGGAATTAGCTGAGAAACTTCATTTTATTCAAAACTCTACAGGAGGAGTGCTGAATCCATTTGACTCATGGCTTTTGATAAGGGGAATAAAGACATTATCAGTAAGAATGGACAGACATATTGAAAATGCAAGCTATTTAGCAGAATTTTTAAAAAATCATCCAGCGGTAGAAAAGGTCTATTATCCAGGACTTGAAGATCATCTAGGCTATGAAATTCATAAAAAACAAGCAAATGGAGCAGGAGCTATAATATCTTTTGTGTTAAAAGAAGGCTTTAATATAAATGAATTTTTTAAAGGTGTAGAGCTTATAACTCTAGGAGAAAGTTTGGGAGGAGTAGAATCCTTAATATCTCATCCTGCTACTATGACACATGCTTCAATACCTGCTGAAATAAGACAAAAGGTAGGAATAGTAGATAACTTGATTAGATTGTCTGTAGGAATTGAAAATAAGAAGGACTTGGTAAAGGATATAGAAAAAGCATTAAATAAATCAAAAAATATATAAAGAATATACTTTGGGGGGAAATAGAAATGAGTATGTATATTAATGATATAAGAGAATTGGTTGGAAATACACCTATGCTAAAAATAAATAATTTTAATATAAAAAGTGGAGTTAATATATTTGCAAAATTAGAATATCTTAATCCAGCTGGCAGTGTAAAAGACAGAATTGGGGTATACATGATAGAAAAAGCTGAAGAAGAGGGAATTCTTAAAAGAGGATATACTATAATAGAAGCAACTGCAGGCAATACTGGATTAGGAGTTGCTTTGGGAGCTATAAATAAAGGATATAAAGTTATATTTGTAGTACCTGAGAAATTTTCAATAGAAAAACAAATACTTATGAAGGCTTTAGGAGCAGAAATTATAAATACTCCTAGAGAACTTGGAATGCAGGGAGCTATTGAAAAATCCCAAGAACTCTTAAATCAAATTCCAAATTCAATTTCTCTTAAGCAATTTGAAAATGGAGCTAATCCAGAGGCTCATTATATAACTACAGGACCAGAAATATATTTGTCTTTAGGTGATCAGATAGATTATTTTGTAGCAGGAGCAGGCAGTGGTGGAACATTTACAGGTATTGCAAAATATTTAAAGGAAAAAAATCCAAATATAAAGACTGTATTAGCCGATCCAATTGGATCTACAATTGGTGGTGGTGAAGAAGGCTGTTATGATATAGAAGGTATAGGAAATAATTTTATACCAGGAACTATGGATATAGAATTAGTTGATAGTACAATAAAGGTTAATGATGAAGAATCCTTTAAAATGGTAAAAGAGCTAGCAAGAAAAGAAGGAGTTATAGTAGGATCTTCTTCTGGAGCTGCTATGGCAGCGGCTTTAAAATTAGCAGAAACTATAGACAGTGGTAATATAGTTACTGTATTCCCAGATCGAGGAGATAGATACTTTAGTAAAAATATATACGATTAATTAAATATTAAACTTTCACAGTTTAAAAATACTGCGACACAAGGGTGCAGTGGAAGTTTGGATTTTAACTTTTAGTCCGTGATATATGCTAAGTGTGTCATCACGGCTAAATGTTTTAATTATTCTAAAGCTCGAAATTTTTGAAAGCCTAAGAACTTTGTCAAACTCGGTTCCCTCAAATAGGACTAAAGTTCTAAGGCTTTCAAAAATTTTGAGCTAAGAATAATACTAAAACAATTTAGCTAATGTGATGATACACTTAGCATATATCACTACCTAAAAGTTAAAATCCAAACTAGCAAGTTCAAGTGTACGTACCTAATTACATTGTTATAAGTAGTTTAAATAAGTCAAATTATATTTATAATCATAACTTACAACACCTAAAGATTAAGGCGAAGCCTGCTGTTTAGGTTAATATATTTAGTTAAAAAAGCAACCGCTTTCTATTCTATTGAAATGTCTTAAAAGAGACTTATTATTTATGTGATTGAAAAATATAAGGCTAAAACATACAAATATTATGAAAGTTACTTCGCTTACATATGCTTACGTCGTAATATGCTAATATTTTGTATGTGTGAAAGTTGAGTTAAATCTTGTTCTTTAGCTGATTTGAAAAATAAGTTTAAAACTTACTTTCTGCTTTCATTTTTCATAACATTAAATTTAAAATTGCTTTTTAAGTATTCTATTTATATAATAATATTGGTATATAAGAATAATATTGCTATACTAAATATATAATTGATAGAAGGGTGATTGTGTGAAGATTTCAACTAAAGGAAGATATGGGCTAAAAGCACTTATGGATATAGCTATATATTCTAATTCTGAAGCAGTTACATTAAAAAGTATTTCAGAAAGACAAAATATTTCAGAAGGATATTTGGAACAGATTTTTTCAACATTAAGGAAAAGTGGTTTAGTTATAGGAAAGAAAGGAGCTCAGGGAGGATATACGTTATCAAAGCATGTAAGTACAATAACCATTGGAGAAATATTGAGAACTCTGGAAGGCAATTTATCCCTAGTAGATATTAGAGATAGAGATGATGCAGATGAGCTAGAGAGATGTATAAATGAAAACCTATGGGATACAATAAATAAAAATATTAATGATTATTTTGATAGTATTACATTAGAAGAGTTAGTTAACAAATACAAAAGTGAAGTGGACTATTATATGTATTTTATTTAAAGAAAAAATTTTAAGTAATAATCTATTTTTGTATTGACAAATGTTAATATATTTTATATTATTGTATATAACATATATGATTACTATGAAATATGCCAAATTTTTACGATATATAGTTTTTAAATTTGATTGTTAGAAGTTAATTTAAAAATAGTTAAAGCTTTTTATTAACATAAAAATAAGAGATTACATATTATACATAAGTTATTTATATATTTGCCGATTGACTAGAAAAACTAGAAATTAGCATTTAAAGTTGAAAATTGAATAAAAATTCTTATCTAGAGTGACGGAGGGACTGGCCCTATGATGTCCAGCAACCTGAATACAATTTAATTGTATTTAATGGTGCTAATTCCAGCAGGATTAACCTGAAAGATGAGAAAAGTATAGAATATAACTTCTTACATTTTCTCTGTGAGAAGTTTTTTTTTTTCAATAACCTGTTTTGATATAAAAAAACAAGTTATTAAAGTTATAGAATGCAAAACTGAATAGTGTAAATATGCATTGGTTGACTAGAAAAACTAGAGACCAAGTTTCATCTATTTGTAGAGAAAGTTTTTATGTAAAAATTTCTACATTTATGAAGCTTGGTCTTTTTGTTTTCTAAAATAGTATTGATGAGTAAGGAGGTGAAAGCTTAAAGAATTTATGCAGGTACATAGCATTGCTAATCTCTGACTTTCATATTCACTGTGTGTGATGGAGATTAGCAGTGGTGGTGATCAGATAAAATTTAGTAAAATCTATATTTAAAAAAGAGGAGAGATGAAAATGAGAAAAAAAGTAATTACCATAGTTTTAGCACTATTTACAATAGCTGCTCTTGCTTTTACAGGATGCTCACAAAAGAGTGAAAGTACTTCTGATAATTCTAAATCTGAGAAGTCACAAAATACTGAGAACACTAGCAATAATAAATCAGGTAATACCCAAATTCCATCTAAAATTTCTGGTAAACAGATAAAAATAATGGTGGTACGCAAAATAGGTGGAGATGACAATACAGCACAATATTTGGCAGGTGTTAAACAAGAAGGAGAAAGCTTAGGCTTTAAAGTAGACACATATAGTGCCAATGGAGATAGTGCAAAATTTCATGATGCTATAAATCAAGCACTTCAAAAAGATTATGATGGATTCATAATATCTCATGGTGATGATAGTGCTACGGTAGATGATGTTAAGAAAATAGTTGCTAAAGGCAAACCAGTAGTAACTTTTGACTCCAATGCTGAAGTGGCGAAAGTAGAAGGAGTTACTATAACTGAACAGGATGATGAGACACTTGCTCTTACTTCATTTAAGAAATTAGTTCAGGATCATAACGGAAAGGCAAATATAATATACCTTTGGGTTGATGGATTTCCACCAATGGTAAACAGAAATAGAATGTACAAGGCAATTCTTGAGAAATATCCAGATATAAAAGAAGTTGAAAGATTTGGAGTTGCGTCTTCTGATACTTCAGTTCAAACACAAAATGCAGTAACTGCTATGCTTGCAAAACATCCAAAGGGAACTATTGATGCTATATATGCTTCTTGGGATGCCTTTGCAATAGGAGCAACTAGAGCAGTTAAAGAAGCTGGACGTAATGAAATAAAAGTATATGGAATAGATGTATCAAATGCGGACCTTCAAGCAATTCAAGATAAGAACAGTCCATGGACAATTACAACAGCTGTAGATCCAAAACTCATAGGTTCCGTAGATATAAGACTTCTTACTAAAAAAATAGCAGGAGAGCAAACACCAAAATATTATGATCTTCAAGCGTCTTCTGTAGAAAAAGACCAGGTAGCAAATTCAAGTACTGCTGTAAATATGGAGAATCTATCAAAGATAGTACCAAATTGGGGTAAATCAAATGCTTTTGAAGAACCATGGATGGATACTTTAAAAAATCAGCATAGTAAAAATAAATAAAATACTAGTTTCATAATAATTTGGAAGGTGTATGTATGAATACAAACAAAAGTATGTACTTAAATATGAAAGATATTTCTATAGAGTTTCCGGGAATAAAAGTATTAGATAAAGTTAAATTTTCAACTAGCACAGGTAGGGTACATGCTATAGTAGGAGCCAATGGAGCAGGTAAATCTACTCTTATGAAAATTTTATCTGGTGCCTATGGAAATTATACTGGTGAAATTTTTATAGATAAGGAAAAAGCTCACATAAAAAAACCTAAGGATGCAAAAGATTTAGGAATTCAAATTGTGTATCAGGAAGTGGATACTTCCCTTATTTCATATTTAACTGTAGCTGAGAATATAATGCTTGATAATATAGTAAATCACATGGGTAAAAAACAACTTGTAAATTGGAAAGATATAAATGCTAAAGCAGAAAAAATTTTGAAAAAATTAAACATACAAATTGGAGTGAAAAAACTTGTAAGTGAAATTACTCTTGCACAAAAGCAAATGGTATTAATAGCTAGGGCTATATCAATGGAGTGTAGGTTCTTAATTTTAGATGAACCTACAGCCCCCCTTAGCACATCAGAGGTAAAAGAATTATTTAGTATTGTAAGAGAACTTAAAAAGCAAAATGTAGGTATTATTTTTATATCTCACAGATTACCTGAACTTTTTGATATATGTGATGAAGTAACAGTTATGAAAGATGGCAAGTTTATAGTTGAAAAAGAAATTAGAGAAACCAATCAAAAGGAAATAGTTAACTATATGTTGGGGAGAAATTTTGAGGATAGTTATAAAAAGAAGCAGGTCAAATTAGGAGAAAAGGCTATAGAAATAAAAAATTTAAGTGATGGCAAAAAAATAAAGGATATAAACATATATGCCAGAAGTGGAGAAATAATTGGAGTATCAGGACTTGTAGGTGCAGGAAAGACGGAACTATGCAATGCCATATTTGGAGCATCTGAAACAGTTTCAGGAGAGAAACTTATAAATGGTAAAAAAGTGAAAATAAAGTCTCCTTTTGATGCCGTAAACTTAAAAATAGCATTAGTACCTGAAGAAAGAAGAAATCAGGGAGTATTCATTGAAGAGAGTGTAGCTACAAATATCACTGTTTCCAATTTGAATAGGTTTTGTAAATTTAAAAATATACCAGATGTTAAAAGTGAAAAAAAAGAAGCAAGGGAAATAATAAAGAACCTGGATATAAGAACTCCAGATGAAAATAAAAAAGTAGGACTTTTATCTGGTGGAAACCAGCAAAAAGTGGCTATTGGTAAATGGCTTGTAAGTGATGCTGAAATTTACATTTTTGATGAGCCAACAAAAGGTGTAGATATAGGTGCAAAGAAAGAAATATTTCAATTAATTGAAGGCTTAGCTGAAAAGGGAAACTCTATAATATATGCTAGTTCTGAAATATCTGAACTTATGGGTATTACAAATAGGGTTTATGTAATTTACAATGGACAGATAGTAAAAGAATTAAATACATCAGAAGCTAAGGAATCAGATATTTTATATTATTCAACAGGAGGAAGGTAGAAAATGAGTAATGAAACTAGCACAGAAAATAAAAATACGGATAAGAAAAAATTTGATATATTTGACTTTATGTACAAGTATGGAACTTTAATTACAATCCTCCTGCTTATAATTTTCTTTCAAATTGTGGGTAGAAAGTTTTTGGATTTCAGTAATGTATTGAATATACTTCGTTCTATTTCTATTGTTACTATAATTGCTATAGGGGTTACTGTTTCACTTACTGTAGGTGGATTTGATTTGTCTGTAGGATCTACAGCTTCATTGTCAGGAGCTGTGGTAATGGCTATGTTTATATGGCATAACCAGGTTAGTGTTGCTTCTATAATAGTGGCTATATTGGCTTCTCTTGTGGTAGGAGTTATAAATTCAATAATGATTGTGAAAGTGAAAATACCAGATATGCTTATGACCCTTGCTACTATGTTTGTATTTCAAGGAGTAGCTCTTACTTATACCAAGGGGGCTGCCATATCTCAAAATATGGTTATGTCAGATGGAAATTTTGCAAAAGGTCATCTCACTAGTTTTTTTACAACTTTAGGACAGCTGCCCTGGATAATAATAGCCATGATAATTGTAGTACTTATTGTACATTTATTTCTTAACAAAACTAAGCAGGGAAGGTACATGTACATTATTGGTGGAAATATGGAAGCAGCAAGACTTTCGGGAATACAGGTAAATAAGTATAGAGTATATGCTTATTTGATATCGTCTTTTCTTGCAGGAATTGGTGGAATAATACTAGCAGCTAGAGTTCAAACTGCAGAAGTAAATGCAGGGTCTCCTTATCTTATGGATGCAGTTGCTGCTACTTTTATAGGATTTTCTGTAGGAGGTTCAGGAAAACCTAATGCTATTGGAACTTTTGTAGGATCAGTGCTAATTGGAATATTGCAAAATGGACTTGTTATGATGTCTGTACCTTATTATGCTATGGATATTGTAAAAGGTGTAGTTTTAGCATTTGCACTAGCTCTTACTTATTATAAAAAGAAATAATTTTTAGGAAGGAGATATAAAATGGGAAAGTTTACAGATAAATATTTTAGAATGAATGAAGAAGATGCATTACAATATGCAAAATCACAGTTGGAATTTTTTCATGGAGATGCAGAAATTACTTGTAAGGAAATAGGAGACGGAAATTTAAATTATGTATTTAAAATTGAAGATAAAAAAAGTAATAAATCCTTAATAATTAAACAAGCAGGTCCTGTGGCTAGAATTTCTGATGAATTTAAAGTATCTCCAGATAGAAATAGAATAGAAAGTGAAATATTAGAACTTCAATACAAGCTTTCCGAAGGACTTGTACCTAAAGTTTATAAATATGATAGTATAATGAATTGTTTTGCTATGGAGGATTTATCTGATTATGAAATAATGCGTACAGCTCTAAATGAGCATAAGAAGTTTCCAAAGTTTGCAGATCAGATTACTACATTTTTAGTTAATACTCTTCTTTTAACTTCAGATGCAGTAATAAATCACAAGGAAAAAAAGGAATTAGTAAAAGATTTTATAAATCCAGAGCTTTGTGAAATAACAGAAGATCTTGTTTATACTGAACCTTTTTATGATTGTTCAAGAAATGAATTATTACCTGAAACAAAAAAATTTGCAGCTTCTAATTTATGGAACGATAAAAAACTTCTTTTGGAAACTGCCAAATTAAAATTTGAATTCATGACAAAGGCACAATCTCTTATACATGGAGATTTGCACACTGGTTCAATTTTTGTAGAGCCAGATTCTACCAAGGTATTTGATGCTGAATTTGCTTTTTATGGACCTGCAGGCTATGACATTGGAAATGTAATTGCAAATTTGATATTTTCTTATGAAAATGCAGAAGCTACAATATTGGATAAAAAGGAAAAGGAAGATTATAAAGGATGGCTGGAAACCACAATTGTTGATATTATAGACTTATTTTCTAAAAAATTTAAAGCTTCATGGAAAGAAAATGTTACTGAAAAGGTGGCAAATTATGATGGCTTTTTGGAATATTACTTAGGAAATATATTAAAGGATACCTCAGCTGTAGTTGGCTTAGAACTTGCAAGGAGAATAATAGGACTTGCACATGTTAGAGATATAGTTTCTATAAAGGACATTGAAAAGAGAATAAGAGCGGAAAAGATATGCCTTTTATCTTCAAAGAAGTTCATATTGGATAGAGAAAATATAAAAAGTGGAGTGAATTTTATAAAGGTAATTAAAGATGTGGAAAGCAAGTTTTAGCACATAAGGAGATGAAAAAATGTCAGAAATTGTACAATCTGTAATTCTAGATGATGCAAATAATTCTCTTATAATACTTGATCAAACCCTTCTACCAGGAGAAAAAAGATTCATAGAATTAAAAACTGAAAAAGATGTATGGGATGCTATTTATGAACTTAAAGTTAGAGGAGCACCTGCTATAGGTATAACTGCAGCTTATGCAATATATCTTTCTGTAAAAAAATATAATGTACAAAGTTATGAACAATTGTATGAACATTTTAAAAAGACAAAGGAATATTTAGCATCTTCAAGACCAACTGCAGTAAATTTGTTTTGGGCTCTTAATCGTATGGAAGAAAGGTTAAAAAAAGAATCAAACAATACTATTGCTGTGATAAAAACTGCTTTAAAAGAAGAAGCAGATAACATATATAAGGAAGATGAAAAAGTATGCAAATCCATTGGAGAATATGCACTTTCTCTTCTAAAGCCGGGTTTTGGACTTTTGACTCACTGTAATCCAGGCACTATAGCTACTGCTAGATATGGTACGGCTCTTGCGCCTATATATTTAGGAAATGAGAGAGGATATGATTTTAAAGTATTTGCAGATGAAACTAGACCGCTGCTTCAAGGGGCAAGGCTTACTACCTGGGAATTAAAACAGGCAGGAGTAGATGTTACACTGATATGTGATAATATGGCATCTATTGTTATGAAAGAAGGAAAAGTACAGGCAGTTTTAGTAGGATGTGACAGGGTGGCAGCAAATGGAGATACTGCAAATAAAATAGGAACTTCTTCCGTGGCAATACTTGCTAAATACTATAACATACCTTTTTATGTATGTGCTCCAATCTCCACTATAGATTTAGATTGCAAAAGTGGTGAAGACATAAAGATTGAAATAAGACCTGAGAAGGAAATAACTACAAAGTGGTATACAAAGCCTATGGTACCTGAGGGTGTGAAGGCTTATAATCCTGCTTTTGATGTAACGGATGAGGGACTTATAACGGCAATAATAACTGAAAAGGGGATAGTATATCCACCTTTTAGTGAAAATCTAAAGAAAGTTTTACAAAGAAAATCAATGCTTATATGAGGAGGAAGTTATGGGAGAATTAAAGGATACATGGGAAGATGAAGTTTATAAAGTAGCAAACAGAATAAGACTTAGAGTTTTAAAACACACTATAGAAAATAATGGAGGATATTTGAGTCAGGCCTGCTCTTCAGCAGAAATACTTTCAACTCTCTATTTAAAGGTGTTAAATTTAAATGAATTTAAAAAGCCTATTGTTCCACCAAAGTTTCCTGGAACTCCAGGAAGTGATAATAAAAATTATTTTAATGGTGGCATATATAATGGAGAAAGATCAGAGGATACAGATAGATTTATACTTTCTCCAGCACAATATGCTCTTGTACTATATGCAGCATTAATAGAAGTTGGCCGTATGGATACTTCTGGTCTTGATGAATTCAACAAGGATGGAAGTTCTGTTGAAATGATTGGTGCGGAACATTCTCCAGGTATGGAGGTTACTACAGGTTCTTTAGGACAGGGCATAAGCCAGGCAGGTGGTATTGCTCTTGCACGTAAATTGAAGAAAGAAAAGGGAAGGGTAGTTGTATTTTTATCTGATGGTGAGTGTCAATCCGGACAATTTTGGGAAGCAGTACAGGCCATTTCCTATCATAAGTTAGATAATATAATAGCTTATGTTGATATAAATGGATATCAGTGTGATGGAAAAATGACCACAGTAATGAATATAGAGCCTTTCCATGAAAGATTAAAAGCTTTTGGAGCCAGAGTATTCAGAATAGATGGACATGATGTAGATGCTATTTCTGCCCTTGGAAATTTAAAACCTGACGGAAGACCTACATTTATATTATGTGATACAAATCCTTCTAGAGGAATCAATATATTAAATAAGAGAAAACCTAAGTTCCATTATGTAAGATTTAAAAGTGAAGAGGAAAGAGAAAGTTACAGAAAAGAATTTAACAAATTAAGCAAGAAGTTTCAGTAAGGGAGGTTGAAATTTATGAAAATAGAAACCAAAGTACATTCAAAGAATCTTATAGAATGGGCTAAGGATAAACCTGAAATACTAGTTTTATCTGCTGACTTAACTAGCTCTGTAGAAGTTGATACTTTTAGGGATACCTATCCTGAAAGATTCTTTTCTATGGGAATAGCAGAACAAAATATGTTGAGTTTTGCAGGTGGACTTGCAAGGGAAGGTTTTATACCTTTCGTACATACCTTTGCAGTTTTTATATATAGAAGAGCTTATGATCAGATAGCTATGTCTGTGGCATATCCAAATTTGCCTGTAAAAATGTTTGGATTTTTGCCTGGAATTATATCTCCAGGTGGGGCTACACATCAGGCCATTGAGGATATATCTGTAATGCGTTCTCTTCCCAATATGACAATACTTGAATGTGGAGATGCTACAGAAGTTGAATCCGTTCTTGATGTGGCAAAAGCTATTAATGGACCTGTATATATAAGAATTTTAAGAGGTGAAATACCAAGGCTCTTTAAAGCTTCAGAACCTATGCAGTTTGGGAAGGCAAGAGTACTTAGCAAAGGAACTGATTTAGTTGTACTTTCTAGTGGTATATGTACGGAAGAAGCTATGAGGGCAATTAAAGAATTGAAGAAAAAAGGATTATCCATTCAACATATGCATATATCTACTTTAAAGCCATTCAATGATTCTTCAGTAATTGAGGCTATAGCAAAATCAAAGTATGGTGTAATAACTATTGAAAATCACTCAATAATTGGAGGACTTGGTACAATTACAGCTGAAAAACTAGCTGAAGAAGGTATAGGTAAGAAGCTTGTACGAATAGGAATTAAAGATACTTTTGTTCATGGTGCAAGCAAACAATATTTAATGAAAGAGTATAGGATAGATGCAAAAGCTCTTATAGAAGAAGTTGAAAAATTGATAGGACAGAAATTTAATATAAAAGAAGAAGATCTTGATAAAGCTTTTGTGGCAGCAGTTCATAGCGATGCTAAGGCAGAAGCACTGTAATTTTAAAAGAGGTGGAAATATACATGTTTTTTACTGGTAAAAGTGATTTGAAACTTCCCCAAGAAAGGTTTAGTGTAACTTATAAACTGCAGGGAGATGAAAAAGAAGCTTATAGAAAAGCACAGGATATATGTATAGAGCAGACAGTGGAATTTCCAGAGGATATTGTACCAGAAGGAATAATAAAAGACAACATAGTTGGCAAAATAGAATCTTTTAGTAAATTAGAAGAGGGAGTATTTCAGGTTAATATAAGTTATCCAGAGGATGCCACTGCTTATGAACTTACTCAGCTTATAAATGTTATATTTGGAAATACAAGCATAAAACCAGGTGTAAGGGTTGAAGAGGTTAATTTATCCCCAAAAATAACTAACAGTTTTAAAGGACCTCGTTTTGGTATAAAAGGTATTAGAAAATTATTAAATGTGCCTAAAAGACCACTTTTATTTACAGCATTAAAACCTATGGGGGTGAGTGCTGAGGAGCTTGCACATATTGCATATGAATTTGCAATTGGAGGAATTGACATAATAAAAGATGATCATGGTCTTACAAATCAACCTTTTTGTCCTTATGAAAAGAGAGTTGAATTGTGCAGTGAAGCTGTGAAAAAGGCAAATGATAAGACAGGTAGAAATACAATATATGTACCAAACATAACTACATCAGCAAGTGAAATTTTGGATAGGGCAAGGATTGCCCAAAAATTTGGAGCTGGAGGTGTTTTAATTGCACCTGGGCTTACTGGTTTTGACGCAATGAGACAAGTTGCGGATGATCACAGCATATCTCTTCCGGTTATAAGTCATCCTGCATTTCAGGGAAGCTTTGTCCTAGGGAATGAAGGCATATCACATAAGATATTATTTGGTGATATTGCAAGAATTTCCGGGGCGGATGCTACTATATATCCTAATTTTTTAGGAAGATTTTCTTTTTCACGGGAAGAATGTGTTGGAGTTTCTGAAAATTGTAAAAAAGAATTGGGAAAATTGAAATCTGTACTTCCTTGTCCTTCAGGTGGAATGAATCTTGAAAATATACCAGAATCCTATAAGGCATATGGTGACGATGTGGCATTTTTAATTGGTGGAGGATTGTTTAGAAAGGGGTACAGTATAGCTGATACCTGTAAGTATTTTAAGAATTTAGTTGAAAATCTATAAATGTTAGTTTATCTATTGCAAATTAGTTACATATGTATAAGATAAAATTGAAAAAATATATTGATATAATAAAGTACCACTGATATAATAAAAGAATACTTAAGTTTATTTAGAAAATTTAATATGTTTTATTCTTATCCAGAGAGGTGGAGGGACTGGCCCTATGAAACCCGACAACCGGCATTTTAATATGTATCGGTGTCAATTCCTACAAAGTAATTTGAATTACTTTGAAAGATAAGAGAAGTGGTTGTTATGTGAAATTAAAATTTTGTAAGCAAAGGCTGTTTTTCTTATTTAAAGAAAAACAGTCTTTTAATTTTTTGATTTAATAAAAATTTGAAAATCTAATATTTAAATAAATAGTAATGGAGGCTATATAAAATGCAAAAATTAAGCAACAGATTAGATTATTTTACTGAATCAGTAATAAGAGAAATGACAAGAGTGGCTAATAAATATGGAGCAGTGAATCTTTCACAAGGATTTCCAGATTTTGACCCACCAAGAGAACTTATAGACAGTTTAAAGGAGGCAGCAGAAAAAGGACCACATCAATATGAAGTAACATGGGGATCAAAAGAATTTAGAGAAAAACTAGCAAAGAAACAAGAAAAATTTATGGGAATATCAATAAATCCTGATGAAAATATAGTAGTTACCTGTGGCAGCACTGAAGCTATGATGGTAGCTATGATGTCTGTATGCAATCCAGGGGATAAAGTTATTGTATTCTCACCGTTTTATGAAAATTATACAGCAGATACAATTTTAGCAGGAGCAGAGCCCATATATGTACCTTTGGTACCTCCTGAATTCAATTTCGATAGAGAGAAATTAAGAAAAGCTTTTGAAAGTAGACCTAAAGCGCTAATATTATGCAATCCTTCAAACCCAGTAGGTAAGGTATTTACTAGAGAAGAATTATTATATATAAGCGAACTTGCAAAAGAATACGATACTTTTGTTATTACAGATGAGGTTTATGAGCATATAGTATTTAAGCCAAATAAGCATACTTATCTATCGTCTCTTCCAGGAATGTTTGAAAGAACAGTGTCCTGTAGTTCTTTGTCAAAAACTTATTCTATAACTGGATGGAGGCTTGGATACATTATTGCAAGTAAAGATGTTGTAAATAATTGTAAAAAAGTACATGATTTCTTAACTGTAGGAGCAGCTGCACCTTTACAAAAAGCAGCTTGTGCAGGATTAAGTCTTGAAGAAAGCTATTATGACGAGCTTAATAACATTTATGAAAAAAAGAAAAAACTGTTTTTAAATGGATTAGATGAAATTGGATTAAAATACTTTGAACCTCAAGGAGCTTATTATGTTTTAGTGGATATTTCAGAGTTTGGTTGGAAGGATGACTATGAGTTTTGTAAGTGGATGGCAAAAGAAATTGGTGTTGCTGCTGTTCCTGGATCTAGCTTTTTTAAGGAAAATGTAAATAATTATATAAGATTTCATTTTGCAAAAAAAGATGAAACATTAATTGAAGCTATTAAAAGATTAAAAAAATTAAAGAAGTAGTAATTTGGTTTTGGGTTAGTATATAAAATAATTTTATGTGAAAGAAGAAGTAGTAAAATGAATGAAGATTTAAAAAAACAACAATTAAAAAAAGGATTAAAAAATCGTCATATGCAGATGATTGCTATTGGTGGAGCTATTGGAGTAGGTTTATTTTATGGTTCGGCTAATGCTATTAGTATTGGAGGGCCATCAATTATTTTAGCATATTTAATTGTGGGATTATTTGTTTTTATGATTATGAGAGCTTTAGGCGAACTTGCTGTAGATGATCCTAATTCAGGAGCTTTTAGTGCTTATGCAACACGTTATCTTGGTCATTTTGCAGGATTTTTTTCTGGATGGACTTATTGGTTTCAGTGTACAACAACTGTAATGGCAGAGCTTACAGCAGTTGGAGTATACGTCCAGTTCTGGATGCCTAATTTTCCAAAATGGATGTCAGCACTAATATTTTTATTAATACTAATTGTAATTAATCTTATTGGCGTTAAAGCATATGGAGAATTTGAATTTTGGTTTGCACTTATTAAAGTTGTTGCTATCATATGTATGATTATTTTTGGATTGTTAATTATTGTTTTTGGTTTTTCAAATGGAGGACATTCTGTAGGTCTATCCAATCTTTGGACTAATGGTGGATTTTTTGCTAATGGAATCAGAGGATTTTTCTTATCATTTATATTTGCTACATTTGCTTTTGGTGGTGTAGAAATGATTGGTATAACAGCTGGTGAAGCAGAAGATCCTAAAAAGTCTATACCTGAAGCGATTAATAATGTATTTTGGCGTATATTGATTTTTTATGTTGGATCTATTGGTGTCATGCTGTCTCTTTATTCCTGGAACAAAATAGGTACAAATGGAAGTCCATTTGTTTTGGTTTTTTCAAAAGTTGGAATTCCAGCCGCTGCGGCAGTTATTAACTTTGTAGTTTTAACAGCAGCTCTTTCAGGTATGAACAGTGCATTATATGTTGATGGAAGAATGCTTTATAGCTTGTCTTTAAATAATAATGCTCCAAAAGTATTTAGCAGGGTTAATAAGTCTGGAGTACCTTATGTAGGAATTTTATTCAGTACGGCAGTAGCAATGATTGCAGTAGTTTTAAATTATTTTTTTCCTGCTAAAGTTTTTGAATATATTTCATCAGTGACAGTAATAGCAATTATAACTGCTTGGATAACTATTCTTTTAGCTCACTCAAAGTTTAGAAAAGAAAAGGTTAAGAAGGGAGAGAAAACTGATTTTAAGATGCCTTTTTATCCTTATCTTTCATATGCAACTATTATTTATTTAAATTTGATTGTTATTTCTTTAGCATTTTTAGAAAGTACACGAATAGCTCTTTATGTTGCGCCAGTGTGGATACTATTATTAGTAATTATATATAAATTATCTTTTGTCGAAAAAGTAAATTCATTTAAGGTAAAAGAAGAAAATTAAATATTATTACATTCTTATCCAGAGAGGTGGAGGGACTGGCCCTATGAAGCCCGACAACCGGCATTTTAATATGTATCGGTGTTAATTCCTGCAGAGTATAGTTCATATTCTGGAAGATAAGAAATAGGTGTTTATGAAATGAAAATTTTTTAAAGCTATCTTTCTTATTGAAGAAGGATAGCTTTTTTATAAGTTATAAGATCAATGTAAACATTAAAAGGGGGAGACTAAAGTGTCAAATAATAATAAAAGTAATAATGATATTTCAGAAGAAAATCTAAAAATGACTGTTTGTGGTATTCTAATTAACCAATTTAATTTACTCATTTAATGTTAAATACCTCACTATTAAATTCCCTAATTGTAGTATTATCTGTTTTAAATTTCATCATTTCATTAAAAGGAGTATTAGTTAAATAGCATTGTAAACACATAATTACTGCACTATGGGTTACAATTGCAACATCATCACAATTTTCATTAATAATTTTATATATAACTGTTAAAACACGTTCTAACATATCTCGATATGATTCTCCTTTTGGAGATTTGGTATATCTGCGGTTATTGTACCATTCCTCATATTCTTTTGGAAACTTTTCTTGTACTTCTGACCATGACAGTCCTTCCCATTCTCCAAGATTTATCTCCTCTAATCCTTTTATTGGTATATAATCCACATTGGTAGACTCACTCAAAATTGCTGCTGTTTTAACTGCTCTTTTTTGTTGACTTGAATAAATTTTTATGAATTTATAATTAAATTCTAATACTTTTCTACTTAATTCTTCTGCTTGGATAATACCAGTATTATTGAGTTCACTATCATAACTACCTTGTATTTTTCCTTCTAAATTCCAATTTGTTTGTCCATGTCTTATTAAAAAGATTTTCATAAATCATCCTCCGTATCATACTAATTTATATAAATATATGTTCATTTTATGTTGTGTTGCTTAGGTATTCTACCCTCACAAGGTACACCTATCTGACATTTCCCGCAACCATATCTAGGCTCATATTTTTCTGCTGTTTTATCCAAAAACTTAGAGCATATCATGTGATCTTTACCATTTTCTATAGATATTGCATTGACTGGACATTTTTTTGCACATGCACCACACATTGAACAATATTCATAGACATTTTCATACTCTCTCTTCTGAGGCGGCAAATATAATTCTGTGATGATACTACCAAATCTTCCAGCCATACCTTTTGAGGTTATAAGACCTTTAGAAAGTCCAAATGTTCCAAGTCCACATACAAAAGCTACATGTCTTTCGGACCAATTGCTTGTAAATGATACTTCTAGGTGTGGTGAATACTCCTTAGCCCAAAACCTTTCATCCAAAGCAGGCACTACACTATTATATCCAGCATTTATCAATTCTGATTTCAGATACATACATAACTTATTTATAAAAGATTGACCCTCAATACGCCCATGCAACCATTCTTCAGAAGGCCATAAATCTTCCCGTCTATTTCCTTTTTTGATGGTTTCACTAAAGGGCAAAAAAAAGGAGATAACAGTCTTTGACTGTGGTAACCACTCTTTAGGAAGCAGGAAGTGTTCCCCAACTACAGAAGGTTTTTTTAATAATGTAAAATATTCATCATCTGAAGCACCAAATGCAAAAATTGGTGCTTCAAAAATCTTCATTCCCACAACATTTTCAGAAATGGCAATTTCATCTGCTATATAATTGTCTTTTGAGTTTTCAACAAAGTCTGATGCTATTTTTATTAAGTACTCTTTGTTCATTTTATTCCTCCCTATATAATCTTTAAATTTCTTTAATATATATTCATTCAAATTATAATGAAGGAGAATAACCATACAGAAACTATATAATAGTTCATATACTAATTTTGAATTTTTTACAAAAGTGCTCCCCTAACTATAATTTTAAATAAATTTATGATATTATTATATAACGAAATTATTTCGATACATGTGGAAGTAATGTATTTCATTTATATAAATTTGGAGGCGATTATGTTGAAACCAGACCCTATGATAGATGATATAGCATCATTAATAGCAGATTCTTCTAGATGTATAATGCTTATGAGTCTGCTTGGAGGGCAACGTACAGCAGGAGAATTAGCTAAAGCAGCTAGTATAAAACCACAAACAGCAACTTTTCATTTATCTAAAATGGTTAATGCCGGAATAATTGAAAAGTATGTATATGGTCGATATAGATATTTTAAATTAGCTAATGAGGATATTGTAAAGTTACTTCAATTGCTTATGAAGCTTTCAAAATCACCTAAAATAACTTCATTAAGCCAGTCTATACATTCAGAAGCTTTAAGAAACGCAAGACTTTGCTATGACCATATTGCTGGAAAATTAGGAATAAAGCTTACGGAAGCTCTTTTAAAATTTAACTATATTGAATTAGAAAATGATATATTTTATATTACTGAATTAGGGTATAAAAAATTTATTGAACTAGAAATTATAAAAAATAAATTAAAAGATATAAAAGAGCTAAGTGGTGCTAAATGTTATGATTGGAGTGAAAAAGATTATCATATAGCTGGTAAACTAGGATATACCATTGCTAATGGATTGATTGAATTATGTTGGATTAAAAAATCTCTAATAAATAGAGAATTAGAGATTAGCGAGGTAGGCAAAGTAAATTTGTATAAGAACTTTTATCACTAGTGTTTAATTAATGGATTGAAAATCCTATTGACAAAATTTCTATGTAATAA
>NZ_JIBU02000027.1:218752-218873 GCF_000633595.2 Clostridium drakei | reverse complement strand
AATACTTACAGTAGAATTAATACATTCCTATTTTTACTGGAAATTATATGAACAAGATTTGCATAATAATAGTATTTAATCTAATGCAATTGCAGTTATATTTTTTCAGATGTTTAATGGG
>NZ_JIBU02000027.1:218550-218701 GCF_000633595.2 Clostridium drakei | reverse complement strand
CATAAAGACATAATTTTAAAATAAAAACTGGAAATTTTGCATTAAGATTTTTGTGGGTTATGGTAATATGTAACAGTTTTTACGACCTACTGGTCTAAGAGATTACCATCCCTTTAAATAAGTATAAAAAAATAGTGAGCTATGATTATAA
>NZ_JIBU02000027.1:218405-218530 GCF_000633595.2 Clostridium drakei | reverse complement strand
GCTTACTAAAATTGCCTATAACAATGTAATTATATGTGTACACTTGAAGTTACTAGTTTGGATTTTAACTTTTATATAGTGATATATGGTAAGTGGTTCATCACATAAGCTAAATTGTTTTAGTA
>NZ_JIBU02000027.1:205469-218364 GCF_000633595.2 Clostridium drakei | reverse complement strand
TGAGGGAACCGAGTTTGACAAAGTTCTTAGGTTTTCCAAATCTTCAAGCTTTAGAATAATTAAAACATTTAGCAGTGATGAACCACTTACCATATATCACGGAATAAAAGTTAAAATTCAAACTTCCACTGCACCCTTACGTCGCAATATTTTTAAACTTTGAAAGTTTGGCTTACAAAATATTGTAGTAATTGCTCTTTATCTGCTTTTCTATAATAAGCCTTCCTATATTAGTTTTGAGTAAATTCTAGTTTATTTATTTGAAGCTTTGTTAAATCATTTTTATTTACTAAGAATGTATATACAATACTTACTGATTTACCATCTATTATGTATTCATTTTGATATTTAGCTTCCATTATGTTACCTGAACCATCATCTTCCAAAACATTTATGTTTATATTTTTTCTATTACCATCTTGTACAGTATTAGCTTTATTTACCATATCCTTAAAGCTATTCAAGTCAGTAGCAGAAGCATTATAATTTGCTGAACTTTTGTCTAAAAGGTTTTCTATGACGCTGTAATCTTCATTATAAACGCTATCTTTTAAATTATATATTCTATTAGCCATATCATAAGTAAATTTTTTACCAGCTTCCTCTATACCATTAATATTTTTAGAAATATCATTCTTTAGCTGAGTGATAGAACTGTCACCTAAAACTCCTGTGCCACCAAATATATTTATGATGCTAGGATTAATATTGAAACCTGTAGCTATATAACTGGATTGTCCATTATTGGTAGCCAATACTAATGGTGCATTCAATTTGTTTTGCAGCGGACTTGAAACTAAAGCATCTGGAAAGTTTTCACCAGAGGCCACTATTAAATCCTTTTGAGGATTATACTCTGAATGGTATAAATTCTCTAAAACAACACTGCTAGTCTCATATCTATCAAGACCAAACCATCTATCTAAATTTATAAATTTATCTTTTTTTATGGTAGTAACCTGGTCGGATAGTGTTTGTACTACATTATTTGCCACTACACCTGGTCCACCAACAACAATAATCTTAGAAGGTTTTAATCCTTTAATATATTCCACACTTTGCTGATCTATGCTGTCTTTTGCAGTCATGAATACTGGATATCCCAGTTTTGAAACTATATTATTAGCAGATAAAGCATCAGCAAATCCTTCACCTGAAGTAATTACAACTGGTGTACCCTCTGAAACTTCACAATTTTGTATAACCTTTCTATTAGTCTCATATCTATCTGTACCCTGAATTCTATTAATATTATAACCTATATCCTTAATTTTACTTTCTGTAACAGAACTAACAACACCAGTACCACCAATAATAGTTACTTTTGCATCACTAGAATATATATTTTTTAAATAATCATAAGTACCTTTATCCTGACTATCTATGTTACTTATCAATATAATTGGAGCATTTAATTTCTTTGCTAGCAATCCAGCACTTAAAGCATCAGGATAGTTTTCACCATATGTAACAATTATATTTTTAGGTTTTTCATCACCTAAAAAGGTCTTACTTGCATTTATTGATGTTTGATACCTATCTGACCCAAATATTCTCTGCTGGCTCACATCAGCAGCTTTTACATTTAAAAATGTCCCTCCAGCAATTATAGTCGTTAGTAATAAACTCAGCATAAACTTATTTTTCTTCATCAATTTAAATCCCCTTTTTTTAAATTAATTTGTACTACTAACTCCAACATATATGTCAATTTTTCAATCAAATCAACAAAAATTAGAGCCTTTAAAAAAACATTATCATAAGTTGTTAAAGGCCGAAAGACTTTATTATTGTTAGCTCTGCCATTATTGATGGTATCTTGAAAAAAATAACAAACCAAATGTATATCATTTTTAAAAAAACAGCAGACCTTTGCAATAAATAATTTGCATACAATAATCTCCTGCTTTTTGGGAAAGAATATATACAGCTGTATAAATATTTTGAAAATAAATACAATTATGGTATAATGTGCACAAGGGATAATATAAAATAGTATTCTATCAAAATATATTAGTAAATTTACAATAAGGAGGATGATTATGTTGGAATTAACTAATTCTAAAAGATGGGGAATAGGAAGTTCATCATTAATAATTTCTGTATTCTCTATTATGTTTTCATTTACTTTCATTAATGGAAAATGTGTAGGAGATCATATTTTAGGTGCACTTGGAATATCTTTTCCTGTAGAAATAATTTCTTTAACTTTATTTTTGATATCAATATTTATTGGGCACAAATACGAAAACGATTATTTAGCTAAACCAGGAAAAGCATTATCCATAATATTCATTATTTTAATGATTATATCAACAATAGCCAGTTTTATTCTCTAAAAACTTATATACTAAAAAAGCTTGATCATCATAAATCTTATCTAGACTGTTCATCTTTAACTTTATTATAATTTATATAACATAGTAAGCACTTAAGGCAAGCATCTTGATGATGCTTGCCTTAATTCTTTTTCTTAAGAGTTAACTGGTGATTGCTGTTTTTTTACAACATAGATTCCGTAAATTATAGTTAACAATGCTGCTCCATAGCTTATTATTTGTACTACAACAGGAGTTACTAAATTTATTGTTAACCTATCTTCAAAAATCATTTTAAATGATGTATGGGCAAGTATTGCAGCACCTACATAGGTAACTATAGGATATTTATTCATAAGTTTTGCTACCAGTTGACTTCCAAAGAATATAATTGGTACATTTAAAATCAATCCCAATATTATAAGTACTACACTTCCATCTGCTAAACTTGCTATTGCAAGAACATTATCTAAACTCATAGTAATATCTGCTGCAACTATACTAAATGCAGCTCTCATAAATTTCTTTGAGGAATATATATTTGTATCTTCTATATTTGATTCTACTGCACATTCTTCACTTAATTTAAGTTTATTTTCTTCATTTGGCTCGGGCTTTATAAAATCATAGGTAATTTTTACCAAAAGAAGCCCACCTACAAGACGTATAGGAAGCCATTGTATTGCTAAAATATATACTAAAAAGCATGCAAATATAATTCTTAACAACATTGCTGCAAATATTCCTATAAAAGATGCAAGCTTTGCATGCTTTGGAGGTAAATTTCTAGTAGCTAGTGCAATAACGCCTATATTATCACCACTTAAGACTAAATCCATAACAGTAATTTGAAAAGCCTTCATCATAAAGAGGCTTAAGTCTGGCATATTGTTATCTCCTTCCGTAATTTCTAATTGTATATTAATAGTCCTCTAACGTCTACATATTAGTTTAACATAAACTTTATACAATGCAAGGTTTATAATCCCATATTATAGTTATTATACACATTGTAAGCAGTCATAAATACCATATCCTTTATTATTCTTATACTATCTCTAATAATGCTTTTATGTTAATAATTTACATGTATCAACCAAAACTTTATATTTTTATTACTCCATCCAAGATCCCATGGTACCTTGTTTCTATCTGTATTATGACAACTAACTAAAGGATATCCTTTTGAATCAACACCTGTTACAACTGAAATGTGCTTAATATCACCTTTTTTTTCATAAGCAAGAAAATCTCCTGGAAGAAGCTTATATGAATCTTTATATACCTTCTCATAGCTTCCATATGCAATAACAGATGCCCTACCACTATAAAGCATATATGTCTTAAATCCATCAGCATTCAACCAAGCTCGAGTTGCCCCCTTATTATCATAATTCCAAGCAGGATTCTTTTTAAATCCTCCTCCTTCAAATAATATTTGGGATGCAAAATTAGCACAATCTCCTCCCATAGGATTATAATCTCTATAATTTTTATTATATTTAAATCCATATACTTCATCATTAGCTGCCCCACTATATTGATCAGCATATTCTATAGCCTTTATTCTCCTTTCATTTATGTTAGAAATATCCCTTGATGATTGTGATGATATATATTGTTTAATTGAATCCGCTTTTAAATTATCTAAATTTAGAGAATCCTCAAAAGGATCTTCATACCATTCTTTTGTAATTAACCACCTTCCACCTTTATTAACAATATTTAATAAATGATGCATTCCAATTTTAGATGTATTTACTAATTGTGGCTCATTTTCATATATATACTTATATTTCATTGAACATAACAAGTTTACTGTATATTTGTCATCCCTGCCTTTAATACTTTTAATTACTATTTTAGATGAAATGTCAGTAAATTTAACTCCTTGTTTCTTTTCCCAACTTTGAATATAGTTTATCTTCTTTTTTTCATGTTCATAAGCCCAAACTCCATACTTAGTACTTTTATCATAAATAGGCTCTATCATTTGCAAATTTTTATCTAATATAGCTTTATTTCTATTTTGAAAAATTTTTTCTATGGAAGTTGCAATTTCTTCCTTAGAATCAATATTACTTCCTAATACTTGAGCAATATGACTTGTATATATTAGTAAAGCTATGATAATTGATATTATAATCCTAGATCTATGTTTATTTATCATATAGAATTTCATATTCTAATTCTCCTTTATCTTTTAATGCAAAATGTATAATAAATTAACATAAAAAACTATATTCCTACGTAATTTTATAAATTTATTATTCCCTTAGTAATGAAGAAAACTAACTATTAATTTATGGAATAAATGTTTAATTTCACAAAAATTAATATGTTGTATGCTTAATTCCTATTCTTCATAACAAATAATAGGAGTTCCTTCTTCTATATTATCAAAAATTGCTTTAGCTAAGTATACTGGTGCATTTACACAACCATGAGTTCCATTACTCTTATATATATCTCCTCCAAAAGAATATCTCCAGGTTGCATCATGTATGCCTATATTTCCAAAAAAAGGCATCCAATAACTTACTTCAGTTTCATAATTTGCTCCACTTAAAGTTGCTCCATTTTGTTTATAATTAAGCATATAAGTACCAAGCACAGTAGAACATCCTCTATTAGGATTTCCTGTTACTACATCCCCTTCAGTTATAAGCTTTCCATTTTTATAAAACCATAAATGCTGCCTTGTTATATTAACTTCAACATAAGTTTTTCCTATTTCATCTTCGCCTCTAGGTAAAGACTTTTGAATATATATAGGCTCTTTTTTTAGAACTTCACCAAGTCTTATGCTTTCTAACAATACTTTTATTTCATCAGCGCAATTAATTTTCCATCCATAAAGACCACCATTAACTTCTACTACTTTACCTATAGATGTTTTAAATTTTCTTGTTATCCCAACTGTATCATACTTTTTTGCCAATCCTTGAACATATTTATCAACTGCTTTTTCATCTATTACTGCTTCTAAATTTTCATCAACACTAAGCCATTCATTTATTATATTTCCATCCAATATTTCACTTTTATTTTCAAATATATAAGTTATCTTTGTTGATACATACCTATTTAGTAATTCCTTAGTCTTAGAAGTTTTACTAGAACTTAATGTATATTTTGGGTCTTCATAACAAACTTTTTTGTTTAAATCTAATTTTATATTTCCCTCTAGTATACTCTTTTTTATAGCTTCATCTAATTTATCCCTATTCACCTTATTACCATATACTTCTCTGACAACTTTATATGAACCATTTGAATATTTAAAACTTACATTTCGAGATTGTGTAATATTTTTATTTAAACAATTTAATTCATTTATTTTATTTTTCAAACTATCTTCATTATAAATAAACAAATCATTTACATAATATTTTTGATTTTTTAATAAAGAAATAATCCATTTAAACGAACTTTTACTGTGGCAAATTTTAAAAATATTATTTTTTTCATTATATTGAAGCCCTATATCTTGTCCTGCTATTTCTTCTATTTGTCCATTTTTCTCTACTAGTTGAAGTTTATAATTTCTAGTATAATTTCTAATTATATTATTAGCATCATTATATGGTTTTAATGAAACATTTACTCCGTTTATTACTGTATTGAAAAAAAAATGATTAGCAAAATATATTGAAACAAGTAGATATATCAGTGTAATTGAAGCTATTACAATAATGATATTTGATATTTTTTTACTTTTAAAAAACTTTTTCACATTAATATTTCTCATATAAATTTATACCTTTCATTAAAAATATAAGCATATTTTAAATATAATAACTAATTTAAAATATGCTTATATTTTTGATTTTAAAACTAATGCACAGATGTTAATTCTAAGTACATATAAAAAATTATATCTTAATCCTTATTATCCTCTACCAAAGAAATGTATTCCTCATATCCTTCTTCTTTCATTTTATCAAGTGGAATAAACTTTAAAGCAGCAGAATTGATACAATATCTTAACCCACCTTCTTCTGTAGGACCATCATTAAAAACATGACCAAGATGAGAATCAGCATTCTTGCTTCTAACTTCAATTCTATGCATATTATGACTAAAATCAGATTTTTCTTTTATAACCCCTCTGCTTATAGGCTTTGAAAATGCAGGCCAACCGCAGCCAGAATTAAATTTATGAGTAGACGAAAATAATGGTTCACCAGAAACAATATCAACATATATACCTTTTTCAAAATGATTGTCATAAGTATTATTAAAAGGCCTTTCTGTTGCATTTTCTTGAGTAACATTATACTGAAGTTCATCAAGCTTTTCTTTTAATTCGTCTTTACTAGGCTTTTTGTAGCTTTGTGATATAAAAATCACTCCTTTTAATCTTTGTTTCCTATTATAAAGCATTCCTTGATTTTTATTCTACTAATTCTATAATCCATAAGAATGAGCAGTAAATTCATTCTCAAATTGTTCGTAAACTCTTTTCTACTTCATTTATAACCTTCTTTAATATAAAAAGCATATTTCTTATATCTGAAGGACTGAATAAAGAAAGCCATAATGACATTAAAATTCATTATGGCTACTGCTTTATATATAAAATCTAACTATCCAAGAACTCTGTTTATTTGGTACTTATAACCTGTTGTGCCATTTTAACTAATTCATCTTTTGATACATTAGAATCAATTCCTAAAAGAGTATAGTTAATTCCATCTTGCATCCAATTTAAATATTGAACTTGAGAGATTTTTTCCTTATCAGAATCAGATCCAAAACTAAATACATATTTACCAGATAACTTATCCTTTTTATCTTGTTCTTTCATTTTATAATTTTCTGGCTCAGTCTTGTTAGCATATGAACGATAATATACATCTATACCATTATAATTAGCAACAACAGTCTCCTTCTTTGATCTTTCATCTAACTTTCCATTTTCTATATATAGACTTAATTTATCATTTCCTTTTGTATAATCAAAATCAAGTGATTTTGTTTTTCCTGCAAAATTACCTTTATCATCAGTTCCTTTATTATTTACAGTACATCCACTTACAAAAGTATATCCATTATCAAATTTATTAACTAATTTAGGATTAGATTTAAAATCCTTCTTCACTTGTTCTACTGTAGGTATATTAGTATATGTTGGTTTACCACTTGAACTTGAAGTTATAGAAGTTACTTTTCCTGCAGCAAATACAGTTGTTCCTATTACCATAGTAGCCACTAATGCACCTATAATTTTTTTCCTAATTGATCCTTTTTTCAACATTTTAACATTTTCCATTTTATCAATCTCCTTTTTATCTGGTAAACTATTTAACGTTGCACTTACCTTATTTTTAAAACTTTTAGGTGTATCTGGAAAGACACTATTCCAATCATAATTACTCATAAATTGCCTCCATATTCTCTAACTTTATTTTTAATAATTTTCGTCCTTTTGCCAATCTACTTTTTACGGTTCCTGAAGGTATTTCTAAGATTTCTTTAATTTCTTCTACTGAATATCCTTCTACATAATAAAGAACAATTGCAATACGAATACGTTCTGGTAAATTGTGAACGGCCAAATATAATTCACTATAGTCCTTTCTATCCTCAGCCTTGGTAGACTCAAAGTATTCTTCATAAGGTACCTCGGGATACTCTTTGCGTTTTAAATCATAGCATTCATTTATGAGTATCCTAATCAACCATGTTTTAAAATATTGTTCTTTTTTAAGTGTATCTATTTTATCATAGGCTTTTAAAATTGCCCCCTGAACTGCATCCTCACAATCTTGATCATGAGTCAAAATTGATTTAGATATGTGATATAAAGTAGATTCAGCTTCAAGGACATTAGCTATAAATGTTTCTTTATTCAATTGACTTCCTACCTTTCTTTGCAAACTGTAGCGCTACTTTTTTGCTTTACACTAATTAGATGGATATATATACTAAATGGTTCATTTTATTTTCATTATATTTTAATACAATACTATAAGTTGGATATTGTAAATTAATTACAAAATAAAGATACCATAAAATCCATTTCTGAATAATATGGTATCTTGAGAAATTTATTAAAAATAGCAAGTTAGTTAGAAACAATTTCTTTTAAAACTTTACTGTAAAAATATATGTTAAAGAAAAGAACTTTTTAAATTCATTACAAACTTATTTTTAAGTTCAATTTTTATATCCTTGGCATAATGTGTATCAACATCTTCATCAATTGTAATATGATAAATATCATCTATATTTATACAAATCGTAGGCGTAGTATCATTATTTTCATCTTGAAAATCCAATAAGGCTTCTTCTTCACAATTTTTAAAGAAATTATACTCAAATTTTTCATATAGCTGATTTGTCATTATGTCCTCATTAGTATCTATTACAATTTGTTTTCCTTTAAATGATTGTAATGCTTTGTCCAATCTTGACACCATTTCATTATTTTCCTTTGATAATATTTTACTTGTTTCTTTCATAGCTATTTCCTCCCATAGTTGTATTCATTGGATAAATCTCTTTTATTATAACAAGTTTTTCTTAACTATAATAGAACAATATAAATTTTAAATATTTGTTTTTATAATTTTATGCCAAACTTTGCTTACTAGAACTTCACCCAACTTATTCCAGATTCAAAGTTAATTATTTTTATAAATATTGTAATTTTTTTAGAAATTTTAAGTTATTTTGTAATATATTATCATAATAACACTAGAAGGTTTAACTTGCTTATGTTAAAATATTTTATATAAACAAATAAATATCGTATAAAATAATTCGCCCTTATAAAAATTAATTTTAAAGGAGAATATCATATGAAATCTATTAAAAACAAATTAGTTACTTTTGCTATATTACTAGTATTATTACCCGTTCTAATTACTAATTTCGTATGCTATTATTATTTTTCTAACAGTATATCTTCTAATGTAATCGACAACAACAAAAAACTTTCATCGACAATATCTGATGGTGTTAAAGATTTTATAGAAAAAGCCTATACACTTACTGAAGAAATGGCACAAAATAAAACAACTGTTGATTTCAATGCTGAAGATCAGAAAGAAATGCTTGTAAACGCTTTAGCTAAAAATCCTTATTTTGACTTACTTTATGTTCAAAATACTTCTGGGAAACAAACAGCTCGTTCCTCTGGAGAATTAGGAGATAGATCTAATAGATGGTGGTTTACTCAGATGATTAAGGATAAAAAATCTTTTGTTAGTAAGTCCTATTACTCTTCAAGCGGAAATATGGCTGTTACTTCAATATTCCACCCAATTTTTGATAAAAATTCAAATATGTTAGGAATATTTGGAGCTGATCTTAAATTAAATGAATTACAAAAGCTTGTAGACAAGTATTCAGATGGTAAAAACATCTATTCATTTATTTTAGATAGTGAAGGCGTTGTAATTGCTCACCCTGATAAAACTGAAGTTTCGGAACTCTACAATTATAAAACTTTGAAAAAAACAGTATTAGTTAAAGGTGCCTCTGGTAATGTTGAAAAAGATGCATCAGGAAATCTAAAAACTAAGCTTGAAGATATATCTATTCCTGAAGCTCTCAAAGGAACTGTTGAAAAAGCACTAAAAGGAGAATCTGGTGTCGTTGAATACTCAGATAATAATAAACAAATGTTAGGTGCCTATACTACAATAAAGCTTCCTGGTCAATCACAAAGCTGGGCAGTGGTAACAGTTGAAAACAAAGCATTTGCTATGTCAATACTAAAATCCACTCAACTTAAAAATATTTTTATAGCATTAGGATTATTATTAATAATTGTCATATTAATATATTTATTAGCTAAAAAATTTACACAGCCTATTCTTGAACTAGTATCCTTAATGAAAAGAGCCTCTGAAGGAGACTTAACAGTTAAATGTAAATACAAAAGTGAAGACGAAATTGGCAGTTTAAGCTACAACTTTAATTGTATGGTATCTCAAATTAAAGATCTTATTAACAATATAAGCAGTACTTCAAACCTTGTAACAAATTCAGCTAAAACTTTATCCATTAATACTGATGCAACTTCTAAATCTATTGAACAAGTTGCCTTAAATATTTCAGATGTTGCTATTGCTGCTGAAAAACAAACCTCAAACTCCATTACTGGACTTGATACAACTACAAAGTTATCAGATGAAATTTCTATCATGACAAATTATATGAAGGAAGGAAAACTATCTGCTGAAAAAATATATACTGTTAGCACTAAAGGAGTTAATATTATTAACGATTTAGAAACTGCTGCAAAAGAAAATAATAATTCCATAAACAATATAGCAGTAGTTGTAAATTCTCTAAGTGAAAAAGCTAATATAATAGGAAATATAGCAGATACTATAACTTCAATTTCAGAACAAACTAGCCTTTTAGCTTTGAATGCTGCCATAGAAGCTGCAAGAGCTGGTGATTCTGGAAAAGGATTTTCTGTGGTTGCTGATCAAGTTAGGAAATTATCAGAAAATACTTCTGTTTCAAGTAACAATGTTAAAGATATTATATCCAATGTTCAAAATGATGTTAATAAAGCCAAAGATGCCATATCACAAGCAGAACTTGTAGTAAAAAAACAAAATGATGCAGTTAAATATACTGGTGAAACTTTTAATGAAATTTCATCAAAAATTCAAGACGTAGTAAATAAAATTATTACTACTGCATCCAGCCTTGATAACGTACTTATTAGTAGGGATCAACTACTTATACTTATGGAGGATGCAGCACAAGTATCCGAAACTCTCTCAGCATCTTCTGAGCATGTTTCAGCTATAACAGAAGAACAAAATGCAGCTATGGAAGAAGTAACAGCACTAGCAGAAGAGTTAAATAAAATGTCCTCAACCCTCAATGAATCAATAAAAATCTTCAAATTAAGTTAATAATAAGTCTCGAAAAAAATTGTTTCGAAATTTTAAGCCAATGCCCACTTGTTAGGCATTGGCTTTACATATATCGGATAGTTTAATAATATAAAATATAAAATTCATAAATATAAATTTAAGAATTACAAAAATTCAAAAATAATACAAATGAAATAAAGTATGCAAAAACTATTGCATTTGACTTTTTAGAGTAATATAATAAGACAGTGAAAAGGTTAACAAATACGTTTAAATTTTAACATAGTCTTATCAATGACTATGCAAAAAACAATAGACAAAAGAATATAAGCACTTAATAAAAATTGAGTGTTATATATCTAAAGAGGAGGAAGACTATAAATGAAATTTTCTGACAGAATAACCGCAATGGAGTGCTCTCCAATAAGAAAACTAATACCATATGCTAATAAGGCTAAAGAAAGAGGTAAAAAGGTTTACCATTTAAATATCGGACAACCTGATATAGCTACACCAAGACAATTTTTTGATGCTGTAAAAAATTTCAATTGCGAAATTTTAACTTACTCACCATCTAACGGAATACCTGAATTAATTGATGCTGTAATTCCATATTACAAAAATTATGGTATGGAATTTTCAAAGGATGATATATTAGTAACTAATGGTGGAAGTGAAGCTTTACTATTCACACTTATGTCATTATTTGATAAAGGTGATGATATAGTTATTCCCGAACCATTTTATGCAAATTACAAGAGCATGTTTCAAGTACTAGAAATAAATGTAGTTCCTATTAGTACTAAAGTTGAAGAAGGTTTCCATCTTCCTTCAAAGGCTGAAATTGAAAAAATTATTACTCCTAAAACAAAAGCTATACTAATATCAAATCCTGGAAACCCAACAGGAACAGCTTACACAAGAGAAGAAATCAATACATTAGCTTCTGTTGCTAAAGAAAAAGGTATATTTATAATATCTGACGAAGTTTACAGAGAGTTTGTATATGATAATTTGGATTATGCAAGCTTTGGAACTATAAAGGATATAGAAGACAAAGTTATAATAATAGACAGTATATCTAAAAGATATAGTGCCTGCGGAGCTAGAGTAGGGTTGATCGTAAGCAGAAACAAAGAATTTATGAAAAATGCCTTTAAACTTTGTGAAGTAAGATTATCTGTTGCTGAATTAGAACAGATAGGAGCAGCAGCTTTATACAAAACTCCACAAAATTATCTAAAAGAAGTTAATGAAGAATATAAAAAGAGAAGAGACATAGTTTTTGAATCTCTTAGCAATATGGAAGGTGTTGTATGCAGAAAACCTGAAGGAGCCTTCTATTACATGGTAAAACTTCCAGTAGATAATGCAGAAAAATTTGTAATTTGGCTTTTAGAGGAATTTGATGTTGATGGAGAAACATTGATGATGGCACCAGCAGATGGTTTCTATGAAACAGAAGGACGTGGAATAGACGAAGTTAGAATAGCCTATATCCTTAATGAATCTGATTTGTTAAAATCCATGAATATTTTAAAAGAAGGATTAAAAAAATATCCAGGAAAAACTACAAAATAATAATCTTATATTTTTTAAATATAAATATTAATAAAGAGGAATTGAATTGTCTTATTCAATTCCTCTTTATTTTATATTAAATCACATAAAAATAAGAATTATTGGTATAAATTCAATACATATATTAGATAATTGGACAAAATAAATATT
>NZ_JIBU02000027.1:0-205306 GCF_000633595.2 Clostridium drakei | reverse complement strand
AATATTTATTTTGTTTAGTAATCCACATGAAAACAATATAAAAATTTAAATGTGTATAAAAATCTTTAAATATTATACATTCCCTGTGATATATTCTCAAATAGAAAGGAATGATGTTTAAAAAAATTATGAGAAATATTACAAATAATAAATTGTTAAAGAAAGAAGGTTAAAAATGAATTTATTTAAAAATCTAAAAGTAAAAACGAAGCTACTCGCGGCATTTTTAATTGTTGCATGCTTAATTGGCATTGTGGGAACCGTTGGAACCAGATCATTGAAAAAAGTAGGTGAAAATGCAGAAAAGATTTATAATCAAAATCTTAGAGTTGTCTATATATTAACAGATATGAAAGAAAATTTAGCTGAAATAAAAGGTGATATGCTTCAACTTGTGTATGTAAGGGACTCTTCTAAAAAAGCTGAACTAGAGAAAGATATTCAAGATCAAAAAAAAGAAAATACTGATTACATAAGTGAATTTGAAAAAATCACTATAGATGATAGTGAAAAGAAAGTATATGCTGAATTTAATAGTAATGTAAATCAATATACAACTTCAAGAGAAAATATTATAAATCTCGTCGATAAGGGAAATTTTGATGAAGCAGAAAAACAATATCAGCAAGCATCAAAAATTGGAAATGAAATGTTTAAAAGTTTGGATAAATTAATAGAAATTAATTTAAATCAAGCTAAAGCAGCAAATAATAATATTAATTTAATATATACAGCATCAAAAACAGCTATGATACTAATAAGCATTATTGGATTTATATTAGCAGCTTTAATAGGTTTACTTATAGCAAAAGATATAAATAAACAACTTCAATTGATAAAGTTAATTGGTGAAAAACTTGCAAACTATGATTTATCCTATGAATTTAATAGTTCAAGAAAAGATGAATTTGGACAAACAGCATCAGCCTTAATTAAATCACAAAATAATATTAAAGATCTTGTTAAAACAATTATTGAAAACTCTCAAAATATGAGTGCATCTTCAGAAGAACTATCAGCAACTGCAGAAGAATTATCATCAAAAGTTATCAGTATAAATGAGGCTGTAAATAGTATTACTGGCAATATGGAAGATTCAAGTTCTGGAACAGAGGAAATAAGCGCATCAATTCAAGAAGTAAATTCAAGTATAAATGAACTTTCACAAAAAGCTATGGATGGAAGCAATAGTTCAAGTTCGTCTAAAGAAAGAGCTACTGAAGTCAAGAGCAGTAGTCAGAAAGCTATCGAAGTAACTCATTCAGTATTTACAGAAAAACAAGAAAAAATGGTAAAGGTCATTGAAAATGGTAAAGTGGTAGATAATATAAAATTAATGGCAGATACAATAGCAGATATAGCAGAACAAACTAATTTACTTGCACTTAATGCAGCAATAGAAGCAGCAAGAGCAGGAGAACATGGAAAAGGTTTTGCAGTTGTATCTGAGGAAGTTAGAAAGCTTGCAGAACAATCAGCAGATGCAGTACAAAATATTAAGGAAACTATAGTAGATGTACAATCAGCATTTAAAAACAGTATTGATACAGGAAATGATATATTAGAGTTCATTAACAAAGATGTACATACACAATTTGTTAAATATGAACAAACAGGAAATCAATATTATGATGACGCTGATTTTGTAAGTAAGATATCAGAAGAA
The DNA here is from genome assembly GCF_000633595.2 of Clostridium drakei. Classification (GTDB taxonomy): domain Bacteria; phylum Bacillota; class Clostridia; order Clostridiales; family Clostridiaceae; genus Clostridium_AM; species Clostridium_AM drakei. Next base: position 203,640 of record NZ_JIBU02000027.1, on the reverse strand, counting down.
ATTGCAGCTATGTCAGAGGAAGTTACAGCCACAGTAGGTCAGGTAAGTGAGGCAGTACAGAACTTGGCAGTAACATCACAAAAATCCAGTGAACATGCAGAAGTAATAAAAGAAAGTATAAATGAAACTACTCAAGCCGTAGAACAAGTAGCAGTAACAGCTCAAAGCCAAGCAGAACTTGCCCAAAAATTAAATGAAATAATTCAAAGATTTAAAATTTAAAGATACTTTCCATAATAGTTTTAATGGAAAGTAAAAAATTTCAAGGGTCTGTTGCATTAAGGAATTTACATACAATATTGTAGTATTTATCCTCAACATAACAGACCCTCTTTTTATCTACTAAAAATTTTATTTTATATACCACGGCCTTTTTCATTCTTTATAACACTAATATTTATTATTTCTGATTGAAATGCCTTTAGCAAAGCTTTTTCCAAAACTTTTTGTTGATCAAAATTTTCTATATCATTGCAAACTGCAAAAACTTTATTAGTAATTCCACTTGGGTTTTTATAAGTTAAAGTAACATTGGGCTTATCATAATGTACATCAAGTATTTTTAATCCCCAAGAAATTTGTGCAAAATCCTCTTTAACATTCAAGCTCGTTAATTGTCTTAAATTTTTTTCATCTTCTAATTGATTTTGTATTATTATTAATTCATCTCCAACTTTGTATTTACTCATTGTTACCCTCTCCTTTGTGCATTGTTAATTTTTTATCAATCTTATTTATGAGTTAATTATATACCTCTGAATTTCTCTAATCAAATATCATTTATGGTGTTTTCAATAGATTAGCCCATTAGTATGCTTAATATCTCTTATTTGTTATTTTTTTCACATTTTTCCTTATTATACTGAAATTATTTATATTAGTTTTTATATGCAATTTTTTCACAATTTATCATCTAAATTACATATTGTTTGATATCAATTAGTATTTTTCAAATGTTTCTTAAAGTTCCATAGTAAAACAATCAAAAACGTATTAGAAAACTCCAATACGTTTTTGATGTTTAAATACACTATTCTAATGTTACACATTTATCAAGCATTGGTTCAATATACTCTTTAATAAATTCTATTCTGTCCTTAGCACCTGGCATAAAAGTAGCAGCAATAGAAACTACTATTTTTTCCTTGGTGTTGACATATATAACATTTCCTCCATCTCCTAAAGCTGCATATATATGTTCTTTATCATCAATGATCCACCATAGATATCCATATGAAAGCTTATCCCATCTGCTATGTTCTTTTGTACTTTCATTTATCCACCATGCCGGTATAATTTGTTTGTTATCCCATATTCCTTTATTTAAATACAACTGACCTATTTTTGCCATATCCATAGTGTTCAAGGTAAGCCCCCATCCTGCTGTATTTATTCCCTGTGGATCAGCAACCCAGCCGCTAACATTCTTATCATTATACCATGCAAGTTGTTCCTCCTTATTATGAAAAACCACATTATGTTTAGCTTTAATACCAAGTGGTGAGAATAAATATTCTGTTGCAAAATCAAGCACGGATTGTCCAGTCGTTTTTACAAGAATACCAGAGAAAATATCTGGTCCTATAACAGGAGTATATCTAAATTCTCCTATCTTCCCATTTCCTCCTAATAAATCAAGTGCACTATTTACCCAGTTATTACTTGTAAAATATTCTATATAGGGTTCTGACTTATATTTATATGGAGCTGTCATAGTCAGCATATCCTTAAGTGTAACATTCTGTATCGTTTTTTCTCCTTTTTTAACTGCATAATCAGGAAAAAAATCCAATACTTTCTGATCTATACTTTTAATATAACCCTTATCTATTGCAATTCCAAGCAATATGGAAATAATACTTTTAGTTACTGAAAAAACATTAAGGGTGCTATCAGCTGTATATCCATTAAAATAGTTTTCATATAGTGTTTTACCATTTTTCAGTACAACTATGCCTGCAGTATTGCTATAGCTGCTGTTTATTATTTTTTCTAAGCACATATCTTTTCTTTGATTCATATAATCACCTCTAAATAAATTTGCAGCATTTTATAAAAGAATGGGCTCAATAGGAACGTATATGTCTACCTCATGGATATGACTCTCACTTGCATGCGGATCGTTGCAGTACACTTCAAATGGATAAGAGTTTCTTGGAACATAACCACTGCCTGTAAGCCACTCCTGATACATATAATTCCATGCATCACTATATTGTTCCCGCTGAATTTGAAAGTGTCCAACCACATACAAGCCACCTTCTAATTTCATCCTTCCAAGAATTCCGTCTTCCTGAACCTGGATATTCTCTGGCACCGTTAAACACAAACTAGTGCGAAACTGACTTTTCTCTCCAAATTCCGGATTATCATGATACATGGCAAGCAGTAAGTTTTGATCCTCCACAAGAAGCTGCTGCTTCTTTGCATAAGCAAATAACATCTGCAGAAGATTGACATATTCTTTTGCCAATGTCTCATAGGTACCTGTATGTCTCACATAAGCAACCTGTTTTTCTTCCAAATTTACTATAGTAATCTTACCTTTCACAGGAAATAGGTCATCTGTCCATTCTTTCTTTGCTGTGTTCTTATTATACTCAGACAATAAAAAAGATTCTTTGCAATTCTTGCTATATTCCTTTCGATACTCTCTTGGACTTACACCATAATAATTCTTAAATGCTCGCGAGAATACAGCTGAATCCGTATAACCCAGTTCATAGGCAATATCTGTCATATTTTTATCTGCCCTATGCGCCAGCAAAAAAAGTGCATTCTCCATACGAATACGATTTACATAATGGGCTAATGGTTCATGTAACATTCCCTGAAAGATCCTGCTGAAATGATATTTTGAAAAACCGGCAGTGCTAGCAAGCTCTTCAATGGACAAGGATCGTCCTAAATGATGCTGTATGTAATCTTGTACTTTATGAATTCTTCGTATATACTCTTCCTGACACTTTTGTTCTGACATATGATTTCCTCCTGCTTTTATTAACTCAAGTATAGCAGAAATGTTATTTATTGACGAATTGATCTTAAAAGACTAAATCAAAGAAATTATCAATATAATTTCACATTGATTTATTCTCAATAGGAAAGGATATTTTATATTAAGGTATTTTTCTGATAAAATAAAAGTATAACAATATAAGAAATCAACCAATTTAAAATAAAGCTTTGAAAGGTGTGAAATACATCCCTATGAAAATGCTGCTATTTAAAATGGAAATAATAGATGTTTACAATAATAGTTATAAAATTAAGATAAGTGACAATATAGAAGATGCTTTAATAGAATTTGACCCTTTAAAAAAAGAACTAAATTTTATTCTCAATAACAATTTAACTAATTGTCTTAAAGCTAACGAATATCAACTTAGAAAAATGCTTCACAATAAGCGTATAGATACTTATTATGTAGGCTTTAAAGTGAAGCTTGTTTTAAGATCAAATAAGGACGTAGCAGCTTTTAATGATAGAAGTAAAATAGTAGTTTTAGATAAGAGAACTACTAATAATTATAGCTACGTTATTGATGAAAACAAATGTGAAGAAAAAATTTATAAAATCTTCTCAGATGCCTGTTATTTTGAAAATAAAAAATATGGTGGTTTTGCTTTTATAATAGAAGACTTGGAAGGAAACTATAAATTACATACAGAAAAGGTTCAAGCAATAGGCAGCAGCCAAGCTGAACTTACAGCAGTTATAAAAGCTATTGAATTATTAAAAAATATAGAAAAAATAAGAATAGTGACTGACAGCCAGTATGTAAGAAAAGGTCTGACTGAGTGGATTCCCTGCTGGAAACTAAATGATTTTAAAACCATCAATGGAGAACCTGTAAAAAACATTGAGAATTGGATTCTCTTTGACAACATCTGCAATGGAAAATATATTGAATTTCAATGGGTAAAAGGCCATTCCAATCACTTTGAAAACTCTCTTTGTGACATGTATGCAAGAGATGCAGCCACAAATGTTTAAAATTAAATTACTTCGCTTATGTTTCAATATTTTTTAGAAATTTCAAGCCAATGCTTAGTTATTAAGCATTGGCTTTTTACTTGAGCTTTTATCTTATCATTTAAACTTAATAAAATTAAAAGTTCATAATACCTTTAATAGTAATTATCTTTTTACTTAACTTATTCATATTTGAAATTGCATCATGAGTATTGAATTTAGATAACTGGTTATTAGCTTCTTTTATTTGATCAACTATAGCGTACATTTTTTCATAGTCTCTTGCCTTTACAGCATTATTAAGAGAGCTAACTATACTTGAATAATTATTGATAAGTCCAGTAAACTTATCAACATCTCCAATTTGTGAATTAATGTTTTTAATCAAATCAGTTTTTAAAGAATTTAAACTTTCTGGAGCATTCATACTTGAAATTTCATCCTTCATACTAATTAAAGTATGTTTATAATTATTTAAACTTAAAGTCATATTATTAAAAATACCTAAAATTTGATTTAAGGAATTTTCTGTATCCTCTATACTGCTTGAATTTGAGTTAGTTGAAATTTTTTTAATATCTTCTGCATATTTACTACACTTAGTTCCAAAGCTTTGAGTAATGTCATAAAAATTACCACAATAGCTTAAAAGATTTACTGTAAAATCCTTTTCTTGTTGTGAAATATCACTTGCTCTTTTTAATCTATATTCTGCAACAACATCTATTGATCCAGTGCCACCAAGTAAAATTATATTTTTAAAATTTTTAGTACTCATATAAGATTTTTGTGATGATATATCTTGTCCATCAGTAAGTATTACAGGCGCCTTAGATTTTATTGCTAGTGCACTGCCGGATAAAGCATCTGGAAAATTTTCGCCACTAGCTAATACTGCAGTATCAGAATCCAAATTAAAATATTTACATATATTCATAGAAGTATCATATCTATTATTACCAGCTATTCTAAATACATTATCGCTGGATAATGATTTAGCTGTATCTTTAGCTTGTGTTACAACATCATCAGAAATAACACCATTACCACCTATTACATACAATTGGCTAGGTTGTATATCATTTATTAAATCTTTAGTTTCAGCAGACAAAATCTTCGAATCAGTCATCAATATTGGATATCCCTTAATTGCAGCTATACTTGATGCACTTAAAGCATCTGCAAAACCAAAGCCATTGGCAAGTATAACTGGAGTTCCCTTTTGAACTTTTATATCATTTAATATTACCTTGCTTGTGTCAAATCTATTTTTACCACCTAATCTTACTACATTATTATATCCCAGTTGCTTTATATAATTTATTGAATCATCACTTATTGAGGAAGCACCTCCTAAAACATACACAATTCCACTTTTGCTTAAATGATTTTTTATGTATTCTAAAGCGTCTGAACTTGTACTAGGAGTTGAGCCTGCTAATAAAATAGGTGCATTATATTTTTTTGATAGCAATCCACCAGACAATGTATCTGGAAAGTTTTCACCATTAGCTAATATTACCGTTTGTATATTTCCATTATTAAAGCTTTCTGAAATGTTAACAGAAGTTTTGTATCTGTCCCTTCCAGATAATCTGGAAACGTTGTAACCATTATCTGCATAAGCTGATGCAGAGCTACTTAACGCAATTAATGCTGTTAAACCTAAAATTAATGTTTTTTTCATATTTATAAAGTCCCCCTTAACACATAGTGATTAAATTATGGATTACTATACACAATAATGCAATAACTGTAACTAATGCTAATAATTTAGAATATGTAATTATCCTACGCATTATCCTTATTATTTCCTTTTTCTCTTTATTTTCAAATTGCTACACAACATTTTTTATAATTTATTCCCAATTTTTCTACTAATTTGTTTTTAAGTAAGAGTTTTATACAAAGAAAGTTGGGATATTCTCAATGGTAGCTATGGGATAAATATCATAAATTATACCCATAATATATTTACAGCAAACTATTATTTCATAATTTTAAGGGGATGATTTATTATATTAAACAATAAGTTAATCAAGATTTTAATAATTATAAATCTGCTTTTTTTATCCATAATACTTTTTAGCAAAATACATTTTATTTTTAAAATAATAAGAACCTTATATAAATGCATTTTAGTTCCTATAATTATTTCAGTATTCCTATACTATATATTAAAGCCCTTGAACAATATATTTAATAAAAAAGGTATTAATAAGAGTATTTCCTCTTTGCTAACTCTAATTATTAGTTTAATTGCTGCTTTATTAATTTTATATTTCTTTATTAGATATGCCATATTAGAATTTAATGAATTATCTAAAAATATACACAACCTTAGTCCTAATACTAACACTATTGCTAGCCAAAACCCTATAAATTCAATTGTTAATGAAATTTATAAGTCTATTAATATTAATGAATTGATTAAAATAACTAATAATATGATGATCAATTATACACAAAAGTTTCAAAGCAGCATATATAAAAATATAAATGATATTGTTGATGCATTTTCTAAAATATTATTGGTACTTTTAATTTTGTTTTTTCTTTTAAAGGATGGTTTTAAATTTAGAGACAAATTTATAGATTTGTTTCCTGAAAAATATAAAGATTTTTTATCCGAAACACTTTGTAATGTGGATAAAGCATTAAACGCCTATGTGACAGGTCAGCTAATGGTAGCCCTCTCTCTATCTATTATGATATATATAGGCTATAAAATAATAGGTATGCCAAATGCATTAATATGGTCTTTCTTTACTTTTATTTTAGGTTTTATACCTTTTATAGGATTTTTTATATCTATGATAATTCCTTCAATTATAGCTATAAGTAAAGGTATATATATGATAATAAAGCTTAGTATAGTATTCATTACTGTTCAGACCTTAAAAGGAAGAGTAGTAGTTCCCCTAATTATGTCGTCTACATTAAAAATACATCCTCTTACAGATATATTTTTAGTTGTAACAGCTGTTTCCTATGGAGGTCCTATGGCAGCTTTTATTATTGTTCCATTGTATGCTATGTTAAAAGTTATTGTCTTAAAATTATATAAATATAGAATAATCAAGTGATTCTTAGACCCAGGTGGAGTTTGCCTTTGAGGAATACCTCTTACCCGAGTCTTAGAAGAACTCATACAAGCATACAGCAGTACTTATGCCCTAGATAAGTAATTACCATGGATATTTGCCTTTTTTTGCATAAGGTAGTAATTTTCCATCAAACTTTATAATTACTCTGTGATTACCTTCTGCATCTTCAATAACATCAACATCAAGGCCAAAATCAATGGCACTCATAATAGCATTTCCACCTTGTTCATGTATAATATCTTTAATAGCAGGACCATAGGTATCAAGTACCTCATGAAGTCTATATAATATTGGATCAGTGTTCCCTTTGTATGGATGATTATTTAAAAAAATGGTTTTTTCAGAACTAATACCAAGGGTCTTTGCAATTTTTACGCAATATTCTTCAGGAACCCACTGCTGACCCTTAAATGTAGATGCAAGCCACACCTTGTTTACTCCAACTTTTTCAGCAAGTTGCTCAAAATTTAAACCAGATGCCTTTTTTGCAACTTCTAATTCTTTTAATTCATCAGAAAACTGTAATTTTAATAGATACTCTTTATTATTCATTGGCGTCATGTTTTTACCCCCTCATAATTATGTTGTTGAATATTTTGAATTTTTGTATTATTTTAACATTATATTCAATAATTATCAACAACTAAAATCATTTCAGATGTCTAACGTAACATGAAGCCTTCATCTCAAGTATTAAACAAATATTTTAACTGCTGATAAAAATTTTATCAGCAGTTTTTTATAAATAAAGGAAATTTTTTGAAGACTTAGGGGTTTAATAAAATATTTTTGTCAAATCTTTTTTAAATTAATTTATTCTACTTTTTCTCCACATCTAATCAATAATTCATTCCACTTTTTATCAACATTTGCTTGTATCTCAGCAATCATATGCTCATTGCCTGTTTTAAATAAATGTTTAAATCTTCCCTGTGGTTTTAAGAATTCTTCAATTGGAAGCTTCTTCTTTGGCTTATAAGAAAGCTTCCACTCTCCATTAATAACCTCAAATAAAGGCCAATAGCAAGTTTCAACAGCTAATTTACAGATTTCCATAATATCTTCTGTTTTATATCTCCATCCACGTGGACATGGAGCCATTACATTAAGAAATGCTGGACCTTTTGTATAAATAGCTTTCTCAGCTTTTTCATGAAGATCTTTTAAGTTACCTATAAAAGTTGTTTGAGCCACATAAGGAATCTCGTGGGCTGCCATAACTTGTGTTAAGTCTTTTCTAAACTGATTCTTTCCTGAGCTTTCTTTACCTAATGGTGTCGTTGTAGTATCAGCATATTTTGGTGTAGCAGAGGATCTCTGAATACCAGTATTCATATATGCTCCGTTGTCATAACAAACATAAACCATGTCATGACCTCTTTCCATAGCTCCAGAAAGAGATTGAAAACCTATATCATAAGTACCACCATCTCCACCAAAAGCGATAAATTTATGTTCTTCTTTAAGTTTTCCTTTTCTTTTTAATGCATTATATGCTGCCTCTACACCACCTATAGTTGCACCTGCATTTTCAAAGGCACTATGTATAAAGGAATCCTTCCATGCTGTATAAGGGTATAAATTAGTTGAAACCTCAAGGCAACCTGTTGCACTTCCAATAATTGCATGATCTTCTGGTTTAAGTGCTCTAAGTACTCCTCTTACAGCAATAGGAGCACCGCATCCAGCGCACATTCTATGACCACCAGTTAGTCTTTCTGGTTTATTCATTTCTTCTTTAAAATTATAACTCATTATCGTATGCACCTCCTATTCTCTAACTCCTAGATATTTATATACTTCATTAACTTGTCCATCTTTCAATATCTTGAATAAATCGTTATAAACAGTTGCAATATCACTTGTTCTTACATCTCTTCCACCAAGACCATAAACATAGTTTATCATCATAGGTCTTTCTTTAGCATCGTAAAGAGCAGATCTTACTTCTGCAAATAGTGGTCCACCTGCTGCTGAGAAACCTTCTGCTTTATCCATTACAGCAATTACTTTAACATGTTTTAGTGCATCTGCAATTTCTTCCATAGGGAATGGTCTGAAAACTCTTATTTTTAACATTCCTACTTTTTTGCCTTCAGCTCTCATTGCATCTATAGTAGCTCTCGCAGTTCCTGCTGTAGAGTTTACAACTACAATTGCATACTCTGCATCTTCTAATTGGTAAGTATCAAATAATCCATATTTTCTACCTGTTACCTTTTCAAATTCTTCTGCTACTTGAAGAATAACTTTTTTTGCATTCTTCATACCTTCTGCTTGATTTCTCTTATGTTCTATATAATAAGCAGCTGTATCATATGGTCCAATAGAAATTGGTCTTTTAGTATTCAACATATAATCTTCTGGCTCATATTTGCCTACAAAAGCTTTAACTTTTTCATCCTCAATAAGCTCTATGTTTTCAACTGCATGACTTGTTATAAAACCATCTTGACATACCATTACTGGTAATAAAACATCTTTATGCTCACCAATTCTAACAGCTTGTATAAAGTTATCATAAGCTTCTTGATTAGTTTCGCTGTAGATTTGAATCCAACCAGTATCTCTAGCTCCCATAGAATCACTATGGTCGTTGTTTATGTTTATTGGTCCTGTAAGAGCACGGTTAACACATGCCAAAGTAATTGGTAATCTAGATGATGCTGCCACATATAACATTTCCCACATTAATGCAAGACCACAAGAAGATGTTGCAGTCATAGTTCTTGCACCTGCAGCTTGTGAACCAATACAGGCAGACATTGCACTATGCTCTGATTCAACAGGTACAAATTCAGTTTCTACTTGTCCATTAGCAACATACTGTGAAAAATATTGTGGTACTTCTGTTGAAGGCGTTATAGGGAAAGCAGCCACAACATCTGGGTTAATTTGCTTCATAGCTATAGCAACGGCTTCATTACCGGATAATCTTTCTCGAATAGCCATTATATCACTCCTCTACTTTTCATCCTTAATAAAATCAATTGCATCAAAAGGACATGCTTTTACACATATTCCGCAGCCTTTACAATGCTGAAAATCAAACTCTGCGCGTTTACCGTCTTTAACTGGAATTGAGCTGTCTGGGCATACTGGTACACAAAGCAAGCATTGTTTGCAGTTTTCTGCTTTAAAAACAGGCTTCATCGTTCTCCAATCGCCAGTATTAAAGTTTTCTGCACTTCCTTTTTCATATATTACACCACCTGGAGTTATCTCTTTCCATGTTATATTTTCATCAATTATTTTTCCTTCCTTTGTTCTCATATCCCCTTCACCTCCTCCATAGATCTTTTTAAAGCTTCCATATTTCCTTTAAGCACTTCTGGCTTTGTTGCAAATTTATGAACAAAAGATGCCTCCATATCTTTAACAAAAGCTTCTTCATCCATAATTCCACTTACTTTTACAATTGCACCTAGCATTGGTGTATTAGGAAAGTTTTTTCCTAAAGCCTCTTCAGAAATCTTTCCAGCGGCTATTGTACAAACCTTTCCCTTATAATCTCTTAGGTGATTCTTTATCTCTTCTGGTGATTTTTCAGTGTTGATAACAATTGCACCTTCTTCTTTGAGTCCAGCTGTAACATCAATGGACTCTAGTAATGATTCATCAACTACAACTACATAATCTGGTTCATAGATATTAGAATGTACTGTTATTTTTTCAGTACTTATTCTGTTATAAGCAGTAATTGGTGCACCCATTCTTTCAGGACCATATTCAGGAAACCCCTGAACATAACAACCTGTATTAAAAGCAGCATCTGCCATCAACAATGATGCAGTTTTAGCTCCTTGACCACCACGGCCATGCCAACGAATTTCAATTAATTTAGACATTTTAAATCCTCCTTTGCTATTTTCTTAAGAATATTGTAGCAATTACCATGCCAAATAAATAATCTTTCATTTTTCTAATATTTCCTTTAATTTTTATATGAATTTGTTATAATAAATGTTATAATCAATGTTACAATATGAAGAAATGTTATAAAGGTGATACAATGAACTATAAAGATTTGGTAAATAATGATGTTATAAAAGATGTATTAGATAACTGCAATGATGGGATTAATATTGTAGATGTTGATGGAAAGCTTATTTTTGCTAATAATATATCTGCTTCTTATGTTAATACACAACCAGAGCATATGATTGGTAAAATGATAACTGATTTTTATCCTAAAGCTGTATTGCTTTCTGTTCTAAAAAATAAACATTCCATCCATGATAAGAAGATTCATCAAGTTGGTAATAAAAAATATATGGTTAACTCTTTTCCTATATTCATCAATAATAAATTTTCTGGTGCTTATTCGGTTTTTAAAAGTGTTAATGACATTGATGCTCTTAATAAAAAAATTAAATCACTGGAGTTACAGCTTGCATTAAGTTCTGTGGAATTTGATCCTATGTCTATTATTGGTAAAGACGATTCTCTAGAAAAAGTATTAAAATCTGCAAAAAGAACAGTTGGTTCTCTTGCAGGTCCAAGACATTCTATTATAATTGGCGAGTCTGGAACAGGAAAAACCATGCTAGCAAAGATGATTCACAGCTATGCTATTAAACTAGGCATTTTAGATAAAAATGCTCCATTTGTGGAAATTAACTGTGCTCAATACACCAATTCAGATATTGCAGCAGTTGAAATTTTCGGATCTGAACAAGGCGCTTATACTGGATCTAAGCAGAAAAAGGGACTTTTTGAACAAGCAAGTGGAGGCATATTATTTTTGGATGAAGCACATGCATTAGACCATTATCAAAACCTTTTATTAAAAGCAATAGAATCTGGTAAAATAAGACGAGTTGGTGGCTCTAAAGAAATCAGCGTTGATGTAATCATTATTGCTGCATCAACTAAAAACCTTAAAGATGAATTATTACCAGAGTTATACCAGAGACTTGCACAATATGAGTTAACTTTGCCTTCCCTGGCAGATCGCAGCTTAGATGAAAAACTAGACTTAATTAACCACTTTGTAAAAAAATATGAAGATGCTGTAATGCTTCATAACAACATTAAATATAAAGTTATTTTAAATCCATCATGCCAGAAGGTATTACTTAAAGCACATTATCCCAGAAATATAAGACAACTGAGAGATGTTATAAACTTAAGTATTGATGCAGCTTCTCCTCTTATTTCGGAAATTCACGATGGCGAAGAAATAATAACACAAGTAGAATTAGACCATTTACCATTTGAACTTTTTGATGAAAGTACCTTCAATAAACATAATTCTATAGAAGCTAATATAATTAATAATCATATTTCTAGCCTAATTGATGAACTTAATCGTCAAGGTTTAGGACCCAGAAAAATTTCAAAAAAGCTTAAAGAAAAAGGATATAACATTGAATACTATAAAGTTGCTTACTATTTAAAAAAAATAGGTTGTAGCACTAAAAAATTAGTGTAACAGCCCATTTTCATTGTGTACATTTCCAAATGTTCTATAATTTAATCTATTTTTTTACAAACTGTCTTAGAAGTACTATCAATATTTATTTCATTCCTATATTCTACAGTTTCAATATTACAGTTATCTCCTATTGTAACATTATTTCCTCTTACTATCTTTGCTGTAGTATTTTCAAGAAAAATATCATCACCTTCAATTGTACTTGCTTCAAGTCCTTTATTATTCATAAAAAGATTTAGCATTTTAACAAAAAAATGACCTCTTCCCAATCTTACTTTTATATTTTCTCCTCCTATATCTTTTACTTTACAGCTTCCATACATCTCTATATCAATATTTCCTGCATTTAGCAGTCCTCCTATCTTAAACCCGCCTCTTGCATGAAAGTTCTCTGCCTCACAATCACCATCTATAGAAACTGATCCTGATATTTGTATATCTTCTGTATGCAAACTGCCTCCTATATCTGTAGACCCGCTTATTTTCACTTTTCTTGCATCAACATTACCTAGTATACTAGAAGATCCACTTACACTTATTTCGTCGGTGTCAAGATCTCCCATTATTTTAGTACTACCGCTAATCCCCACTGTTTCAGCCTTTACATTTCCACTAGCAATGGAAGATCCTGAGCATTTATAATTGTAACATTCTATATCTCCTTCAACTTTAGCTGAACCACTAATTTTCACTTCATTATATCTTCCACCACTGATTTTTCCTGATCCAGAAATTTTCATATCTATTAATTTTTCTTCCATTTTAAAACTTCCCTTCATTATAAATTTATTTTTGATTTTAACTCTTCTACACATTCTCCAGCATTTACCTTTAATACAAGTACAGCTTCACTTTCAATATATATTTCATTAGGTATTAGCATCAAAAAACATAATCCTACTCCAAATTTTCTTATAAGCACTACATCACAATATCTACCGTCAAAATTTTTATAGTTTTTTTCTAAAGTATCCAACACCAATTTTCCTTCTTCTAAGCTTGCCTTACCAGACTTAATAAACCTATCCACAATACTCATAAATAATAATTCATTAAAATAAAATCCAGTACTTTCTTTATGGGCAGTCTTATATAGATTTATCACAGCTTGAGAAACAATGTTTTGTTTTAGTGTATCTTTTTCTTCTAAATATAATGTTGAAAGCTTTGGAGAAAATATACTTGCTAATTCATCTAAGGATATATCTTCTTTAAAATTTTTAATTTTTTCTACTCTATCTAATATTTCTTTTCTTGGAAAAAATGTTTCTTGACCTGTAAAGCTTGACTTTTTTATAAACCACTCTTCAGGTATAAGATTTTTCCTTTTCCATCTGTATAATTGCCCATAGGATATATCAGTTATTTTAAGCAATTCTTTTTTAGAAATTAGATTTTCTTCTTCCATATGTTCATTCCCCTCTTCAACTGTTTTATAAAAAAAGTATAACATAACATTGTTACGTTAGCAATAGTTAGTTGAAAATAAAAAAATTAGGAACTATACATGTAAGCTGCAAAGTTCCCATACTCAAATAAGTTTTCTATTTCGAATTCTCAATAGTTTAGCCTTATATAACCGATGCCTGCTGATCAAGTGATTCTTTTTTATTTATTGCTGACAATGCATCAAAGACAAGATCAGTCTGATCCATCATTAAAAAATGTCCTGCATCAGGAATGACGAATATCTCTTTATTTGGCGCCTTTATATGTTTAAAATAATCTTCAGCTATAACACATGGAGCTTGCCAATCCCTTTCTCCTAAAATATAATATATTGGCACCTTATATTCTTCGGATTCTGTACGAAGATTGAAATCTCCAAGAAAACTATGAACTTTTGAATTTGCCTTAAAGATTTTCATAAATGCTATAATATCAGAAAACTTAAAAATAGGGCTTTTAAACATAGCTATCCATATATCAATGCCTATTTCCATACCTAATTTATATTTACCAAGAAGCTTATGAACTATATTACATTTCTTCAAAAACTCTTTGTCAAAGACAATTTTGTTACCAGGATATTCACCTACACTCTCAAGCTTTTTCAATGATTTTTTATCACCTGCCTGCTCAATAGTTTCTTTAAGTTTGTTATAGGCTACCTGCTCATTTTCCACCATACTAACAACCTGTCCAGCACCAATATAATATTCTACTTCTTCTGGATGTTTTTTAATAAATATTGACCCTAAAACGCTTCCCCAAGAATGTCCAAATATAACTATCTTTTTCTTGTTATATTTTTTCTTAAGATACTGGATGACTTCAAACAAATCCTGAAGCATTAACTCTATTGTAGGAAGTTTATCTGGATTCCTAGTTAGAGTCTTTCCAGCACCTCTCTGATCCCAATGAACCACAGTATATATTTCTTCCCATCTATCTTGAAATATCCCCGTAAATAAGGATTCTGCTGAACCTGGCCCTCCATGCAAAAACAGCATTACAGGATTATCAAAGCTTCTTCCTAGATGAAATAGAAATTGATCTATTCCATTAATCCTTACATATTCAGAAGTACATATTGGTCTGCTATTTTTATTTTTCATAGCTTTCTCTCTCCATTTTCTGATTTTTTCTTATTCTTTCAAACTCCTTTAATATCCTTGTTACATCCTCCTTCTTACTTTCACCTACTTTTAAGTTACTATCTTCTTCAAAACCATCTTGTTCCTCACCATCAAATCGATAAAGCTTCTTGAGCATTCTCCAAATAGTTTCCAGCTCTTCAGTTGAAAAATCCTTAAAAAGTTCTGCCATAAAAAATATTCCCTTTTCGGAAACTTGATACACTACCTGCTTTCCAGCTTCCGTAATTATTACATTAACTGCACGCCTATCTTCAGGATTAGGTATAACATCAATATATCCTTTCTTTTCCATAGCGTTAACAATTTGTTTTACATTTTGTTTAGTTGTCCCAAGCTTTCTTGCAATATTATTAAAGGTAGCTTTGCCTTCAGGTAAATGAGCAATTGCAACCATAGTCATATATTGCCTTGAAGTCAAACTTCCCAAATATTCATCTCCCCTTACCTGAAGCTTATTTGCCAATGAAAATAGTGTTGCATAAGTTTGTTCCATTAAAAATATCTCTCTGTATATATCCATAAAATTTTCCCTCCATTAGTCAACATATTGTCTAATTGTAGTTTAATAGCATTCCATAAATTTGTCAATATATTGTCTATTATTTTATTACATGGCTATATTTTAAATTAGTATTGAAATTTAATACAGATAAAGAGATACTAAATAATGCTAAGAACTTTATGTTTCAAAGCAATGTAACACATTCAAAACAAGAAGAGTTCTATTTTATAATGAGTGGAAAAGGTATATTAAGAATAAACGGTGAAGAAATATTAATAAAAACAGGTGATGTTATTTCAGCACCTGCTGGTAAAGACAAGGGACATCAGTTTATCAATAATAGTTCAGAAATATTAAAAATACTTGATATAGGCACTCGTGAAAAAGGTGATATTATTACATACCCTGATGGAAATGTGCTTCTAATTAAATAAACATACTTCCCAATAAAGCATTAAAATGTTTTATTGGGAAGTACATCTACACTCTCAGGGATTATTTTAAATGCTTGCTTTAAAATAACCTGCCTTTATTTGCAATTTTCGAATCCTTGATCTTTTAAAACAGGATAAACCTTTGGATAATAAACATTCTGATAAACATTCATTGTCTGGCTACTCCAGTTTACCTCTTGAGTTCTTCCAATCTCCTCAAGGTAAGAGGCCATTTCTTTATCATATTCAAGTATACCCTCTTTAATATTTTCACTGTTATATTTTTCATCATGTCTGTATACAGTCTTTGGCATTCTAGGCTTTATTTTTGAATTACCTGAAGGATATCCAACACCAACACCCAAAATTGGAAATGTGTATTTAGGTAGTCCAAGAAGTTTTATAACTTCGTCTGGATTTTTCCTAACTCCACCAATTGGAACAATTCCAATTCCAAGTGATTCAGCTGCTGTCATAAGATTTTGTGCAGACAATCCTGCATCAACTGAAGCTACCATTATTGATTCAACGCTTTCAGTTATATTCATTGGCAGACCAGTTATTTCTGAAGCAATTTTTATTTTATAGAAATCAGCTATAAATATAAAAAATACAGGAGCTGCAGCAACCCATGATTGTCCTCCAGTAAGCTCTGCAAGTTTTTCTTTTGTAGCCTTATCTTTAATAACTATTAAACTTGTTTGCTGCCCATTAATTGAATTTGGTGCTGACTGAGCTGCATTAACAAGCTCATTTATTATTTCTTCAGATATCTCCTTGTCTGTATAATTCCTTATAGATCTATGTTCTTTCATTGTCTCAATTACTTTATTCATATATTATCACTCCATACAATATTATTTTTAATTACTAAAACTTTGCTGCAATTTTAATCAATAATAATTATTTATTGATTATTATTATTGTAACATAAAAGCAATCTAAATTCAACTCATTAAATCGATAACTTTTAATACTAATTTTAATATTAAGTATCCATTTTTTTTCTTTAAATTATACATTCATATGGTTTTAAATATAAATTTATATATATATATCAATAAAGTAATAATCATTTGATTTAACCGAAAAGTTCCTCTATATCTTTTTCTTCCATACTAGAAATCAAAATTTCCTCTCCAGCATTTTCTTCTATAACATTGTCTATTATTTCTTTCTTTTTTTCCTGTATTTTGTGTATTTTCTCTTCTATGGTTCCTTTAGCAATAAGTCTAATAACTTCTACAGTTTTCTTTTGTCCAATTCTATGAGCTCTGTCTGAAGCCTGATTTTCTACTGCTGGATTCCACCATGGGTCATAATGAATCACTATATCTGCAGAAGTTAGATTTAGTCCCGTTCCGCCAGCTTTAAGAGATATTAAAAATATAGGAATTTCCCCTTCATTAAAATCTCTAACTATTTTCCCTCTATCCTCTGCTTTTACACTTCCATCAAGATACATATACTTTATTTTTTCACTTTTGAACATCTCGCCAATATTTTTAAGCACAGAGGTAAATTGAGAAAATAATAATATTTTATGACCATCATTTACATTATCCTGTACTATATCCTTAAGAGCCTCCATTTTCCCATTATCACCTTCATAGTTTTCTATAAAGGTAGAAGGATCACAGCATATTTGCCTAAGTCTTGTTATTATAGAAAGTATCTTTATTTTGCTTTTATTAATGCCTCTATCTCTTATTTCATTATTTACTTCCTCCTTAGCTTGCTGAAGGTAAGCTGCATATACCTTCTTTTGATCCTCTGTCATATCCACCACCATATTATGTTCAATTTTAGGTGGAAGTTCTCTTATAACATCTTTCTTAAGCCTTCTAAGAATAAAAGGTTTAGTATGTTTATTTAATTCACCTAAAGCTTTTTTATCACCATTTTTTATAATAGGTGTTTCATATTTTTGACTAAACTTTCCATGGCTTAGCAAATATCCTGGCATGATAAAATCAAAAATTGACCATAATTCTGTAATAGAATTTTCAATAGGGGTTCCTGTTAGTGCAAAATAGCTGCCAGCTTTAATGGATTTTACACTTTGAGCATTTAAAGATTTAGGATTTTTTATATTTTGAGCTTCATCTAAAAAGCAGTATCTAAATTTTATAGTTTTATATTCTTCTATATCTCTTTTAATAAGTGCATAGGAGGTTATAACTATATCCGCATCCTCCATGTCCTTTAACTGACTTTCTCTTACATCTCTGCTGCCTGATACAATTAAACATTTTAAATCCGGCTGAAATTTATTTATTTCACTTTCCCAATTGTATACTAAGGATGTAGGGCACACCACCAAAGAAGGCTGCTTTTTCTCATTTTCATCTACCTCTGATTTTATAAATGCTATAGTCTGAAGGGTTTTTCCAAGTCCCATTTCATCTGCTAAAATACCTCCAAAGCCGCAACTTGAAAGAGTTTTAAACCACTTAAATCCAAACTTTTGATAACCTCTCATAATATTATCCAGTTTTTCTGGAATTGTATAATCAATGTCACCAATATCCTTTATATTATTTATCAGCTCTCTAAACTTCTTATTCCTTTGCACAAAAGTTATGTTATTTTCCTTAAGACTTGTATCTATATAAACAGAATTATATTTAGAAAGAACTATTTGATCCTTTGTAAGATCTGAAGTCCTTATATTTAAATACTCTATCATATCTGATATATTTTGAAGTTCACCAGTTTGCAGCGGAATAAAACCTCCATTTTTAAGTCTGTAATATTTTTTCTTTTGCTTTAATGCTTCAAATATATGCTTTAATTCTTCTCTACTTACCCCATCAATATTAAAAGTAAATTCCAAAAGATCCTCATCATTTAATCTTATGTTGGATTTATAGCTTTGAGAGGTATAAATTCTTATATCTTTAAAGGCTCCAGAATAATAAATTTCTGCAAATTCCTGAAGTTTTTCCAGACCTTCTCCAACAAAATCTAAAATTTTATCTTCATCCTCTAAAATAAAATTAAATTCTCTCTTTTCAAATTGAAAGGCAATCAAGGTATCTACTATACCTGCTTCTTCCTCAATATCTCTAACCAATACCTTCCCATCTTCTCTTGCCTCATTATCTCTTAAGGGATTTATATATATATTTCCATATTTAAATATTACATCACAAACTACAGCATCCCTATCCTTATCAAAATAAAGACAAGGCTTTAAAGGTTCTTCATAAAATTTATCTTTAATACTGTTATTTACTGTTACCTTTGTGCCTATCTTTTTTAAAGCTGGAATTATATAAGAAGCTATTTCTTCACTTTCATTTTGATGAAAAGTAATTTTGGAACTTCTTTGCTCAGTAAAAGTATTGTAAAGTGCCTTATAAACCCTTACCTGTTCATCCGTTGGTATATATATTTTGTTATCATAATAAAAATAATTTCCACTTTTCACTAAAGCTTTAGGTAGTTTTGAAGTTTGAGATAAAATTATATTATCTTCCTTACTATCTAATTTAAATTCTAAAGGAAAATTTCCTCTTACTACTTTAACTTCACTGTAATTATCATCATTTATGACTAAATCTATAGCTTTTTCTCTTATATTATCAAGAAATTTTTTCAAGTTATTTTCCGTAAGCCTTGCCTTTTTTCCACTTAAAAATCTTGGTGCTTTGCTGTAACGATAACCATACATTACCATTCCCTCTGCAGCCCTATCTATTTCATATAGATCTTTAAGCATACTCACAATAAATTTGTCTTCATCCTTAAATCTATGTAAATATGAGCTGTATGTGAAATTTTTACCAAATTCCAAATCATTTTGTTCTATAACTGCTTCTAAAAAACTCTTCATATTCTTTACTACATAAAGCTTTTCTTCTCCCACCTTTAATTCTAAAAAAGCTTCACTTACCCTGCGGGCAATATTAAATTGGAGCTTATATTGTAGATTTAAAGTCTTAGTCTCCATGCTTGCCTTAGAAGATATTAGACTTTCCTTTAACTGTTCAATTAATCTACTATTTTTCTTTATTACTGATCTTCTCTCTTCTTCATTTATTTCAAACAAATTTACTCACTCCTGTTTAGGCATCTGAAAGAAAATAATTAATCCAAATACGATTAGTATTTTTCATCAGGCAAGAAAGCAGTTTACACATATAGTGAATTCTACCGACACTGCATGACATAAAATAAACTATCAGGTGGACTTATTACTTTTTTAAGATAACTTGTATTCCTGTTAAACATTCTATCATATAATAATATTTTTAAACATATTGATAAATCATTTTCAAAGCAGTTAAAGGAACATATTAAAATTAATTATGCTAATATTTATATGTTTTTATAAATATATAGGAATAATGATATGATTTATTATATATCAACTACTTCACAGTTGTAATATTTTACGACTAAAAAGCCTGAGAACTAAACTCAGACTTTTTATTTATTATACGAATATAAGCTAATTTTTAAAGTTTTATAAATTTACCTTTTTCATAAAATTTGCTCATTATACACATCCAGAATATAACATATAGAATAGAGAAGTAAAATGAATCTAAAACTGTACCAGACCAAGGAGTTATAAATTTAAATGTAAACCACTTACAGAATATTAAGGGTTCTGTAAACTGTTTATCATAAATTGGTACTTTCCAAAGAGTTCTTATTAGTAGTTCAGAAATCATATAAACAAAAATTGGACTACTTCCTAATACTATAAAAGGTTTAAATAATCTGTCTTTATTAAATGTATCACAGATTATATATAATACTGCTATAATCAAAGCTGTTACTGACATAGTCATTAACACATAGGAGCTTGACCAAAGCATCTTATTATATGGCATATAATTATTAAACACTTTAGCGCCTATATATCCAACTGCAGATAAACCTGTTATACTTAATGCTCTATAATAGTTATTTGTTTTAAAGTTTAGTAATCCACCAATTACAACACCAAACATTCCAGTAGCTATTGAAGGGATTGTACTCATAATTCCCTCTGGGTCCCAAGTGCTATAAGCTAAGTGACCTGCTAAATATTTCATATCTACTATTCTTTCTAAATTTCTATCAATAATTAACCCATAAGGTTTCATTTTAAAGTAATAACCCAAAATTATTATAATACCAAGTGATAAAAATAGACTAAGGATATATTCGTCTTTCTTAAGAAATTTTTTAGCCAGTATGTAAGTTAGTGATACAACTAAATAAACAATTCCCATCCTTACTAAAGTTTGTGGTATTCTCATTGTATGAAAGTCAAACTTAGGAAATGCATTTAAAAATAATCCTAGTAAAACCAACATTATACTTCTTGTAATAGATTTTATAATCATTGGAATTGTTTTTTCTCCAGAATCTAACTTCCTCCCCATAACGATTGGAATCATCATTGTCATTGTTATTAGAAAGAATGGGAAACCATAATCAGAAAAATTAATTCCATCCCAAGGTTCATGTCTCATCTGAGGGTAAAATCTATCAGTATTTCCTGGACTATCACAAGCCAACATTGCAGCTACCGAAAATCCTCTAAGTATATCTATACATTTTATTCTTTTCATTTTTCCATCCTCCGAAAATTAAGTCACATTAATATATATAATTCAAAATCTACAGCTATATTTGATTTCATATTTTTCTTATATTTATAAAACAAAAGTTATTATTAAAACTACTAACAAGCTATCTTCAATAACTATAATTAAGGGATATATTACACATGCATAACATATCCCTTTACTTATTTTTCTGTATTTATATGAAATAGGTATTAATAACTATTGGTAAATCATAGATTTTGTTTTGAAGCTTTAATATTTACCTTAACATCATAAAAAGTACTTCCTTTTCCCTGATCAGTAAGCCTTTGGGAAGTAAGTGTATTAACTGAACGATTTCCTTGTGTATTTTTTAGCCACCAAACTCCCTCAGTAACAACAACTCCCTTTGGAACTTTAGTTGTGATACTTAACTTAAAGTCAACTTCTCCTCTTTCATTATAAGCAGTAACAAGTTCACCATTTTCTAATCCTATTTTAGAAGCATCTTCTGGATTTACCTGTAAGATCATTTTATTTGTCTTCACTAGCTCTTCTCTTTCATTAAAAGAAGAATTTAATAGTCGTGGATCTGGAGCATTTATTAACCAAAATTCTGCATCATCTTCATGAGGTTTAAAATATACTGGTAAAGGTTCATCCTCATTTTGATTTAAAATTTCAATTTTTCCTGAAGAAGTTTTAAATTGAGTCTTATATCCCTCAGGCAGTGGTAACTCTAATGGTTTTCCTTCAATTAATGTTTGAATTTTAGTACTTGCAAGCCATGAAGTTGGTTTTTTAAGTATAGTATTTATTAAATCATCAGCTGACTGCTTAAAGAAAGGTTTGTTTATTCCCATCGCATCTGCTAGTAAGCTAAACACTTCAAAATTGGATTTTGCTTCACCTACTGGGGATACTACTGGATAAGCCCTCTGTACAGCATAATAACCATAAGCACTATATAAATCGCTATGTTCAAGAGAAGTTGTTGCTGGCAAAATAATATCAGCATATTTTGCTGTATCAGTCATAAAACGCTCATGAACTACTGTAAATAAGTCTTCTCTAGCTAATCCTTGCAGTACCTTGTTTTGATCAGGAGCTACTGCTGCTGGATTTGAATGATATACATATAAACTCATTATAGGTGGATCATTCAATTCATTTAAAGCATTACCCAATTCAACCATATTTATAATTCTTGTTGTTTTTTGTTGAAATTCTTCATTAGTTACAAGTTTTTTATTAAAAGCATGAGATGCAGATACAGATGTTAGCAAACCACCTCCAGCTTTTCCCCATGCACCAACAAGCGCTGGCAAACAAGTAATTGTCCTTACAGTCATTGCTCCATTACCATAACGTGACAAACCACTACCTAGTCTAATAAATGGTGCTTTAGACTTACCATACTGTACTGCCATATCTTCAATTACTGAAGCATCAATTCCAGTTATTTTACTTACTTTATCCAGTGAGTAATCTGGTAAAACAATATCTTTAAGCTCCTCATATCCCTGTACATGCTTATTTACAAAATCTTTATCAATTAAATTTTTTTCTGCCATTACATGCATCATTCCAAGTGCTAAAGCACCATCAGTACCAGGCTTAACTACAATAACTCTATCAGCAATTTTAGCTGTACTAGTTTCATATGTATCAATTAGCCATACTTTTGCTCCCTTTTTCTTAGCTATGTTTATATCATGTATAATATGAATATCAGTTGCTATTGCATGGATTCCCCATAAAATAATTAAATCACTTTCCTGTATCTCACTCGTATGAGGTCCCATAGTTTCTCCCATAACTGCATTCCATCCATATTCTTTAGCTGGTGCACAAATAGTTCTATCAAGTCTTGAAGCACCTAAACTATAAAAAAATGGATGACCTGAATTACGTTGAACTAATCCCATAGTTCCTGCATATGAATATGGAAGTATTGCCTCTGCTCCATACTTATCAATAATTTCTTTCCAATTTGTTTTAATATGTTCAATAGCCTCATCCCAGGATATAGGCACAAAATCACCACTGCCCTTAGCACCCTTTCTCAAAAGTGGTGTTAAAATACGTCCTTCAGAATGAACTGTTTTTTCATAATGAGCCATCTTTGGACAAAGTGTTCCCCTTGTAAAAGGATGTTCAGGATCTCCCTGTACCTTTACAGCTTTTCCATCTTCAACATGAACAATAAGACCACAGGTATCAGGGCAGTCATAGGGACAAACTGATCTAAAAACTTCCACAACTATTCCTCCTTATATTTTCGCAAATTTTTCATATCTGTATTTTAAAAATGATGCTCAAAGAATTAGTGTATAAAAAACTTTAAATTTTATATTTAATAGATTATACCACATGAATAATTGTCATCTCAATATTGATTTTATATTTACCATAACTAATCATATAGATGTCATATACAAATTTTTAGAAAGTTCTCGAAGTCTGTCTTTATCTAAAATATGTATTGTTGTATTCTCACATTTTATAATTTTTTCATCCTCGAGTTCTTTAAAAGTTCTATTTAAATGTCTATAGGTTGTTCCTAGAAATTGGGCTATTTCTTTAAAGGATGAACTTAAAACTATAGTGCTTTTATCTGTTATATGCTCAACTAAATAGCTAGCCAATCTATTGGTAAGTGGATATATAAAGTTGTATGATGTATTATTAATAGTTGCCTCAAGCTTTTCACTTAAAGAATCTACTAAATGATGTAAAAAATTAACATTATTCATATACTTTTTTCTGAGTATATTTGAAGGTATAGCAATCAAATAGGTATCTTCTGTTGCTTCAACATTGCAGCGTATAGGCTTATCTTTTAGAAGTTCTAAGTCTCCTATTATGTTAAATTCTTTATAAAACTTTAAAAGCATTGACTTTCCATTTTCAAAAAGATAGGATATTTTAATTTTTCCCTTAACAAGCAAATAGTAATATTCAAGTTCATTTTCTACTTTTAATATAAGCTCATCCTTATGATAAAAATGAAGCTGTGCATAATTTATTATATTATCATCAAATATATTTTCTATATCATACTTAACAAAATAGTACTTCAAAAGTTCACTGTTCGAAATTCTATCCATAAACCCTCCTTAACAGGACATATGTCACATCATAAACAGGACATATGTCACATCATAATTTATATCAATATGGTATCTTATCCATAAAGTAATGTAAAGCAAAGTCATAATAATTTTCTTTAACAGAATGTTCCT
This sequence comes from Clostridium drakei, assembly GCF_000633595.2. Lineage (GTDB taxonomy): Bacteria > Bacillota > Clostridia > Clostridiales > Clostridiaceae > Clostridium_AM > Clostridium_AM drakei. The sequence continues at coordinate 178,794 of NZ_JIBU02000027.1, read as the reverse complement.
TATATGAGTACTTTAATATATGTTACAATTATAAAGTAATTCTTAGACTCAGGTGAAGTTTACTTGTAAGGAGTATCTCTTATCTGAGCAATGGTAGTAATCATATAAAAACTAAGTAATTGGAGGATTAATAAATAATGAAATACGAAATAATAATATTTGATGCAGATGAAACTTTATTTGATTTTAAAAAATCTGAAAGAGATGCTTTTAAAAATGCCATACTGGAATTTAATATTGAATATGATGAAAATTATCATTTAAAAATATACAGTGATATAAATAAAGCTATTTGGAAGGAATTTGAGAAAAGATTAATTACTCAAGAAAAATTAAAGGTAGAAAGATTTAAGAGGTTATCTGATAAATTGAATCTTGAATTTGATGAAGTTAAATTTGCCAGATCATATATGAAGCATTTAGCTAATGCATCTTTTTTATATGATGACAGCATACCTCTTATAGAAAGTTTGCATAAAAGCTATAAGCTTAGTATAGTAACTAATGGTCTTACAGATGTGCAAAACAAAAGAATAAGAAAATCCATTATAGCAAAATATTTTCAGGATATAGTTATATCTGAAGAAGTAGGGGTGTCCAAGCCAGATTCTAAAATATTTGAACTTGCTTTAAATAACCTAAAGCATACTGACAAAAGCAAGGTATTAATGGTAGGTGATAGCTTAACTTCTGATATACAGGGTGGTATAAATTCAGGTATTGACACCTGCTGGCTTAACTCAAATAAAATTGCAAATACAACAAAATTTAAACCTACTTATGAAATTTATAATTTAATGGAACTTAAGGATATACTTAAATAATATCAATGTACAAAAAACAAATTAATTCATGCTAAATATAACATGAATTAATTTGTTTCCTACTTTTCTATAAGAGTTATTTTTAGCTTATATGGCTCTGTAAACATATCATATGTAGAATTTTCAACTATACAATGTTTAACAGTAAACAAAAATCCATTATTAACTGGATAATCTACTTCCTTACTATTTAATATTACAAGTATTTCATCATTAGTTAATTCCTTTTCCATTGAGTTATCTGTGAGTGTTTTTCCAGTTGTATCTTTAAATTCAAATATAACTTTCATAGCTTTTTCTCCTCATATAAAAATCATTATTTCATTATATCACATCGTTTATATCTCTTGAATTGAACTTTTCATTATTAAAATTTAGCAATACAGCATTACTATGAATCATTTGAGTTTAGTATTTATTTGTCTATTTTCCTGCTTCAATGTTGTTATAAGACTTGTAAAAATCACAGCCATTATTAACATCTTCTATTAATTTTGATAAGCCTTTTTGTCCTACAGCAGATAACCATCTATGTACCTCATGTTTTGCTAATGTATAATTTAACACTCTTATATTTAAATCACTTGCATAAAATTGTGCATATGAATCTAAATTTTTCATATTAGTTACCTTCGCACCATTTGAAGTTTTCTTTACCCATTGTTCTTCAGAATATTGAGTCCTATTGTCTACTTGCATTGCCATTCCTTCATCAAACCACACAGGAACTTTTGTGATTTTGCTTTTATTAATTCTGTATGCTAATTCACTATGAGTAAGTTCGTGAGAAATTACATTAGTATTTAAACCATTTGGTCCTAAAACTATATAACTACCAAATATAGTTTTTTGTGTGGCCCCTGTTTTATTTTCAACTCCATATTTTTTTAGCGTTGATTGATCTTTGCTAATTATAAAAACAGGTTTAGCATTAAAATTTCCATACAACTGAGCCACAGTATCTTTAGATTTAGAAATAGTATTCAATATATTGCTTGTTTCTCCATCAGAAGTATCAGGTTCTACATAAACATTTTTAGATATCTCTTTAAAATCTGAAAAACTTATTGTGTAGCAATTAAATGCGTAGACGATTGACCTATTGGATGATATAAAAAATAAAGATAAAGTAATTATAAATATTGTAAAACACCTAATAATAATCTTACTTTTTTTCATAATAAGTACCTCCATAAAAAAATTTTTTAATTGGTTAATGATAAACTAAAACAATTTTTTCTTCATGCATTTTATAAATAGTATTATCAAAATCATCGCATAAATTAACGCTATTGCAAGAGCAACTATTATATTAAATATATTTCCTATATTTATATAATCTATTGAACCAATTTTATCTATGATCAGATATGTAGGTGGCAATATCACACCTATCCATTTTAAGAATGGAAATGATTGAACAATAGGTTTTTCCATAGTTGAAACAATAATAAGTAGATTTAAAAATAATATTGCCATTTTTCTATCTTTAACTAACCTAGAACTAAATAAACTTCCAACAGTAACTCCAAGGAATCCAACAATTGCATGACTAATTAATGCAATTATAATATCTGATATAACAACTTTTCTAATAAAAGCACCATTTAAAATTGGATAATAAACTGCAAATACGTCTAAAATTATAATAAAGATCCACATGAATAATATTTTACATAAATAATAAATATTTTCACTTTTAACATGTAAAATAGTTAATTGCTGCTGTACAAGATATTCGTTATCAATAAATCCAAAGGATAGCCATGCAGAAATTGCATATATAAATATGCATGTAACTGCATACGAACTCATTACATAGGCAGGCTTATTAGAGTACATGGCTGAAATTACAACAACGTACACCAATAAAGGAGCAATATATTTGTAAGATCTTTTGTAATCTTTAAAAAAGTACACCATTAAATATTTAAAAGCATTCATAATTAACTTATCCCTTCTAACCTATAGATTATCTTCATTCACTGAAGCAATACTACAGCCCATTTGCAATAATTTAGATATAGCAATATCACTATAGTGCTTATTTATTAAAACACTGACTAATTGTCCATTTTCTACTATATTTAATAACCCATTAAACTTTTTTATCATACTGGCATCAAATCCTTCGCATACTTTAAAACGTATCAACATATTCCCATAATCATTATCTTTATTATGTATATTACTTATAATTTTACCATCTTCAATCGTTATAACTTCATCTGTGAGCTTATCAACCAAATTCATTTCATGGCATGCTAATACAATACAGCTTTCCTCTGTTTTAAATTTTTGTAATATATCAATAAACTTTTTTTGTGACTTATTGTCCTGTCCTGAAAGGGGCTCATCTAATAGTAATATGTCAGGTTTAGACATAAAGGCTTGTATAACAGCAACTTTTTGAATTGTACCTTTGGATAGGTATTTTATCCAAGTATCCTTCATTAAATTAATATTAAAGGTTTGAAACAATTCACTTGAGCATTTATCTATATAGGTTTGAGAAAATCCTTCTATCTTTGCCATATAGTAAATATATTCATATGGAGTAAAATTAAGTTTAGGAAAACGATCTGGAACATACCCAATTTTAAGTTTATCGCCATTAGTGCACAAAATTCTTTTACCACTAGATAAACTGCTTAAACCTGCTATTATTCTTAGTAATGTACTTTTTCCTGTACCATTATCCCCTATGATAGCTAAATTTTGACCTCTTACAATTTTTAAATTTATATTATCCAGTACACATTTATTCCCATAAGTTTTACTAACATTTTCAAGAGTAATTAAATTTTCCATAATTATGTACTTTCCTTTCTGTTTATTAAAATGTAATCCATCAAAAGATATTACAAATTTAGTAAAATAATAATTTGCAACCATAAAATTCCTATGTAGTTTTATTATATATTTTCTGTATAAAAAGTTCAAATTTTATAATGTACAACCAAATAAATATAAAACCTATACTAAAACTCTTGTTAAAGTATAGGTTTTTATTGCCAAAATCATAGCAAAAGATATCACTTTTAATTGACTTTGTACATCAAAATATATAGATGTTTCATGCTTAATTATTCCTTACAGAAATCAATACTCTGCTGTGCTTTGTTGCAAACTATGATGATCTTATTCATTATTTTGCTTCAGTAAATGGCGGTTTCTCTGATTTTCTAAAAGCCAATACTAAGCATAGAATTATAGCAGCACCTAAAACACATACTGCTGAAACATTCCATGCTGCCTTTATACTGCTAATTCTAAGCAATTTAGTAATAGCTGTTAAAACAAATGGTGATAAAAATTGTCCCAACCCTTGTAGTGCAAAAAGAATACCCGTTGAAATTGCTGCAGGTGCTGATGAGCTTTTAATTACCTTAATAACAATTTCTGGATTAAAAGTTCCAAACCCAAGCCCATAAATAATACCAGCTACACAAAACATTGAATATGTGTTTACACTTACTAGCAAAAGAAATGATAATCCATACAATCCAACTGCAAGAACAATAGTAAACTTTTTAAATATTTTTGATATAATTCTGCCATACATCATAGATGCAATAAAAGAACCAACAGTAAATAATGTAAGTACAAAACCAGCTTGAGCAGCATTTCCTACCTTACCTGATACCATTACTATAGATACATTGGTCATAAAGGAAAATGTCAGAACATTTAACAGCATATTTAATACAGCAATTATATAAGTATTCATAGATACTTTTTCTTTTGAGACTATTTTTTCAGCTGCATTTGATTTTTTTTCTGGTTCAGGTAGCATAAACATTATCATTAAACATGATGGTATTATAAGCAGAAATCCAAGAAAAGCATATCTCCAACTGTACATAGCCAAAATACCGCCAAGCATCTGGAATACTATACCAGAAACTGCTCCTACAGAAGTCTTATATCCCATTAATGCATTTCTTTCTTCGCCTTCAAATAAATAAGCTATCATAGATGCAGCATAAGGAAATAACATTCCATGACCAGCACCAAATAAAATTCTACTGACCAATATTAAAGTCATACCTCCAAAGAAAGCAGGTAAGATTCCCATAAATGATAGTATAAGTGCTAAATATATTACCGACTTCTTGGATATAAAACGTTCCAACTGTCCCGGCACCAAAGAAAATATAATCATCATTAAAGATGGTATAGTTGAAATCTGCTTAACCACAGTTGGACTTACATTAGGAAATGCTCTTGCTATTTCGCCAAGTGCTGGTGTAGTCATACTTGTTGTATATAACATAGCAGCTAAAGTTAATACAGCAATTTTTACTGTCAAGCCATATTTCTTTTCACCCATATTCTCTTCATCTCCTTTTATATAGATTCCCTTTCATTATTATTTGCCCATTGCAGCTGCAATCATGGCTTTAACATTTTCAGGTTTTGAATTAGGAGGAACACAACAGCCTGCAGCCATAAAGAATCCCTGTGGTGAGAATTCATCTACAAGTTTTTTACTGTAATCGTATACTTCTTCTGGTGTTCCCAATGATAGAAGCGATGGTGAAACATCTCCCATAAAAGCCATACGCCCACCAAGGACTTCCTTAGCTTTAAATATATCAGTTGAACTGTCAGGATGGAAAATTGCTCTTCCCTTAGGAACACAAAGGAAGTAATCCAAGAAACGACTCCAATCCAAATCCATATGAAAATAAATGTTTGATCCTTCCTCAAGAATTACATCTATATTCTGCTTCATGTACTTCCACATATAGCAATCAAAATCTTTCATAGATAAAAAGTCTCCTGCTCCACGGCCTCCACCTAAAAATACAGCAAGTGGTTTTTTCTCACGTATTTGTTTTCTTAAATCATTTAACTTATCCACCATAAATACATCAAATGCCGCTTTAACCTTGTCAGGCATTCTATGCATATCCCTCATCAATTTAGGTATAGTACGCGCTCCACTAAATACAGTAAATGGTCCTCCTGTCGCTGCAGTTGTCAGCATAACACAACCTGCCTCTGTATATTTTTTTGCAATTTTATCAGCAATAGTTCCATAATATTTCATATCATCATATGCACTTTTCAGATTTTTTTCACAAAAGTCTTTATAAAAGTAATTCCAGCCTTTATCAATGATGGTGTCATAATCTTCTTCAGTCATCTTACCAATTTCATCTATCTGCCACTGTACATCATCTTTAAGTTCACGCCCAGGCACTCTTGCAGCTGAAAGATAACCCAACCCACTTGTTGTTGGTAATCGAACTGGAGTAATTACACAATCTATATCACCTATAGATTTTAATGAATGCACTACTTTATCTTCTGCCGCCTCATTATCTGTTACAAATTCACATAGCTTTCCCCCAGCATACCTTAGTAAAAATGCCCCTGCATGAAGCATAATAGGAGTCCTGTCCGTTTTTTGCATTGCAATATTCTTTTTAATTCTTTCCAGATGCTCATTATACAATTTCTCATTACTTTTCATGATAATAACCCCCTTATAAATTAATCAAGTGATTCTTAGACTCAGGTGGAATTTACTGTGATGAATACCTTTCCACATCTAAGTCTTAGAATTACTTGATTATAAAATTTTAAGATACCCTATACCTTTTCATAAACTCCTTTGATAAAAAGTCTATGGTATTTTATTTTTCTTCAGTATTAATGCTATCAAAGTTTAAACATTTGTTCAATGTTACATTTTTAGAAAACATTAACAAGTTTTTGCAAAATTTCACAATCAATCTGTTGCTAGAAACATATCAATGAATTATAATTAAATTGAATTCTTTACAATGAGAGGGATAAATTATGTCAGTTCTAATGAGTGAAATTGCTAATGATTTGGTAAGGTATAACGCTGATTTTAGAATTAAACGTGATTCCTATGTAAGATGTTGTAAGTTTCTTAACAACAGTATTTTATCATTAAATTCAAAAGATATATATTTAGTAAACATTTCGAAAATATCTCCAAATATTTCTTTTAATAAAATTGTAAATTTTTTATTTTTTACTAATTCACATGTACCTAAGTATTTGAAGAATAATCCAATGGTAAATTATATTTCAATTAATCAAAGTATAAGCAAGACAAAAATCTTTAATGAACTTCAAGATTTATTTTTCCACAGCGAATATGAAACAAATTGTACTCAAAAACTGTTTCATGCTTTAAACAATGGGAAAAATGTGAAACAAATTCTAGACATTTGTGAAGAACTTCTTGGAAATCCACTGCTTCTAGCAGATTCATTTTTATATTTGATAAATTATTCAGGTTTTGACGATAGTATAGATGAGCCTGTATGGAAAGATTATATTACAACTGGACATATACCTTTAAAATACATAAATCAACGAAATTTAAACTTGACAGTACAAAACACCATAACTTCAGACATTATGTGGAATACCAGCACTTTAAAACACAAACAAATTATTTCAAGAATACGTTTAAATAACACTGTAATTGCTTATCTTAAAATATTAGAATATAACAAAAAAATCACTAAGAATGATATAATGCTCCTTCCTACAATTTGTAACACTCTAGCACTAGCAGTAGAAAAAAGCAAATACAGTTTTTTTATACCGGAATCTCCTATTGAAACGTTAATGATAAGTCTACTAAAAGGAGATATGATTTCACAAATTTCCATTGAAGAAATAGATATTCAATTTAAGTGTCACTTATATACTAATTATTACATTTTAAATTTTTATATAAAAAGTCATGTTCCCGATTTAACAATTAAACTGTACCACATGAAAGGATTAATTAACAGCATTTTTAATCATTACCATACAGTTTTATATGATGATCATATAGTTACACTAGTTAATAAAAAAAATACCAATGAACCAATAATCGATAGCGATTTACATAATTCTTTTATGCAATTGTTATCAGATAATCAACTTATTGTCGGGGTCAGCCGATGTTTTCACAATATAGTCGAAATTCCTAAATTTCATATGCAGTCAATTAAGGCTGCTAAACTAGGGTACAAGCTAAATAGAAAGGAAAGTCTTTATTTTTATAATGACTATGCTATCTATCATTTGTTTGAAGCCTGCTCTTTTAAAGAAAAAATAGAAGAATTCTGTGATCCTTCTATTTTGAAATTGATTGATGATGATAAGGAAAACGGAACCTTCTATGCCCTCAGCCTTTATACTTATATTCAAAATAATTATGATATACAAAAAACATCAGCTATTATGAATGTACACTATAATACCATAAAATACCGTCTTCAAAAGATCCAGGATACTCTACAAATTAACTTAAAAGACAGTAATGTTATATTTCATATTAATCTTTCTTTTCGTATTTTAAGCTTCTTGGGATATGTTAAATTTTAAATCATATTTTTTATAAAAAATTATAACAATGTCCTTCAGTATATTAGCAAAAATGACGAAAGTTAGTATAATAATAATTTTTATACTATACATTTTAGTAATCAATTTACTTATAAGAATAACATTTTAATATATTGTAATGTATAGAAGGAGATGAGAAAATTGGATTTGGATAAAATACCTGGTAAAATAGCTGTACCTATAGATAAATTAGAGCCTGGCATGGTGGTTGCAGAAGAGATTAAATTGAATGATAAGGTTTTCATAGCTTCAGATGTAAAGCTTACGGATAGGCTTATAGAAAAATTAAAGAAATTATTGGAGGATTTTTCTATAAAAGACGATGTAAAAATATTTAATCCAGAAAGATATAAAAACATTGATATTATGCTTCCTGTACATAATAAATCTAAAAATGTCAATATACGATCAAATCAAAATGTTTTAGGAGTTGAAATGTATTTTCAAGCATATACAAGAGTGCTTGGAGAATTATTTACAAATATAAATTATAAAGCTGATGACATTATAAAGGAAATAAAGAAACTTTCAATGGATATACAGATGGATCTTCATTATCCAGCACCAGTTGTGAAAAATATAGTTCTTTATGGCAGTGGAGGAGATTATTTATACAGGCATTCTGTTAATGTGTCCATACTATCTTTTATGCTTGGTAAGTGGTTAGGATTAAGTGGATCAGAACTAGAATTACTAACTTATTCAGCTTTATTACATGATTTTGGAAAAACCAAATTGGATTGCTCAACCTTAAATAAAAGTACAAAATTATCTCCATCAGAATTCAAACACATAATGCTGCATCCAATACTTGGATATGAATTTATGAAAAAAATACCTTCTGTTCCTGAAGATGTTCTTCAGGGGATACTAATGCATCATGAAAGATTGGATGGTTCAGGTTATCCACTAAAACTCAAGGAAGAAAGAATACATAATTTTGCCAAAATTATTGCAATTGCAGATATATTTGAAGCCATAAACTCCAACAGAATATATAAAAAAAGAAGATCTCCTTTTGAAGCTCTTGAAACAATAAAAAGTGAAAGTTTAGGAAAATTGGATTACAACTTTTGTAAAGTATTCATTGAAAATATTAGCAGTTTTTATGTTGGTGAGAAAGTTTTATTGAATACCAAAAAGGTAGGCACAATTTTAAAAATTGACTATAACAATTTAACATGTCCGTTAATTTCTGTTGGATCTGAGTTTATAAATTTAGCAGAAACAAAGGATGTACATGTGAAAAAACTTATATTATAACCAAGCTAAGTCAATTTAAACTCACAATAAGTAAATATAGCTGCCTTACTTTCTATTGTAAGGCAGCTCTTAAAACTAATATTTATATCTATTCAATGTTTTTCTTAATTACTGAAAGTATCACAGCTGTTACCACAGTACCTGCTATTAAAGCAATTAAGTATCCACCAAGATTTGTTACAACATTTGGAATTGCTAAAACCCATGCTCCACCATGAGGAACTGCAAGTTTACAACCCAGTATCATTGATATTGCACCTGCAACTGCAGAGCCTGCCATGTTTGCAGGTATTACTCTTAATGGATCTGCTGCTGCAAATGGTATAGCACCTTCTGTTATAAAGGATAATCCAAGTGCCCAAGCTGCTTTTCCTGCTTCTCTTTCTGCATCTGTAAATTTCTTTTTAGCTAGTACTGTTGAAGCTAAAGCTATTCCAAGTGGAGGAGTCATTCCAGCTACCATAACTGCTGCCATTATTGGAGAACCACCTGCTACTATTGTACCTGTACCAAAAACATAAGCTGCTTTATTAACTGGACCACCCATGTCAAATGCCATCATACATCCAAGAATTAAACCAAGAACTGCTGCATTTGCACCTGCCAAGCCTTTTAACCAAGCTAGTAAAGCCGTATTTATAGCTATAAGAGGACCGCCTAAAATAAATAAGTATATTAAACCAATTAGTGCTACTGAAAATAATGGTAATATTAAAACTGGCATTAAACCTTCTAATGTTTTTGGAAGTTTAATAATCTTCTTTAAGCCTAAAACTATATAACCTGCTAAGAAACCTGTGATTAAAGCACCTAAAAATCCACTGCTGCCAGCTGCTGGCGGATTAGCTAAGAATTGTCCACTATAAATTGCTCCACTTGCAAGAGAACCACCTACAAAACCAGCTGCAATACCTGGTCTATCAGCTATTGAATAAGCAATATATCCTGATAGAACTGGAAGCATAAGAGCAAATACTCCCTTACCTGTGTTAAATAACGCTTCTGCAAGAGTTCCTGGACAGTCAAAAACATAAATTCCACCAAGAGCAAAACCTAAAGCTATTAAAAGACCACCAGCTGCAACAAATGGTATCATGAAGGATACACCTGTCATTAAGTGCTTGTACACACCTGTTTTCTCTTTCTTTTCAACTACTGGCATTTTTGTATCAGCTTTTCTTTCTGCTGGTTTAGCAGCCAAAGCACTATTTATAAGACCTTTTGCATCTTTAATTGCATCTTTAACTGAAACTTTTACCATTGCTTTGCCTTCAAATCTTGACATATCAACATTCGTATCTGCTGCAATTATAACTGCATCTGCTTCTTTTAACTCCTGCCCTGTAATTACATTTTCAGCACCTACAGAACCTTGAGTTTCAACCTTTATTTCATGTCCCATTTCCTTTGCTGCCATTTGAAGAGCTTCCGCTGCCATATAAGTATGAGCTATACCAGTTGGACAAGATGTTACTGCTACTAACTTCATAATTTTTCCTCCTCTATTATTTATTCAAAAACTTTTATGAATTCTTCAAAACTCTCAGCTTTAAATAACTTTTCTCTTATTTCAGTGTGCATAAGCTTTCTGGAAATTTCGCTTAATGCTCTTAAGTGAATGTCACTTGATTCTTCTGGAACAGAAATAAGAAAATATAGGTAGGCTGGCTTATCATCCATAGATTCATAATCTATCCCCTTATTACTTCTTCCAAAAGTTATGGAAGCTTCCTTTACAGTATCACTTTTCCCATGTGGTATTGCAATTCCCATACCTATACCAGTTGAGAATTCTTCTTCTCTTTTTAGAACAGCTTGTCTAAATTTTTCCTTGTCAGTTATTTTTTCATCCTCATATAAAATTTCTATTAATTCCTTTATGACTTCACCTTTATTAGTTGCTTTTAAATCAAAACACATTCTATTTTTTGAAAACATATCCTTTGTTGCCATTTAAAATTCCTCCTTAATTTCACATTTAACATCTATTAATAATTCCTTTACCTGTTCTAAAGTACAAGCCTGAGTGCCATCAAGTGCTACAGAAGCTGCACCACAGGCTGTTGCAAATTTTAAAGTTTCTTCATCACTATAATTGTTTAATAAGCTGTAAACTATAGCTGCTACCATTGAATCTCCAGCACCTACAGTACTTTTTACTGGAACCTTAAGTCCATGGCATTTATATACCCCATTTTTTGTTACGAACAATCCGCCTTTTTCTCCAAGTGAAATCATAATTTTTAATATTCCCTGGCTGCTTAATTGTTTAGCTGCATTTATAATGCTTTCATCAGAGTCATCATTTAATTTTAATAATTTTTGTAGTTCATCATCATTAGGCTTAATAATATCAGGGCAAGCCTTTATACCTTGTTCCAAAAGATTTCCGCTTGCATCTAAAATCACTAGTGCTTCTTTTGCTTTTGCTATTTTTGTTAATTGTAGATAGATATCATCTGGCAAGGATGGACTTACTCCACCTGATAAAACTATAATATCTCCTTTATTACATATGGATTTAAATTTATTTATAAATGTTTCAAGTTCATATTCACTAACATTTGGACCTGGCTCATTTATATCTGTATTTGTATTACTTAAACTATCCACTATTTTAATATTTGTCCTTGTTTCATTTTTAATATGGATAAATTCATTACTTAATTCCCTTTTTTTTAAATCTTGGATAAACACACTCTCAAGGTTACCACCTAAAAAACCTGTGCATAAAGAATCTACATGAAAGTTTTTTAAAACTTTCGAAACATTTATACCTTTTCCGCCAATGTCTTGTCTTGTGTTAATTGCTCTATTTACATTTCCAACACTTAATCCATTTAATGTAATAGTTTTATCTAGAGCAGGATTCAAAGTTACTGTTATTATCACATTTATTCCTCCTGTTCAGTACAAATTATTTCAACTCCAGCATCTTCAAAATTTTTTAAAGTTTCTTTGTTTAAATTTCCACTTGTTATAATGGAAGATACAGCTCTTATAGGGCTTATAACGGAAAAACATACTTTATTAAATTTAGAACTATCAGCTAAAACAATAACTTTGTTTGATACATTCATCATAACTTTTTTAGTTTGAGCTTCTATAAAATTAGGAGTTGTGACACCTTCTTCTATTGATATACCATTAGTTCCAATGAAGGCTTTGTCAACTCTAAAATTTTTTAATACATTTTCAGTTATAGAGCCAACCATAGCTCTTGTAGTAAATCTCAAGCTTCCACCAGTAACAATAAGGTCTATATTTTCATTATTCGCCAGAACAGCTGATATATCTATGGAATTCGTTATAACCGTAACTCCATGCGCAGTTATGTGTTTTGCTACTTCTAAAGTTGTAGTTCCTGAATCCAGTAAAATTGTATCCCCATCTTTTATCATAGAAGCTGCAATTTTTCCTATAATAACTTTTTCATCGTGACCTTCTATTTCTTTTTCTTTAAAAGAAGGTTCAAAACTAGTACTTTGTAAGCTAACTGCTCCTCCATGAGTTCTAGTCAAAAGACCCTTTTCATCCATCTCTTGTAAATCTCTTCTTATAGTAGATTCAGAAACATTAAATATTTCTGTTAATGCATTTACTTTTAAACTACTTTGTTCTTTTAACAATTCTGATATTTTTTTTTGGCGTTCTTCTGCAAACATATAATCATCACTCTCATTCAATTATTTTTAATATATCTTTCAAAATCAATCATTTTGTAAACGTTTTTGATTGATTTATTTAATTTTAACCGATTTAATTCATAATGTCAATAAAATTTTGAATGTTTTTAATTGATTATAAACGAATATGAACAATATTAATAGATAACGCTTGTACTCGGTCATATCAAAAGAAATTTCCTTCGCAAAAGAGCAATTATTTGATAAAATATGCATGATCGAATTTGATACTGCAATCAAGTAATTCGTAAACTCAGGTGGAGTTTACCCGTGAAAAGAACATCCCTTACCTGAGTAGGCGTGTAATTATATGATGAACTTTATCATAATTAACAACATACATTATTACTATAGATGCAAAAATTAACTTTAAGGAGAATTAAGAGTATGATTGTTAAATTGGCAGTACCTGCTTGGACAAATAGAGAAACTAAGATGTTCTACTTTAACGTTGAAAATAAAGATAGTTTTCCACTGATATGTGTTGGGAGGGATTCCTATCTTGCTGACGGACTAATTACCACTGGAGCAAACTTTACCTTTTCTGAAGGATATGCAGTTCATAATTTACATGTAGGTCAATTCTCTTCAATTGGACATTGTTCAAATTTTACTGTAGGGTTGGGGCATAATTATTTCAATTTAACCACAGGGGTATCAGAGTTATTTAAAGAAAATATCGAACCTGACTATGAAGGTAATTATAAAGAAAAGGGACAAATATTGATTCAAAACGATGTATGGTTAGGACATAATGTAACTATAATGCCAGGGGTAATAATTCATAATGGAGCAGTTGTAGCTGCTAACTCCCATGTTGTTAAAGATGTACCCCCATATGCACTGGTAGGAGGAAATCCTGCAAAGATAATAAAATATAGATTCAGCAAAGAAATAATAGATAAGCTTCTTACTATTCAATGGTGGAATTGGAGTGACGATAAAATCAAAGAAAATAATGAATTCTTTAAAAGTCAGGATATTACTGCTTTTTGCAATAAATTTTATGATGAAGCGGTAGATAACAATAAAAAAATTAAAGATATTCAAATATCAAGATTAGATAACACATATCTATTCTTCATGGATTTTACAGATCCATATGGCATTTGGAAAAGAGTAATAAAAGAATTTGTAACAAAATTCAAATCAAAAGAAGATTGCCTATTAATTCTATATATTGATAAAGAATCTTCAAATAACAATGTTGAATTAACTAATTCACTCCATCAGTTTATACATGAATTATCAACATCCGAGAACTTTAAATGCAGTATTAATGCTTATATAAGCGCTAAAGAAAATGAAAGATCACTATTTAAAAATGTAGATTATTTTATAACTAATAGAAGCAAGTATACAATTCTTTATTCAGAATATGCATATGAAAATAATGTTAAAATAATCTCCGGTGTTGATATTCCTATATTTTAAATAAATACTATAATACTTTTTATATTAAATTCTTGATTTACTAAAGATACTACCTGCATAATAAATTTAACTAAAAGTTACAGATTAACAATGGAAATCACTAAGTTTTCAACAAGGCTGCTGCTGTATACCGCTTGTACCAGAACCCTTCATGTTTTACGCATATATTATTCAGGCATATGCACTCCATTATTGCATGATTAATGAATATAGAATATCGTTCATTATAAGTAGCAAAAAACATCCTACAGAATATAATGTATTGACAAACAAAAGAAAGATGGAAGATGATTTTTAGAATTATTTTCATACTATTAAAAATACAAGAATTATGAAGGAGTGATAGACATTATGGTATATAATAGATATCCAATCGTATCTAAAAATAACCCTTTTGTAGCAAAACCTGCACCTGATCCAAAAAGACTAATTCAAGTTCCAAGGATCCTTGGATTTGGAGAAAAACAAGAATTCGTAGTTCGAGAACTAACAATTTCTCCACCAAGCCCTGCACTTTTCCGTATTATAGCTACTGACAAAATGGTTGTAATTACAGATTTCAAACTAGTACCACTACACGGAAAAAAAGATTGTGATAAATTCTATGCAAAAGTAATTATTGATGGCTATATTGATAAAAATATAAACTATAAAACAATAACAGATTTTACAACAACTGACGTAAACGGACCAGTATATCAATTTACAACAAGAGTACCATTTGCTACCTATGTTGAAGTAACTGCAACAGAACCTGTAAGAGAAACTGATAATGTAGAAATATTAGATGCTTTTGTAGAAGGCGAAAAAGATGAACTTTTAAATCCAAATCCTGTAGCAGTAGGAGCTCCAAGTTGGGCAATAACCTATAATTCAGTTCTTGAAAAAATGCTTATATGCATTAAACTTAAAATTACAAGAAGTGATCATATTTTTTGCTAACAAGTATTCTAAATAAATAAAAAGCACTAACTTTCTAATACAAATTGTCATCAGACTGCAGACAAACACATTTTGTCTGCAGTTTTATTAAACAATATTTATTAATTTAATTTTACTTAAGGAGCAATTTATTACTAAACTTTCCTTTTATTTTGAAAAATCTCTACAATAGTTTTTTCGGTACCAATCATTCCTGGAGATGCAATTTGTCCCATATTTTTCATGGTTTCTTCAGGAGTTTTACCATTAATGCCGTGTACATCATCAATATATACGCCATTCATTGCAAAATCTACAGCTTTATAGGCAGCATCTACAGCAACAATTCCTTTCATGGTACAGCCTTGATTTCCACCATCACATATCATACCAGTAATACTACTAGCCATATTGTTAAGCACATGGGTCATCATATCTATAGTTCCACCACGTAAATATACCAATGCACATGCCATTCCAGAGCCTGCTGCTATTGCGCAGCCACAAAAGGCTGAAAGTTTTCCAGAATACTCCTTAATATACATGCAAACTAAATAGCTTAACGCAGTAGCACGAAGCAATTGCTCTTCAGTATAACCATTTACCTTATAAGCCGCATACAAAGGCATGGTAGCTATAATTCCATGAGCACCAGAGCCTGTAATACTCATTGCTGGCTTGTTTAAGCCAATTACACGAGCCTCAATTGCCGCATTGCACAGTAAAGATGCAGTAGACTGTTCATCTTTAGAGATTTCCTTTCCTCCATTGTTTTTCAGAAGATGTCTGGCAAATGTTGTTCTAGGATTTTTTAACCCTTCATTATATAATTCCAGATTGACCTTATAAGCTTCTTTTATAAAACTTATTTCTTCAATATCAACAGTTGTAATATAATCGTATAATTGCTGAAGAGTATATTTATGTATATCAAATACTTCATTCAACAACTCATCATCATCATTTCCTTTTTGACATTTTTGTTCCATTTTTACTTTTCCATTTACAGTAATCTTTGTGATATTTGTATGTGAATCCTCTATGGTAACAACAGCTGTATCAATTTCGGTAATAACTTCAGCTTCTATAAATATTTTGCTTGTAATTCCCTTAAGTTCAACTGTGACAACACCAGCCTTTACCAGTTTATCAGCTTCTATGTTATCCTTCTTTGTTACATTTTCCAATGCTTCAAGGCCTTTTTCAGCATTTCCTGCTACATACCCCAGCGCTGCAGCAAAGACATTGCCAACCTGGCTGCTATTTGGTATTCCGCAGGTAAAGGCATTCTTATACATGCCACTGTTCATTGCTACATTTATTTTTACCACATTTCCTTTTGTATAACTTCTTGCTTTTGCTACTGCAAAGGCAATTGCACCTGGTTCTGTCACTCCCAGTGCAGGCTTCATATCATCTTTAATTAATTGTGTTAATTCATGCATAGACAACTCCCCCTAAAATTTATATTACTATTTAAATTATATACCATTAATATTGTTGTTTTACAACAAAACACTTTGTTACCCCGGCAAAAAATCTTAAATAAAGTTGTTTTAAAATAAAAATGTGATGAACTTCACCACATTTTACTGAACTTTTTCATTTTCTATTCTCTTCATTAATTCTAAAATTTTATCCATTTTAGAATTATCAGCATCTAATTTTGTAAAGGTATTGTATATTTTCTCATCTTCATTAATATTTACCAACCTTTAGCAACAAAAAATTGTTCTAAGCTTTGTAGAATTCTGATGTTCTACAAAAACCGGAACAATTTTTGTTAATAACAATTTCTATACTAGTTTATTAAGCATTTTTAAAGAGCATATAAAACAAATGCCCAATAATTTACATTGTAGCTACTGTATTGGAAATATGGAATCTATGGCTAGAAGCTCACATTATAATGAGCAAGATTTTTTGATAATTAAAGTTAACGAAAAGAGGTGTATAATTATTGACATACCAAAACAAAAATGATATTATAATTCTACTGGCCTTGTATTTTTATATATAATATATCTTCTCAATTATATTATACTATTTGTTTAAAGCAATGTCAATGTTTTTTTATGGTAACCTTACTAAATCATTTGCTATTAAGGAAAGGATGGGATTAATTGAACAACTTTGAATGGAAACTGGAAAATGAATGGCTGCAAGAAGTGCTCAAGGAAGCTCAAAAACAATTTAATGAAAAACATGATTTTAAAGAAAAATTTAGAAAGGATTCTATTGAAACACAAAAGCAGCTTTGGCAGGATGTAGGCTCTTTATCCATAACTAATGGATTGGATCAGGTTGTAGAATTTATGGAATTCATCACAACTATGAAAATACAGAAAAAAAGGCATGAATTTGTGAGAAAACTTGAAGAAAAATATAAAAAAATACTTTTATCTCCCTATTTTGGGAGGATGGATTTTCTTGAAAGAGGAGATGAGAAAACTCAAAAGTGTTATATTGGAAGCTTCAATCTTATCAATGACAATTTTGATTTCCTAGTATATGATTGGAGAGCACCCATTTCCAGCATGTACTATGATTATGAAATTGGAAAAGCTAATTATACATGTCCTGAAGGAAAAATTCATGGTGAAATTACTTTAAAAAGACAGTATAAAATCAATAATGGTAAAATTGAATATATGTTTGACAGTAATCTAAATATTGATGATGAAATACTTCAAGGTATGTTGAGTAAAAGTACTGATAGTAAAATGAAGAACATAGTGACAACTATTCAAAGAGAGCAAAATAAAGTAATTCGTAATGAAGATTATAAAAATTTGATCGTTCAAGGACCTGCTGGAAGTGGGAAAACTTCCATTGCTCTTCATAGAATTGCATACATCTTATACAAGCATAGAGATAAAATAGCATCAAAAAATATAATAATATTTTCTCCAAATGAAATTTTTAATGAGTACATTTCCAATGTATTGCCTCAGCTTGGAGAAGACAATATGTGTCAAACTACATTTAAAGAATATATGCAAAAAGTCTTAGAATCTGCTTTTAAAAAGGAAGATTACAGTGAAATGATGGAAAATATTCTTGCAGCTAAGGAAGATCCAATGTATGAAAAAAGAATAATGAGTATAAAATATAAATCTTCCATGCAATTTATAGATATATTAAAAAAATATGTAGACTATACTGAAAAAGAAGATAGAAATTTTAAAGATATTATTATAAGAGGTAAGTTAATAATCTCCTCTAAGGATTTGCAAGAACTGTTTTTTAAAGATTATATACAGCTTCCACTAAAAAGGAGACTTCAAAAGATAAGAGAAAGAATATTATTTCTTATGGAGCCTTATGAAAAAGATTTGGTTGAAGAGGTAACCAGTAAACTTAAGGAATCAGATTCTTATATAGATAAAACAGAAGCTAGGAATCGTAGTATATCTATTGTAAAAAATGAAATGAAGGATATATATTCTGAAATCAATAAAATGACAGAGTTTGATTTAATGGATATTTATAAAAAGCTTTTTATGAAATTGGAATATCTTTCTGTAAGTTTTAATACTGGATACAGCGAAAAGGAAATTGGTGAAATAAAAAGCTATACTTTGGAGAATTTGAGGGCTGGAAAGCTTAATTATGAGGATCAACCTCCTCTTCTATATCTCAAAGGAGCACTAGAAGGAATTCCCAAAACCTCAGAAATCAAGTATGTTATTATTGACGAAGCACAAGATTATACACCATTGCAATATGAAATCTTTTATCAGCTTTTTAAGCATGCTAATATGACCATACTAGGTGACCTTAATCAATCCATCAATCCATTTATGAATGTAGGAGATTATAGCAATATATCTCATATATTTCCTAAAGCTAATACCTGCATAATAAATTTAAGTAAAAGTTACAGATCAACCATAGAAATTACTAAGTTCTCCAGAAAGCTGCTTGGCAAGGAGATTACTGATGGATGTGTAGAAAGAAGTGGAGCTGAACCTTTAATCCTTGGTTTTTCAGATGAAAAAGCCATAAAAGAAAAATTTATCGAAGATATAAAAGTGTATAAGGAGAAGGGTTATAAATCCATTGGTATTATAACAAGAACTGTAAAAGAAGCAAATGAAGTATATAATTTTTTAAAAGAAAGAATTCATGTTAAAGCCATATTGAAGGATGATGATGAATATGTAAGTGATACCTTGGTAATCCCAGCATATCTTGCTAAAGGATTAGAATTTGATGTAGTTCTTATATATAATGCAGGAGATGAAAATTATTGCTGTGAGGAAGAAAGGCTGCTGTTATATACTGCTTGTACCAGAGCTCTTCATATTTTGCACATATATTATTCAGGCAACTGTACTCCATTATTGAAAGAAAACCATGAAATTTAATCCTATAAAATATAATTGTTTAAGTAGGAATGCACCTATGATTCCTACTTAAACAAACCACTATAAAAAATCAAAGCTTATTATTAGCTATATATACTATTAAGTATTTTGTCAATAACTCTACCTTCCCCATTATTATCAACATAGTAATCTAAACACTCTATCTCTAACTGACCTAGCCTAAATAAAGCCTGAAGACACCATCTTTATACTTCAAATAACCCTTTAATAGCATTAAAGTCACCCATCCCATTTATTAATATTTTCCCCATAGAGTCCATTCGTATTTCAATTTGATTCTTTGTTTCACATATATTGTCTTTAATGTGCTTATACCTATCCGTTAAAAAATGATACCTCTGATTAGAAGAACCTACCCAAGGTCTACTTAGATCTTTTCTTTCTTGCAAATATGGGCCATCTATTAAAATATCTGTTAAACTAATTAAATCTTTAATACCATCATTTGTAGATTCTTGTAATTCCTCTAATGAATATCCTGTAAAGGTGACAATTGATAGATTCTTTCTCTTTAAAAGTAATGCAAGCTCACTTAGAGCTTCTGCTTGTTCAAAGGGTTCTCCACCTACAAATGTAATACCTTCAACTTCGGGACCATTTAGTATTTTTTGAGCAAGCTCCCTTACATCTATTTCAATTCCTTTATCCTTATTCCATGTAGGTTGTGCTGCACAGCCAGGACAATGTCTAGAACACCCCTGTACCCAAACACAAGCTCTTTTTCCTGGACCTTCCACATTAGTTACAGGTAAAAACCTGTGAATTCTAAGCTTCATACTAATAACCTTCTCCTAAATATTAATTGTTATAACAATAGAGTTATCTTCCATGATCTCTTCACTTTCAATTTTATACCCTTTTTCTTCCACCTTAGATTTTAAATTTTCGTAAGTGTTATTTTGTACATTACGTCTATAATCTTCATCTAAGTTATTCAAATTCATAAAAATATCTTTTAAATCATCTTTATTTTCTATTTGTATCATATAAAATGAATCTTTATTAGGTATAAGTTTAAAAGAGTGACTGCCAAGGCTGCAATTTATAATTCCATAATTTTGTTTTGAATAATTAACTCCATAATCATACAAAGTTTTCATTAATAAATTTTCATCTTTAAAGCTTGTTGGATATGATTTAAGTTCAAGTGAATCTGTATTTACATTGGAATTTGTAACCAATATCTTTCTACCTGCTGTTTTTTCTATTTTTTTAATTAACTCAGCTACACTCTCTTTTGAATTGTACTTTCCAAATGATGCAGTCCATTTTCCATCTATAAACTCCCAAAAGAAAAATTCTTTTTCATCATTAATATCAGTTTTTATAATATCTCCCCACTTAACTGCATCAAAACCAGCTTTTCTTAAAACACTAACCAATTCCTCCTCATCTTTAAAATTTGTTTTGACTTTAACCTGTGAAGCTTCAGCCATTTCCTCAAATCGCTCTTTTCCCATAATACCACGAACAGCTAATGCCAAAGGGATTAATGCTAATGATATTGACATTTAAAATTCCTCCTAATGCTATCATTTTAATAAAATTTTTAAAAATCTATGGCTCTTCCACCTCTACTAGATTTAATATCTTCTGGATTATTATAATTTCCTTCTGAGTTATTTTCTTTACTGGTTTCTTTTAATTCATAATTGAAAAGATCTTCCTTAGGTGTTGCTGCTACTGCACGTACATTGGCCCATTCACGTATAGCTCTGATTTGTTCTGCCTGTGTTACAACAAGAGGTACTATGTTTTTTATGGTTTTTTCAAAGTCCTCAAAAGTTATGCTTCTATCTTCAGAATAAGCTTCAAATAAAGCAGCTATTACTACTTGTTCAATTTCTGAACCAACAAAGCCTTCCGTTATTTTAGAAAGCTCACTTAGAACCTCATCAGTTAAAGAAAAATCTCCCTTTACAAAATCATCTTTTATTCTCTTCTTTATGTGAACTTTGAATATATCTTTTCTTTCATTAAACGTAGGCAGATCTACAAAAAATATTTCATCAAAACGTCCTTTACGCAGCAATTCAGCTGGTAACTTACTTATATTATTTGCAGTTGCTACTACAAATACTGGCTCTGTTTTTTCCTGCATCCAAGTTAAAAAAGTTCCAAATATTCTTGTTGATGTACCACTGTCCCCAGAATCCTGACCACTAAGTCCTTTTTCAATTTCATCAATCCAAAGTACAGAAGGTGAAACTGCTTCTGCAGTTTTTATAGCTTTTCTCATGTTTTCTTCACTACTTCCAACAATGCCACTAAAGATTCTGCCCATATCAAGGCGCAAAAGAGGAAGCTGCCACATAGCACTTATAGATTTTGCAATTAAACTTTTACCACAGCCAGGTACACCAGTTATCAAAACTCCTTTTGGTGCAGGTAATCCATACTTTTGTGCAGAATCGAGCCAGGATTTATTACGTTTCATAAGCCATCTCTTTAGATTTTCTAATCCTCCTACATCTTCAATTTTTAAATTACTTTTTATAAATTCTAAAATGCCTGTCTTCTTAATAACCTGACATTTTTCATCTAAAATTAATTCTATATCACTAGCATCTAATCTTCCATCCTGAGCCATTGCGCGAGCAAAAGAATTTTCTGCTTCTTGAAAAGTTAATCCTAATGCGGCTTTTGCTAATTTTTCTTTCTCATCTTCATTTAGATCTATACTAATTCTTCCTGTACTACTGTTTACCTGTATCATTTCATTTAGTAAAGTTTTTATCTCCTCAGCAGTAGGCAGATTAAACTCTAATATACTTATATCTTTTTGCAAATCTATAGGCAATACTAAACTTGGTGAAACAAATATTACGTTTTTAGGTTTATTGCTTTGCTTTATACTTGATGCTATGTCTCTTATCTTTCTAACTATTTCATTATCCTGCCCTCTTCCATTAACTCCAAAAAATACGTGAAAATCCTTTAATACAAATACTGATGCTTCTGAACATTTTTCTATAAACTCCAAAGCTTTAATTGGTGATTTTGTTTCCTGTGAAACGTTTTCTGATTGTCCTACTATTCCAGACGTTAAACTCCATGTAAATACCTGTCTAGGCGTTCTTATTGTGTCTTTATCACATGCTACACCCTTTATTACCGATAGAACTCTGTCTTCTTCCCAGGTAGGAATATATATATATGGAAATCTAGCCTTTAATAAACTAGTTAAATCCTTTTTAAATTTATATGTAGTATTTTTCTCCATTCTTATCGCTCCTCGTATGTTAAGTTATTAAAATCAGCCTAATGCCAAACTTATAAATGAGATATACGTAATCATAAAAACTATCTATACCTAAAATTATTAAAAATCAATTATCCTTCCACTTTTATTAGAAGATTTATCAGTTTTATTCTCAACTTTACTCACTACAATCAAAGGCTTAACCCTTTCTAATATATGAGGTTTTAAAGATAGTATTTCTGCAAATTCATCCACTGAATTAAAATATCCTTTAGCTTCCCTATGATTCACTGCTTTTTTCGCAAGTATTATACCTATCCCTGGTAATGTAGATAATTCATTTTCAGAAGCTGTATTAATATCTATAGGCTCACTTCTTAAATTTTCATTAGTAAATTGTTTTGCTTCTGTATGGCTCTCTCCTCTATCTTTAGACTTTGTATCTTCTTCAAAGCTAAAACTAAGTTTTACAGCAATATTTTCATTAGTGGATTGAAAAACATTATTATCTTCTAAGTTTACTTTTGATAGTTTATCCTTAACTATAATCTCCTTTACTTGTGAATCAGATAAAATTTTACCACCATATATGCTTTCAAGTCTTATAAGATATTCTGTTCTTATTGTAAAGGCATGAGCTATACCCACTATACCTAAAATAAGAGTTAAAACTGCAATAAAAGTTGTTGCTTTCCCAAATGTCATGACTGTAATAAAAGGTATTGAATAAATTAATCCACAAAATATCCATTTTTTACATTTTACTTTATATCCAATATAGAAAAAGCTTATCCAATTAAAAAAACCTAAAGTAAAAGTAGGGAGAATCCATAAAGAATTAATAATTTCCCATTTTTTTCTTTGAGATATACTACTCATTTTTGCACCACCTTTCTAATAATGTTAAAAATCAACTATTCTTCCGCTTTTATTAGAAGATTCATCTGTTTTATTCTCAATTTTACTCACTGTAATTAAAGGCTTAACTCTTTGTAATACATGAGGTTTTAAAGATAGTATTTCTGCAAATTCATCTACTGAATTAAAATATCCCTTAGTTTCTCTATGATTCACTGCTTTTTTAGCAAGTATTAGACCTATACCTGGTAAGGCAGCTAATTCGTTTTCAGAAGCTGTATTAATATCTATAGAGCTCATTGTCTCATTTTTATTTTCAGATTGTGGTTTATTTACATCATTATTAAAAACAACATTTTTATTTACTACAGCTTGTTCTTTATTTTCTGATGTATACTCAATTTTTGATGGATTTACTAATTTATTTTTTTTCATAATTATTTTTACTTCATCTTTAGTTAATCTTTTTCCTTCTCGAGTTGCTTCTAATCTAATTAAATATTCCTTTCTTATCAAAAACGCATGAACTATAGTCATGATTTGAATTAAATTACAATATCTATCTAAAAATAGAGAATTATTCAAAAAGTTTGACGAAAAAATAATAACATAAATTAGCATAATTAATGGAGTTGAATAAAATATACTCCAATAAATCCACCGTTTAGTGTTACTTGTTAAACCAACATACGAAAAAGCTATCCAGTTAATTAGAGGGATAAATGCAATTATTATATAACTTGATTCGCTTCTTTCCCATTTAGAACCTTTCGATGTAATTGCCATATTAATCATCTACCTTTACAATAATAATTATAATAATTTCAATAAAATAATTAAAAATCGATTATTCTTCCTTTATTTTCTTTTTCATCTTCTTTAATATGGTTTTCTTCATTGGAAATCATACTTTTAGATTGTTGTGTTAAAGTTGTATTTTCTTTTTCTGGATGAAGGTATTGCTTCTTATTAGAAACATTCTCAGAATTTGTTCTAGTTTCATTTATAAGCTTGTTTATATCAGCATTATCCAAGTATTTGCTTTTTAACAATCTATCATATCTAATAAGAACTTCTTCTCTGATTTTAAATATATGAACTATGCTTATTATCCCTGAAATTATTATTCCCCAAAAAGTAAGAGTTGTAAATTTACCAATTATTACAGTTATAATCAAAGGCAGTGCATAAAGCAGCGCATAATACGCCCACTTCTTACACTTTACTAATAAAGCACAATATAAAAAAGACGTCCAATTTGCAAATCCTAAAAAAAAGGTAAGCACTACAAAAATAGAATTAGTAATTTCCCAAGTCTTACCTCTATCTGTAACATTCAATTTATTCACCTACCTTTAATTCTTGATGATCAACTTCATCTAAAATCACTTTTTCTGTTTCATAATATTCCTTTGTATAATCTGAATCTACTGTTTCAGCTGCTAAAATATCTTCTAATATTTTAATATAATTAGTGCACTTTTTGCCTTTTACTCCTGCAACTTCTGCTTGGACAGTTCCATCTTCAAAAATCTGAACCTTAATCCGTTTTGTCAATTTTATTCCCCCTTTATTAAGTATAATTTTCACCTAATTGCAATATTATATTATCTTTACTGTTTACAGACTAATTATATAATTTAAATACATTATTTTCAACTTATGGTAACTGTACCTTTCCTGTGTAACTCTTTAATTTAATTTATTAATAAATGTAAAATGAAACTCCTTCCTATGCTTAAACTAGTAACAATAAAAATAATAAATTCAATTTACTAAACTAAATGATAATGAACTTACGGATTACAGAAAAAAATATAGGTTTTATATTTCAATTTTACAACTTGATACCTAATCTGACTGCAGGAGAAAATATTCTTTATTAGATCTATTTTTTTCATAAAACATAATACAATTATTCTAAAATATTTTCCCATAAGTCATTTGCATTTTTATGCCTCTTCTATCCTTCATAGGTTCTTTAGGCATTGTTTCAAATTTATTTTCTAGACCTATAACTCCAGAAACAGCCAGCACTAATGCATCTATCACATCATCTATTTTCTTTCTTGTTGGCACATCTTTTAAGTATTTATCTATTACCAAATCACTTTCATTATAATATCTCTTTAATATTTCTAATCTTCTTTGCTGTCCTTCTGGTTTTGTTTTATTTTCCAAAACTGCTTGTCCATTATTTAGTTTAGAAAAACATATTTCTGGATGTCCTTCTAATAACTTATTTTTCCACTTTGGTACCTTATTTAAAAATTCATCTACTTCCCTTATCTTTTTACATATTGCATAAGATAAGGGACTTAAACTTACTTTAAAATTTGCTTTATTTTCTTCAATTGCTTTTGTATAATTTTCTGAATAAACTGCTTGCCTACATGGAACATTAAATATACTTGACGCCTTCCCTTTTAAATACTTTCTCGCTTCAACTTCTGGACGTATATGATCGATATTTTCCGGAAGACCAATAGGAATATCTATAATTATACTATCTGCATTTTCATATTTATCGCATATTTCTTCAATGCTATTAAATTTATTAACTTCAAAACTTTTCTCCATTAAAGCTACTGCTACCCATTTACCTTTGCACACATCAATTCCAACACACTTATAGTTCTTACTTTTTATCATTCCTAATTCCCCCACACAAATAAATCCCTTTTAAAATCATTCTACATTATCATGAATAAAACTTTATTTATGTAATTTAACTAGTAGTTACCTAGTTTTCTACAAACAAACTTGTAGTATTTTCAAATAATTGTTG
The DNA here is from genome assembly GCF_000633595.2 of Clostridium drakei. Lineage (GTDB taxonomy): Bacteria > Bacillota > Clostridia > Clostridiales > Clostridiaceae > Clostridium_AM > Clostridium_AM drakei. The sequence goes on along the minus strand of NZ_JIBU02000027.1, from coordinate 152,038 downwards.
TAATAATTCAATGTATCTATCTGTATGAATTAAACTAATCTCTCCATGACCGCTTTTTTCAATGACTTTTAAAGAACTATATTTTATAGTATCATGAAGTAATTTTGCAGAATTTTTCATAACTTGCAATTCTTTCTCTCCAACCAATATTAATGTTTTTGCTTTCGTATTCCATAATGTTTGTGGCATTGAATATTCGCCATTACTTTTCGTAATATTGATTAAAGATTCTTTTGTCATCCGCGAACTGTCCTTATAGTAGTCTTCAAATAATTCTTCAGGTACATTTAATACTTTAGCCTGTAATTTTGCATACCACCTCTTTTTAATTAACCCATAACACAGATTGTACATTGGTATAGTTAATTTGGTTATCATCTTTATAGGATAAACTAAAGCACTTTCTATAACTGCATTCTCTGTAATATCACATTCTTTCGATATTATTTCTACAACAATTTGAGCACCAATGGAAAAACCACAAATTGCAAAAACTTTTCCATTACAATTATCTTCTATATAATCAATAACTAGTTCTGCTGATTTTCTTATGCTTATAAAAGTATTATTCCAATCATCACCATGTCCATCAATAATCGGTGTAACAACAAAATAATCCTTTTTTAGTACTTCAATTTGTGATTTTAACGACCACCATGATAGTCCGCCACCATGAAGAAAAATGATAACTGGCTTATTCTTATTTCCAAACTCTTTAAATATCATATATCCTCCGTATATGTAAAATTATATGAGTAATGCTATTTAACTTTATATATACTAATTATAACATTAATAGTATTTTAGTATATGATTGGAGAGCATCCATTTCCAGCATGTCCTATGATTATGAAATTACTTTAAAAATTCATAAAAAATAAGACAGCCTAATTGCTGTCTTAAATATCTTTATTAGAAGCAGGTTCACCATTAATGCCAGGTAAAGCTTTTGAAATTCCTCTTTTGCTTATATATTATTTATTTGCTACCTCTCCATAATGTTTTATATCAGATGCTGAAGTTTTTACATATCTTAAAACAGTTTCATGTTTTTTATTATCATATTCTTCAACATAATGATAGTAAACTATCTTACTTACTAAATGAGGGGCAGTGCTGAAACTTAAAAAAGTATTAAAATCACTGCTGGTTACAGATTTCTTAATTGTAGGATCTTTATAGGTAAAAGAATGAAATATGCCATTATGAGTATAAAGATTTTTAGCATCCTTTTCCTTTCCATAATAACAAAATACATGTTTATTATTTCTTATGCCAATATCAATGAAAGCATGTGCATGAGAATGATTAATAGTATGGGTACGAAAATACTTTTCATTATAAAAATAAAATTTATCATATTTAAAAGGACTTCCCTTACTTGCATCTGAGCAATGTCTTACTATATAACCTTCACTATCACAACCTATTATTCTTCCATTGTGTATCTTTACAGCACCTTGTTGCTGATACATTACGCCTACACCTTTTCCATTATCTGATGATTTGCATGCGCTATTATACGCTCCTGCTCCTACTGAAATATTTTCTGTTTTCAAAGAAGTATCTTCTGCTTCATCAATTCTAATATCATCTTTATGATGTGACATAACTTTTTCCTCCTATTCATTGTTTTTTAGCTTCTTACAGAGCTTTACAAAGAACTAAAATTTGTTTCCTTATAGTAAATAATATTTACATACTATTTAGTTTGTTACAAAACTCATAAAAATTATATAAGAAACAAGTCACTTAAATATTGTCTTGCATAGTGATACTCCAATCTAGAATTTTTGCAAAGGATCTGGTTCCCTATAAAAACTAGAACAATTTTTGTTACTACTATAAAAAACAAATTTGACCTCCCCCTATATGATTTCATCTTTCTATCTGTAATCTTTTCATCTCCATTTGATTCACCAAATAATAACGGTGATTTTTTATTATGTTTTAATAAATTTTTTTCTACAACATCTCTATTAAAATTAGCATAACAATACAAACAATTGAGATTACATGTATTATAAGCTCCTATATCAATACTTTTTACACATCCACATACTTCTCGGCAAAATCAAACATATCATCTTTACTTAGTGGAAAAACATTCAAGTTCTCCTCTTTCTATTATTTTAAAAAAATAAAGGCCAATAGTCAGTTTTTAAACTAATTATTGGCCGGTTGCACTATTAACTCATCTATAGATAATTGTATTTCTCCTTCAATATTTCCTTGAATAATCTGGATTTCACAACCTATTATTCCAGCTGCATATATATATAATTTACACTCATCATATTTAATATTACATCGATCATATAATTTTTTTATAACATCAAATGTTTTTTATTTTATATTGAACAAGTTTTCTATTATTTAATAAATCTATATATATATTAATTAAGTACTCTTCCGAAAAAATAATTTTATAATATAATCTATAATATGTGGGACCTATCATATTTAGATGTTCGTTTTCATTTAGTTTCTCAGAACAAAATTTAAAAACTTGATCAATAAAATCGCTATACATGAAAAATAATATATCTTCTTTCTTTTTATAATAATAATAAAGCAATCCTCGCTTCATATTTGAAACTTAATGAAATATGGTTTGTTTTTATTTAGAATAAAGTTATAAAGTTTATTCTAAAAATGGAGATTAATAAGGAAATATCAATTTTACAAATTCTAAAAGAGTCACTTAGAAGTCTCAAAAATAAAGAAATTTTAGTGCTTTAACTCTATATGCAACAATTATAATATAATAACTGAATATTAATAACCATATTTATAATTTTAAAACCATTTCATATTGGCTAACATTTTGTTCAAATCTTAAATTCAATAAAAAATCTTTCATAGAATCACAGTGATTATCTACATTTAAAACCTTAATATTATCTGATTCCGTATTCTTCAATAAATCTGTAAATATACTTCTCCCAATACCTTTACCTCTATGATTTTTATCTACTGCTATCTGTGGGATATCTCCTGTATATTTATCAATAATTCCATAACCAACTATAGTGTTATCTATCACTATAATAGAATATACAAATGTGTCTGACGCATCATTAACTGAATCAATAGAGTTTTGCCATGATGGTTTAAAATCCCAAAATTTTGAAAATTCTTTCCAATCATTTTTAGTAATACTATTTATATGTTGAACCTCATATTCTGCTGTAGGAGTATGTTTATATTTATTTTTATCTAAATTGAAGCATTCAAATTCTCTTAATGTTTCAAAGCCTTGTTTTTTATATAGACGAACTGCAGAAATATTTGATTGAATTACTTCAAGTAAATATTGTTCCACGCCCATTTCTTGGAGCAGCTGTTTTGTATTAAAAAACATATTACTTGTTATTCCATGTTTTCTATAAGTTTTTATAACACCTGTTCCTGTGTCATATGCAGTTAATTTTCCATCCCAATACCTAATTCCATTCAAAAGAAACCCAATTAATGCATTATTTTCAAATGCTCCTATTGAAGCTTTTGAAACATACCCTCGTCTTTGAAGCATTTGTTGAAACTTCAAAATAGGCAAATCAAATTTTACTTGATAATCAGAAAACGCTTCTATAAAAGTTTTATGTAATTTCTCCATACCTATACTTTCCAAAGTACTGTAATTAAACATTTTTTCTCCCCCTAGCTAAATTTTTTATTCCATGGATACCATGGCTAATATCTCCAACTTAACTTTTTTGATGCTCCATAATTAATCTCCTCTAAATTATACCAAATTTTACTTAACTATAATATGATTTTCAAAAATCTATAGCTGTTTGATTCTTGCTAGAATTATGGTTTAATTCATGGCATAACAAAATATCATATACAATTTTATACATTACATTTATTAATATTTGATCATCATAAATTTAACATTTCACTACAAATAATTCATATTTCATTACTTTTTTAATGAAATATATATTGTTTCTATTTAGAATAAAGTTATAAAATTTATTGAATATGTATTCTAAATATGGAGGATTACAAAATGGAGATTAATAAAGAAATATCAATTTTACAAATTCTAAAAGAGTCACTTAGAAGTCTCAAAAACAAAGAAATTTTAATTGTAACTATGACTGTTGTATTATTAGGCACAGTCATATCCAAACTTTATGATCCCTTTGATAATTTTACAATTAAAAAACTTATTTTTTATGTTCTTAGTCAGTTTGTACTTTTTATTGGAGAGATGATAATAATTAAAATAGTGGACAAAAAATATAAAAATGAAGAAGTTAATATAAAAAATATTATTAAAGAATTAATGCCAAGAAGTTTTAGTGCTTTAGTTCTATATTCAATAGTGAGTATTTTAACCATTCTTGGAACTCTAGCATTAGTTATACCAGGAATATTATTCTGTGTATATTCAGCATTTTACCTTCAAATCTTTACTCTTGAGAATAATGGAATACAAGATTCTATAAACAACAGTATAAGTTTTAGTAAGGGTTTTAGAAATTCTATTTTGGGCATGGTTATAATTTCCATAGCTATGACTTTAATTAATGATCAAGTATTATTAAGGCTATTAAAACCTTTCTTTAATTCATCCATATCATCAGGAGTGAATATAATTATAGAATCTGCTATTGGCTCATTTACCACAATAAGTTTTACTAAACTATATCTAAAGATAAAAAGAATTAAGACCATAGAATAAGTATCTAATAATACTAAAATTAAAGTTAACTAAATTTATTTATATAGAGAACCAAACACTTAACTTATATTTGAAAATATTTTGATGATATCTTAAAGTATAAGTAAGAGGTAAAAGAGAAAATGTAAGAGTTATGGATTACTTCTTAGTTCTTGACTAAAATTGCCAATAATCTTTTTTATAATTTAAAGTTATTTTATATGGAGTTGACGCTGGAATGATTTATATATTGAATATATTCACTTGCCTTGTGAGTATATATTTTATTTACTTCCTGGAATTATTCAAATTTGAAATAAAAAAATGTTTAACCATAGGCATAAGTGTTCTTAGTCTTATGATGTTATTTTTAATATTTGAGGATAAATTAAATTATACTAACTGTATTTTAGACACAAGGTTTATTTTAAGTATAGGTTTAATTACAGCTTTTTCTTTAGCCTATCATAAAGAAAAATTTAACTATCTAGAAAAAGCACTATTTTCAGTATTTATACTATTTATAGTTAACAGCTTTGCAGTAAATTTAGTTAGAATAATTTTTATCAGTGCTTTCAATTATGATAAGCTAATTTATGATATCTATTTTATGCCCATATCAACCCTTGTAAGTTATATATACACAATAGTTATGATATTCTTAATAAAAAAATATAGTAAACTCAATAATTATAATATTAAAGATATATTTAAAAATAGTTTTTTGTATTACAGCATAATCTCTTTATTTTCTTTTGGTTTAATCATTGATAGATTTACAGCATATGCTATTTCAATTATAGCTTTTAACAAAATTATCTTTAATGCATTATTGATTTTAAATGAAGTGACTATTGTTATCTTCTTTGGAATAACTTTAGCATTCATATATTTAAGCAAAAGACATGAGGAAATATTATTTAGACAATTAGAGCTGGAAAAACTTACAGAATACACAAATAATATAGAAGTCTTAAATGAAGATATTAGAAATTTCAAACATGACTTTGTAAATATACTATCTTGTATAAGAGGATATTTAGATACAGATAATTTTAGTGGATTAAAAAGTTTTTTTCTTAATAAAATATTACCGCTTAATGATAATTTAAACAAGCACTCTTTAAGACTAAACTTGCTTTCAAATATAAAAACCCCAGAGATAAAAGGACTTATTTCTTCAAAGATTTTAAAAGCAAAATCAGAAGGAGTAGATATATTTATAGATATTACGGACCCTATTGAAGATATAGAGATAGACACTGTTGATTTGTGCAGGATTTTAGGCATTTTACTAGATAATGCTATTGAAGCAGCGGTTTTATGCACTAATCCAATTTTAAAACTAGGAATTATTAAAAAGCAAAGATCCATTAGCTTTATAGTGATTAATTCATTTGAAGGACAAACGCCTAAAATACACGAAATATATATAAGAGGATTTTCAACTAAAGGAACTGGGCGAGGAATAGGACTTGCTAATTTAAAAAGCATACTTAGCAATTACTACAATACTATTCTTGATACCAGTATAGAAGATAATTTATTTATCCAAAACATTGAAATTATAAATAGGAGAATAAGTTTATGATAAAAATATATATTTGTGAAGATATTGAAGAGCAGCGAAATAGGATAAGAGGGATAGTTAAAGATATTATATTAGAAGAAGAATTAGATATGACAATTGAAATAGCATCTCCAAATCCTATGGAGGTATTAAACAAAGCAAAAGAAAATAATAAAGATACCTCTTTGTACTTTTTAGATGTAGGCTTAAATTCTAATATTAACGGTATAACCTTAGCCAGTAAAATTCGAGAATTTGACGAAAAGGGGTTCATAGTATTTGTAACTACTCATGGTGAAATGAGTTATTTGACTTTTACCTACAAGGTTGAGGCTATGGATTATATAATTAAAGATGATTATTCAAATATGGCTGAAAGAATAAAACAATGCATTTTAGAAACTAAAAAGAGATATTTAAAGAGTGATGAAGATGATTGTGAAATTTTCACAATAAGGAAAGAAGATAAAGTTATAAATATAAAGTATAAGGATATTCTTTTCTTCGAAACCTCTGATACAATTCATAAAATATTATTACACGCAGTTAATAGACAAGTTGAATTTTACGGTAAAATGAAAAATATAGAAGAAACTTTAGATGAGCGTTTTGTAAGATTTCATAGAGCCTATCTAGTTAATAAAGATAATATTTCAGAAATAGATAAGAAAAATCGTATAATTCATATGATAAATGGAGAGATATGTTACAGTTCAGCTAAAAACTTAGAGAATTTTTGCACTAAATAGCAATACGTCTTCGATAGTTCTTTAACTTCTCCTAAGGATTGTTAACAATTTCTTTGTTGAAGCAGCCCTTAAAGCTGCCTCAACAAATCCAGCCCAGTTTCCGATGTTAGTTTTTCAAGGTTATCAAATATCTTCTCTTCGTCCCAGCTCCACCATTGAAGCTTTAGAAGAAATTCTATCTTTTCCTCACTAAAACGTTTTTTAATAAATTGGGCTGGATTGCCACCGTAAATTGTATAAGGTTCAATATTTTTTACTACAGTGGAGTTAGCAGCAATAATTGCACCATCACCAACTTTAACCCCAGGCATAATAGTTACATTTTGTCCAATCCACACATCGTTACCGATTACTGTATCTCCCTTAAAAGGTAATTGCTCTACTGTTGGAGTGACCTTTTCCCAGCCACCTCCAAAGATATTAAATGGATAGGTTGTAGCCCCATCCATTCTGTGGTTTGCACCATTCATGATGAACTTAACACCTTCAGCTATTGCACAAAACTTACCTATTATGAGCTTATCCCCTAGAAATTCATAGTGGTGTTCTATGTTATCATAAAATTTCTCAGGAGATTTGTTGTTATCACTATAATATGTATATTCTCCTATCTCAACATTAGGTCTTTTAGGTAAATTACTTATATAGCAAACTGTTTTTATATTTTCATTTGGATAAAGTTTTTTCTTATCTGGTCCAATCATAGTATTTATCACCCTTTCATGAATATCTCGTATTCATCTATTCCCCATCAGCAATCAATTTATTTTCTTTATTAAATGACTTTGCAGTTAGAAGCATTCCTAAAAAGAACAGAGCGCCAGAAATCATTGAAACAGCAAAAGCATCATTGTGGGTTTTTTCCTCCTAATCTATTCTTTTCATAGTCATATTAATATTATTAATTACTATTGTCAATCAGCTTTTATTTAAATCGATACTAAAATAATCACTTTAAATTTATAAAATAAGGTTACATTAATCCTAGGATAAGAATTAATGTAACCTTCTTAAAAATGCATATGGATTTTTTATTACTTTTTTATAATGGGTATTCAAATTTCACTTTTAAAATCTGTTGAAGTTATATCCTTATTCTCATTCCGTAAAATTTCATTCATGTACCAAAATTTCATACATGTATAATTTTCTCAAACTTAATTAAAACCTATACTCTACGGGATAATTAATTTTCTTAAGTTCCTCCATTGCTGCTTTGATATTTCTATCTGGATTTAATTTTTTTATCATTTCTTCTGTAATTGGATGATGATCAAATATCTTTTCTACATCTTCAATGGATAATTCTTCTTCTCGTCCCCAATAATCTTTTGACCAATCTACATAATCCTCTGCCAAATACAAAATGTAACATCATCTTGTTCAATGGCTTCATCATCAAGCAAATTTAATAATACATCCATCCTTAGAAAATAGTATATGCATTGTATCCCCCCCACCGTTGTCAACTACAGCTAAAGAACTTTTTTCATCCAAATAATTTAAACTGTACTTTCCCTTATAATCCATATTTAGTCTTAATTATATTTGTAATCATTATCATAAGTTCCTTTCTTAAATATCTAGTGCATACTTGTACAACGATTTATTTTATCTTAAAAAGAGATTTAACAACATAATCTTTCACTCCATCTCCAAAATGAGTCATCATGCGGTTAAAAGCTGGGACGCCAGCCATATATCTTTTTTTGGGTCTTGATGCTTCTATAGCCTTTTGTACAACTAAAGAAACAACTTCTGGCCCTGGTTCATTAGTACGTGCATTATCGTTAAAAGTTTTATAATTTTTATATAGTTCATTATACGGAGAACTAGAGTCTGATATGATTGTATCTGAATTATTTTGAACTGTTTTCATAAAGTTTGTTCGAATATTTCCAGGCTCTACAACTACAACAGAAATGCCGAAAGCTGATAGCTCCAAGCGAAGTGCATCACTTAATGCTTCTGTGGCAAATTTTGAAGCACAATAAGCACCACTGACTGGAAGAACCATTTTACCCGCAATTGAACTAATATTTATTATCCTACCTGACCTTTTCTTTCTCATATAGGGAACAACTGCTCGAATCATTCGTATAATACCATAAACATTAACATTAAACATTTGTTCAATATTGTTATCTGATATTTCTTCTACAGTACTTCTGAAAGCATAACCAGCATTGTTAATCAAAACATCTATCTTTCCAAAATGTTGCATTACTTTATTAACTGCATCTGATATAGATTCATTGTTAGTAATATCTAAAGAAAGTTTTAAATTCACATTTAAATTCACATTTAAATTTTCCATGTCATCTAAATTTCTTGCCGTAGCAACTACTGTGTAACCATTTTTAGATAATCTCTCAGCCATTTCTCTACCTATTCCTGAAGAACAACCTGTAATAAGAATTACTTTTGACATCATATTTAATTTCTCTCCTTACATTTTTTACATTCCCAAACAAAATGACATTCATTACATCCATCTGCAATACGTTGATTTAGACCATTGCGATGAAATATAACCTCTTCAGGTAAGTAAGAATTGAATACTGCATTATCCACTTGGCAAATTAATTTTGTTGCTTCAGGAATTCCTAGAGAAGTTGTTAATTCATGATAAAGGCATTTAGTTATTTTTATCTCAAATTTATTTTTATCTTTAGAAATTATTTCTAGATTATTCCACTTAGTTGTTCCTGTTTTATTAATTTGCAATTCCTGTTCAATAAAATTTTCAAAAGTTCTTGGTTTATTAATGGAATCAAACAGAATACTTTGCATTGCTACTCCTCCTGTAAGCAATACTATTCTCATTATTTCAAATGCTTTTTCATTGCCTAATTTATTTTTTAAATTTATGTATACCCATAATGGCATTGAAATAAAATTTATCAAATCAGGCGGAAATTTTTTATCAATAGTACTCTGAAAACTTTGAAGAGATGATTTACACTCTTCCAAAAAACATTCTGGCGAAATAATTTCGTCCTTTAAAAGTGTCAATAACATTGGTGTAGTAATTTTTGTTAAATTAAATTCTTTTTTCAATTTTAATACCCCCATAAAAATATTTTTTAGTTGCTAAAACATTATATTTATATATAGCCCCATTTAATTATGAGGCCAAAAATTAATTAATCTATTTAAAAATCACAACATTATTTAGTAACCTTTTTAGATCAAATTCTTTTTCAATTTTAACATCTCCTTATAGCAAAATATTTTTTAGTTACTAAAACATTATGCCTGTATAAAGCCTTCTTTATTTAGAAGGCCAAGATTTAATTAATTCATCAAAAAACTTATTTATGATATTAATTTCCTCTGGAACAAGTTCATCTATATATTCTTCCATATGACTATATTGTTCTTTATGATAATTACTATGCTCAACATTAGCAATTTCTCCTTGAGGTGTCAATTGATAAAATACATCCTTTTTATTATCTTTCATTCGATATTGTTCAACTAGTCCTTTTTTAATAAGTTTATTCGCTACCTGATTAACAGCTCCATTTGTAATTCCCATAATAATAGAAAGTTCACTAGCATTAGCATTTTTATGGTTGCCTATAGCTTCTATCATATGAATTTCAGCTGGATAAAGCATGTGATTAGTTCCATAATTATTAGGTTTTTTATTATTTTGATTAACTTTATTAGAAAAACAAATTATTTTTTCTAGAATTTCATTTTGTTTCATTATTCATCACCAAATATATTTTATAGCAACTAAAGAATATTGTCAATATTTTTTAGTTACTATAAAATATTTAAAAAATTTAATAAATAATATACACTATAGGCTTTTATATGATATAATCAACTTAGATCTTTAATCGATAATGATTTTCATTTTCTTCCTATTAAAACTTATCTTAAGAAAAAATAATTATATATTATATACAAGGAGAATTACAAATGAAAAAGGTTCAAATATCTGAATTAGCTCTAAATAGCATAAAGCTAAATATCAAACAAAATAGTAATGTACATGTCCATGGTGGGCATTATGCAGGTGAACGTAAAGATGGTAAAATGCATGGTAAAGGCATATATTTCTATAATGATGGTAGTAAGTATACAGGCGACTGGGAAAATGATGAAATGAACGGTCAAGGTACTTTTACCTGGGCTTGTGGTGAAAAATACATAGGTCAATGGAAAAATGATATGCAGCATGGTTATGGTATTTATACTTGGCCAGATGGTGACAAATATGAAGGTCAATGGGAAATGGGTGAAAAAAGCGGCTTTGGTATATTCACATGGTCAGATGGTGAAATTTATATAGGTCAATGGAAAAATGATATGCGTCATGGCAAAGGTACTCATACCTGGTCAGATGGCGATAAGTATATAGGTGACTGGAAGAATGATATAAGGGATTGTAATGGTATATATCTTCACTCAAATTCTGAAGTTTCTATAGGGAATTTTGAAAACAATAGGTTTTTTTAATTTTTATCAATTACCATTTAGTTTTTTCAAATATAATAATATGTAATCTATTCTTTACTTTTAACCGTACACTCAAATTATATAGAAGTGTACGGTCATTTAGCATTCAATCATTTACCTATTAATGAATACACATTAATTTTTAACACTTTCTCAGTAGAATGTATTCATTGCATTAAGCAATTTTTTTAAGATTAACATAATCTATCTTACCTTTTTTTAGCTTTATATTACTACCTATAATTCCTACTAATATAAGTGACACTCCCATCCATTGAACCCAGTTAACATGTTCAGATAAAAATATTAAGGACATAGTAACGGCTACTGGAAGCTCCGAAGCAGATAGTATAGTCCCAAGTCCTGGTCCAATATGTGGCATTCCAATTGAAAATAAAAGTGGCGGAAGAACTACTCCAAATACACCAAGAATTAATCCATATGGAGTCAATCTCTTTAAGGTAGATAAATTCAATAAAAATGTTGGCGGAAACAATGCAAATACAACTATTAAAGCACCAATGGAAAAAAGAGCACTTTTTAACACTGGAGAAGTATCTTTCTCAACTGAACTACTGAGAAAAATAGAAGTTGTATACGTTAAAGCAGCAAGTAGTCCCCATATTGTTCCTTGTAAAGAAATAACGGCACTCTGTTGTGTAATAATATTTGCAGCCAAAACTGAACCAACTATTAGAACAAGTATAGAAATAATCTTTTCTTTTGTAGGCCTTTTCTTATTAAATATCCAGTCAAAAAGTGTACCAATCCAAACAAATTGAAATAAAAAGATTATTGCTAATGAGGCATTAAGAGTCTTCAGTGATTGATAATAAAATAAACCTGTTAAACCAAATGGAATTCCAGATAATATTAATTTAAAAATTTGATTAAAAGTTAACTTTTCCTTTTTTGTGAATATAACTACAGTACAAATGAGCACTGTTCCAAAAAAATATTCACCTCCTGTTACTTCTGGTGATGAAAAGCCTGCTGAATAAGCAAGTTTAACAAATGTTGATAATACTCCATAACAGCATCCACCTAAAAAAACAGCTAATGCATAATACCAATTTTTCAAAATCTTACCCCTTTCTTTTAACATAAAAAAGCCACACAATTATCATGTTAATAATTGTGTGGCGAAAATAGAATTTCTCTAAAAAAGTCCACGTCCTAAAAGGTTTTGTTATTTAATTTTCGTTTATAGTATAAAATTAATAATTTAAATTGTCAAGGATGATTCTTCTCTTATATTTTTAGAAATATTTTTCAAGCTCTTTAATATCTTTCATATCAAATATTTCTAGTCCTATTATTTCCAGTGTTTCATCTGATAATTCTTTTATCTTTTTTTTATATTCTTCTGGCATTTTTATAAATTTCTTAGTTAATAATTTAAGTAAAAGTTCAGCTTTACCTTCAAGTTTTCCTTGAACTCTCCCTTTTTCCATACCTTTTTCCATACCCTTTGCCATTCCATCTTCTAATATCATTTTCCCTATCTCAGTCATATTGAAAACCTCCTTAAACCTTTTTTTACTTTCTTCATCTCCAAACTTTTCTAAAAGTGCATACAACATTGTATTTTAGAAGAATTTTTTCGTTTTAGTTCGCTTATATAGTTACTTTCATCTATTTTCATCATATACCTCCTGAAGAGCTCTTCATAAACATAATACGATTGTTAATGCATATTTCTATCATACACAAATAAAAAAAGAAGAGGCTTCTGCTACCTCTCCCTTGATTCTATTTACTTTGTTCTAATACAAAAACTAAACTTTAGTTATAAATATCTTCAGATAGTTTTAAAAGTTTAGTAGATAATTCACTTAATTTTTGACTTCCAGCAGCTATCTGCTGAGCTTGTGCAGCCTGCGTTTCACTTGTAATAGAAAACCCATTCAAAACATTTATAATACTATTTATATCTTCCTTAATTTTAGATAAAGTTTCATTGATTTGTGTTGTTGAATCTTTGCTATTTGCAGCAAGTTTTCTTATTTCTCCCGCTACTACTGAAAAACCTTTTCCTTGCTCTCCAGCCCTTGCTGCTTCAATTGCTGCATTAAGTCCTAACAAGTTTGTAGTATCTGCAATACCTTTTATATATTTAATTATATCATCCATACTTGTAATACCTATTTGGGTCTCATTTACTAAATGATTAACATTTTGGCTATTACTAGATAACTCTTCCGTAGAACTTGCTAACTCTTGAGAAGATGCTGCTAATTCTTCTGAAAATTTCAGTAATTCATTTGCCATTTCAATTGTTAAATTTTCTTTTTCTAAAGAAATAGCATATGTTACAGTTCCCACTAAATTACCAGTATCAGGATTAATAACAGGTACTCCATAAGCTACTATTGGAAAACCAAATGTTTCTTTCTGATGACGCAGTGAATGGACTTGTTTAGTTTTTATTGCTTTATCTGAAACTCCTCCCTGCGGTATTGTCATTCCTTCATAAACACTTAATTGAAAAGTTTTTGCTTGTCTAAATAAAATGTACTCCTCTTTATTAGTAAGTGCCATGGATACATCAGAAGAGAATAATTGTGGTAATACCATAAATACTGTCTTTAATGAATTAAAAAATTCTTCATCTCCTATATTCATATTAAATTTCCTCCTTATGCTTTCTATTTTAATACGATTTAATTGGTAATAAAAATAATATACTTAAATATATAATTTCATTGTATATATTACATATATCGGCTATTTTTTCTATAAATTGATTATAAAATGATTTATTTAGTTATATGTGAGTAAAAAATAAATCTCTATATAACAACTTTTTTCAGCATAAAAATAACCCCTAGGTTTTCCTAGGAGTTTGTAAACACAATAAACATATTGTTAAATTTAACAATTTCACCCAATCCTGAAGGATACTTTATATAACTTTAGCATTAATATATAATTGTCGTTTTTTTATGTCAATAATAACCTATACTAAATATTCTCCACAAATTGAATTTTTAATCCATTTGGGTCTAACACAAAAAAGAATTTAACATGTGGATTAGGCTGAAATGGTCCGCTATGTACAGCTATCCCTTTTGACTTTACAAGCTCCATAATTTGATCTACTGAATTCACTTCAAAACCAAGAGAAATATCAGCACCGTAATTTACTTCTTTCACATTTGAGTTATATATAAGTTCTATCTTTGTCTCTCCTTCTCCTAAAAAAGCAATTTCCATTCCTGGTCCACCTTTAAATCTTTGCTGAACCTTAAGTCCAACAATATCTTCATAAAACTTTAAAGATTCCTCTAGATCTTTAACTGTTAATGTACTCCAACAGAATTTCATATTCTAATTCCTCCCTTAAATATCTCTACTTTAATTATATAAAATATTATTGCAATTTAAAATATTTATATGTGACTAAAACTCCATATTTACAAGTTATTATTATTTCTCCTGTCTACTTAAAAGCAAACATATCATATTTAGTGCTAAATCCCTTTTTTATGTGACAAAGCATATTATCTGGCCGCTTCTTATATGTATACTTAAGCAGACTTTCTATAAGATGAAGGAGATTGTACCATGTATTTCTTAAAAATTCGGCAGAAATAGATTTACATAGTCAGTAAAACTTTTTCTCTTACAGCAACAATGCCGATAGGTTTTGCTCTTGGTCCTTCAATAGGCGGTTTATTAATCAGCACCTTTGGTTAGCAATCTATCTTCTAATTGCTTACCTTCTTTTAATAAAAATGTGGGAATAACAATAATTGCTGTGATGACTGAAATGGCTAACATAGTATCATTCAGTGCTTGAAGTTGAGCTTGTTTTGCAACTATTCCAAAAAGCTGACTTAATGCTCCAGCTTGAGCATCGCTTGGAGATACTCCAGATTGTACCATAACTCCCTGCAGTATTTTAAACAGGTTCATGCTATTGGGATTAAAATAATTTACCTGCTGAGATAAATTTGAATAATTGATTGTGGTTCTACTCTGCATGATACTTGTAATCAAAGTAATTCCGATAGATGTACCTACTTGCTTTACTGTATTTAAAAGTGCTGAAGCATTTGACATTACAGACTTTGGCAATGCACTAAACCCCATTGTTTGAACTGGCGCTATAAGAAACCCTACTCCAAAACCTCTTATCATTAACAGAACAGTTATAACTGTATTAGAAGTTTCCAATGTAATTTTGGACATACTGTAGCTATTAAAACCAATTAATACCAAAGCAGATATAGCAAATATCCTTGTATCCAGTTTATTCCCTATTTTTCCGTAAACCGTCATAGAAATTGCAGTTGCTATTGCTTCAGGAAAGAGTATTAAGCCTGCTTGCATAGAATCTAATCCTTTAATCTGCTGAAGAAATATAGGCATAAGAAACACACCTCCATAGAGAGCTAATAAAGCAACGTTCATAATAATGTTACTCATGCAAAAAGTGTAATTCTTTAAAAGTCTCAAATTAAGCATAGGTTCAGGGATTAGCAGTTCATTAACAACAAACATGAACATACTATAACATCCTACTATCATTATAATTATATTTTTAATATCGCTCCAATCCACATTACTTTTTCCCAGCACATAAAGAATAGATGACATTCCAACAGCTGAAGTCACAAGACCTATGATATCAAAGTGTTTCGAAGCTTTGTGCTGTGATTCTCTAAGTATGATCATAGCTAATATTGTACTGAATATCCCTATTGGAATATTAATGAAGAAAATAAACCTCCAATCAAGATTCTGAATGATATACCCTCCAAGAGTGGGGCCTAAAGCAGGAGCAGCCATAATACAGATGCCCATAATACCCACAACCATACTCATTTCACTTTTATCAAAAGTAGTCATTAATATTGTCATACCAAGTGATATAATGAAGGCTCCTCCTACTCCTTGAGTAATTCGTGCTACTATAATAGACATTAAGTTCCATGAAATACCACACATTAATGAACCAGATGTAAATAAGATCAAAGCAATAACAAACACTTTTTTTAATCCAAATCTATCACTTAAATATCCTGTTGATGGTATAGTAACCCCCAGGGTCAATGTATAAACACTTATTACCCACTGTATTTGATCAAGGGATACACTAAAGGTTTGCATCATTTTTGAGGTAGAAAGATTGACAACGCTGGTATCTAAGTTTGCCATAAAAAGTGCTGATATAACTACACTCATTGTAAGCCATTTATATGAAATATTCTTTTTATTTTCCATTACTACCCACCTACTTTATATGGATTTTTATGACTGCATTGGTTCCTGGTAAAAGATTACCATCTGTTTTATCCAACTTAATTTTTACAGGTACTTTCTGAACTACTTTTGTAAAAGTGCCACTTGAAGAAGATGGAAGCATAGAAAATGCTGAATTTGATGCTTTACCTATAGAATCCACCTTTCCTTTAAAATCTTTTTCTTTAAACTCATCAAAATTTATATCTACCTGCTGTCCCAATTTTATATTTTCAACCTTACCCTCTTCGATATTTGCAGTTACATATAGCTGGCTTGGATCTACCACCATGGCAAGAGTAGGAGCTGAAGTACTTGATTCATACTCCCCAACATTTGCCTGCTTTTTAATAATTACTCCATTCATAGGTGCCCTCAAAAGGGATTCATCTATACTGGAATCATCTAATCCAACAGCATCAATACGACCAATGATTTGATTTTTCACTACCTTATCCCCCTCTTTAACATTGAATTCAAGAAGTTTTCCTGACACCTCAGGTACTATCTTCACAAAATCCCCAGACACCTTTGCATCTTCAGAAGAAATATAATATGTATTGTTATGCCAGTAGTAATATCCTACGCTTCCAAGGGTTATTAACATTGCAACAAATATACCTAAAATTATTAACTTTCGTTTTTCCTTCATTTTTTTCATCCTCCCTAATTTTTTACGCCAACTTCGGCAAACATACCTGGCTTCAATTCTACATCCTGATTTTTAAACTTCACCTTAACAAGAATATTTTTATTTTTTAAATTAACTACAGAATCAATTACATATATTTCACCGTTAAATTCCTTGTCTGGGACTTCTAATGCTTTAATAACCACTTCTTGTCCAACTTTTATTTTATTTATATATTCTGCAGGCAAATAAGCATCCACCATCATTGCATCAGAATTTACGATATTCATCAGATTAACTCCTGCTGTTGCTAATTCTCCAGTTCTAATATCCTTTGCTGTCACAACTCCAGATATAGGTGAAACAATAACGGAATTGTCCATTTGAATTTTTGAAACATCTAATGCTGCTTGAGCTTCTTTTACTTGTGACTCTGCAACATTAATAGTTTCCTGTGTTTCTCCTTTATTCAAAATATCCAAGTCTGCTTTTGATGATTCATAAGATGCCTCTGCTTCACCTAGTGCTGTCTGAAATTGCTCCAATTGGGACTTTGAAATGGCTCCAGTATCAAAAAGTTTCTGATTTCTTTCATAATTCTTCTTGGCATTTTCATAACTGACATTTGCACTATCCACTAAAGCCTGAGCTTTATATATTTGTTCTGGTCTGGACCCGATTTGGGTTTTGGCTAAATTTGCCTGAGCCGTTCCCACACTGGCCTCTTCCTTAGCTACCTGTGCTTCAAGGTCTTTTGAATCCAGCTTCATGAGTGGGTCGCCTTTTTTCACCGTTGAACCAATATCAACATATGTTTCAGCAACTTTAGCAGTAATTTTTGAGGATATGTTTACATTTTCATTGGTATTAATCTTACCTGCCATTAAATATACTGTTCCACGTTTATCACTATGTTCTAAATTTACAGTGCTTTTAGCATTACTTTTATCTGGACTACTGCACCCTGTTAATATGGAAATTCCTAAAAATGTGGATAATATGAACATTAAACCTAGTTTTTTCATTAATCATTACTCCCTTCAATATATTGGTTACTTTTTCAAAATTAATTCCTATTAACTTTTTAATTTTTATGTATTTTTTCTTTTCAAAATAAGAAACGTACAGTTCCTTATTTGTATGATATAATAAGTTTACGATAAATGCAATAGAAAAAATAAAACTTTTCAAAAGGATGGTGTTAGCAATATGGATGAGCAAAAAAATAACTTTTCTACCGAGCCTACTAAATCTTGCAGCGATGAAAACAAAAATACGGTAACTAGACGACGTGGAAAGATCCTTGAAGCTGCAATACTTCAAGCTGCTTGGGATGAACTCAATAATTTAGGTTATTCTCATCTAACTATGGAGGGAGTTGCTGCACGAGCAAAGACAAACAAGGCAGTTTTATATCGTCGTTGGCCAAATAAACCAACACTTGTAATTTCAACAATACAAAAACATATACGTAAACCTATTACTGATGCTCCTGATACAGGTAACCTTCGAAATGATGTAATTACTCTGCTTGAAGAAATATCAAAACCTCTTCAAGCCATTAGTGCCGAAACCATACATGGCCTCATGGTAGACTCTAGTAGTCATATAATATCTTCAATACCACTAATAGTAAGTAAAAATAACGAAGATACATTGTCAAAATTCATGATGACGATTTTAAAAAATGCTGAACTTAGAGGAGAGGTAAATCTTGAAAAGGTTAGTCCTAGAATTATTTCACTACCTATGGATTTATTGCGATATGAAATTCTCACAACTCATGAACCTATATCTAATAAAACAGTAAGTGAAATCGTTGACGATATTTTTATACCACTTATTCATTCATGAACTTTTGTTCCTTTAGAAATGCAAATTGTACCCTATAAAGACAAGTTACAACAAAGAGGTCATAGATTGTAACAGTTCTGACCTCTTTATTTTTTTATAGCTTACTTTGGGTCAGGCCCATATAATCCCGGCTGCTGCGCCTAAAATTTCATCCACTTATAATTCAAATTATTTAATACATTTTTTCTAAATTTGTAATGGTCTTTATAAATTTCCGAATTATTAATATCTGGAGTATATTTATTTATGATTTTTAAGTTACCTGCAAGTGCTTTCTTTAAATCCTGTGTATCACCCACTGCGTAGGAAGCAACAATGCAATTTGTAAGTACAGCACCACCCGAAACTTCTAATGTAATTGCCTCACTTTCCATAATATCTGCTTTAATTTGATTCCAAAGATGATCTCTACTTCCACCTTCAGTTATTGTAATTCTATTTATTTCAATTCCAGCATTTCTATAATCATTGGTAATTTCCATATAATCATATGCAATAGCCTCCAGAACAGATTTCCATAAGACAAATTGGTTAGAATCTAAGGTCATATTCAAAAAACAACCATTAACATTTGAAAATTCACCATATCCTCCAGTTAAATATGGTAAAAAAATCACACCATTGCATCCAGGCTTAACCTTTTCTGCTCCTTCACTAAGTATTTTATAATAACTATCATCATCAGATTTTTGGCAAATACTATCCTTAAACCACCTAAGTGCCAAACCTCCAGTTCTAACAAATCCCCAATAAAAATATGTATTCTCCAAAGTACCACTGTTAAAAATCAGTTCACTTCCCTTCTTACTTAGTTCTGGAATAATTCCATTTGTTGAAACGCAAAACATAGCACAAGTTCCAGCAACGTCCACAGCTTTATTTGCTTCAAGTATTCCACTTCCAAGCATAGACTGCATGGTGTCACCCGCTCCAGCACAAATTGGTATGCCATAAGGGCATCCAGTTTCCTCTGCAACACTCTCTGACAAAGTACCAATAACATCCCAAGGCTTTACAATCTTAGGCATATAGCTTTTGTCTATTCCCAATATGTTAAGCTGCTCATCAGACCATTCCTTTTCATATACACGGTATCCAAGTCCCCAACCTGACATGGTTCCCCAATCAATAAAGGCATCACTGCTCTTTAAACCTGCAAGATTCATTAAGATATAAGGAGCATTATGAACAAACTTCTTTCCTCTTTCCTGAAATTCTTTAATATTTTCTAAAATCCATCGTACATGTAATGCAGGAAACATACAGCTTGGATCAGCATTCCCCGTTTCCCTTCCCCAAATATCAAGATCTAATTTTTTAAGTTTTTCAACATCACCTTGCGTTCTTGAATCCAGATAATTTATATAAGGTGTAATTGCCTTTCCATTATCATCTATACCAACAACTCCACAGATAATTCCATCACCCATGATTGCTTTGATTTGTTTAGGATCAACTTTTTTATCTTTCAATTGTTTTATACACTGCTTAATTCCTAGTTTCGTAAGTAAAAAATATTCATCTGCATCCATTTCAACCCATCCTGGATGTGGATATTTTAAAGTTGTCTTATTTGATGATTTTACTATACATTTCATATTTTCATCATATACAGCTACTTTTACACTTTGAGTACCTGCATCAAAACCAATATAATAATGTCCCATTTTTAATTTTTAGCAGAAGATATTTAAACACATAAGTCTCCCACTAAAATTCACCTCTTTTCCTTATATAAAGTATTGTCTAGATTGATATAAAGCTATATAAAGTGATTCTTAGACTCAGATGGAGTTTGCCTGTGAGGAATGCTTCTCTTCATCTGAGTCTTAGAAGAACTTATCCAGGCGCGTAGCAGTGCTTATACTCCCTACTTTGAATAGGATGGGTGTGTTAGCAATGCTAGCGATCGGATAAAACATCTATAGAGTAAAAATAAATTTCTATATACCAACTTTTTTTAACATGAAAATAACCCCTAGGTTTTCCTAGGGGTTTGTAAACACAATAAACATATTGTTAAATTTAACAATATACAATATTATTCATTCACCTTCTTTCATCCAGACTATACTGTCGGCTTCGGAATTTAACCGAATCTGCCAAATGGCTTGCGGGCTGTACCGCCGATAGGGAATTTCACCCAACCCCGAAGGATACTTTATATAACTTTACCATTAATATATCATTGTTATTTTTTCATGTCAATTATAACTTATTCTCTACAAATGGAACTTTTATCTCTTTTCTTTCCCCATCAATCGGTTATATCTACTTTTATTGTCATCCCACAATAAAAAATAATTCATTAAAGCTACAATAAGAATAGCCATCAAATACGGAGATAGCATCAGTTGTACTTCACTTTTCAATTCACATAATATAGCGACCCTATTAATTATAACCTGTATTATAGCTATAATAATAACCTTATAACTAGCATCTTGAATACTATACTTTAATCTTCCTTTTTCTTGTGCTTTTTCCAGTAATTAACGAATTTTTCATCATCTTGATAAAAAATCCTGGAAATCTTACTTGGTTTTACTATATTTTCCCTAATAAGGTATTCAAATATTAAGGTTGCAAATATTAATGCAAAAAAAACAACAAATCCTATATTCCCCATTATTTCTATATTAATCCCTCCCCTTTATAATCCTTAAAGGACATACCTAAATCCATTTTAATCACTAATATGTAAACATAATCTTGACATTATGTATATTTATTCTACACTTTTCCATTATTTCCTTTTAATTTTTAACAAATTAAAGCATCAGCTAATGAAACCAATGCTTTAATTTAATATTAAAATATTTTTTTAACTATATATTTACCACTTCTTCTACTATTCTATTAGACATTTATTGCCGAAGCAGAGCTCGTAAACAATCTTGCAAAGGCTTACCTAACTAACAAATTTCTTCTGCTTCAAGCATATCCATATTTTTTATCATGTTATCTATTACTTTAATAGGTACATATCTTTCTCTTTTATTATTCCTTAAAATCAACTCTCTATAAGGTACCTCTAAATAAACAAACTTTACTTTTGCTCCGTAAGATGTACATAGTCTAATTAATTTTTGCCTATTCTCTCTTCTTAAATTCGTAGCATTCCAGACAAAGCTTTCTTTTTTTCTTAAATATTCCTTTGCTTTAGAAAACGCCACCGCTCCAACTTTTCCAAAATCCTTAGAAGGTGAAATATTAAGTTCTTCTCTAATATCATCTAAGGATATTACTTTTACCCCCTTAAGATTACACTTTATATAAGTATCCTTTCCAGCTAAAGGAAGTCCCATCATAATCACTACTTCAAAGCTTCTATTATCAAAAATCTCTGCTCCAGGATAAACCTTATTTCCTGTAAGATACAAAAACCTTGTATAGTCATTGTTAAATTTCTTAGGTCCATAAAAACAAGCTAATTCTTCTGCATAGGTTTTAAAATAAAAAACCCTTTCAAGCAAGGCTAACTTATCTTCACAGTACCTTCCAAGTAAATCACATTTTCCTAATAAATAAAGCAGTTTCATATTAGTGCTCTCAGCTGCCTTTATAAGCTGGTAATCTATATCTTCTTTTTCAATAAAGTACAGAGGCAGTCCATGGTATCTAATGAGTGCAGCTATTTCTTCTCTTATAGACTTATCAAATTCATACTCTCTATAGGCTAAATATCTAAACATCTTTGCACCTTTTACAGCATGCTTAGGTGAGATTATCTGCCCATCTTCTTCCCTTGTAGTAATAACCTTACCTATGTCATGAAATAATGCTGCTGTATACAAAATTACCTTTTCTCTATTTTCTAAGCCTTCCCATTCTTCAAGCTTTAAAACTTCGCTGCATACTAACCTAGTATGCTCATAAACATTTCCTTCACCATGAAATTTAGGATTTTGCTTAACTTCCTTAAACTTATCTATAACTTTAAATTCCTCCACTATATCTTTAAAGTTGTAGTTCTTTTCCCTCAAAAATTTTTCTATATTCACAACTACGCCTCCTCAGAAAAAATATCTATTCCTGATTTTAATTTGTTAGGAATAATAGGTCTATTAACCCAATGAGTTTCAGAATCCATAATTGTATTTAAAAATGAAGCTCTTACATATTTCATTCTGCTAAGTACATAGTTTTCATCTTCTATTTTTATATATATACCTTCCATTAAATCAGTTGTATCTGTTTGTTTTTTAGCAATTTCATAGGACAAATCTAACTCTCTGCAGCTTTTTTCTAAACTTCTCTGCCAGTTAGATGATTTAAAATTTGATTTACCCAAAAGTGTTGTAATTTCATCTTTAGACTTTAGCATTCCTTCTTTTAAAACCAGTACAGACTTTATAAAAGGATAGTTTTTAAGCATTTCTTTTCTTCTTCTGGTGCTTAAGAATTTTTCTTCCTGCTTATCAAATATATCAAACTCCATAAAATAGTGATTAAGTTCATCATAATACACAGTATGCTTTGCATAAAGCCATTCTCCATACATAATGTATCTATGTCCTAAAATTTCTCTAAGCTTATAAATAAAAGTATTTGCCCAGGTTTTAAACATGTCAAATTGTGCTTCTCCATATCCACCATTTAAAAAATGCCCTCTGCTTTGTAAATACATTCTTCCTTGCTTATCAAAGCTAATACCACAGTTAGCCCCATCTACCTTTTCTTCAAGTACACAAAAGCTATTTTTAATTTTTTCAAACTTTATACTATTCAAATCCTCGTCTCCCTGTTGAAATCTTGATCCTTCAATGTGAGGAGTTCTTGGATATTTATAAATTCTTTCCATACAATCATCTCCTTTAAATTTACGCAGCAAAAAAGCGCTGCGAAGTTTAACTTTTCACAACACCAATAAACCTAAAAGAGATATTCTTTTTAAGGCAATTATTATGGTTATAAAAAGTAAATTATCTTTAAAATAAATTAGAGTACATAAATAAACTCATTAAATTATTTTTTAATGAATACAAATACCCTTTTTAATTTTCCTTAGATAAATCTACTTAATTACATAATAATTTTCCTCTTTTTCTATATTTTTAACAATTCATATTATAACATTACAATTTATCCCTAGTCAACATTTAGTGGCAACTAATTAATGAAAATTAAATCACATTATATAGTTTATTTAGTAAAAAAATCAAAAAGAAGGAATTATACTTTTAATGACGAACAATACATTATATAGTAACAAAGTCAAAAGATATAATAATATGTATATATTTGTTAATATTATTTTTAAACTTTTAATCGTTAAATTTGTACACTAAATATTACAGAAAGGACATAAAAAGTATGTTGAAACTTACATGGATAGAATTCTTTCTTAGAACTATTCCAGAAATATTTATTTTGATATGGGGAATACATGTAATTTCTAGAAAGTCTTTTAATATACCAAAATATGTACTTTCCAGTATAATAATATCTATACTAACTTTTTTTGTAAGATGGCTTCCTATATATTTTGGAGTTCATATGATACTTAATATAATTTTAACTATAAGTATTATGATTATTATTGGTATACCATTAATAAAAGCCATATATAGCACTTTAATAATGTTTTTTGTGCTTTGTTTAAGTGAATGTTTAAATTTGATAATACTAAATCTACTAAATATTGATACAAATCTTCAACTTTTAGAACCTGTTGAAAAGTGTGTATTAGCACTTCCATCGTTAATTATTACCTCAGTTTTTATTATAATAATGCATCATTTATTTTCAAAAAAAGATCAGTTGGTAATAGTCAATAGTTGAGGAAAAAAACTTTAAAAAGAAGGATTTATATTTTTAATGTCGAACGATACACTATATGTAATTTAAGTAAATATATGTTATTTTAAAAATTTATACATTGAATACTATAGAAAGGACATAAAAAGTATGTTGAAACTTACATGGATAGAATTTTTTTTAAGGAATATTCCAGAAATATCTATTTTAATATGGGGAATATATGTAATTTCTAGAAAGTCTTTTAATATACTACAATATGTACTTTCTAGTATAATAATAGCTGCAATAAGCTTTTTTGTAAGATGGCTTCCTATATATTTTGGAGTACATATGATACTTAATATAATTTTAACTATAAGTATTATGATTATTATTGGTATACCAATAATAAAAGCCATATATAGCACTTTAATAATGTTTTTTGTACTCTGTTTAAGTGAATGTTTAAATTTGATAATACTAAATCTACTAAATATTGATCTTCAACTTTTAGAACCTGTTGAAAAGTGTGTATTAGAAATTCCATCACTAATTATTACCTCAGTTTTTATTATAATAATGCATCATTTATTTTCAAAAAAAGATCAGTTAGTCATAGTCGATAGTTGAAAAAAAAGTTAAAAAAGAAGGAATTATGCTTTTAATATCGAATAATACATTATATGTAATTTAGTTTAAAATATATACAAACATATTAATATATGTTATTTTTTCAAGATTCATATACTGAATATTATAGAAAGGACATAAAAAATATGTTGAAACTTACATGGATAGAATTTTTTTTAAGGATTATTCCAGAAATGTTTATTTTAATATGGGGAATACATGTAATCTCTAGAAAATCTTTTGATATTCCACAATATATACTTTCCAGTATATTAGTAGCTATCCTAAGTTTTTTTGTAAGGTGGCTTCCTATATATTTGGGAGTACATATGATAATTAATATAACTTTGATTATAAGTGCTATGGTTATTATTTCTATACCAATAATGAAAGCCATATACAGTACTTTGCTTATGATTTTTATACTTTCTTTAAGTGAATTTTTAAATATATTAATATTAAATTTACTAAAAATCGATACAAGTCTTCAACTTTTAGGACCTGTTAAAAAATGTGTATTAGAAATTCCATCATTAATTATTACATCAGTTTTTATTATAATAATACACTATTTATTAAAAACAAAAGAAGGAATGAAATATGTCTCTAATTGAAAGAATATCAGTTAAAATAGGAAAAAATGCTAAAGTATTTTTAAATGTTGATGAAGATAAAGAACAAATTATTGTATATGGTGCAATAAATTTACTTCAGACTATATTTGCTATTTCATGGGTAATCATCGCTGGTTTGTTTTTCGGTGTACTTTGTGAAGCATTATTATTTTCCATTACTGTTAGCATTCTAAGGAAATATTCAGGAGGGGCACACGCTTCTTCACCTAGTCACTGCATTATAATAGGTACAATTTTAGCAGTAGCATCAGGAATATTTATTGATAAGATACTTTTCAAAATTAATATGCTTACTGCAATATTAATAAGCACAGCTTGTATAGTATTTGCTTTTATAATAGTTGCAAAAAATGCACCAGTAGACAGTATCAAAAAACCTATTACCAATATTGAACTTAAAAAGCAATTTAAAAAAAAATCTATTATTGTACTATTTATTTTTTCATTGATAATTACAATTTTATCTGTGCTTAGTACAAAATATTTGAAATTGTATTACATAAAATTTATAGAAAGTATTATTCTTGGAGTTCTATGGCAAACTATTACACTTACTAAAAATGGAACAATTTTTCTAAGCAAAGTCGACTTTTTTTTAGAACATATATATCGAAAGGAGCAAATATTATGAAAAAGGAAATTAAGAAGTTCTTTGTTACAATTACATCATATTTTTGCACAAAAATGGCCTTTTCAGTTTCAGCATCAGCATGTTACTTTGCTACATTTCAGCCTGAAGAGCCTAAATGCTTGAGGAAATAGAAAATAAAAATAAAAGTTATTAATTTGCAATTAATAATTTTTATTTTTATTTTAAGCAACTTTATTTATAAAAGAAGGAGGTTTCTCTTTATGAATGCTGTTACACATAAAATTGAAAATAACTTATCTGTCATGCTATCTATTGTGAAAATTTCAATAATAGTATTTATTAGTATAATTATATATATTAACTTACCTAAATATTGGTTTGATTTAAATATAAAAAATAATGGTCAATTTAATTTATATACTGCAGCATTTTTTTTGATTATTACTGGAATATGTTACTTAACCTGCTTAATAACTAATCATAAAGTATCTCAATCATCAAATGTATTTAGGATTTCCTGGCTTTTAGAAAATATTTTTTTTATGCTTATTATTGCATTACCAATATATTTATCTACAGCTTATGAGAGTGAATATAAATATTTATTTCTACTATTAATAATAGCCTCAGTTATTGAATATGGTTCTCGTTATGGAATTATAACTTCACTTTTTTCTTCATGTTTTGTACTTGGAGCAGATTTGCTATATGCCCCATTAAAAAATGGAATTAATTTATATTTTCAAAAGGATTTAATAATGGTAGGAATATTTATTTTTGTTGCATGGATTCTTGGATACTATGTTGATATGGAAGGTGAGAATAATAAAAAAAAGGATGAAACACTTAACATACTAAATACTGAATTGGAAAATCAGAATAAACAGAGACAGAATATGGAATCATTATTATTAAAAAATAAAATTTGTTATGATATGTTATTTGAAAATTCAGTAAATGCTATTATTGTACATAGAAAAGGAATAATCATATATGCCAATGAGAGTGCAGCTAAATTACTGGGATATGACAATCCAATAGAACTAAGTGGTAAGAGCTTTTATAATCACTATTCAAGAAATACTAAATTAAATATTATAAAAAAGTATTCAAACATTATTATTAATAAATTTTCAAAGATTGCAGAAGAAGAAAACATATTGAACTGCAATGGCGACTTTATTCCAGTACGCAATACATCATCTTTTTTTACTTACAAGGATAACCCTACTGTATTAACATTTTTGCTTGATATAACTTCAGAGAAAAATGTGGAAACCTTAAAGCAAGATGCAGAAAAAAATTTAAAATTGCTTAATGAAACTAGAGAATTTAATGTCCTTATAACTGAATTTTTTACTAATATGTCCCATGAACTTAAAACACCTGTTAATGTTATTTACGCCGCTATTCAAACTATAAATATGTTTTTAGATAATTACAAAATAGATAATATAAACAAATTTAAATCCTACTTAAAAACAATGAAACAAAATTGCTTGAGAATGATTAGATTAATAAATAATCTTCTAGATATAACTAAGTTGGATTCTGGATTTATTAAACTTAATAAAAAAAATGGTAATATCATAAATGTTATAGAGGATATTGTTCAATCAGTAGCATCCTATGTAAAAAGTAGGGATATAGAGCTTATATTTGATACAAATGTTGAAGAAAAAACTATGGCTTTTGATTATGACAAGATAGAACGTATAATATTAAATTTAATATCCAATGCCTTTAAATATAGTCATTCTAAAGGACGAATATATGTTAATTTAATAGATGAAGGATCAAATCTTGTTATTAAAGTAAAAGATGAGGGAGACGGTATTCCGAAAGATAAACTTAATGTTATATTTGAACGTTTTGGACAAGCAAATCGTTCACTTTCCAGGCAATGCGAAGGAACTGGAATAGGTTTATATCTTGTAAAATCATTTACTGAAATGCATGGTGGTAAAATAAGTGTTACAAGTATTGAAGGAAAAGGGAGTGAATTTTCAATATTACTACCTGCTGTATTGGTTAAAGATCAACCTTTTATGGATGATAAATCTATTCTTCAATCTAATGTGGAGAGGATTAGCATAGAATTTTCAGATATATATTCACAGTAATTCTAAAATTAATTATAGTAAAACAGTTTGTTAATGATATCTAGGAGGAATCTTGTGAAGCCTCCTATTCATCTATCTTTTTGCTTAGGCAAATTAGAAATCTTATTATGAAGTGACTTTTTATTTTCCTTTAAAGCAATCAATAATTGTTCTACACTAACCCATCCTTCCTCATCTAGTTCCAATTCGTACTCCCAAGGAGCATGCCTAAGAGCATATGATATTTCCTTACTTAATTGCGTATAGTTAATAATACTCATCTCCTTTTTTATTCTCTATTGAATTCAATCATTTCTTTAACAGCATCTCTAAACAATCCTAGAAATTTTATCATTTAGCTTTTTAACAAAGTCATTCTAATTCCCCTTCTATACAAAATAGAATTTTCCCATATCCGATAACGCTATTATACAGGAAATCATTCCTAATATGAAGACTGTTTGTCAAATTATTCAATTTCTTTTGTATAATTTTCTGCATAAATTGCTTGCCTACATAAAACATTAAATATAGTTCATGCCTTGCCTTTTAAATATTTATATCCTAAATTACTGGGCATATTTGAAACATTAAAAATACCAGGATCAAACTCATCTGAAACTAAAAATGTGGCCAAATTAGCCACATTTTACTGAACTTTTTCATTTTCAATTTTCTTTATCAATTCTAAAATTTTATTTTTATTCTGACTTCCTTTATACTGCTGTAATCCGCAATCTTTACTGCTCTCTCAAAACCGTATCTAAACATTCTTATTGCCATACTATCTTCATAGATTGTTTGAAATTCTATTTCATATTCATGTAATTACATTATTTTGCTTTAAACAGTTAAAATAACTTAAACTATATTGTTATCATAACAGAAAGCACTCTCAAACTTTTTACATCTTATTTCTAGCAATGGACTTTCATTAGTTAGATAAAAACCTAATTCTCTGTTTTGCTCCATGTAACTATTTAAATAAATATCACCTTCTTTATACTTATGTGCTATTCTTATTAAACTTGTTCCTAAACCTAGAAAAGCACCCTTACTTAGTCTAAATATTACATCACATTTAGAGGTAAGTTCATTTTCGTCTTCGTATACTCTTACTCTTGCTACATTATTAAAACCAATATGATATATCTCATAGTTATCATCATTACATTCCATATCCACTAAAATATTCATTCTTTTTTTACTTATATTTTTATTATTATGTATATTGCTATTCGTAATATTTATTGAATTTTCTTTCAAAGTTCCATATTCTTTACCATAAACAAACAACTCTGAACTATCTGGAGTTAAAAAGAATCCCATAGGTTGATTTGCACAAGGTGAACCTAACGGTTCTGTTCTAATATCATAGTTTTCTGGTAGTCCTTCTTCTAATCTTATTGCAGATATCCCAAATCCAATCATTGCCTCTTTGCTCAATTCCAAAACAACTCTGTAGCATTTACTAATATCTCTTTTTATATTCAGTATTTGAATTTCTCCAATATTATCATTGTTTAATTCATATTCTTCAGTCTCTAATTGATTTAATGATATTGTTTTATATTCTTTTTCGATCACATTATCTATAGTACTACACCTCTACCTTACTTATTAATAGCAAAACAATTTATTAACAATGCTTGCCTGAGTTCGCTACATACATCTAATTTTCCCATTATTTTTAATAAGATTTAATCCCAATTCTCACAAGCATCTTTAAGTCTTTCATAAAAGAACTCATAAAAATTTTTATATTCTTGTGAGCCAACTCCTTCTCTTCTATCCCAATCTACTATTGTACATTCTCCATCTTTAATGTTAGATGTATCCAAACAATATATCCATTCATCACTACTCTCAATTACAACAAATCGCGGTGGTAATCCAAACTTTCTGTATCTTTCAGTAGCTTTTACACAAGATGGAATTTCACCTTTCGATACTCCATAAATTTCAATACCCATAATTAATATATGACCATAATTTTCAAGAAACCATTTGTAACTTTCTGGAAGATCAACCTTTAAAATGGTTTCAATTTGTAATACTCTACTATTGTCAACTCCACCTGTATAATTACAATATTGATTTTTTTCTCCAATAATTCTAGCTATTTCATTTTTCTTTTCCATGTTAAACCTCCATAATAATATTATGCATTACTTATCTAAAGTACTCTCTATCAGATTTGCTCTGCATTTCCAATAAGCTGACCTGAAATTATTGTATTGCTTATTTAAAACCTCATCACTTCTAAAACTTACTCTTTTTAAATTACTTCTTATTTTTCTTATTTTTTCAATTTCTTCTAAAGATTTATTTCTCAAAGGACTCAAATCTTTTAATTTTGTTAACTTTGGATACTTTGGATTTTCTAATAATCCATGTAGAATATCATAGTATTCTTCTTGATGCTTACTATATGATAATTCTACCATTGGCCCTGATTCAATTTGTGCTAAGTGGTGTAATTCAAATGGATTTCCATCCGCATCAATTGGTGAACCTCCTAATTTAGCACGTTCCAAATTAGTTAACCCATCATCTCCTTTAAGAGACCAATCAATTTCGTTGCCATGATATACTCTTCTACTTATATTTTTTACTTCTCCACCAACTTTTACTGTTCCTTTAAATTCAGTAAAAGTATAATTTTTACCTTTTTCTACAACTTGTCCTCCCCTCTCTGTAGGTGAAATAAAAACAATTCCTGTTGATATCTTTGGTTCATTAGTATAAACAAGTTTATAACCATATAATTTATTGCTAATTACTTGACCATCTTTTGTTATTATATCATCATTGGGAAGTTCTACTCCATTAAATGTAGGTGGAGAATTTTCTGTTAAAACATAAGTATAAATATATCCACCTTTTTCATAAGTTATTTGCTTAGGCAAATTAAATATCTCATTTGGCGAATATGTCTTAAGTCCCACATTAAGTCCTAAAATATCACACTTAATATATTTTTCTGCTTCTTTATATGTAAATACAGTTTCTTTTATTTTCTTATATTCATCTTCTCCCAAAACAATCTTTGCATATTCTAGCATTTCCTTTTCTTCTTTCGTTAAGTACGCTGGATTCTTTAGCATTAACTGTATTACTTTATTTTTATCTACTCGTCCATTTTCTGAAATAATGAACATATCTCTGATTTGTGATATTCCTGCAGTTATTCCTGATATTTTTGAAAATACTGAGCATATATTTTCTTCCATATCTCGTACACCATTACAATATGCATTAAATGAATTATCAAACTCTGTCAAACTTGTTGTTTGATTTCTTAGTGAACTTTGTAAATTGATAACATCACCTGTAATCGGAAATATTGTAAAACTTAAGCTATTTGCTAAATTTAATATTTCTATAAATTTAGAATTCATTTGTCTATAATAATTATCTGTACATTCACTAATGCTGTTATTTATTGGGAACCGCCCTCCATATTGAAGTGAAATAATTCCTGTATCATCATTTGTAAGCGCTACTCCACCTGCACTTCTTTTTATACAATTTTCAAAATCCTCACTTTGCTTTTTTAATCTAATTGCCCTTGGCTTTTCTTCATTTTCTAAAGCATTTTTGGTATATTTTATTTCTTCTATTAAATTTGTGTAAAATTCCTGCTTTTTAATATGATTTTCCATAAATTTATCTTTTGCTTCACCTGACCATCCTAAGTCAGTAAGTTCTTTAATTGTTTTGTTTATATTTTCTTTTTGTTCTTCTAAATCTTTTATTACATTTCCATATTCATTTATTGTATTAGTTAACTCTACAATATCTAATTCAAAGTCCATTTACTTCCCCCATGCGCTAACTCTTCATTGTACTTTTATATAAGCATGATTAGTAATATATATAGTTTTTGTATTAATATTACATACTTGTCTTATTTTAATGGTTTTACACATGTGTGTCAATATGTTATCATTTTCAACTTGAGCCTTGCAATAATTTACTTAAAATTATAAATTTTTTAATCATCATATAAAGAAGATTGTCTCCTTTTAAAAAACTACACCTATATATTAAGTGAAAGGAGATGATAAGCATGGCTGCAAAAGCAACAAAGCTTGAAACTGCAATGATTCTTAAGTACAAGGATGGAGTGGATAAAAACGGAAAGGATGTAATCAAAAAACAAAGTTTTTCAAAAGTGAAAACTTCAGCAGCAGATCAGGACATTTTTGATGTAGCAAAGCAATTTGAAACACTGCTTGGAAAAACTTTAAATGAACTTGTAAGAGAAGACCAAAGTGGAATAACTAACGCCTAAACTACAAAAATCAGACACTTAGCTATTTCCAAATAGTAAAAATAAGGAGGCATTAATATGGCAAAATCACTATCTATGACTTTTTTAAATGAGGAAGGCAAAAAATCTTCTATAACCTTAAAAAATATTAAAGAAGATGTTACTGAAGCTGAAGTTAAAGCAGCTATGGATGTAATATTAGCAAAAAACATATTTACATCAGGTGGTTTAGATCTAAAAGCAAAAGACTCTGCTCACATAGTAGAAAGAAACAGCTCCAGCTTAACAGTAAAATAATGAAACTTTCAAACCCATAACTTACAAATGGACAGTTAAATCAAGTTTAATTGTCCATTTATCACATTATTTTCAAAATTGACTTGGAGGTTTAGAACATGGAAACAAATCTTGTGAACTTAATAGGCAATCTAGGTTTTCCCATTGCAGTATCTGCTTATCTATTAGTAAGAATTGAAAGCAAAATGGAAAACTTAACTTGCAGCATAAATAATTTATCCAATGCTATAAACCAAATGATAAGAGATGAAAAGAAATCAAATGATCCCTGATACAATATAGTCAACTTTAAAAAGTTCTGATTGAAACTCTCCAATCAGAACTTTTTTATACTCTTTAATCATTGTAATAATTGATCAAATTTTCATAAAATGCTAAAAATAAGTTTCAAAAATAAAAAATCAAAATCAAAATTAAAAATTTTGATTAAAAAAAATTCTATCATGTGTTCTTTTGCATGATTTTTTTCATTATAAATCTACTATATTAGAGGATTTTCCTCACTAAAAATCTAAATTATTCTATAACAAATATAAAAACTCGTCACATATCACTAAATTAATTTAAATTACGTAAAAATTTTGTACAAATGAGTAAAATATCTTTTTTATAATTATGCAACATTTTCTTCAAAAAATGGAACTTTATTATTAAAGAGAAAAAAATAAGAAAGAAGTGATAATATGAATTTTTACAATAGTGATTTAAAAAATTTCATAGAAAAAATAAGAAACGAAGATGAACAAGCTTTAACACAGCTACATAAAAATTTTGAAGGCTTTATTGTAGAAACTTATAATTGCAAAATAGGAATTTTTTACGGGAACAAATATTATCAAGACTATTTAAGTGATTTAAACATATCAATGTTCAATACAGTTTTGAATTTTAATGGTACTACTAAAAGCAGCTTTAGAAATTACATGTTTCAAACCATATCAAATTGTTTAAAAAAAATTTTTAGAGATGACTGTAAACCTCAATTTAATTACAAATATCTAGATAATGAAGACGATTTAAAGTATATAGAAAAAACATTAGCTTCCAGTGAAATTTCCATTTTTAATCAGATTTTTTTCAAGGAAGATCTGATGCGCTATCTAAAGCATAAGTTAAAACCTTTAGAAATTGAGTTGTTTGAATGTTTTTTTTATAAAAAGGAAACACTAAAATATTTTGCTGAAACTCACAATCTAAATTATTCCTCTGTAAGATCCACCTTTAGCAGAATGTTAAAAAAAATAGAGTACAAAGAAATTAAATCCTTATTAGAATTGAAACACAGTTTGTTCTTATTTATCGCTTGTATAATTGGGGGGTGCTTATAATATTACAGCTTCTAGATTTAGTGAAAAAGGCTCAGGATAGAGATGAAGCATCTCTTCAAGCTATAATTAAAAACTTTGAAGGCTTTATGTACAAAACCGCTAGTTCCATTTACATAAATGGATATGAAGTTGAAGATCTACTACAAATAGAAGCTACAGCCTTAATTAATGCTATATTTAAATACAACTGTGAATACACGAATGCTTTTACAACCTATGCCACTACTGCCATTAAAAATGCCTTAAACAATGAACTTAGAAGTTATTTAAATAAGAGAAATGGAGAAAAATTTGAATTCAGCTTAAATAATACTATGGATGAAGACACTGAATTTATGGACATGCTTCTTAGTGATGATAATGTGGAAGAGGATATTTTGCTAAAAGAAGATATAAGAACTTTAAGAAAAGCTTTGAAAAGTCTGCCTGACAACTTTAGAGAAATTATCTGCTGGCACTATTTTAAGGAAAAATCTTTAAAGGAATATGCAGAGTTTAAAAATATAAAATATTCAACCGCAAAGAAAAGACATGCAAGAGCACTGAAAAAGCTGAAGGAAATAATTATAACAATAAGCAAATAAAACTTTTTTTAAAATACAAAATCATACAAATAAAAGATTGGTTGGTGTTAATTATGAATAATAAAGTACTTTTAGAAAATGAAATAACTATGGTTTTTCAGCCTAAGCTTGCAGAAATTTTTGGAATTACAGAAAGTATAATACTTCAGCAAATCCACTACTGGCTTTTAAAAAGCAATCACATAATAAATGGCACACCTTGGATTTATAACAGCTATGAAGCTTGGCACAATCAAATAAGTTTTTTATGCAAAAGGACCATAATAAGAGCTATAAAAAAGCTTGAAACTTCAGGAGTTGTCTTAAGCTCTAATTTCAATAAATCAAAAATGGACAAGACTAAATGGTACACCATAGATTATAAAAAACTTGAGAGCCTATGTGATTCTTTTGAAGATAGTACTAATTCAACAATTAACACTGAAGCAAAGCTAGATGACAATTCATCTCACATTTCTGAAGATGATAAAAAACTAGAAGCTCCTAATAACTTAGAAGCAAATGAAATTTCTATGGATCAAAATATTTATTACAACAATGATGAAACTTATGAAAATTTAGATGATGTAAATAAGTCCAGTAATAAGTATCTTTCTGTCTATTCCATTGAGTCAAAAAGTCAAATGGATAATGCCTATTTTAATAAAGCAATACCAGAGATTACTACAGAGACTTACTTAAAAAAAGAAGAAAAAGGGTTCACCGATGTTGTAACTTTTTACAGTGACAATATAAGCTGTGCCAGTCCTTATGAAATTGACCAGCTAAAAAATTTTATGGATGACTTTAATTCCAAGGACCTAATTATTCTTGGAATGAAGCAGGCACTAAAAAGCAATGCCAAGAATTTGAGATATATTGAAAAAGTGCTTTACAGCTGGAAAAATAAAGGTTTAAAGGACGAAAATGAGGTCATAAATTATTTAAATAATTATAAAAAACATAAGAGTTATTACGGTTTTCATAACTTTAAAACTAAAAGTGATTTTCTTGATGATTATAAAAAACTGCAAGGAGGGAAAAGCTTTGGAAGAACATGGGGAAACTATGAAAAGAGTTGGGGATATAATTCAGAGACTCAGGAAAAAGAATTTGGAAAATATGAAGGAAAGGAAGCAAAAACAGAGTGGTATCAAGGAGACATGGAAGGACTCATCTGAAGCTAACGCTTTAGAAAACTGCCCTATTTGTGGTGGAAAAGGATATATTATAAAACATTCTCCTGATGCTCAAGACACCATTGCCTTTTGCAAGTGCAGAGAAATGGATAAACTTAAGAGAATGTGGAGTTTTTCAGGCATAGAAACACAAAAAAATAAACTTATATTTAAAAACTACAAGGTTTATAATACAGCTACTGAAGAGGCAAAGAATACCGCCCTCAAATACTTTAAAAGCTTTAAACAAATAAGAAATACCAGAAAAAACAGTATAGCTTTTTTAGGACAAGTTGGTAGCGGCAAGTCCCATTTGAGCATTGCTATAGGTTTAAACCTTCTATCAAAGGGCATTCCCGTAATTTATATGTCCTATAGAGAACAAATAATAAAATTAAAACAAAACATTTTAGATGAAGAATATTATGAAGCCTGCACACGAAAGTTTAAAACAGCACAGGTTTTAATAATAGATGATCTCTATAAAGGCAAGCTTACTGATTCAGATATAAATATAACCTTTGAAATAATAAATTACAGATACATGAAGAATTTGCCTATAATAATATCTTCAGAATTTACTGTAGAAAAACTCTTGTACTTCGATGAAAGCATAGGCAGTAGAATTTTAGAAATGTGCAAAAATTTCATTGTAGAAATACACGGTAAGGAGAATAATTATAGGTTGAGGTAGAAGTAAATAAATTAAACTGATAATAAAATGAAATATTCATAGATTGGTATATCAAAGCAATGAAGCTCACGTGTTCTTTAGAATCTATTGAAATTAATGTACTTTCAAGAAATAATAATTCCGACATTAATTCATAGAATAAGAAGCTGTGGCATTAAGAATAAATACTACAATATATTGTATATAAATTTCTTAGTTCAACAGCTTCCTACAAACTTTTATTAGTATAATTTCTATTTGTACTTCTAAATATAGTTATTTAAGTAAGATCATCATTTCCACTAAATTACACTGTATTTTTATAATTTTAGGTAGTGTCTGATATTCTAGCGATGATGTGCTTATTGTCTTAACTTACTTCATTAATGCAAAACAGACGTCATTATGATATTTCTTACTTACTGATTTAATAAGACATTCTGATATTGCCTGCTGTACAATATTAGTTTTTTCAACAAAATCTACTGCAATAATATTAGCATTCTTTGCCCATTCTCCACCTGCTTGAAACCATTTGGTTAATTCTGGAATAGATTGAATTGGAGTTATATTTGAAATACTTGGTGTGATAATTGCACAAATTGACCACAAACCTTTATTATCATGACTATTTTTCATCTCGTCTTGTATAGCAGAATAAAGATCTCCTAAATTATCTTTATCAAACCATTTTTGGTCAATTACCGGGAAGAATTCAGTTGGTTTATTATTACTGCTCCAAGAAACAATAACACGTGATTGAGTACTCCATATTTCACTGAGAGTAGGAACATGTCCATTATAATGATAAATAAGATTTCCTAAGGAGGTAGTAACTAGATTATAAAGTTTATTTTCATCAAATTGACCATTAAGTGCTGTAAAACTATGAAAATCTAGAATAATAACTTCTTTTGGATTCCCTGCAATAAATCCCTGTACTTGTTTTAATGTATCTTCTAATGAAATTTCACTTCTCCATTTATCATGAACAAGTATAAAGTTTCCATTATCTTCTCCAACTCTTAAATCTAATACTCTCACACCTTTATTTAATTGATCACTGATACTTAAGTTTTGACATTTTGTCCAAAGCGATCCAAATGGAGAAACCATTTTGTATGTTCCTGAATTATGTGTACAAGCTAATGTAAGGTCATCAAGAGGCGTATTTTCAATTACTGGCCCATATGTTTCCATCCAATTTTTTAAATAAGCTGAATCACCATTAGAATAAGATTCCTCCAAAATCTGCTCTGGGTTTTCAATAGTCTGTTTTAATAAACCGACTAAATTGGATTCTAGCTTAGTTCCTCCCTTTTCTTCAGCCATGGCTAAAAGATTACTAAATGGTTGTCCTTTATCTTGTATGCTAACATATTTAACAAGTTCTTTTTCTATTTTCGTATTATCTACATTTTTAAAATCCTTTTTTACACTATATTCTATTATAGGCAAATGTGAAATATTAACTAAATTATTATCATTCACTGCACAAAAAGTTAATGTCACTATTCCATCATGTACCCATCCTAAATTTGCTATTTGTGTATTGGGTTGCACACAAAATTTGGGATCTTGAATTGTATTTTGCCAATCAACTTGTAAGTATCTCCATCTTGCTTGAATTTCAAAATGCCTATCTGTACCAACAATTGAATAACCAACATTACCAGAATCATCAGTAATAGTGTTAAAAATGTATTCATCCCACTCAATATATACATCTTTAATCTCACCTTGATTAATTACGCTAGGAAATTTTCCATCCCAAGAATTCATTTGATAGCTATGACAGTAACTGAGTTTTAATACATAATTAGAAGCATTAATAATTCTTAAAGTTCCACCTTGACCCATTATATCCACCTCATTTTTGCATTTTTATGCATAATTATAATTTAGTGGAATTAACACTGCAGACATTACCTATAAAAATATTTTGCACAAATAAATCAACTTTTATGTATAATAAATAATTTATCTTTAATATTATTCATAATCTAAAGATGTCTCCTTTGATGCTTATATAACACTTTTCTATGCTTTATTTATCCGATTAAAACATTTCATTAATCTTTATATGTTATAATAGGCTTTAATTTTGCTATTACTTTAATCAAATCAAATTCAATAAGATCCTGAATTACCCTATCAATGTTTTTATAAGCTTCTGGGGCTTCTTCATAAATTAAACTTTTATCTTTACATACAAGGTTATAACTAAAGTTGCCATTTTTAACATCTTTCTTAGAAAACTTACCTAAAAGTCTTTCCTTACAACCATTTCTCTGCCACTTACGTCCAGCTCCATGAGCAATTGAAAAACCTGTATACAAGCTTTCATTTATAGGCTTAACAATATATGAGTTAGTCCCCTTAGAGCCTGCTATAACAACATAGCCATTATCAGACGGTGCTGCACCTTTTCTATGAACATAATAATTATCTTTAAATTCAATACCATTATGCACAGCTTCAATTACAAGACTTTCTAAAGATCCATTAATAGCATCACATAACCTCTCAGCAATTAATTTTCTACTTTTCTTAGCAAAAAGTATTGCCTTTTCATAATCTTTTAAGTAGCTTTCAAAACCTTCACTACCCTCTACCAAACCATTCTGACAGCTGTACTTCTCAATATGCTTTCTTAAAATATGTTCGCCTAAACCTCTACTGCCACTATGAATTAGTAAATGTACTTTATTTTTATCTAGATTCAGATTATTAAATTCTTCTTTATCCAATATTTCATCAATAGCAGTGAATTCTGCAAAGTGGTTACCCTTACCTATAGTACCAATATTAAATTCATCTTTTTCAAACTCTAAGTTATTCAAACTTTTCATTGCCTTATCTACTTTAAATTTCTTTTCAAAGATAGAAGTTTGAAATAAACTTACAGAACATCCTATGTCATTTCCAATTAAATGAGGATAAATTATTCCTTCTGTTAAAAAAGCTGCTCCAACTGGTGTTTTTCCAGGATGCAAATCTGGGTAACCAACAGCTAAAATTACTCCTTTTAAATTTGACAGTTTTTTTACCTGCTCTACGCCTTCACTTTCCATCCATGATTTTTCTGTGTATATAATTTTATACATATTCAAATATTCTCCCCTTAATAAATAAAATAGTGTTATATTGAGAGAATAACTAATTTTAAGCCATCACTATAATTATGATTTAGTAAGCTCTTATTTAATCTTCTCTCACCATCATATTTTTTATCATATTCATCACAACCTTTACATATCTAACTCTATTTTTATCACTCCATCTGTAAATATAATCTTGACATTATGTATATTTTTTCTATTATTTCCTTTTAATTTTGAACAAATTAAAACACCAGCTAATAAAACCGATGCCTTAATTTCATATTAAAATATTTTTTTGTTGTCCTATCAACAAAGTTTGCTTCACTTTCAAGTTTTACATACCTAAAGTATTTGACAAAACTTGCCTAAGCTTGCTAAAATATCAATATAGAACACATTATATGATTTTAATAACTTCTTGTAAACTTTCTATATCTAAAATATTTTCAATAATGGAACTTAATTTATCACTATCTAATTTTTCTATTTTTTCCTTAAATACATCATCTAAACTTCCGAATTTTTTTGTAAGCAGCTTTAAGACTATTTCCGCATCTTTTTGCCTAGCTTTTTCTATTCCTTCTTCGATTCCTTTTTCCATTCCTTCTTCTCTAGTTTTTTGAAAAGTTTCCTTTATCGTTTTTGAAATATTAGAAGTCATACGATTAACCTCCTCTTTTTTTGCTATCAAAATATCTTCTATTTTTTCTCCTAATTTACCTTTCAGCTCATCACTTAAAGTTACTCTTAACCAATGTCTTAGCATCATTTTTTGTTCTTCTGTTAAGTTGTTGAAACCTATGGCTATATCCTTTACTCTACTTATAAACTCTTCAATATCAACCTTTTGATCTAATAAAAATACTGCTGATACTAAGTTTTTCAGTTCCATCAGCTCTTCTTTTTCATATTTATTTATGTCTATAAGTATATATTCAAAATCGATTATGTTATTTCCAAATAATTCGCTTTTATTCATAATGTTTTTAAATTTTTTCTCTACAGTCCACTTATACTCTCCATTATACAAAACCAATGGTACTATTGCTGGTAATCTAAAATCTTTACTTTTTACTTCTGCTTGTTTTGTATTTTTTAAAACTTCTCTCCATATTTCTGACATATACAAAAATAGTCTTATAGGCATACTATAATCAACATAGGACTGAAATTCCAGCAATATATAGAATATAACTTCTCTATCATCTATTGTTGCTTTATATACTATATCTGATTCTAACTCTTCATAATCTGAAAGTATATATGATTTGTTTACCAGTTCAATATTATCCTTTGTTATTTCTTTTATCCATGAACTTTCAACAAAGTTTTGTAGCATATCTATCAATAGCTCTTTATTTGAAAATAAGTCCTTATAACTCTTATCATGTATGTGATGTATTTCTTTCTTTATTCGCATTTTTATTCACCTATCATTTTTATAATGTAATAACTATTACTTATATTATAATCGAAATTCTCAAAGGCTGCACTAAGTTTCTCTTTTATTAATATCAAACCTTTTTTAATTTGTACTATGTCAAGAAAAGTACAAATTAAAATTAGAAAACTCCAAATATTTTCCATGCTTTAACTTGCAATTGACGAACTAAGTTTTTGAACAACAATAAAAATGTGGTAAATCTCACCACATTTTACTGAACTTTTTCATTATATTTTCTATTTTAGATGTCATTTCATCATAATCTTCTAATGTTATCTTATTATTGTACAATAAATCTATAGCTCTTAAAGTATCTTTTATAGCTATTTTCAACTCATTATATGCATGTTCAAATACGTTATATAAAAATATCTTCTATATATCTTTGCTTAATATTTCCTTCAACAACTCCAAAGCACTTTCATCCTCTTCTGAATTTGTTCCAAGCTCTCCTCTAAAAGCTTTTGCCAAAATTGATTTTTTTATTAATTCGATTTGATCTTCTAATTGAGTAAGTTCTTTGATTTTAGATTCTTCTTCTAAAAGCTTATCTAAAATTCTAACTATTTTTTTTTGTTCTTCTAATGTTGGAAGTGGAATCTCCAAGTTTCCAAGTATCTTTAGATTTATATTCTTTTGAGCTGTTGATGGAGCAAAATGTTCTAAATCTCTTTTAACTAAAGTTATAAAATAATATATGTATTTTGAATCAACATTTTCATTTGGCGTAAATCCAACTACACTATCAGGAAAACAGCAATCATAAGTTAATATTGCAACATCTCCTATGTTAGCTGCTATGGTAATACATAACGTATCTTTAGAAAATAACTTACTTTGATTTAGCCCGAATTCACTTAGTGTTTGCTTATGTTCAACAATATATCCATTTGAATTAGCTATATCACCTGTTTGAATAAATGGATATTTTCCATTAAATAAACGTTCATCATTTCTTGGTCTGTGCTTTGAACGCCCTCTTTCAAGTCTACCTAAATCATTAAACTTAATCCATTTCCAGTGAATTGGAATCATTACACTATTATGCGCTATCATCTTTTTTTTGTTTCCTGTTAAATCGCCAGATATGCCTTTATATATTATTGAGAATTTCCTCTTTTCAAATCCATCTCTAGCCTCTTCTATTAATTCCTTAGACTTATCTAATTTTTCAAAAATACTTTCTATTTTATCAACAATTCTTTGTTGTTCTTTTAATGGTGGAACTGGTATATTCAAGCTTTCAAATTCTTCTTTTCTTATAGATGGTGAATTGTCACCTTTCATCATTGATGTGAAATAGTTTATTGATTTTTCACTACATAACAAATAATACAAGTACTTACTGATTAACACTCCATTGCTTCTGCAAATATAAAATCCTGTTGATGCAATGCAATCTTTATATTCATCTGTTATTAATGCAATATTTCGTAAATATG
The DNA here is from genome assembly GCF_000633595.2 of Clostridium drakei. Taxonomy (GTDB): domain Bacteria; phylum Bacillota; class Clostridia; order Clostridiales; family Clostridiaceae; genus Clostridium_AM; species Clostridium_AM drakei. The sequence goes on along the minus strand of NZ_JIBU02000027.1, from coordinate 108,833 downwards.
GTCTTACTGTAGAGAATATAACATCGCCTTCTAATACTTCCCTACTCGCTCTACTTGGAGCTTCTTTTACTTTTATAATTTTAGGCTCTGCAACTCTTTGATTTTTATTATCAATTGCGTCAATATCTATATATTGAAAAAATTCATTTTTATTGCTTGGTTTTTTTGTAGTCATTGTTTTTAATAAACTCCCTAGTTTACTCCATATCCAATTCTCTGGCACTTCATAAGGCTCATCCTTAACAATAGCCTCTTCCAACGTTAATTGCTTCTTCTTAGCCATCCTCATGCCCTCCTTACTTTAAAATGAAACACCTCTTCTCTTCTTTCAGAGGTGTAAGTTCCCTTTACTAAATCAAAGATTTAGAGGATCACTTAAGCTTCTCAACTCTTTAATAACGCTCATAAGTAAGTCAGTTGCTTCTTCCAATTTTGCTACTGCTTCCTCCGCACTTTCTATTGGATCTGGCAGGTCTTCGTAATCTAAGATCGAATCATCTTTTATAAGTCCTAAATCTAAATTATTATTCTTTTCTATAATTTCTTCTCTAGTGAACTTATTCCATCTTTCATCTTTAACTTCTTCTCTATTTTCAGCTTTATATGCTTTTACAAAATCATCAAAATGTGATTTCTTTAAGGGGTTTGTCTTACCAAAGTTTTGCATGTTTGTCCTTAAGTCATAAAACCATACTTCTTTTGTATTATTCTTATCTGTAGTCCCTCTTGTAAAGAACAATACATTAGTTTTGACTCCTTGAGCATAGAAAATACCTGTTGGAAGTCTTAATATTGTGTGAAGATTACATTTATCCATTAAATCTTCTCTTATCTTTGTTCCATCACCTTCCTGGAATAAAACATTATCAGGTAATACTACTGCTGCTCTTGCTTTTCCATTTGGTTTTAAACTTCTATATATATGCTGCAGAAAATTTAATTGCTTATTTGAGGTCATGAAAGTCAAGTCATCTCTTGTAGCTCTTTCACCACCTTTTTTAGTTCCAAAGGGAGGGTTAGAAAGCACTACATCTAGACCTTTCATCTTCTTACCTTCATTAGTTAGTGTGTCTCCAAGTATGATATTTCCTTCAATATCATGAAGCATAGCATTCATAAGCGCCAATCTATGAGTTTCATGAACTAATTCACAGCCTGAAAATGCTTTAGTTCTTTGGAATTCCTGCAGGTCTGTATCTAAATCAAAATAATTATCATATTTTTGTTTTAAGTAGTGATCTGCTCCAATCATAAATCCAAAAGTTCCTGCTGCTGGGTCATTACATTTTTCACCTGGTTTTGGATCTATTAATTTAACCATTACATCTATTAATACTCTTGGCGTAAAATATTGTCCTGCACCTGATTTTTTTTCTGATGCATTTTTTTCTAAAAGTCCTTCATAAAGATTACCAAGTCCTTCTTCTTTAGCAGAATACCAGTCTAATCCATCTATAGTTGTAATTATTTTCTCTAAGTTCTTTGGTTCATCTATATTAGTAGCAGAACCTTGGTATATTTGCTGTACTGTACCTGTACTTTTTTCTCCTAAATGATTTAATAATTCTTTATAAAATTTCTTAAGTTCTATTCCACTCTTGGATTTTAAATCATCCCATCTATATTCGTCAGGAATTTTTCCTTCAGCTCCTGTTTCTTTTGCCATTTTTAAGAAAAGTATATAAGTTAATTCTGTTACATATTGGTGATAAGTTATTCCATCATCTCTTAGTACATTGCAAAGGTTCCAAAGTTTGCTTACTATCTCTTGTGTATTCATATCTAGCTAATCTCCTTATCTTCAAACATATATGTTTTTAATTTGTTTATTATATCTTCCAAGTTACCATTAAACATCTTTTCATTCAATCTGTCAAACCCACCGCTTTGAGCTTTAAAGCTTCCTGTATTTAATGTTTCTTTATCTATAACTACTTCCTTTAACATTACTTTTTCTATTCTAATTAGCCAATTTTCTTGAGGTTTTGTAAAATAATATTCTTTCTTTATTTTAGAAATTGCTCTTTTTACTCTTTCTTCATTGGATTCTAAAGGACTTCCCAGTGCCTGCTGCCTTATAAAAGCAATTATATCTGCTACTATTTCTTCATTATTTAAGTCTTTCCATGCAGTATTTAAGTATTCCTCATTAAAGCCTTTGTCATCTAATCTGGCTCTTAACTGTTTTAAAGATTGCTTTGTTAAATCTTGTGGTCTTGTGCAGACTACTTCTAAAGCTTGAATAGTGTTTTTATTTTCTTCAATATATTTTTTAAACTCACCTATATAATCTTCTGGCTTTTTACCTTTACCATATCCTCTTGTATGTGATATTACCCTATCTTTTTTATCAGAAACTATTATTATTTCTTCATTAGTATATTTTTCATCTAAATATTCTACCAAAGAATTATGGCTAATTATTTCTTTTGAAGCTTTTTCAGCATCAACACCTCTTAATTCCTTAATAAATTCTTCTGGTGTTTTATCATTACAAAGGCTTTTAAAAATCAATCTCTCATTTTCATCTATTAGTTTCTTTTTTCTTTGTAATTTTGCTATTACCTTATTAACTACAGCTTCTTTTTCTTCAATGCTTTCTGCTCTTTCTAAAGTTTCCTTTAATATTTTAAAGCTTGCTATTCCATTTGCAGCCACTGGCTTCATATTTGTCATATCTTTAAGAGCCTCATAAAGTCTAACACAGTCAAATATTTCAAAGTGTGTTTTTTGTATATCATCACATAATCTTGTAGCCCTGCCTAACATTTGTTCATAAAGTATTCTTGACTTTACTCTTCTTAAAAATACTATCTTATCAATTCTTGGAACATCAATTCCTGTAGATAATAAATCCACTGTAACTGCTACATTAGGATAATTTTCATTTTTGAATTTCTTAATAGCAAGATCTGGATCTTTTATGCTGCCTGTTATCTTTAAAATTGAATTATCATCAACTCCACCTATAGTTTCTTTGTAGATATCTTTTAATAATCTAACTATCATATCAGCATGAGCATCACTAGCTGCAAAAATTAAGGTTTTTCCTTTATCATTTTCAGGATCTATGTACTTTGCAACTTCTTCAAGAGCTGCCCTTGTATGAGCTTCTACAATTACTTTTTTATTAAACTGATCTATTTCAAAATCCATATTATCTTCCAGTTCTGCTCCATTAATAAGCTCGCCAGTAAATTTATTATATTTAGCAACTTTGTCACCCTTATTATAATGAACTCCATCTCTAGTAAGTTCAGTTTCTATAAGGTGAGGTGGTTCATGATCTACAAGATATCCATCAATAACTGCAGCTCTATAACTATAGTTATATACAGGATCTCCAAATATCATTGTTGTATGAAGGGCTGGTGTAGCTGTAAGTGCAACTTTAAAGGCATCAAAATACTCTATTACCTTTTTATATTTACTTAAGAAATCTCTATCATCTCTCCATTCAACTTCCACTTCCGTCATTTCTTTATCTAAGGTATATCCTCTGTGTGCTTCATCAATTATTATACAATCATAATCACCAACTGATGGAACATTTGTTTCATCTTCATTGTACATAATTCTTTTAACCATAGCTTGTACCGTTGCTACATGAATTTTAGTTTCTTTATCAATAAGCTTGTCGTCAAGACCATTAATATTGTAAATTTGATTTAAAGTCTTTAAATCTTCTATTTTTACTTCTGTAAATGTATCAAAAGCTTGATTTCCCAGTGACGTTCTGTCAACTAAAAATAGGATTCTTTTACATCTATTAGTTTTAATCAACCTATATATAAGACCTAATACTGTTCTCGTTTTTCCTGTGCCTGTAGCCATAGTTATTAAAGCTGATTTTTCCTTTCCTTCTGTAATAACCTTCTCTACAGCTTTTATTGCTTCAACTTGATAATCTCTAAGACCTATGCTGTTTTCTGATTTCAAAAATTCAAAGCTCAATTCATCTAAGCTCTTATTTGCTTCTTCAATATTCTCCTCAAGCATAGCTTCAAGCTTTTCTGGAGAATACCATCCTTGAAGAACTTTATCATTGTTTCTTGCATTTCTGCAATCTAAGAAATGAACACCACTTTTATCTTCAATTTCTTTTATATATTTTCTGCCATTAGCTGCAAATAAAAATGGTACTTTATAATCATTCCATTTAGAAATAACATAAGCCTCATGTTCTTCTTTTACTCCTACAGCATAATTTTTAGCTTCAATCATAGTTCCAGCTACATCTTTAGAATATTTTTTAGCTTCTATAAATCCAACTAATTTTTCTCCAATAAATAATGCATAATCAACTTTACCATTACCTTTTTCCTCTGAATAAGTAGGCCATTCAGCTATAGCTAAATTTTTACCTTTTTGAGGTCTTATCCCTTTTGAATATCTTATATTATTAGTATCAGCTTCCCATCCTGCTGATTTTAATTGATCATCAATAATTCTTCTCGTTTCAGCTTCACTAAGTTCAATTCTTCTACTAGCTCTTTTACCTTGTTCTCTGCGCTTTTCTAACTCTTCCTTATCTTTTTCCTGATCCTTTAAAGCATTGAGTTCATCTTCTAAAGCTTTATACTTTTCTTCATATTCTTTGGCTACGTCATTAACATTATCTTCATGCTCATTTTCATTTCCATCAGGCATAACAAATGCTTTAGGTTCAAAACTCCACTCTCCATAAGTCTGCATAAACCAAACAGCTAATTTAAATGTTAACTCCAATTGAACCTTTGCTTTTTCAACATTCTCAAATCCATTATGAGCTGCATCATTTCTTTTTATTCTAAGCATATGAAGTATATTATCAATATCTTCTGGAATCAAATCCTCCCTTTTTAATAGCTTTATTCTATTATTATGACTATTATCATGAGCTATTAAAGTAGTATCAATATCTTCCATTGAAAACATATATTGAACTACAATTTCACCAAACATACCACATTTTATAAATGTAGTATTTGAATCTATGTAAAGATTTCTTTCTGCTAATCTTCCTAGATTTTCTAGTATAGGCCATTTTTCTTTTAAGAATGTAAAGTTACTCATTTTACCACCCTTTTAAACCTTTTATATTTATTTATAATTTTTACTACTCTAATATCAACCCTAAATAGTAATATCTGATGCTTCTTTCAAGCATTCATTTTTCTTCACTTTAGTATGTCATACCCATTTCTAATAAATTTCTACATAATTTTCCATGATATTATTTTATTCCCTAATGGAAAAGAATTCAAGAGGATTTAGCAAATAGAAAAGGTTTTAATTAGTTCATTAATATTTCTACCTTAACTCTCCACTTTAAAATAGTAACATAATAAGTAGAAAGTGCATTCCCTTGTAATTAACTTTGCTCTATTCAATTAATACGAAACAAAAAAATTGATCCATTAGCAATCAAATTGTTAGCAACCACCAAGATCTCTTGCAAAATCTTATCTGAGCTTGCTAATCCATAATTAATCTCCTCTAAACTATAGCAAATTTTGCTTAACTACAATATTGGTATAATTTTGAGACTTTACACAAATATCTGTTCCTATTTTAAATTTTCCATCCCCTAAAAATATCTAAAAATATTAGTTTTTAAACATACTCTATTTACTTTTAAGTTAATTATTAAGATACAGCTTATTGGTGTACATGGTGACATGAAATTTGTAGTAAAGTTCCAACATCAAAATGTAGTTAAATTCCAATGTGACATATTCATGCATTTTGTTATCAAGCTTTTTAAAACTAAAGATTTATGCATTTTGAGATTGGAATTTACAATTGGTATTCGCATAGAAATTAATGATAAAGAAAAAAAGCAACTATCCCTCACAAGATTAATATGCTTTTCTTCTAATTAAATTTCTATTTAATTCATTGAGTAGCTCTAACTAAAACAAAATAAGTACTCTGTGAAAGTTACTGGTATCAAACATGAAATTTGAATTATCCACTTTTGTTCCAAAGATGATTAGTTTTGCCAATACTAATTTCTTATTTATATAATATCGAACTTTTCTCTATATATTTTTACTCAACTTTCCAAATTTACATTCCAGGCATATTTGTGAAAGCTTTCTGAAGTAGTTTCTTAAAAATTTTTGAGTTTGCTATACTAATGTCCATTCTTATATTAAACAAGAATGTCTTCTCTAATAAATTTTTCAATATAATCTATTTTATATTGAACTTTTTCCAAGTTTTGTGTGTACCTGTCATCAAAATTATAACTTTTATAATTTCCATTTTCTATCTCATACTTAACTCTTTCCCATTCTGTTTTTAGATACACTTCTGCATAAATTATAATAAGTTGTGATTTTAAATCAAAAAATTCATTAAATTTTAAAATCTCTTGCAAGTAAATTTCTTTAATTTCCAATCTACTATCTCCATGATTTTCAATTAACTGCTTCCACATATCATCATTAGCCCGAAACGCATGACCATCTGTTAAAATATAATAGTTTTCTAATTTTCTAAGTGACATTATCGTTTCTTGTATTTCTTCCTCAGTAACTGTTATTTTTGTGCTATATGGGCATATATTTTTAATCTCATCTTCCATATGCTTCAATTCTAAAATTCTATTAAGAGCAGAGATTTCATTTAAAATATTTTTATCTGCATTACCTAAATAATTTAGGTGAAGTTTAATCTGAGCTGTTTTTAATTTTATTTTTTGAAAACATTCATCGAACGATTCCTTTTCATTAGAATCGTATTTGTATACTTCATCAAGATATTCAGTAATATATTTTTTCATGGATTGCATCCACTCAACTCGATTATCTGAAATATATGTGTTAATCCTTGACTTTTGATTATCTAAACTTTCTAACTTTGAATTTGCCTCTTGAATATCATTACTTGCTTTGCTTATTTCTACTGATAACTCATGGTTCCTACTCTGCATTTCAATATTTTTATATGCAACTTTTCTGTTTGAAAAAAATAATATTATATTACCTATTGAACTAACAATTAATGTAGCTATAGCAACTATAGCAGCAATAATTGCGCTAATTTCTTGTGAATCAATCATTAAATTTCCTCCAAAATAGTATTTATATTTTTTCATTTTTAGCCAACATAATATATAAATACCTTAAAATCTTTATTTTAGGCATTATTTTATTACTAAAATAAATCATTATCATATAATAATGTCATATCCTATAGTATCAGAAAAATGATATTCCAGTTTATGTAACGCCCCCTAAGCGTGTTATTCATTTCACTTCTAAGCTTTGTAATGAGTCTGATTCCTTACAAAAAATAATTGAATATAATTACTTCTTTTTCAATCTATATTATTTTTTATTGCTTTTTCAAGTTATAATAATAATTTAAATCATACTTTTTCTTTAATCTCTAGAAAGTTTCTAACCATTTCATCAAGTGTTTCTTTTAATGCACTAGGTCGTGTATTCGAACCTTTAAAATCATTTTCTAAATATGAATTAGCTAAAGTATTTTTAATAGACTTAAAAATAAGTTCAAATTCACTATCTTTAATTATGTCAATTTCATTTTCAAGTAAATAATGTATAAAAGCTGATATAATCATTAATATGGGAATTTGTAGTTTGTAATTCTTACTTTCAACACCATATATTTCTTTTGAATAAGGATATTTTATGTTATATTTATCATATAGTCGCATTAAAAAGCCATTAATTTTATCGAATAATTTTTCAGTTTTTTCTATCAATTCTCCTTGATTTTCATACTTAGATGCAAAATCCATAAATGCATCTGCGTATTCAGGTGATGTTGAATAATTCTTGTTTAATCCAAAATATAGTATTGAAATCATAATGCATATTGATTCGTGGGCACTTTTATCTGCATACCTTTTCTTGCTAATATTATAGAATTCTCTATAATATTCATCATTAAAGAATAACTTTATTTTACTATTTAACCAAAGGTTAAATCTGCTAATATAAATAGTATGCCTTAATTCTTGTCTGCTTAATGGATGAGTACCTTTATTGTATCTTTTAAAAATTTCTATTTCCAAATCAGGATTATCTTGAACATGAATATTTTCAAACGTTAACTTAGATTGATATAATAATTTATTTTTCATTTCTATTGGAAGATCTTTAAATTTTTTATCATTTAATTCATTATATATTTCAAGTCCCTTAAGTGCAAATTGATTTTTTAAGAACCTATATACTGCTCTTAATCTATGTTGTCCATCGATAACATTTGCAACATATGGTATCTTCCTAGTATCAGACGAAAGATAAATAATAGGAATTGGAATATTCATAATAATAGATTCTATTAAAAGGCTTTCGTCCTGTTGAGTAAATTTATATTCTCTTTGATATTCAGGATCTAAATTTATCCCCCCCTCATCTTTTAAAGCACTATCTATCTCATCACATACTGTCTTCAATGCTTTAGTATCAGGTGTTGAATCAACTTTCCAATCTTTAAAATTCATATTAACCTCCATTAATTATTCTTGGCATATTCAAATTTTATATCTTTACATATGTAATCTAATTCTGGATATATATTTGAATACGTAATTCCTATTTCAAATAATTGTTTTTTTATTTCTCTTTTATTATTTTTATCTATGACTATTTTACATAAAATATTATCTGTACACTCCATTTCTTCTAATGGTTTAGCATTCAAGGGAAATAGAGTAAACGTTCCCTTTTGCGCATTTATTCTATCATTACTAGTTGGACAAATTAATGCAACTGGATATACAGGCTCTTCCAAATGTTTTCCTATTCCATACTTGTCTAACAACCCCATTTGAAAACTTTCATTTTGTTCTATTATATTTGGAATAACATTAAAGTCATCTATAAATCTAACTTTCTCATTTAATATAATTGGGTTAAGACACCAAACTACAGGATTATCTTCTTCTTCTTTATATCCAAATTCTTCATTTTCAACTGCAAAAAAAAGGGCTGATAAAGAACTTCGTGACCAATCTAATAATCTAGTTGGCAATCCATAATGTTGTGCTGTAGCCATCCATTCCCAATCATTTTGAGGTACAAAATTAAGACATGCTATTGCCCTAGATTTGAAAGTATTAATAAAAGATTTATCACATCTATTACTATAAATTCGATTCTTTGTATTGTAATCTTCTCTCAATAATGATGGTAGAAGTTTATGACGTATAAATGAATCCTGCCCTCTATAAAATATATATCCCTCATCTCTAATCTCTTTAATAAAATCTATGTACTCAGCTATTGAGCTTATATTTTCTATTCTCATAATTCCCCCTATAAAATATATTTACTAAGTAATTATTTTTACTTTTTTGTAAAAATAAAACCTATTATGTAATATAATACACCCTTATTTTATTTTCTTCAAATTTTTAAATCTAAGTTGTTGAATAATTATTTTCAAATAAAATATATTTTTGTTAACATTATTGATTTCTATTTTAGCGAAAAATCTAAAACAACTGTCTTAACCTGAACTTTATACTTTTTAGATAATTTCATAGCTTGTTCATTAAATTTTTTTTGTGCTTCTTCTAAAGAATACTTAGGTGCCCGTCTAGTATCTTTACCCAAGGACCATTGTGGGCAATTAAACCATCCAACAATATATAATCCGTAGTAACATTTTCTACCCAACATATATCTTTCAACTAACTGATTCTCCATTGAAGTATCTATTCCAGGATTCCAGCATCCTTTAACTTCAATATAAACTCTTAACGATTCATTATTTTTCACACCATTTTGTACGTCTACTTTTATATCTATTCTTTCACCTGGAATTCCTCCTTGATTATGAAAAACTTCCACTTCTCGATTAATAATTACTCCCCTATGTTGAAGATCATTACTTAAATATTTTTTTAATACATTACTTAAGGTTTCTTCATCTTTCGGTATTTTAATATCTTTATATATATTCCATAGTAATTCAACAAGTGGATTTTCTGATTGATTCATCTCTTTTTGAAATCTATTAAGTGAATCTTGTAAAGCAGATACTAACTGGTTTTCATTAGAAATAGGTTTAAAATTTACATTATCCATCATACTAAATATTACATCAGCACTTGGTGGCATCCATATTTCCCTAAAATAAGTCATACGTACTCTTTCCCATGAATCTTGGACATAGACACAATCCGGAATTTTTTTAATCAATCTAAATAAGTAAATACCACCTGATGTTCCTTTTTTATCCTCAAACACTCTCAGAATCATCCTTTTCCAATCATCTACAATAAATTTTCTGCATTTACCTAATTTCTTTTGATTCAAGTGAATAAAAACATACAATTGAAATAGTTCTTCAATATCCCACGTTTTTAAAAAATTAAATTCGTTACGATCTTGAGAATACCATCTTATGCAAACAATCATAAATTGTTTATCCACCCTATTTTTTGAAACTAAAATTGGAATAATCTTTTTTCTACCTCCATCTGATGATTTTTCTAAAACTGAGCAAACTACTATAACTGCTATTTTACATTTATAAATACTATCATATCTACAATCTATTAAGTTATTAAGATAGCCCTCAAATTTTATTTCATCGATTTCAACAAGTAATTTAAGCAAATCCATTCTTGATGTTGGAGTCATTTTTGTGCATTCTAATGTTTCAATTATAGAATTAAATAATAACTGATCTGCACATAACTTAATTCTTTCCTCTACTATAGCTCTACTTCCATACCATGCACCAAGCCTTCTATTTGAAACCATTTCTTTAAGCAATTGACTAATAACCTTCTTTGGTTCATATGCATATGCTAATTTAAAATAATCACTTCCATTTTTATAACTATCTGCATAAGAATCTATAATATAATTCATCATTTTTTTCCACATATTTTTATCCCAATTTTTTATAAAATCCTTATCATTTTCCCAAATTAATTGAATGGCATAAAATATTGGCTCCAAATTAGATTTTAGCGAATCAATTTTATAATCATTTGGATTAAATTCATATAAAAAATTTTTAGCTGAATTTATAGCTATTTTTCGGCCATCTTCATCTAATGATTTCCATCCAATACTATTGGATAAACTATACTCAAAAATTTCAATATAAACATTAATGTCCTGCAATAACTCATCTACAAAACTTAGCCAACATCTAGAAGCATTATCTTTCATATTAATAATAATTTCATCTAAATTCTCTTTAGATGACCTCTTATTGAACATGGATTCTTGAGATATCAACTTGTCATATTCTTTTTTTAATCTACATAGTTCAGGTATTAAAATTGGGATATCATTAATAGGATCTTTTATCAATAAAAGTTTTTCATATATAAATCTACAATACTGTGAATTAAACGATAATGTAGGATCAAATAAATAGACTACTAAATCTAATAACCACTTTCTGTAGACTTCATCTTCCTCGCACAGTATAAATGAAATTATGCTGTTTAAATCATTTTTGTTAACTAAACTTAATTTAGAATTTACTACATCCAATAAATTTACACTTTTTTTATAGTTCCATATACATTTAATTATTTTCATTCTTCTAATGAAAGCTAATTTAAAAGTACTTTCAAAATTATTATCAAAACTATTAGTAAATGAAGTTTTTTCTATTGGTGTACCGAATTTTTCAAATCTTTCGACAGCTAACTTTAACCATACCTTATTGATTTCTTCATAATCAATATGTTTCCAAGCATAAATCATAATAATATCCATAATGTTATTATGATTACTTTCCTTTTCACTCATAGTAAATTTGTGAAATTCATTCATTAGAACAATCAGATCATTTAAAGAAAGAATCTCTAATATTGAGGTTATCAAACCATACTCCTTTTCATCTGAGAAAGAACTTTTCTTAAAAAATTTTAATATACCATAAATATCAATATAATCATTATATAATTCTTTTAAAATGAAAATAGCCATTTCATCAGAGACATTATATAAAATTTTTAAACTTAGCTTTTTTTGGTTATCACTAGCTAACTTAAAAAATACATCTAAAGCCTCTCTCTCTAATCCATGAAAATCAAGTCCTCTTGCAAGATTTAAAATATCTTCTAACATTTCATAAAGTCTGCATTCATAAGCTATCCGTACAGCAATTTTTTTTGAAAAATCTGTTTTAAAATTATCTTTAATAAAATCAGTAAGCTGTTTAGCCAATCCCTCATAATTCAAATTTTTATAACATACCGAGTTACCATGCCTATAATAAGAACTACACGAATTATATTTATTTAATAATTTCTCAACCAAAAATTCTTTTCTTTCACTATCGACTTGTGAAATATCAGCCAAGCATAAGACATCTGGATCTCTTTCTGAAATTATATTAAATATATCTGGTAAAAAACTAGCTATCCAAGCAGTTGTATAATGCAATTGAGGAATTACCCTCTGGTTGTCATCTTCTGGTTGTAAAATTAAATTAATAATCTGTTCTGTTGAAAAATTATTCTCCTTTACAAACTTTGCCGCTAAATATTCAGCATATGATAAATGTGACCATGAATAAATATCTTGTTGTTTCTCTGTAAATAAAGCTGACCCTAAGACTTCTTCAATATCACTAATTGTATAAGCAAACCTATTAAAAGTCATACTAAGGAATTCATCAATTGATAACAATCCTTCTTCACTACAGTCTCCTCTTACAATAACGCTTTTATTACAAAACATTGTTATAGCTCCAAGCATCATAGCAATCTGCATGCGCTTATCAGTAGATACTTTTCCGCGTGTTACATCATTGCATTGTCGTTTAATATTTGTTTCGCTACATAGCTTTCTACAACCAACTTCATACAACTTAATCTTTGATGATGGCAAACTTTTTTTATTACTATCATACATTTTCAATAACATGTCTAAAGTAACAGGAGTGCTAGCTAATGCTTGAATTTGATTGTCAAAAACACTCTTTAAAAAATTTTCACCATCAAAGTTCCAACTTTTACACGCTATCACTATATCATTTGAACTTAATGGAGCTAGTTGAAAAACATCAAAATTTTCTTCACCAAACATTTCCTTCAATTCGGTTTCAAATACACTTGGAAATACACCTGTACGACATGCAATTCTAAGCTTTAACCGTGATAAATCAATTTTTTTAAAGTGTTCTATAAGAAGATCTACTAAAAGTCCCATATGAAGAAGTCCTTCATCTAAACTATCTAAAAATAGATATAATTGCTGTTCCCCATTAATCCAACTAATAAATTCAGAAGTTCGAAAAATTAACGAATTAAGCATACTATCATTTCCAGCAAGCCTAAGGTCAATATGTAAAATTTTATCATTACTTTCTAAAGTATTTTGAAATTCTTGAACAATTTCATTCATAACTGTTGATTTTCCTAGTCCAGCATCTCCTAATAGTACTACGCACTGCTTATCGCTAATTGAATTGTAGGTAACTACTCTATTTTTCTCAGAATTATATACTGTATTTATAACATTTAAGAATCCTTCTTTTAGAGGTACTTTTTCTCCTCTTTTATACCAATACCTTTTCCATTTATAATTATACTTTTTCATGGATTTATTAACCTCCATTTTCAATACTTTACTTAAATTTCAATAACATAGTAGTATAAAATTAATTATTTAACAGCCTTTGTAACTTACTCTATCTAAATTTTCTATTTAATATTTGAATAAATTAACAATGTCCTCTTAAATCACGTCTACTCTTATAGTTTTTCTTTATATTGTATGTAACATTAGAAACATATCCGATACTATTAACTTTTACTACATCTGCTTATCCAACAATCTCCCTCAAAAACTCTTCCATCAACTCCGTCCCCCTCGGCAAAAAAAGAATCCCCCCTATGCCCACAGTTTTTATACTCTTATATAATGGATGCTCTGAATACTCCACCTCATCCCCATAAGGAAACAGCACAAAAGCTCCAGCTACAACTTTTTCATATATTCCTGTTTCTTCATTTTTACGTACTATAGCATCTCTATACTTGTGCATGATATTAATATCTTCCTCTTTAGGTCCTGGAGTTTTATTGTGTTTTTCATAGCTGCTGCCTTTTACAGCTCTATCTAGCTTATATTTAGCATCAAATATGTAATTATATGTTGCTTTTTCACCTATTTTATCTATACATAAAACGTTATCAGGTTTTTGTCCTACAGTTTCTGCTGGCATTTTTGAATTATAAGAAAGGACAAATCTTTCACCATTTTCAGAATTTTCGTAAACCACCTTAGATTCCTTGCCTTTTTTCAGAGATACAAAAATTCCATTGTTATTTACTTTTACTGTTTCATTGGATATTAAATTATAGTGTTTTCTAAGTAATGCATTTATCTTTATAAAGCACCAGTACTCATAAAGCAGTGGAAGATCCTTTATATTAAGCTTAAATAATTGTCCCTTTAAGGTCAGCCCTTTTTGAAGCATCAAATAATATTTATAAACTTCCTTGTAACCTACCGCCATTTTAAAAACCATAGATGAATTTTCTCTAAATTCATATTCACCTACATTCTTTAAAAATGTGGAAGTCAAATAATTATTCATGATTCTTGTAAAGCCTTCCAGCTTTGAAATAAAGGAGTTATCTGGTGTTCTTCCAAGCTTCAAATAACTTTTTTTAAGTTCCTTAAGTTTAAATAAAATACTTTTAATTATAAACTTCAAAAATCTATTTTCATTAGTATCCAAAGTTATTTTCTTGCTTATCTGCAGAGCTTCTACAGGAAGAAACCTGTCCTTCTTTTTCACAAGTTTTTCTGGTCTCTTTTCCAGCCATTTTATGGTTTCACTAGTTACCTTCTTTAATTTATGATAAGGAACAATCTGTCCTTCATTAATCAGTGAATGATGTGGCATAGTTGTAATAACCTTTAATGCTTTTCTTAGCTTTTCAAAAATATAGTTTAAAATACTATAGTATTCACTTAAAGAATCTCCTTTGTGTTTAGTTAGTCCACTTAGAGAATAAGTTCTTTTAAGAAAATCAAAGGCTAAATTATAAATTTCTTCATTTACATCATTTCGAATAGCTGTGTAATCTTTTCTATAATCTATTTTTGTAGGAAATACTTCTACTGTTACAATAAGATAATCTCTTCCATTAATTCTTATTACTAAATCAGAATAACCTATTTCCCCTTTAAAAGTTATAATGCCGCTTAAGCTGCCACTTCTATTTTTAGTTATTTTGTTTCTTATATCTTTGTTTTCATGATGAAAGCTTAAATCTATATCTCTATCCTTCTTTTCTATTATCAATTCATAATTTTCATATTCAAAGAAATATGCTTTTTCCATACCAGTAATTTCTTCTTCTGAATAGCTTATTGAATATCCCCTGCTGTTTGTATCCTTTTCATCTATTTCATAGTTTCTATTTTTTCCTTTTATAGTGAAGTATATTTTATCAGTTTCAAAGCACAATAATTCTTCTTTTGATCTACCAGAAGGTTGTGAATCCATCTTTGTTAAACCTCCACAGCATCTTTAATATTTTCTCAGAAGATATAGGATATTTACATATACTCTTTTCTCTGCTACCATCTTTAAGCTCTTTTTTATCATCTCTTATATAATTCTTCATTTTCTTTAACGCTTCTTCATCTATATAATCAGTATTAAAGCTGCTTGTGTTCATATTGGAAAAACGTGTAAACAGTGTAAATAAGCATTGTTCTACTTCACTACTGCTGCCACTTATTCTAGGCAGTATCTTTTGCTTTATGGAGTAATCTAAAGCTTCATGGAAATCCATTATTCCTTCACTGACTGCATAAATTACATAAAAAACTATTTCATCCCTGACTCTATAGGCAAACTGCATTTCACATTGTTCTAAAATGCTATTTATTTCTATAAGTTCTCCTATAACCTTTTTAGCTGTATCCTTCTTTTCCCTACACTGTGATATCTTTATATATTCTGAAAGAATAAGCTTATTAGGATAAAGCTTAGATTGTATTTTAACTTTTTCTCTATCAAAATCATAATCTAAATTAACTTCATTAAATTCTATAGTATTTGCTCTATCCAGCACTTTTTTACTGAAAGGAAAGGTTGTTTCATCCATATTTACCGTACCAATTATATATAAATTTTCTGGTATATATAAATCTTCAAAGCTTTTTACTGCCTCTGTATCTCCAGCAAATAGCTCTCTTCTTATAAGCTTGTCTGTTTTTATTTCCCCATTTTCCTTATTTCTTGTTTCCATTATGGACAATATGTCACTGAAGTAATATTCAACTCTAGCTAAATTCATTTCATCCAAACATACAAAGTAAGCTATTTCCTTATGAGCTGCAGCTTTCTTGATTATATTTGTAAGTATTCCAGGCTGAAACTTTCCTTCTATATTTCTATACCCTATTAATTCCGATGCATCAGACCAATCTGGTCTTACTGGTATTAAATTATAAGTTTCATCCTCTCTTGAAGCTCCTAAAGCCTTAGCAAATAACTCCACCAATCTACTTTTGCCTGTTCCAGAAATTCCATATAAAATAACAAAAGGTTTAGTTTTTAATGACAGGTACAAATTTTTTATAATATCCTTGCTGTATTCATAACCTTCTGCTGTTATGTAATTATAAATGTATTCCACTACGTCCTTATTCTCAAAATTTGCTTTTTCCAAGCTGGAAAGTTTTTTTAATATTGCTTCTTCAATTTCATCAACTTCTTCAGCCTTTGTAGCTGCAGCTTCTTCCACATTATCTAAAAATTTTGAAGTACTGCTCCATAAAATATCGTTAATAAGCTTCTCCGCATTATTAAAACCACTTTCTGTTAACTCGCTAAATGCATTGCCACCTTTTGCATAACTGTTCTTTTCTTTTATATTTAAGTTAAATTGTTCTATATATAATGGATGGCTTAAAACACTAATCCATTTAACTCCTATTCTTTGCTTATATGTTCTTCTTTTTTCAGTTTTATCCATATCTGAACCATTATAAGCAAATTTACTTTCATCACCTTCTATGTAATATGTTTTTATTACTTCCCCCATTGCAATTATCTGCTGGGGTTTTGCATAAGCAATTATTTTATCACCAATGTCAATTTGTTTTAGTACATTTAATGCTCTACTTATGGAAGGAGTCCCATCCAGTTCTGGAATATAGCTAACAGCAGCACATTCATCTGAAAGACAATGCTGCCATACATTTGGATATTGATAAGAACTGTTATAGAGATAATATTTCTTTGAATTCATAGTTCCAAGACCTTTTTCCAAATAATATTTATTAAGCTTGTATTTTAATATATCAATAAGTTCTTCTTTATCCTCATCAGTAAGTTCATTCCACAACTCTTTATTAAAGCTTAAATACTCAACTTCATCTATATATTCCTTTAATATATAGCCTTTTTTGCTTATAACAGCATAAGGATTTTCATTCATTACATCTCTTACGGTCTTTATACTTAATTCTTCTATACTTTTTTGAATTCCAGAATCAGGGGTTTCTACAGCTAAACCTTGTTTATGCCTTTCAAAATAAATATCTTTAATATAAGAACAAATATCCTCATACACAGCTTTACCTTCAAAATCTGAAAGCTCTAATAATGCTATTAATAAAACCATTTTATAGGATTTTTGATAGTTCCCATTTGTATTTTCTTCTTTTGTTCCAATGTATTTAAAAAACTCTTCTTTCAATAATTTATTATTCTCTTCTAAATCTCCATTTTCCATGTTTTCTTCTTCATTAAATTGGTAGCCTTCATCAGCAATAAGCTTAACCTTAAAAGTATTCATTTTATCTGCTTTATAAAATTCTATGTATTCCTGTGGTTTTTCTATATCGGGATTTTCATTGTATTTAAATATGTACTTATAGCTTTTATTTAAAATTTCTTTTATGTAATTTTTAAGTTCTTTTCTAAAAAGGAATTGATATGTATCATCTCTTTTATCTGATTTTACATTTCTAAATAATGCTTTAAATTCCTTTTCATCAATTAAAAAAGTAACTACTTCACTTTCTCCTCTTTCCAAATGATCTCTATTTATAGCATCAAAATATTTATATACCTCATCTTTGGGTAATGTTGTACCGTGCCTAAAGATTGATTTATCTACTAGCTTTTTACCCAATATATCTTTCCCATTAACCTCTATCCATCCACCTGATCTGCCTTCCATGATTTCACCTGCCTACCAAATTTAATTATCACAGCCATATTAATTACTGTTTTTACATAAAATTTCAAATTATACTGTTATTTTATAACATATTGGGCACTTTTTAAAGAAGAAATTAGAGTTTTCTCTCTAAAATTGCATTCTATGGCTAATTTATGCTAAACTTACTTCTAAAAGAGGTGAAATCGAAATGAAAAAAACAATAAAAGTTGTAGGCGCTGTTATAGAAAATGAAGATAATGAAATACTATGTGCTCTTCGTTCCCCTATGATGTCATTACCAAACATGTGGGAATTTCCTGGTGGAAAAGTTGAAAAAGGTGAAAATTTAAAACAAGCTATAGAAAGAGAAATAAGAGAAGAATTAGATTGTAATATAAAAGCTTTTGATGTTTTTAATGAAAACACCCATGAATATGACAATTTTATAGTAAACTTGATTACTGTAAAATGTAAATTAATATCAAGTAAACCTACTGCCAATGAGCACTCTAAACTCATATGGTTAAAGAGAGAAAATTTACTTTCCTTAAAATGGGCTCCTGCAGATGTTCCTGCTGCTATGCAACTAACAACAGAAAAGGCATAGCAAAATGCTATACCTTTTCTGCAAAATCTAATTTTTATTTATTTCTTCCTTTAACTTTTCAACTTCTTCAATAGATAATCCAGTTTTCTTTGCTATCATTTCTTCTGAAAGTATATCCATCAGATTTTTAGCTATCTCTATTGCTTTATCCTTTTCAGCTTGGCTCCTAGTCTCTTGCATAGCTTCTTCTTTTTCTTTTTCAAATATTTTTTCTACCTTAGTCATTTTCAACCAACTCCTTACCATACTAGCATAGTCCTCATATAAACTTGTCTGTAGAAGTCAAAACTCTAGCTATAAAAAACTAAAGGTTTCTCTTTCATAATTTCTGTCTTCTTAACTGATAAATCCATAAGCTCCCCCATATTGTAATTCATTAAAAATTATATAATCTGAATACATATTCCTTGGGAATTTAATTCCATAAGAACTTCTTCTGTAAGCTCTTATAACTTCACTTGCTTTATATTCTTTACCTTATATAGTTTTTCCTATGCCTCAGAAATCATTACTTCCTTCCCCTTAAACACAATAGCAAGCTTTATTATGTCTTCTATCCCACAATTTATAAGCTCCTCATCATATTTCATCCTATCTATTTGCTTTAATGCTTCCTTTTTTCCCTTCTCTATTGTTTCCTTTGACAGCACGTTTATTTTCTTAAATTCAATAATAATCCCTGGCTTTGAAATATCCTTCGGAATTATCATTACATCGTACCTTCCAAAGCCGCTTTCCTTATTTGATTTCACCTTGTGAGTGTTTGAAATAGAAACAAGCATCCCAAGTACAAAGGCATGGTACACTTTTTCTGGTTCTTTTCCTGATACATCAAAATAGCTTAAATTATTTATTACAAATTCCTGAAAAGCATAGCCAAAGTTCTCTATATCGCCAGTGACTAGATTACTTAGCATTTCTTCATACTTCTGATTAGTCATAGCTTCCTGAAACCATTTTACTATTAAATTCTTATAAAAAATCAATACTTCTTTATTGGGGATTTTAAGTTCACAATTTAAAATTCCTTCTATATTCTCCGTCTTCACAGCCTTTAAATAGCCGCTCAAAAGTAAAAAACTCCATATGTTTTGGTTGGAATCTTCAACCTCTGCCATAACTATAGTATCATCAATTACCTTATTTATAGATTTTCCTTCAATAAGACACTCCAGATCTAATTTTATTTCTTTATCTCCTTTTAATAGAAGCCTTTTTATAAGATCATTGCTGCTGCTGTTAATCCAATATGGCATAAAACCATCTCTTATATTTTTTAAATAATTTAAAACTGACCATGGATTATACATTATTTCTCCAGAAAAAACATAGCCATTGTACCATTCCTTTATGTTTTTCATATCTTCCACTGCGTTATAATAATTAGCTAGTTCTTCTACTTCTTTTTCTGTAAAACCAAATTTATCATTAAAATTATATCTTAAAATAGTATTTACTTCTAAATTGTTTAGGCCTGAAAAAATACTTTCCTTTGCTACTCTAAGGATACCTGTTATTAAAGCTTTTTCAACATATGGATTATCCTTTAAGGCTGCTGTTAATAAATTTCTTATTAATACTATCATTTCGTCATAGTACCCTCTAAGGTATCCCTCCTGTATTGGTACATCGTATTCATCTATAAAAAGCATTACCTTTCTTCCATAATGCTTGTTCATATATCCCATAAGAGAACTTATTGCCTCTGATACATTTCCTATGGAAGCTTTTCTTGAAATTATTTCTTTAAAATCATTTTTATCAAATTCAGTTAAATTATCACTATACAGCAAATATTCATGCTCTTTATACAAATTTGATAACAGAACTTTTATTCCATCTTCAAAGTTTTCAAAGGATATATGCTTTTGATTTTTAAAAGTAATGAAAATAACAGGATATTCTCCCTGCAGCTTCATTATTTCCTTTTCCTTTTCTATTTTTAAGCCTTTAAATAAATCTTTAGTTTCTTCCTTAGTCCTTATATCAAAAAAGTATTTGAGCATACTTAAATTTAATGTCTTACCAAACCTTCTGGGTCTTGGTGTCAATATTATTTTCGCACCATTTTCTATAAATTCCTTTATCAATAAACTTTTGTCTATAAAGTAGTTATTGTCTTCTATTAATTCTTTAAAATCCGATATTCCTACTTGTATTTTCTTCATTAATGCACCTTCCTTCTTTATATGGACATTATGATTTTCTTAATTGTATTATAGCCTATAAATTAGTTATTTAAAATTATAAAAATATATTATATATTAAATCACATTGTTTTCTCTTGATTTAAACTGTAGAACTTTAAAATTTTGTATGATAAGTAGTTTTATGATATAATTATCTATTGTGGTTAAACAACGACTAAATAAAAAGTGTAAAGTGAGACTATTAAAATGAGAAATGAAAGATTAGAAAGAACAATAATCAAAATAGATAATGAAATTGCTGCTATGAACATAGCTAAAAAGTACTTATCAAATGTAGAAGAAATAAATGAAGTAAAAGAAACTTTAAATAACAAAAGACAATTATTAGCCAATGAAATATATGCCGAGGATCATAGTTCTTATTCAGAATGCCGAGAAGTCATAGAAGGAATGTTAGATAAAGAATTAGAAAAAGAAGAACAAGTTGAATTGCTTGAAACCATAAAAGACAAATTTGAAAGGAAATCGCCAAATGTAAGTAAAGTAAGTAATGGACTTAATGCTTGGTTGAAAGAACTTAATATTGAATATAGTTGGATTAATAATGAAGAAACTGGTTGGGATAAATTGATTATAACTGGATTTGGATTATATAAACAGAAATAAATTTGAGCACCTATGTATGCTAAACTTTTCTAGAAGAAAGGTGAAAAGGTATAGTTAAAAAACACTATACCTTTTTTATGATCTTTGCAAACTTAACTCTAACTGCTGCTGCACCTCAGAAATCATTACTTCCTTTTTTCCTGCTACATTATTTCCTTTGACAACACATTTATTTTCTTAAATTCAATAATGATTGCTGGCTTTGATATTTCTTTTTTATGAATAAAGCATTTATTTATTCATAAATTAATTTTATTGATTTAATTATTTCAATTAATCAACTTTATTTACAGATTAATTTTATATTTAATTGCATTTAATTATGTATTTGATTTTCAAATAGATAATTTTTTATCTATTTGAAAATCAAATAATTATTGAAATGTATGCCAAATAGCCTTAAAATTAGGTTGTTTGTAGTTTGTAGAAAGACATCAAAGGAGGAATTATTATGTTAAAAATTTTATTAGGGGTTATTGCTCTTGCAGGTATAGTATTTTTTGCAGTTCTTGTAAAGGATTGCATGAAACATTATAAGCAAAAAACTCTTGGAAATGAAAGTTTTATTACATCAGGAATTATAGGAGCAGTTGCAAACTTTTTTGATACTTTAGGTATAGGAAGCTTTGCTATAGAAACTTCTCTATTTAAAAACTTTAAACTTGTAGGTGATAAAAAGCTTCCAGGTACATTAAATGTTGGTGCTACACTACCTACAATAGTTGAAGCATTAATATTTTTAACTGTTGTTCAGGTTGAACCTGTAACTTTAGTAAGTATGCTTTTAGCTGCTGTAGCTGGCGCATTAGTAGGTGCTGGCATCATATCTAAACTTAACGAAAAAGCTGTACAAGCTGCCATGGGTATTGCACTTGTTTGTGTAGCACTTTTAATGATTGCAGGTCAATTAAATCTTTTCCCAGTTGGTGGTGATGCCATAGGATTAACAGGGGGAAAACTTATAATAGGAATCATAGGTAATTTTATATTTGGTGCACTTAATACTTTAGGAATAGGACTTTATGCTCCTTGTATGGCACTAGTATTTGCACTTGGAATGAGTCCTAAAGTAGCCTTTCCTATAATGATGGCTTCTTGTGCTATATTACTTCCTTTTGCATCTGTTAAATTTATAAAGGAACAAGCTCATGCTCCTAAAACTTCTTTGGCTATTAATATCATGGGCCCAATAGGAGTTTTAATAGCTGCTTATCTTGTTAAATCTCTTCCACTTTCTACTTTAAAGTGGGTAGTTGTAGCAGTTGTATTATATACATCATTTATAATGTTTAAATCCTTTAAATCAAATAAAAATGCAGAAACTGTAGATAGTTCAGAAGAATCTGCTTAATATAACCCATATTCGTAAAAATCTATAAACTAGTGAATTAAATACAAATAAGGCAAGGGGATTATCACATTACCCCTTGCCTTATTACTTTTAAATAAAATTCCTTCACCCCTTGCAATAAATCTTCTCTTAATTATAAGGATTCAAAACTTGTCTAAACTTACCCAATGTAAAGATATAAAACATACCATAAATTACACCGAAAGTCGCAACACTTATAACTGTGGGTAATATTAAATTGCATTCCATTAATCTACCCAATATAACTATACCAAAGGAACTGTGAATTACACCTACAAGCAAAGGCAGGATAAAATATACTGCAGCTTGCTTTGAAATAGTTCTTTTTAGTTCTTTTTCTGTCATTCCAATTTTTAATAAAATTTTATATTTTTCCTTGTCCATATAAGCTTCACTTAAAATTTTAAAATGAATAATACTTCCTGTAGCTACTACAAAAACCAGTGCTAAAAAACATCCCATAAAGAAAATAACACCATAACCTTCATAACCAGACCTATATTTTTGAGCATAGGAATATAAGTTATTATCTAAAACTCTTATGGTTCTTAATTTTGCAGACAAATCTAATGTGTTTTTTTGATCATTTACTATAATGCCGTAAAATTTGCTTTCCTTAAAATCATTTTTTATAATTTCATAATCTTTATCATTTACAATTAAACAAGGATTATTTTTTATTCCACCAAATAAAGGTGTTTTTAAATCCATCTTTACATTATACTTTAAATTGCTAATTTGAACTTTTTGTAGTTTATTCGCTTGTACAAGAGTTTTAGGTCTTTGTACATAAATTGCCTCACCACTTCTAAGTTCTGATTTTTTTAAAATATCTTCGGTATCTTTAACCTTTAAATCTCTTGTTATCTTTTTAAAATCAGAAGCTTTAACTACCATAAATTCATCATTTGAGAGGTTATCATCAATTTTTAATTTATTTACAAGAATAAAATTCACTTTTTCCTTTAATAAAATACTATGATTTGCTGAAGTAATATATTTATTAACTTTAGATTCAATTTCATCTTCAAAATTGCCATCCAATACATAAGTAAAAGAATATGGAAGATCTAGTTCTATTTTTGTATTATATTTAATTGAAGTTGCTGTTCCTAAGGCTGTGATTGCTGATGCAATTAAAATAGCAATAGTTGCAAGAGTTTTGTAATTTCCTTTAATCCTAAAAACAATATTGGATATACTTACAATGTTTGTACCGTTATATAAAATTTGTTTTTTATCTAAAAGATATCTCATTATCATTGAAAAGAAAGAACCAAAAAGTCCATAAGTTGCAAAAATAACCATTATAGTTATAACAGGAACACTTGCAATTACCATTAATTTGGATAAGCTTGTACACATACCATATGCTCCTAAAATTATTATAATTGAAGATACTGCTTTAAATTTGCTCAACTTTGGAAGCCCTTCTTGTTGTTTTGAGGCATTAAATAAATCTATTAATTTACTTCTCACTATATTGAAATAACCCAAAACTGAAATTATAAAAAATATAATTAAAAATGTAATAATTGTTTCAATCAACGCATGTACTGATATAAAAAAGTTTATTTTCACATCCAAAAATGCAACTTTACATAAAAGCATTATAAATAGTTTCGAAAATAATACTCCAACAAAACTACCAATAACTATAGATAGAAGTCCTTGTAAAAATCCTTCTAAGGCATAAATTAATCCTATTTTGTAATTATCTATGCCCATAAAGGCATAAATTCCTATTTCCTTTTTCTTTTGCTTTAAGAAAAAGGAATTTGAATACCAAATAAAAAATATTAGAAATACCAGAAGTAGTACTGCTGTTGAAGTTGATGCAGATCTAACAATATTCATAATTTGATTAAGCTGAACAATTTGTGGGTTATCACTTAAAGCTATAAAATTATAATAAACTGCCACAGAAAAAATCATTGCCATTAGGTTTAAAGCATAAGTTTTTATATTGTGTTTAAAATTATTGTAAGCTATACTAAAGAAGTTCATTAACTGCACCTCCTAAGGCGGCCAGCATTTCAATTATCCTTTGGAAAAATTCCTTTCTGGATTCATTTTTATCAATTCTAGCATGAATTTTCCCGTCTTTTATAAATAATATTCTCTTACAGTAACTTGCTGCAAAAGCGTCATGGGTTACCATTATTACTGTTTTATTGAATTTTTCATTCATACTGCTCAAGCATTGAAGTAATTCTGCAGAGGATTTTGAATCTAAAGCTCCTGTGGGCTCATCTGCAAATATTACAGAAGGCTCTGTTATCAAAGCCCTTGCTGCTGCTGTTCTCTGCTTTTGTCCTCCTGAAAGCTCATATGGATAATTTTTCAAGTGTGCATCAATTCCAAAAAACTCACTCAATTGCCTAACCTTATTTTGTATTTCTTTATGATTCACCTTGGATAATGCTAAAGGCAGAGCTATATTGTCTTCTACAGTCATAGTATCTAGCAAATTAAAATCTTGAAAAATAAAACCTATCTTATCCCTTCTAAATAGAGACAGCTCTTTATTTTTTAATTGGGTTATATCCTTACCATTAAATATAATATTTCCTGTGGTTGGCACATCTATAGTTGAAAGTAAATTTAGCAAAGTAGTCTTACCAGCTCCAGAAGGCCCCATAATCCCTAAGAATTCACCTTCCTCTACCTTAAGATTAATACCCTGAAGTGCTGTAAAAGCCACTGCTTTTGAACCATATATTTTTCCTAAATCCTTAGTTTCTATTACTGTACTCATTCTATCTACTCCTTTTAATCAAAACTAGCTATTTTTTAACTGCAAAATTTGAGCTTTTAATTATATACTCCATCACAGGATCAACATTATTTACATAATCTTTTATTGATACTGTTATTTCTTTATCTGGATTAAATGCAGAATCATCTTTATCATAATTATTAAAATGCTTTGTTGAATATTTTATAGTTAATCCCGAATTTGGAAGCTTAAATTTTTTAACTTCACCATAGTGATTAGGTTTTCCTGATGTAGGCTCACCAACAAAAATTGCTTTAGTGTTTTTCTTTAAATCTATAACATTTAATACTGCAGATGAAAAAGTCCTTCTACCTGTAATAACATAAAGTTTCCCTTTTTCATTTAGCTTGCTTTTTGATATTTCCTTAATGAAATCATTGAGTATTGTTGAAATTCCTCCTCCATTACTCCTCATATCTATAACAAGCTTTTTCACATCTTCTTTATTAATTACATCCATAAGTTCTTTAGAAAATTGCTTAAAACCTTTTTCTTGCATTTCGGAGCATTTATTATAACTAAAATAAACTGTCTTACTATCTTTTAAATATTCATACCAATAAGCTTTATCTTGATTTTTCATGTACAAAGGAACCTTCTCCCCTTCTTTTCCTTTACCAATTACTGCACTAAATACTGTATCACTACTTAATGGTTTTAAATTCACATCTGATATTTTCCCATTACTATCCTCAAAAGTAAATTTGCAGCTATCAATATTTTCTATGATATTAAGCCCATAAAGTACTGATGGCATTGCAATATAGTAACCTATCTGACTCTTTATGCCCTGTTCATTATCATGAGAAATTACTTGTGAAACACTTTTAATTACATCTTCTATAGGCTTATCATTAATTTTTGCCAGCTTATTGTACTTGATTTGACTGTACTCCTCTGTTGTATTAATAACATAAATACCATCACTAAACCAGTACAAATCTAATGGGAACGCTTTTTCTGAACTTATATTAGGACCTGTATGACCATCCCCAATAGAAGTCATTATTTTGTTTATACCCATTTGAATTTGATCATCATTCATTTTATTTAAAGACTGCTTTAAACCTTCAATTTCACTATTAAACTGATCCTTACTTAATTTAAAGAATAAGTTTTTATGTTTTTTAGGAAGTTCTTCCTTAAGGTAATCCAAATCTTTTTGCCAAGCTTCTACCCTATTTCCACTTTTACAAACATACTTGCTGCTGTTATCACATCCTGAAAAAGCAAACATTATACCTATCATTAATACAGCTGCTATTTTTCTTTTTATTTTAAGCATAAGCTTATTTTCCTCCTTGCAATATACTTTAAGGGGGCCCCTCAATTCTTATATATTAATTTTAATCTTTTTATTCTTTCTTCTCCATCACATTACATGACATTTTAAGGTGTTATGTGACATTCTCGTAACCTTAAATATTTTCAAACAAAAAAAGCATGAGCATTAAACTCATACCTTAAAATAATCAGATAATTTATAAAAAGTTATAATAAATTCTGTACAGTTTCCAGCCTGTGAAACAGCTTTTATATCATGATTCAGTTTTTTAGCCATTTTTTTAGAAAAGTATAATCCCATTCCTGTTGATTTTCCACTTTTTCTTCCATTACTTCCTGTAAAACCTTTGTCAAATACCCTAGATATGTCTTTAGGCAATATTCCTATTCCATTATCTCTTACACATAATCTTGTAGCTTTTTCATCTTCTTCACAATAAATTTCCACTATTCCATTTTCACCTACATATTTGCAAGCATTGTTTAAAACTTGCTCTAATATATAAGAAAGCCACTTTTTATCTGTTAAGACATTAAATTGTAATTTTTTTAATCTTAAATCTATCTTTTTGGAAATGAAAAAAAATGAATTCTTTTTAACAGCCTCATTTACTACTTGCTTTATATTTACTTCATTTATTAAAAGATCCTGTGAGTAGCTAGATGCTCTGCCTGCATAAAGCACCTGTTCAACTAAAAACTTTATTCTTGCAAGTTCGCCTCTTAAACTTTCAGGAATATCACTATTTGTATCAAAAATATCTTCTAATTTGTCTGATATTAATTCGCATACTGAAATAGGAATCTTTATTTCATGAACCCATTTTGTTATGTATTCATTTAACTCATCAATTTCCTCTTTTAACTTATTTTCATTTTCATAAAGTTCCTTGTTTTTTAATTTTATTGAAGCTTTAATAAGCTTTGCTTCAAATCCATCATCTTTAGGCATCAGTAAATCTATATTTTTTTCCTGCATTAATCCTTCATAAAAATCTTTATAGCTTTCTTTCCACTTTCTATATCTAAATATTAAAAAGAATATAGAAACAGAAAAAACTAAAATATTCATGTATATAATGTCATACTTAAGCTTTGAAAATTCTGTAGTTCCTATTAGTACTAAATTAACTATTGTTATTATAATGATAAAATGTATAATTGCCCATATAGACTTTTTCAAATATACTTTTAAACTCATAATATTACATATCCTTGTCCTTTTTTAGTTTCTATAAAATCCTTAATACCTATGTCTTCAAGCCTTTTTCTAAGCCTATTTACATTTACAGTTAATGTATTGTCATTAATAAAAGTATCGTCATCCCACAAGATCCTCATAATCCTATCTCGTGAGATTATCTTTCCTATATTTTTCATCAAAAGAAGCAGTATTTTTAATTCATTTTTTGTCAATTCTATTTTGTTTTCATTATAAGATAAAGTGCTGTCATTTATATTTAAAATAACTCCCCTGCACTCAAGTACATCTCCTAAGTTTTCTCCATAAGAGTATGTTCGTCTAAGCATGGCATGAAGCTTAGTCACCAATATATCCATAGAAAATGGTTTTGTGACGAAATCATCTCCACCCATTTGTACTGCCATTATTATATCCATATTTGTGTTTCTTGAAGATAAAAATATGATTGGTACCTTTGATATTTCTCTTATTTTTTGACACCAGTAAAATCCATCAAAACAAGGCAGATTTATATCCATAATAACCAGCTCAGGTTTATTTTGTACAAATTCATTAAGTATATCTTCAAAGTTTTTAACTTTAACAGGATTAAAGCCCCACTTTAAAAGAGCTTCTTGTATTTCTTCACAAAGTTTTAAATCATCTTCTACTGTCATTATTTTATACATGCTTTCACCTCAACGTTACAAAGATGTTTTATTTTATATATATTCTACTATTATTTTCACAAAAGCTTCTATATCCTTTAAGTTATTATTTATTATATCGTAAACTAATCCTCTATCAAGTTTCATATAGTCATGAACTAAAATATTTCTGAATCCAGCCATATTACATAAATTGTTTTTTAATTTTTCATTTATTATTTTATTTTCATGCAAAACTAAAAATATATCCTTATTATTTTCTGGTTTTCTATATCTCATATCTGATATAACATGATTTCCTATATCCAAAACACATTCTATACTTAAATGCAGAAATCTTTCCGATGAGCCATATATAAGTGGATCATCAATATATTTCTTCTTATCATATTTTTTTACAGATTTCAGTATATTTATATATTCATTTAATTTATCTATCCTTGAAATCACAATTTCTCTTTTTACCATAAGTTACCCTCCAAAAACTTCTCCTTGCTTAATTTTTTCAATTACTGCATTATCATATATATCAGAGTAATATTTAAAATCAAAATATTCCCTTAAGGCTAGGGATTCAAAATTTGCCCTTTCATCGTCATCTTTAATTATTATTCCATCATGAATTATTTCATATTTCATGAGCAGCGAAGCATTCTTTAATGAAACTACATCTATATCCTTCTTAAAAAACGCCATTCCTTCTTCTATTATATCTCCTCTTATAAAAGCCTCTTCTACAGCCTCATAACTTTTACCAAAGTATATTGCTATATCTACATCACTATTTTTTGAAGCTTCTCCTGTTGCTTGTGAACCAAAAATATATGCAAATTTTATACTATATTTATCGTTCATATTTGATATAAAAATCCTAGCCATATTTATAATATCACTCATATTTAATCACCACCAAATTTACAAATCATCATTATACTCATCTTGAATAACTCTAATATAAAGCATTTCTCACCATCCTAATTTACCCATCATACTCAACTAAAGCCTTCTTTAAATTTCTAACTCCCCCTCTAGGATTGTCTACATCGCCCTTATATCTAGGGATCATATGAACATGCAAATGCTTTATTGTCTGCCCAGCATAATAACCAATGTTAACTCCTACATTGTATCCTGCTGGTTCATACTGGATGTCTAACATTTCCTTAACCTCATGCATAAGGCTGTATATAGCTTTTATTTCTTCCTCTGAGGCTTCAAATAAAAATGGGAAATGTCTTTTTGGTATTATCAAGGTATGACCTTCATTTACAGGAAATTTATCCATTATAGCAAAAGCAAGCTTATTTTCTGCTATTATTTCTGATTTGTTGTAGTTACAAAATATACAATCTGTCATTTTAATTCTCTCCTCTTAATTTACAAACATTTATTTTAATACTTAAAGTAGCTATTGCACTTAGAACAATGGCTAATTTAGATTTTGAAGTATCTAATATTTAATTAAACCATTACCTCAAATATATTTTTTTCCTCTTCTTTAATCCACCCTGCGGTACATTTTTTATTCTTATTAAAGTTAAAGGTTAAAAGGTATCCTTCTTTTACCCCTTGTTCTGTCATATATTCTGCAAGCTGATGTACTCCTTTTTCTCTGTAAGCTTCACCATTCCATATTTTAAGTTCTACTATGTATTTTTTATTTCCATAAGTAATTACTACATCCATTCTTTTATTCTTTCTTGTTTGAGGTTCTACAAAACTGAAGCCTTTTCCATTTAAAATTGGTTTTAAGTATGCTAAAAATATAAGTCTACCGTTGGTTTCGTAAAAGTGTTCATCTTCTTCTCTATATTGTTCATACATAAATTCTTGAAATTTCAACAGAACTTTTTCCATATTTAATTCTTCAGCATCTAAAACCTCATCCTTATCTATTTGTGTAAGTTTTGATGCAGCTTTCTGAACATCCCTTTGTGCAATAAGATAATCATATATTAACATTTCAAAAATCTTATTGTTCATGATAAGCCTACCAGTATCCTCTGATAATATTCCGTACATCAATGCTTTTTCATAAGCAAAAGGATTATAAGGAATTTGCTTTCCTTCTACTAATATCTGATAAACTACAGTTTTTATTTCACTATAGTTTTCAATATTTTTAATAACATCATCAAAAAGAGTATTATGCTCATTTAATGCCATTTTTATGGATTTTTTAAGTCCTTTTAATGTCCATTCCCTTCCAAGGTATTCATCAATATTTTTACAAAGTCTACTTACAAGATAGGGATATCCACTAGTAAAATTTCTTATTTCACCAGATAAAAGCTCTACATCCATATCTAATTTAGTTTCATTTACATACTCATTAAGCATTGTTTTTATTTCCTCTTTTGAAAAAGACATATCTACTTTAAAATCTGCTGCTATATTCCAGGGAGAATTAAAAGCTCTATCCTTTTCTTCCCTAATCTTAAGCTTAATATTTTTGATGTCATTTACCCCACCTAGTATAACACTTTTAAAAGTTATATCTTCTTTTGAAGCCATAGCTAAATATTTATTTCTAAGCACTCCTAAGAACTGCATAAATACTCTATTGCCACTACTTTTATCCACCTCATCTATGATTAAAACCATATCATTATTATATTTATCAATCATATCAGTAATATTTTCAGATAAATCATTAAAATTTCTTGTTTTCTCCCCATAACTTTTTAATTTGTCATATAACTCCTTATTAGTAAATCTAACACTTCTAGCAAATATATTGAATATAATCTCGCAAAACTTCTCTTCAGTTTGAAAAATATCATCGCCAATACCTTCAAAACTTGTCTTAATTACAATATATTTTTTGCTTAATTCTTCTACTAATTGATTAAAGATAGTAGTTTTACCAAACTGTCTTGGCCTGTTGATTGTAAAATAGTCTCCTTTATCTATCATTTCAATAATCTTTTTTATTTTACCACTTATATCAACCATAAAATGTTTTTCAGGTATACATAAACCTGTGACATTAAATTCCTTCATCCAAATTGATCCTCCTTCATTGTTATAAGTTCTATTTAAATTCTTCCTGTTTAAATGCTATTTTAATATATTATTCTTCTTCCATAACACTTTAACCATGCTATATCATTATTTTATCATAGATAAGCTTTATTTAAACCAAAAATCATGATAGGTTTAAGAGTTTAATTATCTTTTTATACTTGGTATAATATTAAGTGGATAATTATAACTGTATTTAAAATGTTATACAGGGCTTATACTGTAAATCACTCCATGTAAGAAGCTTATCTAAAGAAAATTCAAGCACCTGTAAAAGGTTTTTATCTTTTTAAAGAATCTGCCCACAGCCGTTTGAAGAACTCGAAAAAGTTATGCAAATTATGCATGAGGATATAAAAAATAAAAGTTAGCATAGACTGATTTAAATTTTGTTACACAAGCAAAATAAACACCTAGTCTTACCTAAGTGTTTATTTTAAAATATACTTATATGTACTACTATAGATTTTATTTTCCTCTAAGGTTCTGCTTCCTTAGGACATTTAAAATTTATTAGTCATCATTAGGGGTATAACTTTTTCATGAACGTCTTCTATATTTTCATTATATTCTATATTTTAAAAATTTTCAATCTTTTTATTGCAAATATTTTTAACCGATCAAGTGATTCTTAGACTCAGGTGAAATTTGCTTGTGAGGAATACCTCTTACCTGAGCAAAAGCTCGTAAAATATCATTTAGACATTTTACCCATCTGAGTCTTAGAAGAACTTATCCAGGTTTTCTTGGCAAAGAATAAATATAAAACTCTAACAATTTTTTAGTAAAGATGCACTTCTAGAACTTAAATATATCTTCTAGGTTTATAGATATATCTGGAAAAACTGTACTTATATAAGTATCATTATTCTTAAAAACATTTGTTATTTTATATTGATTATCTATTAATGAATATTGTACTATATACCCTTCTTGCTCAACTATATTATATTCAAGAACACCAAATCTTTGATAAACATCTAACTTTGTTATATAGTCATGCGATGCAGTACTTTTTGAAATAACTTCAAATACAACCTTTGGAGCTGATGTAAAACTTTCACCTTCTCTAGTAGATTTTTCACACATTACAAATACATCTGGTTTATACTTATACACTTCTTCATTATTTTTAAAAATTATTTCAATAGATTCGGTATATACATCGCATTTACTTTTATCAAGAAATGTCATTAATTTAAAATTTAATCTTGATATTATTTTATTATGTTGAATGGAAGTATTAGATGATAATACAATATATCCGTTACTATATTCAGCCTTACCATTATAATTAGCCTGAATATTTTCAAAATCATTTTCTGTATAGTGTATATTCTTAGCATACATACTGCTTCACCTCTCTTTATCTTTAACATAATTATAACAAAATACATAAAATAAGATAAGTGGACTTTCTGAAGCTTCTTCCTCTATTTTTTCTTTTGCTGAAATTTAGCTTTTCCTGTTGCAACTTGATATACAGCATTATTAAATATTTTTATCATTTGGAAAAACTTTTAATTAACACACTACTTAACAAGGCAAAACTTTCTATTATAGTGCTTCGCTGCTTTTCCGATAGTTGACTGAAAGCTTCAATTTCTGCTACCTTCAGTTCTTCAAGAATACGTGTTGCAAAACGTTCTCCTTTTTCAGTAAATTTAATAATCTTGTTTCTACGGTCTTCAGCATTTGTTTCTTTAGATATATACCCATCTTTTTCAAGCCCAGATAGTATCTGAGATACTGTTTGCTTAGGCAAATATAACTTGTTACAAATTTGGCTTTGTGTACAATATGGTACTGCACTATTTATAACATACAAAGCAAACAAAACATTTTCCTGAATATTATGCCTTTTAGCCCAATCACTATATATGTCATTTGTCTTAAACCACAAATCATAATAATTGTCTATTTGATCATTAATTTTCTCTCTACTATCCAATTTTCATCCACTCTTTCTTTTATTATTAAATAGTGTCTCTTACAATCATTAATAAATTAATGGCTTACTCCACTTAAGTTTAGTCCAATAACCCCTAATACAATAAAGGCTAAAGATACTACTTTTAGAACACTAATGCTTTCTTTAAAAACAAATATTCCAATTGTTGATAGTATAACTAATCCAGCTGCAGACCATATAGCATATGCCACACTTATATCTATTTTTTTCAACGCCATAGATAAACAAATAAAGCATATTATATAACCTAAAAATGTTCCTATAGTTGGCAATATTTTAGTAAACCCATAAGACACTTTCATTAATGTTGTTCCTGCAATTTCAAATAAAATCGCAAGAATAAGGTAAATCCATTCCATAAAGAAAACTCCTTTATTACAAAATAGTCCGCTTACGGACTATTTTAGTGTAGTTTAATTTATTAAGCTTGTCAATATATAAGCTTTAGTTCATTAAATACTTTCTGATTGATTTGCGATAATATTTTAGTATAGCATTTGTGATTATCTTTGAAAACAGATAAAAACAACTTCACTATTTTTAGTACTCCAACACTTAAAATTAAAGTGCAGTACCTTTAACAGGCTTAAACAAATGCGTCATGTCTACACCTTCATGTTCAAGCAATTTTATTTTTTTATCTATACCGCCAGCATAACCGGTCAGACTGCCATTTGAGCCAACAACCCGATGGCAAGGGATAATAATAGAGATGGGGTTATGTCCCACAGCTCCGCCCACTGCCTGACTGGACATATGTTCCTTGTCCATTCGTGAAGCCATTTTTTTGGCAATATCCCCATAAGTAATGACTTTGCCATATGGAATTTCACAAAGGATATCCCATACAGCCTTGCGAAAAGTACCGCCATTAGGTGCTAGAGACAGATCAGAAATAGCTGGTTTTTCACCAGAGAAATACCTGTCCAGCCATTTTTTTGTGACGGCAAATATCGGCAACGCCGAATTTTCAGTCATAGATTCCATCACAGTATTACCGAAATATTTTTGTTCTTCCACCCACAGGCCAATGAGACTTTCACCATTACTTGCCAATGTATACAGT
Organism: Clostridium drakei; assembly: GCF_000633595.2. Taxonomy (GTDB): domain Bacteria; phylum Bacillota; class Clostridia; order Clostridiales; family Clostridiaceae; genus Clostridium_AM; species Clostridium_AM drakei. The sequence goes on along the minus strand of NZ_JIBU02000027.1, from coordinate 73,929 downwards.
CCTACAGGTGATGAATAATGTGTCGAATAAATCATATTTTACCTCCACTAAATTGTATGGTTCCCAGAGAGTTCCACAAATTAATTGTCGCATAACTGCGCCAAGGCCGCCATGCTTCTGCCAAATTCAATATTTCTTTTGGGGTACGAGGAGCAAGTTCCGGTCGCACAAAAGGCATGGACGAAAACCTACTTCTTCTGCCGCTGTTATATAAAAGGTACAATTTTCGGACATGCTTATAAATATGCTATTCTTCAATTGGTTTGCGATTCTCTCACTATTTAATTTTTTTCAAATAGGAAGATATAAATTATAAACAAATAAAAACCCCTTAAATAGAGTAACTATTTAAGGGGTAAAATATTCACTAATTAAAGAATTGTAACATTTTCTGCTTGTAGTCCTTTTGGTCCTTTAACTGAATCAAAAGAAACTTCTTGACCTTCTTCAAGTGATTTATAACCATCTGATTTTATTTGAGAAAAATGTACAAAAACATCTTTACCATCTTCTCCTGTTATAAATCCAAATCCTTTTTCTCCATTAAACCATTTTACTGTACCATTCATATAATGCGTACCTCCGAAATTTTATTATTCCTAAATTCATTGTAATAATCCACTAATAAAATTTCGATATCATTATACTATATTACTAAGTACTAATTGAAATATATTTGTGTTAAATTATTTACTACTAATTTAAGTTCTCAATAATAGTAACACATTATGTTATATAATGCAAGTTTTTTTATAAAAAAGTTAAATGATCCTCATATTTACTTAATGCTAAGAATTAAACCTGTATCCTGTACCCCATATAGTTTCAATATACTCAGGATTTCCAGAGTCTTTTTCTATCTTCTTTCTAAGCTTTTGTATATGCACTGCTACAGTAGCTGTATCACCACAGTAATCTTCTCCCCAAATGCTGCTAAATATTTGATCCTTTGTGAAAACTATATTAGGGTTGGAAGCCAGGAATACCAATAATTCATATTCTTTAGTTGTTAGAAAAATTTCCTTGCCATTTACAAATACTTTATGGGAATCTGTTTGAATTTCCAAAGCCTTATGACTGATAATCTCTAAAGTAACCTTTTTACCTGATAGACGCTCATATCTCATAATGTGGGATCTTATTCTTGCAACTAATTCTGCTGGACTGAAAGGCTTAGTCAAATAATCATCTGCACCAAAACCTAAACCTCTTATTTTGTCTATATCTTCATTTTTAGCTGATACAATTATAATTGGAATTTCAAATTTATCTCTAATTGCTTTTACTATTTCATATCCATCTTTACCTGGAAGCATTAAATCTACTACAACTACATCATAAACACCAAGTAGAGCCTTTTTTAATCCTGATATTCCATCTTGTTCTATATCCACCTTATATCCATTCAATTGAAGATAATCTCTCTCTAAAGCTGCAATATTATTATCATCTTCAATTATTAAAACCTGTTTCACAAAAATCTCTCCTTCCTTGTACCATTATGATTAAATTACTATAGGAAGCTCTACTATAAAAGTGCTGCCTTCTGACAAAATACTCTGAACGGAAATTTCCCCTCCGTGAGCTTCTACCATTTCCTTAGCAATTGCCAGTCCAAGCCCTGTACTCATTAAATCTTTTGTTCTTTCTGTATCTATACGGTAAAATCTATCAAATACATAAGGAAGCTTATCTTGCGCTATGCCCGGGCCATTGTCACTTATGATAATCTTTATATGATCTTTTTCATCCTTTAATCCAATGGAAATAGCTAAAGTTTCTTTTTCACCATATTTAACAGCATTTCCTATAATATTTCTTATAGTTTGGTATATCCTTTTTCCATCTATGTTAACTTCTATTTCTCTTTCTATTTTATCATTAAAACTAAATTTAATATTTTTTTCACCTAAGACAAAGGCAAATTCCTCCATCAAATCCTGCATAAAAGGTTTTATCTTTACTTTTTCAAATTTAAAATCTACCTTTTGCATATCAAGCTTTGAAAACAAAAATAAATCATCAATAAGTCTATTTATATAATCTATATTACTATGAATTGTTTTAAGATAGCTATTTATTTTATCAGGTGAATGTGCAACACCATCTAGTATAGCTTCAACATATCCATTTATTGAGGTAATTGGAGTTTTTAAATCATGGGATATGTTTGCTATAAGAGTCTTTCTATTTTCTTCATATTCCTTTTTTAACTTTTCACCCTGCTCTAGTTTTTCTGCCATTTTATTAAACTCATCTATTAAAATACCAATTTCATTATAAACCTTTTTTTCAATTCTAACTTCATAGTTCCCTTTAGCAATTTGCTCTACTCCAGTCTTTAAACTTTCAATAGGTTTCATAATTCTTTTCTCTAATCGCCAATATATATATAAGTGCGCAAATTCCTTAGCAGTAAATATTGCTGCAAAGAAAATGGTTATAGCCTTAATTCCCACAACTTTAAAGATTAAGTAAATTATAAATATATTAACCAAAAATGCTATGGGACGAAGCCAAATTAAATATTTATGACATAAGCGAAACTCATCTTTATGCCTATGGCGAATCTCATGAATTCCATGTAAATGTTCGTGATCTCCATTATGCCATTTATGATGTTTTTCATGCCACTCTTTATGAAGTTCATTTTTACTTTTTTTAAAACTATACATATATACCACCTTGAAAATTTAGTTACAATTATATTACCACAGTATATTGTCACTTAAAATAAAAAAATGGGTGTAAAATTTAAGCTTACACCCACAGACCTTTACCAACTGAAGTTTACTAAAGCATTTAAGCTATTTTCACCTTTAGCAGTGACTTCTATCTTTTCAACCTCATTATTTTTATTGACATATACATTTAAATCAGCATTGCTATTTTCAGAGCAAAGTAATTCTTTCATAAAATCATGACACTTATGCTGTTCACCCATACCTTCAAAATGGAAGTTTTTATGAGCCTCTCCTAAATCTTTATGCTGATTTTTGATTTCACTAATTATATCCTTTAAGTTAAGGGACAATATTGATATTTCATCTTTTTCTTCTACCTTAAGATTATTTAGTGTATTAAGTATGAAAGTAATTTTTGAAAGTTTTCCCTTTATACCTTTATGATCACAACATTCCATACCATGATGGTTCATATGACCCATTTTGCCTATGTGATGATGGAATTTATGATGTCCACAATCCTTCATATTAAACTCTGTGTTGCTTTCATGCTTTGATTTTTTTCCATCACAATCAAATTCACTGTTTATTTTAGCTTTACACTCCCCAGTAGTTGTATTAGTACTAAGTTCCTTAGAAAGAGATAATACTTTTGTTTCCCCTTTTTCAGCATCTACTTTAATCTTTACATTAAATTCTTCCTTTTCCTGCATAGTTTTAAATACATCATATAAAAGTTTAATCTTGTTCATTAATATGACCTCCTAGTATTTTTACAAGGATGTTATTTTTAATTTCCTTGTTTGTTATGAGTTCATTATAAAGACAGAGATTAAAAATCTTTTAAAGCAATTTTAAAAATTTTATAAAGAATTATAAAATAATTATAAAATAATTACCAATGAAATTTTCTACTTGAAGTTTCTATTATTAATGTAGTATTTTTTCATACACTAATTTCTTGTAAACTTTCTCTCTATGCTATTTAATATTTTCATCTACAAGAAACACCTTACCATTATCTCCATCCACTAATACTTTCTGTCCATCTTTCAATATACTCATTACTCCTGATATATTCACCACTGCTGGAATTCCATATTCCCTAGCTACAATGGCTCCATGTGATAGAAAACCTCCTGTTTCCATAACAACAGCTCCTGCTTTTAAAAACAATGGTGTCCATGCTGGATCAGTAGATGGTGCTACCATAACCTCTCCTAGCTGAAGTTGTCCTCCCTCATTTGGATTACTTATCAACCTAACTAATCCAGAAACTTTTCCAACAGCAACTGATATTCCAGTTAGACAATTGCTAGAACATTCTATAACTGGTTCTGTAAATTTTGGAGTTTCACCATAAATCACATCTGGTGGAGCAATCAATTCCATTTTCTTCTTCCATTCTTTTCTTCCAGCAATTATAAATTGAAGTCCTTTTCCATCCCATTCACCACTCAATATTGAAAAAAGCTCTGTCCATGTACAAAAAAACACATCATCTGTTTCTTTAATTACAGCTCTTTCATAAAAATGATATCCTAATTCTTTGGCAATTGTTCTATATGCATCCATGATCAATGCTAATACAGATTTATTCTTCTCCCGCACTGCTGCTCCATCCTGACATTCCTTAACAAGCTTTCTTATTTCACAATGTTTAGAAGTAGGCACTTTTTCTTTAATTTCAATCCACGCCTGTTCTAATTTCTCTTTCTGCTCCTTCTTAAGTTTCCCAATGTCAGCAGTATTTATAGTACTATGTATAATCCCAAGCAAATAAGATGGATCTTCTATCCACCTAGGGTTTATAATATCTAACTCATAAACTGCACGATGACCATATTCTTGTATGAACTCATGAAAGGCCTTTTTAAATGGAGATCTTTCAGGCAACTTTACTTCCCAGTTCATAGGATCAAAGTTATCATCATTAAAATATTTAACAGCATCAGAGTCTTTACGAGCTAGTTCAGCCATTTCAACTAACTTATAGCCTTGATCAGCGCTGGTTATATCTGCTGCTCCTCCAACCATTAATGCATTTATCACCATTAATGCTTTATCTGAAAAATACTCAGAGAGAATGTTTAATAAATACATAACTGGCATACTGCCTGCTGCACTTAAAAACATGAATTCTTTAGCCATTCCTTTGACGATGGTGCCTAATTCATTATACTTACTGATAAAATCTTCATCTGCCCATTTACTAAAATCTTCACTGGTTATTGACTTTACTGAAGCTATGGTTTGACTCCAAGCTTCAGCAGAATTTTCTTTGCGCTGTTTAACCAAGTCCATGTTCTTAACTACACGTTCTTTTCTCTTTAACCCAATTACTCCACCATAGGGATCAGGGTCGTCTATTTCCATATCCTTCTGGTGACCACCCCAAAAAACGCCAAAACCTTGAGGCAAGGCTCCCATTGCATCATAATTCCCCCACTGTTGAACTGACATATTGCAGTAAAGCCTTCCATTAAAAAACTTGGAAAATTCCAAACCATGAGGAAAGTCATAACCCACTCCAGTAAAAAAGCCTTGATGCATAGTATCAATAATATTTTTCATTAAGCAGCGATTTAAAGGTGATTGAACCATAGGAACAGCGTCTCTATAATTACCATTAGACCAAATATCTACTTGATTCTGCAAAGCAGGAAATGTCTTTCGTGGCATAGTGGTTATTGGCCTAGCCTGAACCAATACAAACTCCTTTCCATCATAAACCCATTCTACATCCTGATGCTGATTACTATTACCTAATGCATCAAATACTCGCAATAAAAGCCTGCCAAGCTTTTCAATTTCCTTATCTTGCAGTACCTGCTGTAAAGACATTTCCTCTGACTTAATAAATTGAGTTCCACCATTTTCACTTTTGATAACCATCTCCTGTTTGTGTCCAATTTTTCTCGATATTAAATGAGGACTGGAATTTACAGCTTCAGCTTCTAGATAATATGTATCCGGCTCCACTGTGCCAGACACCACTGACTCACCTAACCCAAAATTAGCGTTAATCACTATAATATCCTGACGGCCTGATAAAAGATCACAAGTAAAACCTACTCCAGCAGCTTTAGCTTCCACCATCTCCATGATCACTACTGCTGCTTTTACATCCTTATCACTTATATTCATCTTTTTGCGGTATGCCACAGCTCTAGGAGACCACAAAGAAGCATAACATTCTTTCACTGCTGACAATATATCTTCTAAACTGCAAACATTCAAAAATGAATCATGTATGCCAGCAAAGGATGCCTTTTCAGAATCTTCCGCAACTGCAGAAGACCTCACAGCCCAGGATTTTTTTAATTTTCCACAGCTATTGATATATGTAGGTAACTCCTGAATAATAGATGTTGGTATTGAGCCACCTATAATTTTTTCCTTTAACTGATCCAATTTCTCTTTAACTTGAACTTCATCCAAATTTTCTATAGTAACCATTAAAACAACTTCATCAATTATTTTTTGTAATTTATTGTACTTGATATATTCATCATAAGCCTTTGCAGTCAGTACTAATCCTTGAGGAACGTTAAAACCATATTGATCTAACCTTCCTAGATTCCAACCTTTACCCCCAACTATTGACACACCTGACTCAAAAGCTTCCTTCCAATTCAAAAAATACTTCATCCTAAGTAACCTCCTTTATTCATCCATATGGGATTTTTTAGAACTATCTATTTTGCTGGCTGCTCCGTATATAAATAAATCTACCAGCTTGACTATTTCCTCATGTAGTTCAAACCTTGATGGATCATTCAACCATTCAAAGGTCATTGTACTCCTAAGAAGATCTATATGCCTCACCAACAAGTTAACTGAAATATCTGACCTGATTTCTCCTTCCTTTTGTCCTAAACTGATAATTTTGCTCAAAATGCTCTGAGTACCCGTTTCAGTGCTTTTATATCCTGGTTCCTTAACCATATTTCCTAAACGATAATTAATACATATTCCTGTAATTTCAGGGTTTTTTTCAACCCAATCATAAGAATGATTAAGGACAGCCATAAGACGAGACTTAGTATCTATAAGATTTTCTATAATTCTTAAATTTTCTTTGGCTAACCCCTGTGAAATTCCTCTTACATATTCATCAACTATAGCCTCTTTCATTGAAAAGTAGTTATATAAAGTTTTTCTTGCAATATCTGTTTTTTCTGCTATCTGTTCCATTGTTGTATCGTCAAACCCCTGACTATGAAATAAGTCCATAGCAACCTTAATGATTTTTTGCCTGGTCTCCCTTTTCTTTCTATCCATTCGGCTTTCAACTAACATTTCATTAGTATCCATTTTTTACCTCCAAGTACATTTTGTATTATACTCATTTTATATATTGTACAATATTACACACAAAGTAAATTTACACATTGTGTAAAACTTGTTCTAATTTTATCTCCTATTACTTTACTTGTCAAGATTCAAAATAATCTTTTTTCAATCTTCTCTAACTGGATACCAATCACAAAAAAACTTTTAGAACTGGATTTTTACATGTTTACTGAACTAATATAAATCCATTTACACCATTGCTATCTTGTAGTACAATATAGCTATATTAACTTGCACAAAAACATAGTCAGAGGGGGTATGTATTGTGGTTGATAAATCTCAATTCTATAGAGGCACTTTAGAAGGCTGTATTCTCAAAATTATCAATGATGATGAAGTTTATGGATATGAAATAGCTGAAAGGTTAAAAAACTATGGTCTTGATGGAATTAGCGAAGGCACCATATATCCTCTACTACTTAGGCTTGAAAGAAATGGTCTTATTGATTCTGTAAAAAAAGCTTCTCCCTTTGGTCCTAAAAGAAAATATTATAGTCTTTCAAGTTTAGGAAAACAAGAATTAAACGACTTTTATAATAGTTGGCTGAAGATTAGTGATAGTATAAATAAAATATTTGGAAATTATTAAAGAAGATTAAATTATGAATAATGTAGAAATAATTACCTAAAAAACATTTAAATATAAAATCACTCAAAAAAAGTCTCACAAATCAAAGGATTTTAAATGATTGTGTCGAATAAATTACAATAACTCAACTACTATCTTACGTCGCATTTTATAAGTTCAATAAGGAGAATATTATGAGTAATTCAAAATATCAATCAAAAAAAGCTATAATAAATAAATATAAATTAATTTATATACCATTGTTCATTGGATTACTTTCCATATTTTCAATAAGTTTGATTAGTTACCACACAAGTAAAGACTTGATATTAACCCAAATGAAACAAGATGGGGTAAATCTAGCTAAGCAAACTGTTTTGCAAGTAGAATTAAATGCTAATTCACTGGAAATAATTAATAAACTTATAGAAGATAGAATCAGAAAAGTTGGAAAAGTTGTAATTATGGATCAAAATAGTTTGAGCAATAACCTATTGAAAGAGCTCGGAAATGATCTTGATGTATCAGAAATAAACTGGTTTTCACCAGAAGGCACCATTATTTATAGCAATGTTGACCGTTATTTAGGCTGGAAACCAACTAAAAACCATCCTGTAGAAAACTTTAGATTAGGCAGCAAAACCGAATACATGGAAGGCATAAGAATGGATACGGAATCCTTTGACTATAAAAAGTATGGATACTTTAAAAACTCTGATGGAACCTTTATCCAAATAGGCATAACTGCTAATGAGGTGGAGACCCTAACCCAAAAATTTAATTATCAAACTTTAGTTGAAAAATTGACCTCTGGCGAAAATGTTCTTCATGTAATTTTTGTTGACAAAAATTTAAAAACTATTGCTGATTCTGATAAAAAACAAATTGGAACTATATATGATAAAAATAAAGAAACAGAAATGCAAGAGGCACTTAAAGGAAACATAGCTAAAAAAGATTCTTATTATAAAAAAGAAGATATAAAAGCTTTGACAATATATGTTCCTGTAGTTAGCAACGGAAATGTCAATAATGTTCTTATATTAAGTCTTTCCACTGAAAAGGTTTATAAATCTATTTATATGCTTGCCATAAAGTCATCTATTATAGCTATTATAATGATTTTATTACTTTTATGGGCAAAAAATAGAAATATTATTAAGCCTGTAAATAGATTAAATAAATCCATTAATGGAAATGATACTTTCTTTGTTTTAGCTTCTTCTATAAATAATATATTAAATAAAACCTCCAGTTATTTTTATGAATTAAAAGAAAATCAAGAAGAATTGAAAGCTTCAAATGAAGAAATATCTGCAACCTATCAACAATTGGCAGCATCAGAGGAAGAACTTAGAGCTCAATATGAAGAAATACAAAGTTACACAGAAAAGTTAGAAAGTTTAAGACAAAAATATGAAATTGCTATTGAAGGAACTAATAGTGCTGTATGGGAATTTGATATAGAAAATGAAAGTATTCATTTTTTAGAAGGATTTAAAAATATTATAGGAAAATACATTGAAGAAAAAGAAAATATTTATGAAACTTTAAAAAGATTTCTAAATGAAGAAGATCAAGAAAATTTAATAAAAGAAATAGCAAGCTATATAAAAAATCAAAAAGAAGAAATACATACTCAAGTACAAATTAAAGATGGCTTTGGTAATTTAAAATGGGTACTAATTCGTGGTAAAGGTATTTTTGATAGTAACAACAATATAAAGCTTATAAATGGTATTGTACTTGATATAAGCTCGATTAAAGAACAAGAAGAATATATAAGACATATTGCTTATCATGATTCTTTGACAAATTTGCCTAATCGAAGAAAGCTTATGGCAAAATTAGAAGAAGATATAAGTAAAAATAAATATGGCGCACTTATGCTTTTAGATCTTGATAATTTTAAAGGCATTAATGATACTTTAGGTCATTTATATGGAGACAAGGTTCTAAAAAGTGTTTCAGAAAAGCTTGAATCTATTAAAGACGAAAAAATATTTGTATCAAGATTTGGTGGAGATGAATTTCTTATTCTAATCGAAGATGAAAAGAATATTGATATAATTGAAAACTATGCAAAGAAGATAATAAATGTATTTAAAAATAAGCTAATAATTGAAGGACAGGAAATTTACCTAAGCTGCAGCATGGGAATTAGTCTATACCCTTTTGATAGTAATAAGGTTAGTCAATTGCTTATGAATGCTGATATGGCCATGTATAAAGTAAAAAATAAAGGAAAAGACAGTTATATGTTTTTCAATGAAGAAATGACAGAGAAACTACAGGAAAAGATAAAAGTAGAAAGTATTTTAAGGGATGCCATAAAAAAGGAAAAGTTAAAGTTATTATATCAACCTCAGGTGTGCACTTTTACAGGAAAAGTTGTAGGTTTTGAAGCTCTTTTAAGATTAAAAGATAAACATATATCTCCAGCACAATTTATACCTGTAGCTGAAGAAACAGGACTTATTATAGAAATCGGAAGATGGGTCACAAAAGAAGCCATAAACCAAATAAGAATTTGGAAAAAGAAGGGCATGGATATAAAGCCCATTTCCATTAATTTTTCTCCAAAGCAATTAAATGACTTAAATTACATTGAATTTCTAGAAAACACATTAAAAGAATGCAACGTAGAATCCAAATATATAGAAATAGAAATAACAGAAAGTATATTTTTAGAAGAAAAGGAAAAAAACATAGCTTTTGTTAATCGATTAAAGTCCTTAGGAATAAAAATTTCCTTAGATGACTTTGGTACAGGCTATTCCTCTCTTAATTATTTAACCTTTTTGCCAGTAGATAAAATTAAATTGGATAAATCTTTAAATGACAAATTTTTAGAATTTGAGAATATAAAGGTAATAGACAGTTTAATTTCCCTTACCAAAAGCTTAAATCTAGAAGTAATAGCAGAAGGTATAGAAAATGTAGCTCAATATAAACGTCTGAAATTAGCCGGCTGCCATTATATTCAAGGATACCTGTTTAGTAAACCATTAGAGGTTGAAGAAGCTGAAAAAATATATGATAATAATTTTTTAGATAGTATAGAATTCTAAAAACTTCTAAGTTTATATTAGTTAATTCAACAAATTTTTAAGATATTTAGGAGGATTTTTTAATATATTGTAGAATTATACAAAGTGTATTGTAAAATTTACAATCCAGCTTATTTTATTACAAAATAAGTTATTTGAGGAGGTAATGTTAAATGATGTTCTTTAAAAAAAATCTTTCAAAAAAAGTACTTAAAACTTTAGGTTCTGTATGCTTATTTTTAGGAACACTAGCCATTGTACCAACATCATATGCTAGTGGACAACAACCAAAATGCCCTGATGAGCTTCTAAAATAACCAGTTATTCTCTTATAAATATTATGGTTGAAAATACTAATTTTCAACCATGATATTTATAAAAACCTTAACAATATAAGGAGACAACATGCATGGATATTATAAAAGAAATATTACTAGATGGCGTAGAATCTTTAATTCTTTTAGGAATCTTTGAAATATTATGTACTAAAAAAAGATTTATATTACAAAATAAAGTCAAGACAGGCTTATTTTGTACATTTTATATTTTGGCAACCTGTTTGAGTACCTTTTATATTCCCAAGGTTTATCATACAATATTTCTCTCAATATTTTATATTCTATTATTAACCTGTATTACCAGAATAAAGCTTTTTAATTCTGTAGTTATATTTTTTCTATTTTCTATAGTAATCTTTACTACAGAAAATTTAGCTCAAATTACAGAAATATTTATATTTAGAGTAAACTTGAATGAAATTTTTTCCACCTCGTTATATTGGTGGATATTTATAATAATTTCCAAGACATTGCAAATTTTTACTATAATAATGTTTTTTAAATTCAGCTCACGTTTTTCCAAACTTAAGCTTTTTGAAAAAGAAGGAGTTCTTTTTTCTAACTTAATACTCCAAGTAGGAATTTTTAGCTTATTTATATTTAGTGCTAACTTTAGTGTTTTTGATTCTAATAACATTAAAATATATAATGCTCTTGTCCTTATTATATATTTTATCTTTTTAATACTATTATTTAAAGATTTAAAAGAAAAGGAAAGGCTTATAAATATAAGCAATAAATATAGAATTCAAGAACAACAAATTAAAAATATGGAAGAAATAATTGCTATAATTAGGCAAGAAAAACATGATTTTGCTAACCATATTAATGTTATACAAGGCTTGTGTCTATTAAATAAACCCAATACTGTTGAACGAATAAATGATTATGTATTAAGGGTTTCAGATACAATACATTCATCATTTAGATATCTAGACACAGGAAATGATTATTTGGATGGACTATTATCTATAAAAAACAATTATGCAATGAAAAACAATATAAACTTTAAGGTATCAATTAACGAACCATTTAGTTCAATAAAAATTAGAGAAGACGAATTAATGAGTATTATTAGTAACCTTATAGATAATGCATTTGAATCATTTGATTCTAAACCTGATATTGAATATAAAGAAATATCCATTACTACTTTTAGGGAATGTAATATATTTTGTATTGAAATAAGTGATAATGGATCTTATATTTCTGAAAATATATGCAAAAAAATTTTTTACAAGGGATTTTCTACTAAAACAAAAAAATCTAGTGATCATGGGTTTGGATTGTATATTACTAAAAAATTAGTTCAACAAAATAATGGAGTAATATCCGTAAGTAGTACTCCAGAAATCACCAAATTCTTGGTTGAATTTGAAATAGAGGATATAAAAAATGAATAAATTTATAACCTGTTTAGTAAAAAAAATTTCCGAGACAAACCCTGAATTTTCAGATTTAGAACTAAAGAAAATGGAATATGGATTAGTATGTATTTTTTCTGAAATTACTAAAATCATTCCATACTTTATTATATTCTATCTTTTTTCTCTTGAAAAATATTATATTATTATTATTATATTTTTTTGTCCTATTAGAATATTTTCGGGTGGTTATCATGCAAAAACTTACTGGGGATGTTTCTTTATTACTTTTGCCATATTTGCATTAATAATCACTATTACCAAGTATATTGCATTTAATGTTATCATATTAATATTGTTACTTGTTATTTCGTTTATATTTATTTGTATTTTCTCTCCTGTAGATAATATTAATAAGAGAATAAAAAGTGACGAACGAAGACTAAAACTTAAATATTGTTCCATAATAACTACTATTTTGTTAAGTGGATTATGTTACTTTATACCGCATAAATTTTTAAGTACTGCTGTAATCTCCATTGTTAGTGCTACAATATTAATGATGATTGGTAAGATAAATAACAAAATTGATGATAAAAAAGATTGTCAACAATAATAAAAAAAGTTTTTTACATTTCTTAAAAACTATGCTTCAGTGAATCTAATTTTAAGTTAATATTCTTATAATTCAGCATCACTGAAGCTGCATATTGATTTTTCCTATTAAATTATTTACTCAATGCTTCATGTTCTTTCTTTAATTCCTCATATAACTGTATGGTATTCCATTTTTCATTATTCTGAGTCAAAACAGCTTTAAGATTAATTCTGACTGCTGACTTTTTTAAAGAAAGTAATAATTGATTTAATTTAGTACCTGCAAGGTCTGAAAACAAAAGCATTTCATCACCAAGTTCAGGCCCATCATACTTTTCCAAAGCAGGCTCAATATCCTTCTTGCCAACTAAGTAACCAATTGGCTGTAAATATTCCTCTCTATTTATTTTCTTAATTTTAACTCTAAGTGGTAATGCAGCCTTTATAACACCATCATATCGAGCTTTATCTGTAATATTAAACAACAAAATTGTTGGTTTCATTTTCTCATCCCTTTCATCAAAGTCTTATGGTATATGTTTCATTATACACTAATTATTTCAAACTGATAATCAATATATATCTGTAAAAGCCACCTGCTCTAATTGCCCTAGCCTAAATAAAGCCTGAGGATCGCCATCTTTAAAGAAAGCCTTTTTTATTTCCCTTTCCTTAGTCATAATCTGGCTGCTGCTGTTATCCGCATTTCTCAATCTGCAGCTGTATACAATAGGAAAGTATGTCCTTACAAATTTCCCTTCTGCATGAGCTGTCAAGGCTATTATCTGAAAACCTAATTGCTCTGCAATAAAGAACACTGGATTTAGTACATGATCACTGGAAGCCTTTCCAAAAGGGTTGTCCACTATAACAGTTCTATATATCTTCTGGCTTGATACAATTTGAGTTCTTTTTTCTGCCAGATAATTTAGTATTCCTAGGAACAAAGTCATATTTTTACTCCATTTTTCTCCACCAGACCAAGAATTTGATACTTCCCAGGAAAAAGGCATACTGTTGATCTTTTGATCATTGGTTACTTTACGACATTTCACTTTAATATTATTTTGCTTCATAACAATTTGCAATAACTGCTTTGATTGAAGCCATTTTTCTATAGACTTCCTAACCTGATTATCAAGCTCAACACCATTTTCATCCTTAAACTGATCACCCTCTAACTGTTTTAACATCCAGTCAATATGTTTTGCCAGTTCTTCTTTTCCCTCTTTTTCATTCCAATCAGGTATGTTAAATGTAAATACTTCTTTCCAATCTTCATCAATTTTTATTCTTGTCTTTTTAGGAATTTGTTTAAGCTCTTGCACCATTGCTGTCAAATAAGAATGCAAATGGCTTATAAACTGCTGAATCTCTTTGTCATGTTCACGAATATCATTTTCTGCAATCTCTATAGTACGCATAATTCTATCCTTCATTTTGTTTTGCCATTCAATAATATCCTTATAGGACTTTTTATGCTGTACTCCTTTAGCAGCCATATCCTTAAGCTTTACATCTACAATTTCACCTTCACAAAAATTTATAAATTCCCTCTTTTTTTCTTCTGTATCTAGCTTTTTATCTTCCAATAGCTTTTCAGTTCTTTCTACATTTTTAATTACTTCATCTACAACCTCTGTTCTCTTATATGGAAACTCATTTTTTATATCATCAGATAGAAAAGCTTCTTCTATTTCCTCTGATAAATAAGAATACTTAAAATTATAATTCACTAATTTAGAAATACTACTATTTATACTCTTTCCTTCCTTTTCCATGGCATCCTGCTGCTTAAAAAAATATTCTTTCTTTTTATTTATAGCTTCTAATTCTTCCTTTAATATAAGTTCTACCTGCTCTAAAGCTTTAGAAAAAGATATTATATCTTCATATTTACTATGAAAACGATCTTCTTCCATTTCATAAATAGCCTTTTCTTTGTCATAGGCGGTCTTGGCTTCATCATAGTCTTTCTTTAGATTTTTCAAAGGCTTCCTTAGTTTTTGTATCTCTTCTATAAGTCTTTCAATCTCTTCTGCACCATAAAATGGGAAATCCATTTCATCATTTACTTCAAAATCTATCTGCTTTCTTAAGTTATCTAATTCTTTTTCTAGATTATTCTTCATCTCTAAAGCATTTTTCATGTTTTCTTCTAAAGTTTCTCTTCCCTTTTGTTTATTTTCCAGAGAATCCTTTAAATTTTTCCTTTGCTGCACTAGTATTTCTTTACTTGTAGAGCTATATCTTGGTGAAACACTGATAACTTCATTATATAAGCTATCTGCCCTTAATACAGAAAGCCCTGTCTTGACTTCATTAAGCTTTTCCTTTATTTCATCCTTTGAATCCTGGCTTAATTTTATTCCCCTCTCCACTTTAAAGCTCTCTTCTTTAGCAATTATGAGCTCTTTTTTTATCTTAATCTTTTCGGCCTCAGCTTTTTCCTTTTCTCTTTTCTTTCTTGAATAATCTTTAGCCTTAAGTATTTTTTGTTCTAAAATATGCTGTTCTCCCTGTGCTTCAGCAGCAGTTGTATTAAGCCTACCTATCTCTTTATCTATATATCTTATTCTTGCTTCTTTTTTATCAATATCTTCAGTAACTATAATTATGTTGTCCTTAAGCGCTCTCTGTTTCTTCTGCATTTCAATATAATCTTCGTGAGGATATTTATTATAAAAATCCATTACATCCTTAAGAAGTTCACTGCAAATTATTAGCTCTTCTTCTTTTTTCTTACGCAGCTTTGTAGCCTCATCAGCTTTAACTGAAATTTCCTCCTTCCAGCTTTCAAAATTTCTCTGAACAATGTTTTTATTCCACCTTGAAGGAAACAAAATATTTTCTTCATATATAGTAGTATCTCCTTGCGCTTTATCCCGTGCTTCCTTTTCATTCATCACAATAATAGGATGAGAAAGCTCTTCAAGCTGATTATTTATCTTATCTATAAGCTTTTCCATTTCTCCTTCTGATGTAACTATAGATATTGTCCAATAAGGATAGTTTTTGTTAAGTTCCTCTTCAGATTTACCAATACTTTTTGCTGCTCTTTGAATATATTCTGTTCCACTTTCTATATAATTAAACCCATTTCTCCAGTTTTTTATATATCTTTCTATGGAAGGATCTGCTGTATAAAATTCACTTTCACTGTAATTATCGAGCCATCTGTGAGCTAATCTTTCATCAAAAATTAAATTTTCCTTTTCTTCTCTAAGTCTTTCCATCTTGTTTTCTACCTGTTCTAATATGGTGCTCTGCTTTCTATACATGGAATCAAAGCTAAACCAACTACTTCTAAACTCTTTAACTCTGAAAAGTAGGCTATCATGAAGCTCATTAAGATTTTTTAGTTGTTCTGATATTTCCATTTCTTCCATCTTTAAATTATTTAGTTCTTCCCTTTGTTCTGGTATACTTTGGGATAATTTTTGCTTTTCTTCTTCCAGCATACGCATTTGCTTGTTATATTCAAAAACTGCATTTTCTAAATCGGATATTCTTCTTTGCCATTTGTCAAATTCTTCCTCTACCTTTTCCTTACTCTCGTTGTCTAGTATTTCTCTTTTTAAACTATCCATATCCTTTGTAAGCTGATGGATAGATCCTTCTAATTTAGCCTCTTCTCCTAATAGCTCATTTTCCTTATATTTATTTTTCTCAAGTTTCTTTTCTAATTCCTGGAGCTCTTTTTCAATATTTCTAAGTTGACCTTCAATTATTGATATCTCCTTGTGAAGTTTTTCTTCCTGATCCATATAATATCCTCTAATCTCACTGCTATTAAGTTCCAACTTTTCATTAATATCTGCAATATCTGCATCCTTATCAAGATCATTAATCTGTCCTTTTAAAAGTTGAATCTTCTCATGCTGTACTTTTATATTTTGTTTGTATTTTGCTATATTAAGATTTCCAAGTCTCTTTTCCTTTTCTTCCTTTGCACTTATAACCTCATTATATTTATCAGAAATCTCTATAAAACTTTTTTCTGCTTTAAGCATTCTACTATTTAATAGCTGAAGCTTATATGAAGCCTCCTTTTGCTTCCAATATTCCTCCTCTACTACAAGGGAATTTTGAGCCTCTTTGTTTTTCTCAAGCTTTTCTTTATTAATTTCATCTTCTTGTTGTGCAAATTTATACAAAGCCTTTGTATGTTCTTTAATTTTAGTAAAGTTTTGATTTATATCATCATAGGATTTATACACTTTTACATAAGAATTTATATGCTCTTCCACTAGCCTGCTTTCATCTATTCTGGCCTTTAGCTGTTTATATTTTTTAAAATGTTCTCTCTGCTTTTCAAAGGTTTCCGCAAATTCTTTAGTTCCATTTCCAGCAAGTGCTTCTTCTACTGTAGGAATCAAAAGATTATCTACCAACTGTCCTGTGGTTTTACAGGCATCAAAAAACGCTTCTACATCCCCTTCTGCACCATTTATCAAAGCTATTTTTCTCCACTCTGAAGGAATTATTTTAAAACTTTTCTCTATATATTCATGATAATCTTTAATTGTGCTAAAGGTTTTAGCACTAATTCTATTTTGACTCATCTCCGAATAATACTCTGAAACCTCTTCCTTTGTAGAGGGTCTCTTTTTACCATTAACATTTTCTTTTACAAATGGAAGTTTTTCTATGGAATTATCATCATCCTCTTCATATTCATAAACATATTTAAGAGAATCTACAGCACCTCTATTCATAAACAAGGTCACAGAAGTTAAAGCATATCTTCTTGGTCTTTCACTTAATATCCACTCTATTGCTATGTGAGCTGCACTATTTTCTAACATAAGAGTATTTTTAATTTTACGCTCTGCTAAATCACTATGAGGTAATATTGCCTGAATAGCTGTTTGTACAAAAACTGTCTTTCCCCCACCATTTTCAAGTAGGATTGCCCCATTATGACCATCAAACTGAAAAATATCATCATTATATCTTTTTTCTCCATTTTCATAGATTACATTGGTAAAACGTATTTTAGAAATAGCTGGCATTAGTTTTCTCCTTTCCTATGATCAAGGTTATACATAAAGTCTAGTATTCCTCTATTATAGTCATATTCCATATAATATCTTTGAATTATATTCTTAGCCTTTTCCGTAAGCTCCAGCTCTTCATTGCCAATATCTTTTATAAGCTCTTGAGCCTCCAAAAATTGCTTTACAGTATTTAAAAAACTCTTTCTGCTTATAGTTCTGGCATCCTGATTTTTTACTCTCTCTTTAATTTCATCCATGTCCATCCACTTTTCTACAATAGCTGACCAGTTATAATTAAACTGATTGTCCAATTCCTTCATCTTTTCTGCATCATGTTCATTTAAAGCCTCAATTCTCTCATTTACACTGGAGAGCCATTCATTTATATTAATAAAATCACGAGTTGGCTCTGTAGTTTGATAGCTATCATAGAACTCTCCAAAGAGCACAATTATAGCTGAATACATTAAATATAGATCTAAATTTACAGCCTTTGAAGGAAGATACTCCTTTTTAATAGAATCATTTGATACATGAAATATAGAATTTTTGGAAACTGGTATCATGTATATATAATCTCCTGAGGCAAAAATAGTACAATCTACCTGACGGGCAAATTGATCTACTAATCCCCTTATCATCTCATCGGATATATATAGTCGCAGTTCTTCTTTTTCTCCATAGCCTTTCATTGAAAGTATAGAATATAGCTTAAATGCATGCATTACCTGTTCATTATTATATTGAAGCATGGTTGTCCTCCAATCTTAGTCTCATATTTTTTATTGTAAATCTTTCTGTAACTTCAAGTACTTTACAAGTTTCCTCTACATATAATGTCTTTCCCTTATTAGCCAATAAATCAAAGGCCTCTCCAAATAAAAGCTCTTCATTTTTATGACCTGTATCTAT
Source organism: Clostridium drakei (assembly GCF_000633595.2). GTDB lineage: Bacteria > Bacillota > Clostridia > Clostridiales > Clostridiaceae > Clostridium_AM > Clostridium_AM drakei. The sequence continues at coordinate 55,060 of NZ_JIBU02000027.1, read as the reverse complement.
AGCTACTGGTGATCTTTGATGCAGTATGATCCAAAAATCATAAAAAGTTCGGTAATCCAATATGCTTTCATAATTATTTTCTTTCATATATTCCACAACATCCTCAATGCTGGTTTCATATGAATCATCCATAACCTGTATTAGTATTTCTGATATAAACTTAAAGTTTTCTCTTTGAATCTTAATACCTTTTTTTATCTCTTCCGCTTCCTCCAAGGATAAAAATTCCTGAGTTTTCTCCTGTTTATTCCTATTTTCAATCCTCTGTTTATCAAATACCGTTAAAGGCGACCAGCTCTTATGCCTTTCCAAATACATAAAAGGTTCAATAAGTGTTCTAGCTGCATTTAATGGAAGAGGTGATGAAAATAACCTGCTCACAATTTCCTGATCAAAATTAAAAGAATCTATACCTACATAATAAAGCGACTCTTGAGCAGACTGAAGGGCTGAAGTCTTAAGAACTATACTTTCTTTAAAAAGCAGCCTGTGATCATAGTGAACCTGACCAAGTTCTTTGTCTATTTGTATTATAAGTTCATAGGCTTTTCTATCTTTATCATTAGTAAGTTCATTACCTACCTTCTCCTTAGTTTCCTTTACAAAAGATTGCAGCTCATCAAACTCCTCATCCTCACGATGCAATCTCATATTTATATCTTCAATTATACTTTTATATCTTTCATAGGTTTCAGTAGATACTATATTTCTATTTACCTCATGTTTAATTCTAACTATTCTGTCCTGAAGATTTTTTACATCAAGACTCATTTCATCAATTTGTCTTAGAGCTCCTACAAATTCACCTTTTTCCAGTTGTTTTCTTAAAACTAACTGATTTATAGATAGCTGAAACTCATTAAAATACTCCTTTGTAGCAAATATCAATTCCAAGCCCTGCTCATCAAGAGTATAGTATTGAGTATTTGTTTCTAAATCCGCCATGTCTGCCTTTAATATAGAATATTGAACACTCTCTTCCTTTCTTGTTTCCCAGTTATAAAATACTTTAAAATTTCTCTTTCCTGTAGGAGGTCTAAAAGTCTCTATAATTATTCTCGCAGCCTTTTCAAAGCCTTCATAACTTAAATCTATTTTTCCTTCATTTAACTCATATAAAAAAGAAGCTAGTTCCCTTACTCCTGTCTTTTTGTTTCTTACGAGCATATTTTCAAAGAAAAACAATAAGCTTAACAAACCTAAACTAAAATAGTCAATAACATTACCACTATTGTCCTTTGAATTTTTATTTTGCAGCTTGTATAATGGATCAAATAAGGCCAGTCTCTGAATTCTTTCTCCATAATTTTCTGTTACATTTTTTATACTTATACCCACTTTGTATTCCTCCATATATGCCCAAGTTCATCCTTATTTAAGGCTTCCTGAGGAAGGTATCCTCCATTTTTTAAAATCTCCTCTAACTTTGTTTTTTCTTCATTATAAAAAAAACTGGTAAAATTTTTTAAGGCTTTATCATTTTTTTGTTGAGTTTCCTTTCCTTGGCTGTAAGGCTTCTTAATAAGCTCTCTGTAAAATTCAACTGCTAAATTGGCACACACTTTTTCATTAAGAGAATTCCATATAGATATGCCCTCATTATCTAAATCTCCAAAATAAAATATCCTGCTAGTTCCCTTTATTCCTAGCTGCCTATTAAGCATATTGATATTTCCTACTATCTTCCATCCTGATCCAAAAATTAATGAAGTAAACTCTGTATCCTGTAGTACATCCAGTAGAGCCATAAAAGTGGCCTTATTCTCTACAACAAGATGACAGTATTTAGCCTTTGAAAACTGCCTTGGATTAACAGCCAGCATCAAGGGCTCTGTGCTATCTATTATATTAAGTTTTTCCCAAAGCTTTATTCTTTCTAAAAGCTTCTTTCCCCCTTTTTCAGCAATCCACTTTTCATCTTTAGCAATATTAAAGGATCTTTCTTGCGGAGTAACATAGTCTTTTGGCAGACCATTTTTTTCAATATATTCATTAATCTTATGGATATAAGGTAAGTCTTTATTCCAAACCTCTTCACTTAAATTAAAGTATTCCTGCAGGTCAATTTCCTCACTGATGTTTAATGCATATCTTTGAATATTATCTATGTGTTCTCTTCTAAGCTCATATTTGTTAATCCCGAATTTATAAGGCAGCGGAACTTCTTTACCATTAGTAATTTTGGGATTTTTTTTAATCAATATGTTATCATCAATTAGCTGCATAATACTTTCCGCAAATGTGTTATAGGAATAATTCCCTGGAACTAAATTTTCCAGTTCTCCTAAGGTTATAGTAGCCTTTTTATAGGATTTTAAATAATTTATTAAACGCTGATACATATCTTTTCACCTTTTGATTTTTTTACTTAAATTATAACATATTGTTGCTACGATATACTCTACAATAAATTTGTTTGTTTTACAACGATATATATGATCAATTAATGTAGAATAAAACTCCTTCCTATGTTTAAACTAATAACAATGAAAATAGTGAAAGGAATAAAATAGATGTTCTTAATAGTGAAAAATTTAAAGAAAAGCTATAAAACAACTGATATAACTACCAATGTTTTGAATGGCGTAGGAATGAATTTAGATAAAGGTGAAATTGGGGTTATACTTGGTCCTTCTGGCTCTGGCAAGTCAACTCTTCTTAATATTATAGGTGGAATTGATAAATGTGACTTTGGTACTGTTTTAGTAGATAACATTGAAATTACTAAACTAAATGATAATGAACTTACGGACTACAGAAGAAAAAATATAGGTTTTATATTTCAATTTTACAACTTAATACCTAACCTAACTGCAGGAGAAAATATAGAGGTTGTTTCAAATATAAGCAGTTCCCCACTTAATACTGATGAAGTTTTAAAAGCCGTAAGTATGCTTGATAAAAAATATAGATTTCCAAGAGAATTAAGCGGTGGTGAACAGCAAAGAATCTCTATTGCAAGGGCAATAGTTAAAAATCCAAAGCTTTTACTATGCGATGAACCAACTGGTGCCCTTGATTTTTCAACCTCCAGAGACATATTGAAACTTCTTCAGAGAATTAATAAGGATTTTGGTTCAACTATACTTATGATAACACATAATAATGCAATCAGTTCTATGGCAAATAGGGTCTATAGGGTAAGAAGTGGAGAAATCGTAGATAGTGTAGTCAACAAAGAGATTATTCCTGCAGAAAGGATTGAGTGGTAATGATTATAAATAAAAAAATTAAGAGAACCATGCTGGAAAGTAAATCTCAATACCTTGGTTCCTTGCTGCTTATTATTTTTAGCTGTCTACTTTTTACAATGTTTAATTTGGTTTCTATAAATTTATCAGGATTATTATCTTCTTTTGAAAAAGACTATAAGCAAGAAGATGCAACCTTTATGACAAGCAAAAAATTAGACACTCCAGAATCCTTAGAAGCAAGGTTTAATATGAGTCTGGAGGAAGGAAAATCCTTTGATTATTCCATATCAGAACATAAAACCTTAAGGATCTTTAGAGAAAATACCAAGGTCAACATACCTGCAATAATTGAAGGCAAAAATTTAAGTAATGGTGGTATCCTTATTGATCCCTCCTATGCAAAAGCTAATAAGTTGAATATTGGCCACAATATAAAGGTGTATAATGAGAATTTTACTATTTCTGGTTTTATGTCTATGCCAAATTATATATATCCACTAAAATCTGAGTCAGATATTATGAATGATCCAAATAGCTTTGGTATTGCAGTAATTGATAAAAATGATTTTAATAATATAAACAAAGGAAATAGCTTTTATGCTGTGAGATTTAATGACGATAGAAACAATTTAGGAAAAAAAACATCTGAACTTAAAGATTACCTAAGAAGCAAAAATATTATTATTTTAAGCTGGATGAACGTAACTGATAATCCAAGAGTGACTTATATGACTGCAAAGCTTTCTGGAATTGATAAGATGAGTTCCTCTATGCCTATGAGTATACTAATTCTTACATGTATTCTAACTGGTATAGTAATGCTAAGAATGTTAAAAAGAGAAGCTGCTATTATAGGAACTCTTTATGCACTAGGTTATAGAAAAAGAGAAATTTTGAAACACTATCTTATGTATCCTTTAGCTGTCTCATTGTTAGGCGGTACACTTGGAACTATACTCGGGATAATAACCTTAAAACCTATGATATCCTATTATATATCCTACTTTAACATACCTGTAGGTTCTTTAAGCTTTGATATAACTTATTTGATAATGAGTATTCTGCTTCCTGTAGTCTTTTTGATTATCTGCAGCTATTTTATAGTAAACAAATCACTTAAAGCTTCACCAGTTGAGCTTATGAGAGGTGGAAGAGAAAGAAATAAGGTTGGCTTTATAGAAAAAAATATAAAACTTGATAAATTAGGTTTTAATACTAAGTTTCAAGTAAGAGAATTACTTAGAAGCATACCAAGAAGTATATTTCTTATGCTTGGCATTATTATGGCAACTATGCTGCTTTTAATGGGTTTTACAGCAAAAAGTTCTTTGGATTACCTTATGAAAAATTCCTTTAGTGAAGCCTTTAAATATAACTATCAGTATGTGTTCAATTCTGTCCAAAATGGCAAACCAAGGAAAGGAGAAGCTTTCTCTGAAGTACCCTTTGCACTTAAATCAGATAATAATCTAACTTTTACAGTGTATGGAGTAAGTTCTAATTCCAAATACATTTACTTTAAAAACAAAGCAGGAAATGCACTAAACTCAGATAAGGTTATTATAACAAGACCTCTAGCTGATAAGCTCAACATAAATCCAAAGAATACCATTAAAGCTGTTAACAGGCTTGATTCAAAAGAATACAGTATAACTATTGATGATATTGCCGAAACCTATATAGGCAGCTATATTTATATACCTCTTGATAAGCTTAATGCCATGCTTAATTTTCCTCCTGGCAGCTATACTGGGCTTTGGAGTACAGAAAGATTGTCCATTCCAGAAAACAAACTGCTGGCCTTTGTAACAGTTGATGATATGAGAAATGCCTTTAACACAATGACAAAGCCACTTCAGGCTGTTGTAGGTGGTATAGCTTTTATGTCCTTTATAATTGGACTTATAGTAATATATGTTGTTACTGCTCTTACAATAGAAGAAAACAAAGAAAATATATCTCTTATGAAGGTTCTAGGCTACAAAAATAAGGAGGTTTATTCTCTAATTTTAAATAGTTCCTCCTTTATAGTTGTACTGGGCTATATTCTTGGAGTACCACTGCTTCTTGCTTCCATGCGTGCTCTCTTTAAGTCAATGACCAAAGATATGAATGTATCCTTTCCAGTAACTATAAATTACATTTATGTTATAGTTGGTTTTATTATTATCTATTTAACCTATGAGCTCTCAAAGTTATTAAGCAGGAAAAAAATAAATAAAATTTCCATGGCTGAAGCTCTAAAATCCCGAATAGAATAAGCTAAATTGGATTACATAGTACCATAAAAACGGAAGTATAATCAAAGCAACACCTCTTGTTAATTGAAAATACTTCCGTTATCCATATTATACTTATAATTTTGTCTAATTAATTTTTGGAACTTTCACCCACAACTATTTTTCTAATAATGAATTTACTGTACTGCTTTTTATTGAACCTTCTCCTCCTAATACAATTACATTAGTTATTTTTTGCTTATTCAATAACTGCTTTTGTCTGCTTACATCGTTATTATCTACAAGTAAAACACTGGAATTTTTTCTTGCAGCTAAAACTGATCCACTTAAAGCATCTGGAAAGTTCAATCCTGAAGCTATAGTTATAATATTTGTATTTAAATTAAACTTTTCCGCTATAAGTGTTGATGTTTCATACCTATCTTGTCCCCCTAATCTTACTATATTTATATTTCCATTCAAATTCTTAATTTGTGTTTCAATATTAGCACTTATTACTCCAGTTCCTCCCACAACATATATAGTTGATGGCTGTATGCTAGTTATATAGTTACCAACGTTAGCCATTAAATTATCTTTATCATTTATCAATATTGGATAACCATTTATGCTGGCTATACTTGATATACTAAGTGCATCTGCAAAGTTATTTCCACTACTAATAACAATAGGAGTATCTTTAGCTATATTAAGATTATCTACAATTTTTTGATTTGTTTCATATCTATCCTTTCCACCAATCCTAGTTATGTTATATCCTTGCGCAGTTATATAATTGAATATTTCCTGAGAAACAGAAGCAGTACCTCCTAATACATAAATCTTTTTATCCTTGCTTAAGTTATTAGCAATATAATCAAATACAGCTTTGCTGTCATTTACAGAATTTCCAACTAACAATATTGGTGCATTGTTTTTATAAGCTAATCCTGCACCACCTAATGCATCTGGAAAATCATTCCCAGATGCCAACACTACTGCATCTGGATGTTTGCTGCTAAATTGTTCTTTTGCAATAGCTATAGATGTGTCTATTCTATCAGCACCTGATATTCTTTGAAAACTTGCTGCTGGTGTACTTGTACTCTTATCTGACTCTGTTCCATTGGAATCTACTGCAGTTATTTCATAATAGTAAGTTGTTCCTGCTGTTAATCTAGTATCATTATATGAAGTTGTTGTAATTAACTGACTATTTATTTTTGAATACGTGCCATTAGCTGTTATTGATCTATATACATAATATCCTTTTGCATTTTGCACTGATGACCAGCTTACATTTGCACTAGTTCCTGATATTACTGCTGATACTGCTGTTGGTGAAGAAACTTTAGAACTGTATGATGAATCACTACCACCTGATGAACCTCCAGATGAACTTCCTGAAAACGAAAATGCTTGTTGATATGGAGCTGTTACTTCCTCTCCACCTATTTTGGCATTATAACTTCCACTTACTGCATTATTAGATTTAAATGTAAAAATAAATTTGCCATTTTCAGAGCTAACAGTTTGACCAATATAATCTATTGAACCATTTGGATCTAATACCTGTATAGTGACATTCTTCCCACTACCTAAAGTAATACTTCCTTGTATTGTTACTTGATTAGTAGATATATTTGTATTAATTGTTACATTATTTATAGGATTTGCTTCAGAAGCATATACCCTTACTAATGGTCTTGCCATTGTAAGACTAGAAAATATCATAGCGCTCATAATAGCAGCAAGTACTTTATTTTTTACTCTTTTCATTTTTTCCACCTCATTTTCTATATTAATTATGGTAACGTAACCATATTGGATATTGGCTGCATAGCTGAAGATGATAAATCAGTTCCATCCCACACAAATACTTTTACTTTATAATTAGTTGTATCAGATGGTAATTTAAATCCTGCATCTAAGCTCTCTGTAGCACCTGCTGATATGATTTTAGATATAAACGATACATTTACCATCTTATCATTTCCATCATAAAGTCCTACAATGGCTAACACTGATTTAGTAAAACCCTTGTTATTAGTAACAGTAGTTTTGGCATCTAAAATCTTCCCTGGTTGTAAACTAGTTAAATTAAAAGTAGAATTTACTACAAAATTATCTATTGAAACATCACTTGAATGTTCATTTACCTTCCATTGTATTATGCCGGATGATTGCTCCGTACCACCCTGATCTTTACCTGCCCATACATTTAATCTTAGCTTTGTTGTAGTAACTGCTTTAAACTCACAAGTATTATACTTGTCTGGTTCTACTCCATATTTTAACTGCTGATACTGGTTTACAGGTTCTACATCTTTCCAAGTAGAAGTAGCTGCATCAAAGTATTGAAGATTCCACTTGCTTGGAAGCTGAATTCCACCATCATCAGTAAACCAATATACATCTGAACTACTTATTGTATAGGCTTTGTCAAAATCATACTGTACCCACTGCTTACCATGCTTATCCCAATTACCATATACATTATTAGATCTATCATGAGAATCTTTTGGTTCACATTGGTTGTTAATAGCATCCAAATGTTCCCATGATGAACAATATGATGTGGAAGCTTTAGCTTTACTTGCTATGGTTGGTGCCACATAAGGTGGTTCAGTATCCATAACCCACACTACCATGGAAGTACCGCCATCTTTTACATTATTCCATGCATAATAAGGTATAGCTGTAAAATCAGTAGTTTTGTAATCATTAGGTTTTCCTGCTTGTGCTGTTCCCTTTATAACTGTTACTCCATTTAATAAGTCAGGTTTATATTCAGAAGTAAGCTTTACATCTTTTTTAATAACATAATTATTTACATCTATATTATTGTTCTCTGTACCTTCAAGGCAATAAACAAGTGGCCCCCTCTGAAAAGCTACTCTTCCCTCATCTACTGTTACTCTGGAATCTGCTTTAATTCTTTGAATATCCATAGGAAGATTTAATGTAACCTTATCTCCTGCTTTCCAGATTCTATTTATTGTTACATATCCTTTGTCCAAAGTTTTATCAACATCTTGTCCATTAACTTTTACAGTATAATTTCCTGCTGTTTCCCAGCCTGGTATTCTAAGCTTAACTGGAAAAGAAGCAGCTGCAGTAGGATCAATACTTAAAGTAATATTTCCATCCCATGGATAATTTGAAGTTTGTTTAATTTTAACCTTGCTCGCTTTAACATCTATAGTTGTTTCACTTCCAATATAAAGATTTACATAAACATTATCATCTTTTTGAGCATATATATTTCCTCCTATGGATGCTATAGTTCTCATAAGGTTAGGAGGACAACATGCACAACTAAACCAATCAGATCTTCTGGAACTAGCACTAGTTTGCAGAGGATTACTATAAGTGAATTCATCACCTTTTAAATTAACACCTACTAGAGTTCCGTTATATAGTGTTTTTTCTAAAATATCTACATACTTACCATCACCATATATAGAATTCATTTCTTTATTAAATTGCCCATTTGCCAAGCTAGCACAGGTTTCAAGATAGGAGGTCTGATTAGGGTGATCATAGTCCTTTCCTAAAGCTTCTCCACTACCAGTATTACCGATTCCCCCAGTAACGTACATTTTGGCATTTGTTAGGTTGTCCCAAAGCTTGTCAAGCACATTTAAATATGACTGGTCCTTATTAATCTTTGCCATATCTACCATACCTGTAAACAAGAATGCAGCTCTAACAGCGTGAGCACCATCTGGGGCTTTTGTCAAATCAGTAACAGGCTGAACATCTATTGAATATTCATCTCCATTATATCCACTTGTTCTCTTGTCTTTATCCTTACCACGTTCATCTATAAAGAATTTTGCTAGCTTCCAATACTTATCCCCAGTTCCTTTTCCGCTAATTTCATCTGTAAGCTGTGATAAGTAAACAAGTGCCTTTTCAACTTCTGGATGCCCCGGAACTTCAGTACGTTTAGGAGAAGGTCCAAAGGTATTATCAAGTAAATCTGCCAGCTTAATGGCTGCATTGTATAATCTTTTATCCCCCGTAGCACGATAATTGGCCACAGCACATTCCATAAAGTGTCCCATGCAATATAGTTCATGATTTGAAAAGTTTGTAAATCTATCTTTTTTAGTAAACTTGTTTCCTTGATTATCTGAATATCCAGCCGAATATAAAGTATCTAAATATCCAACCTTTTCCTGAGCTGCTTCTACTAATGGAATCCATTCATTTAATTTAGCCTTAAATTCTGCTTGTTTAGCAATTATCTCCTGATCCCCTTGAGAGTCCATAGCACTAGCATTTGACATTGCTTCCATCATTTTATAGAGGTCTGAATCCTGAAATACCATTCCATTACCCTTTCCAAAATCAGCAAGCCCAATAACCTCACCATGTGCTTCTCCTCTTACTGCTTTTCCTGCCTCCACAAAGTTTGGAATAGTTGTTTGAATTACTTTATCAATACCATGAGGAATTGAGACCACAATGTTAGTTTTTATTCTTGAGGACCAAAAATTGTCATTAATTTTTACATTTTGGAAAGGTACATAATTAATTAAACCATTACTATAAGTTTGGTTCACTCCAGCTGTTATAGCTATATTTTTTCCTCCATCTGTTCCTGCTGCACTTACATTAAAAGGAATTGATGAAAAAAGAAACATTCCAGAAACTATTATTGATATAATTTTCTTCTTATTCAAATTAAATATCCCCCTTAATTTTTATAGTTTAAAATTTGTATATAGCTTGTACATACATATTACTTAAAGTCAGGTACATTGATTGATTATCTTTTTAAGGATATCAACTAATCCTCCTACTTATTTACTATGAAATAAGCATGATAAGCACAATCAGAAGCTTTATACTCTGGCACTAAAGTTATACCATTAGTAGTAAAAGTTAAAGGATCATCAGTAGGTGCAATGGACTTGGAAATATCTGTAGAATCTAAATTAAGCTTTATCCAATCAGTACTATCGCTCTTACCTACCATTACCAATGGTCCATACATAATACTAGCTTTAGTAGGATCATCAGGAGTTCTCTCTAATCTAAAACTAAATGGCATTGAAATATCAATCTTATCACCTTTAGCCCAACCTCTACTTAAATTTATATAACTACCTGGAGCTGCAGCAATTTTTTGCTGGACACCATTTATTTTTACAGTGTATCCCTTTTGTACCCAGTAAGGCACACGAAGTTTAATGTCCAATTGTCCTTCACCATCAACAGTGATAGTTGTACCTTGATTAGTTAAATAATCTCCTGTTTGAGTAATCTTAAAGCCTTTTTCTTGAAAATCTAATGTTGAAGGTATATATAAATTAACATAAAGGGTAGATTTATCTTCTGATTTAAAATAAATAGAATCTCCATACTTAACATGATTTTCCATACCTGTTCCATGGCAGCAAGAAAATCCATCCATATCATATCCTCTTTGTTCACCAGGTCCTAATGGAGTAAAATAACAAGAACCACCAGTTCCAGGATTTGGGTCCTGGCTTCCTAAAATGTTGTTATAAAGAGCTCTTTCATAGTAATCCATATATTTTGCATCTGTATTATGCAAAAATAAATTTCTAGTTAGCTTAAGCATATTATAAGTAGCACAAGTTTCCGCATCTTTATCATCAATAAATTCAGCTATTTTATCTGCATCCTTAAACATTTCTCCTTCTCCAGTACCGCCAATACTATAAATATGATGTCCAGTAACCATATTCCAGAAATTGCTGGCTATATTATAGTAATTAGGATCTTTATTTTCATCAAATATCTGTAAAGCTCCTATAATTTGAGGAATGTGTTGATTAGCATGCATTCCACCTAAAGTATCCTTATTATTGGCCATAGGTATAAATAATTTTGGGTTATCAAAATATTTAGCTGTAGTCAAATATTTTTCATCGCCAGTTATGGCATATAACTTTGCCATTACCTCATTCATTCCACCAAATTCTCCTGCAATATACATGCCCCACATTTTTTGAAGCTGATCTTTAGGTAATTTACTCAATCTTCCATAAACCCAATCTCCCATTTTTTTAGCAATTTCTAAAGCTTGAGCATTTCCTCCAAATTGATAACAATCAACTAACCCTGTCATAATTTTGTGCAAAGTATAATAAGGTGCCCAGATTGTTGGATATGTTGTGTACTGTTCTAATTTTATAAATTGATCTTCAGAATATCCACTTAAAAATCCTGGACTGTACTTAACAGACATAGCATCTTGACATTTTTTAAGTTCATCAATCATATAATCAATTTTGTTTTTAAATTTAACGTCTCCAGAACTAGCATAGGCTAAAGCTAAAGCAGATAGATAATGACCTGTTGAATGACCACGTAAATTACAATCTGGTGCATCCCATCCTGTTAAGGGCTGTGCTCCTTTAAGGTCAAGCCCTGCTGCACTGCGGAAATTGTAGAGCATTTGATCATCATTAACTGATAGCAAATAGGTATAATCTTTATCTCTATGATCAGTAAATATACTTGATTGCAAAGTTACCTTACCTAGATCAAAATCTTTAGCTGCTAAGCTTGAAACAATGGTAGAATCTGTTGTAAGCTCACTTACTCTTGATAAAGGCTGCATATTGCTGTCATTCAAATTAGTTCCCCCCCATACAAACACTTTTGCTTTATAACCATTTACATCCTCTGGCAATTTAAACCCTACATCCAAATCTTCCGAGCCTCCAGGTTTTATCTCCTTTGAAATATAGGATATATTTTTCATAGTGTCGTCTTTATCAAATAGCCCCACAATTACTAACACTTGTGTACTATTAACATCAGCATTAGTAGCTTTTACACTTGCTGTTAACATTTTACCAGCCTGTAGCTTGTCCATATTAAATTTAGTTTTAACAGTAAATGGACTTACTCTTACATTTGCAACAGCTTTTATAGTTGTTCCTTCTACAGTTCCTTCTACTTTAAAGCTTCCTGCCGCAGCATATTTGGATGCGTCTACATTCTCCCAGGTAACATTTGCTAAACCTACAGATTTATCATCCTTTGTAACTGTAACCACAGTTGGAAGCTCTGGTGCTGTTCCTAAAGAAGTTTCCAAATCAATGTCAGGAATACTTATAATCTTTGATTCTTTTGTCTTCTGAACCACAGTAGCATCAAATTCTCTAGTATCCTTTACTGAACCTTTACTTATAGTGGCTATTAATACAACGTTTACATTACCGCTGCCAGCCTCTGGTCTTGTAACTTTTCCATCATTGGTTATAACACTTGTATTCTTTGATTCCCAAGTGATTGTTGAACCATTGGCACCTGCTATTGGTAATTTTAAATCTGAATCTATGGTAAATATATTTCCTATATAAATAGCTTCTTTATCTTTCTTTACACATTCTTCATCTGACAAACCTGCTTTAACAATAACATTAAATTCCCTAGTATCACTTTCACTTCCCCTAGTTATAGTTGCTGTAAGCTTTACTTTAACATCTGGCTGTCCTGATAATGGAGGTGTTACCTTACCTGTATTACTAATAACATTTTCATTGTCCGATTTCCATGAAATATTAGACCCTGAAGGACCAGTTGTTGGTAGCACCAAATCCGATACAGCAGTATCACCAATATTAATACTAGCTTTATCTCCTTCTACAATATCCTTATCTGATAATTGAAGCATTCCAGCAATTTCGGTACCACTAAGAGCCCTGTTATAAATACAAAAATCATCAACTTGTCCATGAAAATTTGGATCTCCATATTGACTTTTGCCAATATAATTTTTAGTTGTAACTCCTAACTTGGAAGGATTTAATGTCATGTTAGTATTTTCTCCAACCTTTTTACCATTTTCATACAAGGTACCTGTATTACCTGAAACTACAAGAGCTACATGTACCCATTTTCCACTTTCTAGCTCTGTACCCTTTTGGATTTTTTCTTCCTTGCTTGACCCTCCAGTTGTTATACAAAATGCAAGGCCCTTTGCTCCAGCATTTCCTCCTGAAGAAGTTAGAAACATATTTGTAGTTGTATCATTGCCAAAATCAAATATTCTTTGATATCCTTGAGAACTCTCCATATATACCCAAGCTGTTATAGTAAAATCCGTAAGTCCCTTTACTATTCCATCTGGTAACTGAACATACCCATCATTTCCATTTAATTCTACTGAATTTCCATTTTTCCCTGGAATTAATTTAGATCCACCTACTAAAGTTGCATCGTTGCCATTTCCAGAAGCATCTAAAATCTTGTTTTCATTTGCATTATCAAAGTTATATTTTGCCACAACACTTGCAGTATCTTCTTTTATTGATGTATTCAATGTTTTATCTTTGTTTTTTCCTACATCTTGTCCCAATGATATATTGGTATCATTTGCTGCTGATACTTTTTCTAAAGGAACTCCCTGTAATGTACTCATGCACATTGTAAAGCATATAAGTACCGAAATGCTTTTCTTATTCATAAAAATCCCCCTTATAATTTAAAATTTACTTTTTATCAAACATAAAAGTTGTTTCTTCTGAGAGTTAAGCCATATTATTTGTAAAAATAGATCACTTAATTTATCTGCAGATAGAAAACTTATAGCTCTTCTCATTTTACACTTTTTTCCAACCAAAGTATTTGTAATTTTAAGCAATTTTTTATATTTTCCAATTTTTTCTAAAACTTCTGCAGCATTAAATATTAATTAAGTCTCCACCTAAGTAAAATAGCTTTGCAATAAATTATGAAATTTATTGTATTATTTTGCCCAATTGTGAAACACTGTTAATATTACAAATCAAACAAGGAGGTATTTTTATGCAAAAATATGTATGTGTTGTATGTGGATATATTTATGATCCTGAACAAGGTGATCCTGATAATGGCGTAGTTCCAGGAACATCTTTTGAAGATATTCCTGAAGATTGGGTATGTCCATTATGTGGTGTAGGTAAAGATCAATTTGAAATTTCTGAATAAAAATATTGCAAGTCATTTCAATTGATGATATAATTACGATAATTTAATACGATTATACGGATGATTGTATCGTGAGATAACATTTGTTAACCGAAGAAGCAATGCTATAGTTACACAGCTATATCAGAAACTTTCAGGTACCAGGAGCGATATAGGACGAAACTCTGAAGATACTGTTTTAAACAGAACCCATGGTGTAAGATACTCACTTATCGAAGCTCTCAGGTAAAGATACAGAGGACATGTGTGGCAGGTGTAGTCTGCTCTCATGTCCTTTTTTATTGTTAAAAATCATTAATGCTGCATGAATACACATTGCAAAACTAGCGTAAACTAAGCAATGAAATGAAACAAGTTATCCAAATTATTTTACTTTGAATATTATTATAAGCTCCATCCTAAATTCAAGGTAAAAATAATGTTAATATTTTATGGTGATAAGAGATTATCACAATTCAAAAATTCTAAGGAGGAAATTTAAAGGTGAACAAAAGTGAATTAAAAAAAGAAATCGGTCTTGTTCCTGCTCTTGCAATCGTTATCGGTATGGTTATCGGTTCAGGTGTATTCTTTAAACCTACAGCTGTATTTACATCAACAAGAGCACCTGGATTGGGTATGATGGCCTGGATTTTAGGAGGAATCATATCTATAGCAGGTGGTCTTACAGCTGCAGAAATATCTGCAGCAATACCTAGAACAGGTGGAATGATAGCATATCTGGAGGAAACTTATGGAGATGTCTGGGGATACCTTTTAGGTTGGGCTCAAACAGTTATATATTTTCCAGCTAATATAGCTGCACTTGCAATAATATTTGCAACTCAAGTTGTATCATTATTAGGTTTAAATGATTCAATGTTAAAAACAATAGCAATTATAGTTATAATCTTTTTAGTATGCATGAATTCATTGGGATCAAAAACAGGAGGAGCTATTCAAACTGTAGCTACAGTTTGTAAGCTAATACCATTATTCGCAATTATAATAGTGGGACTTATGAGCAATAGTAATGGTGCAGTAAGGTTATTACCAATGACAGCTGCTAATCATCCAATAGCTACAAGTCTTGGTTCGGCATTGGTAGCTACAATGTTTGCTTATGAAGGCTGGATAAATGTTGGAGCTATATCAGGAGAAATGAAAAATCCTGGTAAAGATTTACCAAGAGCTATTGTAGGTGGATTATCATTAGTTATGGCAGTATATGTAATAATAAATGTAGCTTATTTATTCGTATTACCAGCATCTACTCTTGCTGCTACAAAAACGCCCGCTGCTGATGTTGCAAAAATAATTTTTGGTCAGTCAGGTGGAAAAATTATAACTATAGGTATATTAGTGTCCATATTTGGAGCATTAAATGGATACATATTAACAGGAGCCAGAATACCATATGCAATGGCAATAGAAAATAAATTGCCCGGAAGCAACTGGCTTGCAAAATTGCATCCAAAATATAAATCACCTATAAATAGTAGTATATTAGTAGCTATCATATCAATAATACTTGTATTTTCAGGAAAGTTTGACCAATTAACAGACTTATTGGTATTTGTAATATGGATATTCTATGTTATGACATTCTGTGCAGTAATTACTCTTAGAAAAAAGCAACCAGATTTACATAGACCATATAGAGTTCCACTATATCCTATAATTCCAGCTATAGCCATTTTAGGTGGAGCATATATAATATTAAACACTTTATTTACTCAACCTATGAATGCTGGAATAGGTATACTATTTACTATAATAGGTTACCCTATATATTTATCTAGAAAGAATAAGTTTAAGAAATCAGATGACAACATTGCATAATTCAATTTGAGCAATATAAAAATAACGCGAGGCTTTGCTTCGCATTATTTTTATTATATTAAATTAAAATTTTATACTATATTTATATAACTTGATGGTATAAAATCTATAAACTCACTTTTTCTTGTTCTTTTATACCTTCCATCAGTGTTGCAGGTAATGTAAAGATGTTTTTTAGCTCTTGTCATGGCCACATAAAAAGTTCTTTTTTCTTCTTCCAGATTATTTGATTTTATTGACATATATGATGGAAATGTATTCTGCTGTGCACCAGAAATAAATACAGTTTCATACTCTAATCCTTTTGCCTGATGAACTGTTATTATTGGTATTCTAGGCTTTTTGGTTCTATTAATAACGAGTGATTCCAACTCACCATTTGAAAGAGAAGTTATTCTAATAATATCTAATAAGGAATCCCTGCTGTTTTTATTCTTATTGTCAATTTCTCTTAAAAGCACATAAAAATCCCTAAGTCTTTCAATCTTTTCTCTACCTTCATCTCCAGTGTATAAAGTTTTTAAACTAAAGCCGTTTACAATTTTATTTACAATATCATGAGGTCTACTTCCTTCTGCTTCTTCAAAAAGATTATTTAATTTAGAAGCTACATTGTTAAACGCTTTTAAATGTTTTGACATATAAGATATTCTCTCCATTGAAGTAGGTATAATATCATCCTTAATGGCTCTTACAAGAATATCCTTTGTAGCTTGTATATCATCCATTGCATCATGACTTGGTTTATTTTCAGTTTCAAATATATTACTTAATGTTTCAAGCTTATGATTACGTAAATTTGGATGAAATCTTCTGTAAATATCTAATGTATCATAAAAAGCTTTAAATTTAGGCTTACCCAATCCAGCTCTTTGAAGTTCGCTAGTCAATATATTAATATCATATTGAACATTGTGTCCAACTATCACTGAGTCCTCTGAGAACCTTACAAATTCTTTTAAAACAGTATTTTTATCTTCTCCATTCTTCTTTAAAAATTCATCGCTAAAACCATGAACATGTTCTGAATTCTTAACTGATTTATTGTTCTTAAGAAATCTTTCAAATTTCTCTGTTACTTGTCCATTTTTATTTACCTTAATAGCTGCAATTTGAATAATCTCATCTTCAGTTACATCAACTCCTGTACTCTCCACATCAAATACTATAATATTATCCTTCTGAAATTCATCTATAAGTAATAAATATTTATCACCATATTTGAACACATTATCATCTATAAAATCTGATAAGGATATACCTAACTTTTTGTATTTTTCTGATTCAATGGCTTCAAAGGTTTTATCTCCTACCCCTGTTGGTAGTCGCTTCACTATTCTCTTTAAACTAATAGAATCATATCTGTTTGCAATGAGCTTTAAAAAAGCTATTACATCCTTTATTTCTTGTCTTCTAAAAAATTTAAATTGATCCACTAAAATAAATTCAAAATTTACAGCTTCAGGTTTCATAATACTCTTTAATTGTTCACTTAAATTTATATTATATCTATTATCTCTTGTGAGTACGCATATATTATCTGCATTTCCATTTTTCTTTTCTAAATTTATTACTTCATCATATATAAATCTTGCCTCTTCTCTTAAATTATCTGCTATCTTTAATGAAATTTTATCTCCATCATCCTTTGATTCACTCTCAATACCTTCTTTATATATATCCCTCATATCTATTGGAAAGGCATTCTCAAGATATTTTAACGAAGCTTCTGTTAAATTTTTTGTAGCTCTATAATTAGTATTAAATATAATTTCCTTTGGAGCATAATTTTCTTTAAAGCTTTTAAATATCCTATTAGGCTCAGAACCTCTCCAACCATAAATTGTCTGAAATTTATCTCCACATAATAGAACGTTGTTTTCCTTGAACAACTTTTCTATTATGGAATACTCCAGCATACTTGTATCTTGTACTTCATCTATATTTATGTACTTGTATCTATTTATATATGAATTAATTACCTCTGTATTATTAAACAATTCCTTAGCCTTAATTATTAAATCTGCAAAATCAAGACCATGATTATAATAAAGTAAAGAGTTATAAGAATTAACAAAAATACTTCCTTTATCCCTTAAAATTTCTTTTAATTCATAATTTAAATTACCTTTTTCATTACATATTTGATTTATTTTATCTTCATTTGTTTTAAAAATCATTCTAACAGCACTACTACAATCTTCTACAGTATCATTACTATAAATATTATTTTTAGCAATGGTCAATTTTACAGTATCAATAAACTTCTGTAATGTTGAAACTGAAAAATCAAAATAATTACAGTATTTTATAAGCTCCTTACAATCTTCTTCATCAAAAATTGTAAAATCAGTAAAAACATCCGTTCCCTTTTTAGCTTCCTGTTTAATTACATCAAAACAAAAGCTGTGGAATGTTTTTACTGTAATGTCCTTTGCTGAAGCGCCTACTATGCCTTCGATTCTTTCTCTCATTTCCTTACAAGCTTTATTAGTAAAAGTAATACACAATATTTCTGAAGGATCAGCCTTACCCTTGTCAATTATATTTGCAACTCTTTTGGACAAAGTCTCTGTTTTTCCAGTACCTGCTGATGCAAGTAATATGACGTTTCTTTCAAGCTCATTTATCAACATCTCCTGCTGCTCATTCATACTCATAGCTTTATCCCCTCCAATCTCTTTACAAATACTATGTTACTATTTATTTGCTGTTTTTTCTACATATCCTGTCTAATATTATAATTTACTTCACTTCCACCGAATTCTCGTATCACATAATTTTACATCTATATATAATTTATCAATTAAAGTAACTTATATGATATAATTAATTATATTTAATTTACTTGATATCAAAAGGAGTGTCATTATTGAAAATAAATACTAAATTACCATACAGTATCCTAGTTATATTTTTTATTATCTTTTTGCCTACTTTTGTACAAGCATCTGAGGCCAAAAACATAATTGAACATTATAGTTATAGTACTGAAGTGAATGACTTAAATAAAAAAACTTTTAAGATTCATAACAAACAACATATAAACAAAACTTTAATTTCATATGATAATAACAATTGTAATACTATAGAACAATTAGAAGAATTGGCTAAAGACAATATACTTAATAAAAATACAAATTTTTCAATACATTATACAGGAAATCTTTCAGATTTATCAGGTTCACAAAAATTACCAAATAAAATAATGGATTATGTTATTGCATATGATAATTATGCAGGATATTGTGTTACTAACTGTATTACAACTTATTCTGGCTATGACAAGAATATAGATATAAAATTTGATGTAACGTATTTATTAACACATGATGAAGAAATTTGGGTAGATAATAAGGTGGATTCTATAATTCAAAATATAATAAGAGATTCTATGACCCAGGATCAAAAAGAGAAAGCTATACATGATTACATAGTTGCAAATGTTGCTTATGATGAAACTGCTAAAAAAAATAGTCCTTATAATGCTTTACATGATGGAATAACAATGTGTGGGGGATATACGCTTCTAGCATGTAAAATGTTAAATAAAGTAAATATAAAAAATTTACTTGTTTTAGGTAAAGTAGATGGAAGCAGCATTAATAATCATATCTGGAATTTAGTAAATATAAATGAAAAATGGTATCATTTAGATTGTACATGGGATGACCCAGTACCAGATATTCCCAATCATGTATGTTACAATTATTACAACTTAACAGACGATGAATTAGCAAAAGATCATAATTGGGAAATGTCAAAGTATCCATTTGCTGAAACAAAATACAATTTAAACATTATCAATATTCCTGTTAAAGCTGTACAATTAGATAAACATCACATAACCTTAAAAATAGGAGAAACTACTTCACTAGCTGCTAACGTATTGCCAGTTGATGCCTCTAATAATTCTATAAAGTGGAAATTTAATGCAGAAGGAATAATTTATTTTGATGGAAAAACTATGAAAGGCGTAAAATCTGGTACAGTTTATATAAATGCAGTATCTGATGATGGAAGTTTTGAAGATACTTGTGTTGTAACAGTAACTAATGAAATTGCAGACCCAATAGATATTAATGATTCAACACAATTACAAGAAAAAACTGATGTAGATAACGATAAATCATGGAAAATAAGGTTTAATAAAAATATATCTACTACTGCATTAAACAAAGATAATGTATATATATTAGATGAATTTAATAATAAAGTAGATGTTAATTTAAGGTTTGATGTAAGTAAAGATACTTTAATAGTTGAACCTTTAAAAAATTATACTTCAGGAAAAACTTATTATCTTGTTATAAATAAAAAAATTTCTTCTGATTCAGGGAAAAAAATGAATAAAACTATTGTAATGAAATTTTCAATTAGATAATCCATAACAAGAACATCCTTAGATTTGTATAAGTTAAATCTAAGGATGTTCTTGTTATACTTATCTTTATATTTTTCCTATAAATTATTTACCAATTCCCCCCCATTCTACAACAGTAAATCCATTACGTTTAAACTCTTTTATTTCAGGCTTTTTAATTTCTAAATTCTGGTTATCTTTAATAGGTACAAAATAAAAGTAAGCTCTTAAAATAGAGTCCGGTTCTTTAGATAAATTTAACTTTATTGCCTCATTTATTTCCTTAGGATCAAGGTAATAAACTGCATATTTACTGGTTTTCCAGTTCAATTCTTTTGACCAGTACTCAATAAAATCTGATTTTTCCTTGTAATTTAAACCTATTGAAGTCAATATACTATTCATTTCTTCATTAAAGTTGCCTTTATTTACAATCCATCCCTTATCCAAAGTAAATTTGTAATTAATTGAAGCTTCATAAAATAAGAAATCATAAGCATTGTCAATCTTTCCATTTGGATCAACTGTTACCTTCCATCCTCCATTGTATTCTGGAATTGATTTAGTTATCCTACCCTGAGGAATAACTTGTACTGACAATTCTTCTGTTTTTTCTGGATACAAATATATATTAGGCTTTTTAACTCTAATCTCATTAATTTCGCACCTAGGTAAAGCATTTTTTAAAGCCTGTATATCATCATTACTTATTGGATTATCAAGCAAGATAAGCTCTCGTAAGTTAGTTAAATTTTTAAATACACTTACATTACTTATTTTATTGTTACCTAAGCCAAGCATTTGTAAATTAGTTAACTCCTTTAATGCACTTATATCACTAATCTTATTGTGACTTAAATCAAGTGTTTTTAAATTAGTTAATTTACTTAATTGATCTATATTACTGATTTGATTATTGTATAAATTAAGATTATTTAAATTAGTTAACTCTTTTAATGAATTTGCTGCACCACTTATATCACTTATCTGATTGATTCCTAAATCAAGTGTTTGTCTGTGCTTCTTCAGAATATTTATTTTGTTTTTTACAAAATGTTTTATGATCACATTTTCATTCATTGCCTTATGATAATACGTTGCAATATCATCAAGCTTTGGTTTTTGTTTAATGTAATTATGTACGTACACTTGGAAGCTACTAGTTTGAATTTTAACTTTTATGCAGTGATATATGATAAGTGGTTCATCACATAAGCTAAATTGTTTTAGTATTATTCTTAGCTCGAAGTTTTTGAAAGTCTTAGAACTTTAGTCCTGTCTGAGGGAACCGAGTTTGACAAAGTTCTTAGACTTTCAAAAACTTCGAGCTTTAGAATAATTAAAACATTTAGCCGTGATGAACCACTTATCATATATCACGGAATAAAAGTTAAAATTCAAACTTCCACTGCACCATTAAATCGCAACATTTTTATATTATTATATTTTTTAAGTAAATACCCTATTGCTATAGTTTGTTTATTTCCATCATAAACTCATCTTTATTCATAAGTTCAAAAATATGAAGAGATAAATACAAATGATGTATGATATTTGCATTATCAAGCTTTATTTTCATAATCTTTTCTATCTTATTAATTCGATAGCACATTGTTGCACGGTGAATATGCAAAATATTTGCAGATGCCGATTGATTTTCATTATTGTTTAAATAGACATACAGACTTTTAGTTAGACATGTATTATTTTTATGATCATATTTAATTAATGAATATAATTCAGGATGACAAAATTTTTCCAAGTTTTCATAAACATAATGACTATTCAGCAAATCATATATTACATAATCTTCATATAAATAAAATCCTTCATTAATATCAATTCTCATTCCAAGTTCAATTGCTTTTAATGATTGATTAAAGTAATATTGCAAGTTGGTAAAATCCTTTATACATTGACTTATACCAACATACAAATTATTTTTTTGAAGAAATTTTCTCATAGTGTCATACTGATTTTCAAAAATATCAACTTTTGTATGTGTATTAACAAGCAATACAATATAATTATTATATACTAGTGATTTATTTTCTGTAATAATTCCCGAAATTTTATGTCTCAAATATGTTAGTGGTAACTTTTTTTGAGAATATTGTTTTTCTTCAAAGGTAAGTATATAAATACCTGAATCAATATCCAAATTCAAAGCTCTTACTTTATCCATAATCAGTTCGTTATCTCTAATGGAGTTTTCCAAAAGATCCTTAAAAAAGCCTTCATAAACAGTGCCTTTAGTGTACTTATAAAATTTATCATTCCTCATTACGGTTTCAATTACCTGGCACAACAATGTCACAAGCTCAATATCTTCATTCTTAAAAGGTCTTTCTGCATCAGTTGCTACTATATATCCTATATCAATATTGTCAATTACAACTTTTGTCATAATCATATTGTTATCATCCATGCCTCTTAACATAATAGGAGAACTGCTTCTATCAATCTTTTCGGATATTTTTTTAAACTTTGTGGTAATCATTGCCTTATTAGAAAAATACCCCTTTTTAATATGATCATCCCAATAAATACCAACAGACTTGTCATAATTAGAATTAGCTATTATCTTACTGCTTGTATCATTAAATACAACAGGATTTCCAATAAGTTTAGATCCAATACTTATTATATGTTGTATGCCTTTATCATGTATTACTGCTTCCAATAATTCTTCCTTATATTTATACAATTGTAAATTTTCAGAATTAAAAGAAGGCTCTCCAATGCCCCTATTCACAAAGAATCACCTCACACACAAGTAAAGTATATTACAAATTGTAATGTTTTGTAAACTCATTTTTTAACATGTGCAAGATGTTTTGTAAACTCTAAAGGATTTATAATTATATTATAGAAGTAATTTCATATCAAATAATTCTTAGCTTTAAGTAAAATTTGCTTATTAGAATAAACAATATATATATAAGTTAAGGGGGTATTAATTATATGAAAACTGGTCAGGATCTATATAATGAACATTTTGAAAGACTAAAGAAGGCAATATCAATGAAGAAAACAGACAGAGTGCCTATAAACTTAAATGCAGATGCATTTTGTGTTAAGGCAGCTGGTGGAAAATTGTCCGACCTTGTGACAGATATGGAATATGGAAATGATCTTTTACTTCAAGGTATGAAATCCTTTGGCGATATTGATTGTACTCTAGGGTATGGATGTTTTCCTCAGACTAAAGGAGCTTTTTTTCTTTCAAATATAAAGCTGCCTGGGCGTGAACTATCTGATGATATGCTTTGGCAAATTGATGAAGTTGGATTCATGACAGAAAACGATTACGATACCATAATCAATAAAGGTTGGAATAATTTTTACATGGATTTCTGTAAAAACAGATTGGGAGATCCTTTAAGTATAATGAGTAGTATCATAGAACTAACTCCAAAGATAGCTCAAAAATATAAAGATGCTGGTATTGTAGCTATAATAGGCAATGCTATGGCTGGTGCACCTTATGAAACCTTGATTGCCGGCCGTTCAATAAGAAAATTCGTTAAAGATTTAAGAAAAATACCAGATAAGTTAAAGGCAGTTATGGATGTTATGGCTGAGGAAGGTTATGAAAGCTTAAGAAATGCAATACATGCAGACAGACCTCTAGCAGTATTTTCGGGTGGAGCACGTATGGCTGGTGACTTTATTTCAGAAAAGACTTTTGAAGAATTTGTATGGCCCTATTATAAAAAGAGTATAGAAATTGCAGTTGAAGAAGGTGCCTATGTTTATTTACATTCAGATTTATGCTGGGATAGATTTATAAATTACTTACTTGAGCTTCCAAAAGGAAAATGTATTTTTCACCCTGACAGCACAACAGATATTTTCAAAGCTGGAGAAATGCTTAAAGGACATATGTGTATAATGGGAGATGTTTCACCCTCACTTTTAACTTTAGCTACACCAGATGAAGTATATGATTACAGCAAGAAACTAATTGACAAATTTGCATCACAAGGCTTTATTATGGCTGCAGGATGCTGTATACCACCAAATGCAAAAGTAGAAAATGTAAAGGCAATGATTGCCGCAGCTTTAGAATCATCAAGTGATTCTTAGTTTCAGATTTAATAAATACTAAAATAAAGAGGTGAAATAATGGAAATTACAAAAAGCAAGAAAGCATTTTGGATACTATCAATATTATCTATTGCATTTTTAGTAATGGCAACTGGTGCTACCTCTCCTGCTCTTGCAAGTATAGCTGAAGCTTACCCCAATATACCTTTTAGTATAATCGTACTTATTGCCACCATACCAGTTTTGCTTCTAGTACCATTTTCATTAATATCAGGAAAACTAGCTGGTACAATTGTAAGCTTCAAAAATCTAACTATTATTGGAGTAACTCTATTTTTAATAGGTGGGGTTGGCCCTTATTTTTTTAACGACTTCATCTTAATTCTCATAATGAGGGGTATTTTTGGAGCTGGTCTTGGAATGATATCCCCTCTTGGAAACGCCCTTATATTAAATCTTTTTGAATCTAAGGAAGCAGAAAATCTTATGGGTATGGGAGTTGTTGTTGGAAATATTGGCGGAATAGCATTTCAGCTCCTTGGTGGTATATTTTGTGCAATTAACTGGCGATTTACTTTCCTAACATACCTTTTAGGTGCAGTACCACTAATTGTAGTTATATTATTTTTCCCTAAGCTTCCTTTAACTTCAAAGACTAATAATACGAGAGCTAAAATGCCAACCATTGCATATATTTGGTCAACTATATATGGAATTTTAATGCTTCTACTATATCCAATGCTTACAGGGATGTCATCCTTAGTACTTTCAAATCATTATGGAACCTCAGCTGGAGCTGGAGTTGCGCTTACTATGTTCACTATTGGTGGAATGATAGCAGGAACTGTCTTTGGTACTGCCTTCCGTAAGCTTGACAGATTTACAATTCCTGTTGGTGTTATATTAACAACTATAGGATTTATATTCTTTGCATATGGAACTAATTTAACCTTTTTTATAATAGGAGCAACTATAGTTGGTATAGGCTTTAATCTTGCTGGTACAACTATTATGATGCGTGTAGGAAGATCTGTTCCATCAGAACAAACTGCTTTTGCAATGTCCATAGTCATGGCATTTATGAGTCTAGGAGGCTTTATTTCAGGCTTTGTATTTGCATTTATTGAAAAAGCCTTTAACATCACATCTTTGAGATTTCCATTTATGCTATCACTTGTATGTTTTGCTGCTTATGTAGTTATTGACTTAATAATAAGTTTAAAATCTTCAAAATCACAAAATCTATCGTCTTAAAGACAATATCAAGTGATTCTTAGATTCAGATGGAGTTTGCTTATGAGGAATGCCTTTCTCCATCTGAGTCTTAGAAGAACTTATTCAGGGGCGTGTCAGCCGTTATCTCCCACCTTAAGAGGATGGGAGTGTTACGGATGGTAGCCATCGAATAAAAATATGGGGGGATATATTAATATGAAAACAGGAAAAGAATTATATGATGAGCATCTTAACAGACTTAAAACTGTAATAGACATGAAAAAAGCAGATAGAGTACCAATTATATTTAATGCAGATGCTTTTTGCACCAAAGTTGGTGGAGGAAAGCTATCTGATCTTGTTACTGATGTAGTATATGGCAATCTGGAACTATTAAAAGGTATGCAGGCAATTGGAGACATTGACTGTATAGAAATACCAGGGACCTATCCTCCATCAATGGGTGCATTTTTTCTTTCTAAAATTAAAGTACCTGGAAGAGAACTGCCTGATAACATGATCTGGCAAATTGATGAGAAATCCTATATGACTGTAGACGACTATGATATTATAATTAACAAAGGTTGGAATCACTTTTTCTTAGATTATGCCAAAAAACATATACCTGAAGGTCTTGAAGAAGTAGCCTATTTCGATAAATTTACTAAACAAATAGAACAAAATTTTGTTGACGCAGGAATTGTACCATTATGCAATGGCCGTGTAATGTCCGGCTCACCATTTGGTGCTTTGTGCCCTGCTCGTGGAATATCCAAATTTCTTATGGACTTGCATAGGATTCCTAATAAGGTTCAAGCAGCTATGGATGTTATGGCAGAAGAAAGTGAAAAAGCATTAAGGGAACAAATTCGCTCTGCAAAGCCCTTTGCTGTATTTATAGGAGGCGCAAGAGAAGCAGGTGATTTTCTATCCTTAAAAGCATTTGAAAGATTTTCATGGCAATACACAAAAAGACTTATAGACATAATTGTAGAAGAAGGTTCTATTGCTTATCTTCATTTAGACATGTGCTGGGACAGATTTATAGATTATCTTCTTGATTTGCCTAAAGGAAAATGTATATTCTCACCAGATAGTACAACTGATATTTTCGAAGCAGGTGAAGTATTAAAAGGACATATGTGCTTCATGGGCGATGTTTCTCCTTCTCTTTTGACTTTAGGTACTCCAGATGAAGTGTACGTATATTCTAGAAGATTGATTGACGAATTCGCACCCCAGGGACTTATTATGTCATCAGGCTGCAGTATACCAGCAAATGCTAAAGTCGAAAATGTGAAGGCAATGGTAGCAGCTGCTCTTGAAGGCTAATCTGTCTAAATTAAAAAATCCGACATTATTTTCATAGTGTCGGATTGGTATTTATTTATCATTTTTCAACTATTTAGTTACTAACAAAAGACCAATCATACATAAAACCATTCCAAAAATTTGATGCAATGAAATATTCTCTTTATATATAACAACACCAACAATCAATAAAACACAGGCTAAGCTGATATTTGCTACAAGTGAACCTGTACTAACATTCCAACCAACTCTGTAAATGTAAATATACCCAAATTCAAGTCCCACAATTGAAAAACCCAAAACCACAGCAGTCCAATTTGCTTTTTGAATTTCAGCAATTACATTTTTGTTCTCACTTGTAATAAAAAATAACATTATAGATAATAAAGCTGCAGTACAATATGTTATAGAAAGTGATGCTAAAGGATGTACCTGAACAGGTACCAATTTCGCACTGATGTTATATAGGGTATTTGCTATTACAACAATAATAATAGGCCAAAATAAATTAATCATATATACCTCCTTGTAAAAAAAATACCACAAACAAAAAACCTTTGTTTGCGGTAGGTGTCCACCCGAACTATTTAACATTTTAATTCAACATAGCATATTTTTTTTAACTTGTCAAATTTATCATATTATAATTGTACTGTGAATGATTCTATATATTTAAAATCAAATACTATATTTCAAGTAAGTTATCTTTCATCAATAATTTAAACAGTGTTGGATCAAAATTAAACTGTTTAATTAAATTTTTCACTTCATCCAAAGCCTTA
Organism: Clostridium drakei; assembly: GCF_000633595.2. GTDB lineage: Bacteria > Bacillota > Clostridia > Clostridiales > Clostridiaceae > Clostridium_AM > Clostridium_AM drakei. The sequence continues at coordinate 27,147 of NZ_JIBU02000027.1, read as the reverse complement.
GATCTCTTCTCCTCAGACACATTTCCTTTTACTGCTCTAATGAGTATATTTTTAGGTGAATGAGCTATGTCTATAAACTCCAAAAGCTGAGTTTTATATCCCACACATTCCAATAAATTAGCTCTAACAGCATCGGTCATAAGTGCTGCAACTCTTTCCTGTACTATGCCGTACCTTGTGAGTATAGATAATGTTTCTGCTTTCATTTGACTGTTGAGCTCATGCTGACAACAAGGAACAGAGAAAATCATTTTGGTATTCCACTTTATAGCATTATACAAAGCATAATCCGTTGCTGTATCACAAGCATGTAATGTGATTACCATATCAACCTTATTATTATACTTGAATCCATTTATATCTCCAATTTCAAAGTGTAAATTTTCATAGTTATATTTTTTAGCTATTTCATTACACTTTTTAATGACATCCTCTTTAAGATCCAATCCTATAATATTTACATTTATTTTTTTAATTTCAACAAAATAATAATATAGTATAAAGGTTAAATAGGATTTCCCACATCCAAAATCCAATATAGTAAGTTCTTTAAAATCACTTTTCTTAATTTCATCATCAATAATTTCTATAAATCTGTTTATTTGCTTATATTTATCATATTTTGAATTAACAATTTTACCTTCCTTTGTGAAGATTCCTAAATCAATAAAAGGTTCTATAAGCATACCCTCTTTTAAAATATAATTTTTCTCTTTGTTATGACTTTTATTTAATGCTTTTGTCTTTTCTTCTTTCTTTTTACCTAAAAATACTTTACCCTTCTTGGATATTTTCAAATCAAAGGTATGCATGCTGGACCAGGCAGAAAGCTGTCTATAATTATCTTGCACACACTCTGTCAATTTTTCTTCTAACATATCCATATCAATGTTTTCGTGAAAAACCTGCTTATCAGTAAACTTTTCTATTTGATAATATTGTTTTCCCTTGTTTTCTTTTAAGGCAAAAGTTATTTTATTATATTTAACATCTTTATTGATTTTATTACTTATAACTACCTTTATAAGCTCTTCTTCTGTTATTTCATTAATCACTTTTTTTAAATCATTCATATCTTTCACTCACTTTTTTATCTATTTTTGTTTCTCAACTTTAATCTTTAGTATTTCTAGAGTTTCTTAATTCTCTCAATTGATTCTAATGTATTTTCATAAGTTCCAAAGGCTGTAAGTCTAAAGTATCCTTCTCCCACTGGTCCAAAGCCGCTTCCTGGTGTACCTACAATATTTGCTTTTTCTAATAAGTAATAAAAGAACTCCCATGAAGTCATATTATTTGGTGTCTTTAACCATATATATGGTGCATTTACACCTCCATACACAGAATAACCTGCTTTTCTTAATCCTTCCAGCATTACTTTCGCATTGTTCTTATAATAATCAATCTGCTTTTTTATCTGTCGCCTTCCAGTTTCAGTATAAACAGCTTCTCCTGCCCTTTGAACTATATATGGTGTACCATTGTATTTAGTTCCATAATGTCTAGCCCAAAGCGGATTTAAAGAAACCTCTGAGCATTTAAGTTCCTTTGGGACAATTGTATATCCAAGCCTCAATCCTGTAAATCCAGAACTCTTTGAAAAACTCTTAAGCTCAATAGCACATTTTTTTGCACCTTCGCACTCATAAATTGTATGAGCTGCATTATCTTCTGAAATATATGCTTCATAGGCAGCATCATATATAATAACTGCTTTTACTTTATTTGCATAGTCAACCCAAACTTGAAGCTTATCCTTTGTAATTGTTGTTCCTGTTGGATTGTTAGGAAAACAAAGATATATTATATCTGGTATCTCCTTTGGAATATCTGGCACAAAATTATTGTCTGGAGTACATGGCATATATATGACATTGCTCCACATTTGAGTAGCCTTATCATATGTTCCTGCTCTTCCAGCCATTACATTCGAATCAACATATACAGGGTATACAGGATCACAAACAGCAACTTTATTATCTATACTAAATAGTTCTTGAATATTACCTGCATCACTGTTTATTCCATCATTTATAAATACCTCATCTATTGAAATATCAACCCCACGAGATTCATAGTCACCATTTATAATTACACTTCTCAAAAATTCATAACCTAAATCTGGTGCATATCCTTTAAAAGTATCTCTATGTCCCATTTCATCAACTGACTTATGCAACGTGTCTATAATAACTGGTGCTAGTGGTTGAGTTACATCACCAATTCCCAAAGAAATAACCTTTTTATCAGGGTTATTCTCCTTAAATTTAGCTACTTTTTTTCCTATAGATGAAAATAAATATCTTCCTTGCAGCTTCAAATAATTATCATTTACTTTACACATAATATTCCTCCTTATTGTCTTCTTCCTCTTTATATAAAGAAATGACTTAAAGGTATATTGTCTATAGGATTATTATACTCAGCCAACCTATACTTTGGCACTTCATTTCTATATGTGAAGCTGCTATTTTTTCCATATATTTAAATTATTATTATTCTATTTTCTATATAAAGTTTACCTAAAGCCATGAAAAATGGCAAGCCAGAAATTAACACTACTATAATTGGTCATATAAACAAAACTTTATTAATTAACTAACCTTATATCACATTTAGGTAAATACTTCCTTAACTTCTCTTTATATACTTCATTTGTAGGAGTATCCTTTAACCATAAAGTTGATAAATTAGTTAACCCTTCTAAAGGACTAATATCAGATATTGTATTACTACCTAAATTAAGGTCTTTTAAATTAGTTAATCCCTTTAATGGACTGATATCACTTATATTATTATCGTCTAAAACAAGAAAATTTAGATTAGTTAACCCCTTTAACGAACTGATATCAGTTATTTTATTGCTACCTAAACTAAGAGAATTTAGATTAGATAACTTTTCTAATGGACTAATATCACTTATATTATTATTATCTAAATTAAGAGAATTTAGATTAGTTAGCTCCTTTAATGAAGTTATATCAGTTATATTATTGTAAACTAAATTAAGTTCTTGTAAATTAGATAACTCTTTTAATAGAGTTATATCATGTATCTTGTTGTTTCCTAAGTCAATATATTTCAAGTTAGTCAATCCTTCTAAGGACGGTATATCAGCTATTTGATTACCATATAACTCAAGAAATTCTAAATTTGTTAGTCCTCTTAACGAGCTTATGTCGGTTATATTATCATCATATAACATAAGCTCTTTAAGATTAGTTAATCCTTTCAACGGAGATATATCTTCAATTTGACAATAGGTTAGAGTAAGAGACTTTAAATTGACTAAATCTTCTATCCCATTAATATACTTTATGGTACTATCACTCTTTATTCCGCAATTCTGCTCCATTAGTTCTGTTAAATTTTCCACATCACTTTTATTAAGAGTTTGCCAATCTGGTTTGTTCACTTTAATTTTATATCTTATAAGTCTCTCAAAAACACTATCTTTAAAAACTATAGGTTTTTCTGAAGTCTCTTTAATTTTAAAATTAAAAGTTTTCCCTTCTTTGATTTGTTTGTTTTTCTCTGAATATACTTGTTTAGTTATCACTAAAGTATATTCTTCTCCCAAATTATAACCTTTTTCAGGTGGAATAACTAAAACTAAATCCCCCCAAGACCCCTCTTGTAATCTAACATTTACTAAATTATTATTTTTATCTTTAACCTGAATACTTTCTTTAGTCAATTTATTAAAATTTATCGGTTGATTAAATCTAATTGCCCAAACTTTATAGGCATCTACTATGGGTTCATTATCATTTGATGCATATGCTTTAGAAGTGAAAAGTAAAAATAAACATGTACAAAAAACGCAAATTATATAGTTATACTTGTTTCTTGACAATATGAACTCCCCCTTCATTATAAGTTTTATGAATAATTAGTATCTAATTCAATATTATGGCATACCATACGTACTGTCAACATATGGTATTATTTGCATGCAACAATACTATATTATTTAATTTACAAAAGCACTCATATATTTGAATTTATTGATTTATTCACGTAGTAAGCACATTGCGACGCAAAAGTGCAGTGGAAGTTTGGATTTTAACTTCAAGTATACGCACATAATTAAATTGTCATAAGTAATTTTAGTAAGCCAAATTATATTTATAATCATAACTTACAACGCCTAAATATTAAGGCATAGCCTGCTGAAATATCTTAAAAGAAACTTATTATTTAGATTGTTAAAAAACATAACATAAAAAATATACAAGTATTTCAAATATAGTTAATAATCAACTAACTTGCTATTTTTGTAGGCTGCGCCATAGGATATTATTAAAATAGCTGAACTATACATAAACTAGTTACTAAGTATTATAAATGCACGTAATGCACTAAGAAGTAACTTTCAACTGTATGCAGACTGATATATGCTGTGAAGGAAGATGCGAACGAATTTTAGAAGTTCTTTGCTTGAGATATTGAAAAATGGCGTAATTTTTGCCAGGACGGCAAAAGCTCCGAAAGCGACAGGACGTCGCATTTGAAGAGGTAGTCATTTTTCAATATCTCAAGCATTAGAACTTCTTAATGAAGTGAGTTTTCCTTCACAGCATATATCAGCCGGAATACAGTTGAAAGTTACTTCGCTTACGTGGGATTATGCTTATTTTGTACTTTATACCTCATTCTAGAATTTATGGTATAATATTTATAAAAATTAAGTCATATCGGAGAGTGATTTTTATGGAACAATCAGAAGGAGAAGAAAAACTATGGAATTTTTCATTTATTCTAATGTTAATGATAAATTCTCTTATCTTTATTGGTTTCACTATGATGACGCCAATATTACCTAAGTACGCAATTAGTTTAGGTGCAGCAATGTCCATAGCAGGTTTAGTTGCTGGTATCTTTGCAATTACTTCTATTACTATTCGTCCATTTGCCGGATTTGCAACTGACAAATTTAACAAAAAACATTTATTAATTGTTTCAACTATTTTTTTGGCAATTTCCTCATTAGGTTTAAAAATTTCATATAGCATATCTACTCTTTTTTTCTTTAGAATTATTCAAGGTATATCATTTTCAATAAGTGTTACAGTAATTAATGCTCTATCTACGTCATATATGCCCAAAAAAAGAATTGGTGAAGGAATAGGTTTTATGGGACTCGGATATATTTTAGCAACTGCAATAAGTCCCAATCTTGGACTGGAAATTTCAACACGATTTGGATTTAAATATGTATTTTATCTATCTTGTATTATTGTTATGATTGCAGTAGCTCTTATAACCATGATTCCATATAATCCACCAAATAAAAAAAATTTAAATATAAACAACTTTCAAATCAAAATTAATGATTTTTTTGCCAAAGAACTGGTTATCTTTGCCATTATTGCTTGTCTATTCACTTTTATGAATGGAGTTATAGGAAGCTTTTTAGCTTTGCTTGGTGATGAGAGACATATTTCAAACATTGGTTATTATTTTACAGTAAATGCAATTGTAATTCTTATTATCAGACCACTTTCAGGTAAACTTCTTGATAATAAAGGTTTATCAATTATAGCATTTCCTGCTTTTACTATGGCTATGGCAGCAGCACTATTATTAGCAGTTTCCACATCTCTTTGGATGATACTCACAGTGGCAATTCTCTATGGAATTGGACAAAGTTCACTTTCACCAGCACTACAAGCAACTTGTGTTAAAAGACTAGGGCCTAGTAGAGTAGGAGTTGCCACAAGTACTTATTTTATTGGTTATGATGCTGGCCAAGGACTAGGACCAATCATAGGAGGAACCATAGCAGGTAAATTTGGTTTAACTTCTGTTTTTTATATTTGTGGTGCATTATTATTCGCTGGAATAGTTATATATTATTTGTATACATCAAAAACAAAATATAAAATTGTTAATGAGAAACTAAATAATAACTAACTAAACTTTCGCACATGAGAAGCGAAAGAACGTGAGCTTCTTTCATTACTTTGTAAAAAATTAAGAACTTGTCTATACTTACCTTCTTAATTGACATCAGCTTTGATAAGGTATAGTATAAATGTTAGGAGTCTAACAATTAGGCTTCTAACATATTTTTCAACGTAAAAATAAAAATTGAAATTACATATTTTATATTAAAAAATCAACAACATTTTAAGTAATATCAGAGGTGAATCAAAATGAAAGAAATAGGATCAGATTTAGAAGCAGAAAAAAATATGAAACTATGGAATTTTAATTTTATTACTTTATTAGGAATTAATACTCTTACCTTCATGGCATTTTATCTTGTTTTTCCACTTTTAGCAAAGTACACTTCAAGTTTAGGTGCCTCTCTAAGCATGGCAGGAGTAATTGTAGGTTTATTTTCAATTACAGCATTATTTATTGGTCCATTTGGTGGAATATTGACAGATAGAACCAGCAAAAAATATGTAATGATAATTGGTACTTTTATAAATGGAATTACAACATTAGGTTATGGTCTATCGCCTAACATTGCATTTATAATTTTTTTCAGAATAATACATGGTGCTAGTTTCAGCATTACTAATGCAGCTAGTGTTGCTTGGGCAACTGATTTCATACCAAAAAACAAAATGGGAGAAGGTATAGGTTATCTTGGAATCAGTCAAATTATTGCAACTGCCTTTGGTCCTGAAATAGGAATAGAAGCTGCTAATCGATTTGGAATGTCCAAAACCTTTATAGTATCAGCAGCATTGATTATAACAGCATCATTATGCATGAACTTTTTACCAAACAAAAATCAGATATCTATAAATAATACAGTAGATAAAAAACATGTCGTTCATTTAAAAGATATTATTGCATTTGAAATATTGCCACTATCTTTAATTGGCGGTTTATTTTTTATGGGAAATGGTCTTGCCACTTCATTTTTAGTTTTACTTGGTGAAGAACGTAAGATAAATACAATTGGAATGTATTTCACAGTAAATGCATTATTTCTTATTTTTACAAGGCCAATATCTGGAAAACTATATGATAAAAAGGGACTTTCAACTGTTATGTATCCAGCATTATTGTTCAGCATAACAGAAGCACTGTTAATAGCTCATGCTAGTGCTCTTTGGATGATAATTTTAGCCGCTATTTTTAAAGCATTTGGCCAAGGAACTGCTCAACCTGCACTACAGGCAGAATGCTTTCATAAATTGGGAAGTCAAAAAAAGGGATTAGCTTCAAGCACTTTTTTCATTGGTGCTAACCTTGGTCAAGGTTTAGGTCCTTTGATAGGAGGCACTATTGCTTCTTCTTTAGGCTATGAATGGTTGTTTAATTTTAGTGCTTTATCATTACTATGTGGAATTTTTGCTTATGCAATATACAATAAAAGGACTCACTATTCATATTTCTAAAAAATATAAAAAGCATAAATGTAAATTATTTATAATAATATAGGTAAAGGACTATTTTTGAAGAATATCATTTTTTTATTATTCATCTAAATCTTTATACTTTAATTCTTGTCTATATATCAATAACAGCATTTTGCACATTTATTTTACTGGTAATTTAAATTCAAATATAGTTCTCTCATTATCACTATAGGCTGATATTATTCCTTGATGTAGTTCTATAATATTTTTTGTTATAGCTAGCCCTAACCCAGATCCACCTATTTCACTATTTCTTGATTTTTCTACTCTATAAAATCTATCAAATACATGTGGTAACTCTATTGATGATATTGATTGACCATAATTTATAACTTGAACTACTGCCATATTCTCTTCAATTTTTGTTGTTATATCAACATAAAAACCCTCTTGTCCATACTTAATTGCGTTAGATAATAAATTTTCAATAGCTCTAACTAATTTTCTTGCATCTGCATTTACTATTAACTTATCATCTGAAAAATTGACTCTTGATTCCATGTTTGCATTCTTAAATTGATATTCAAAATAGGCAACTACTTGACCTAATAATTGTACTAAATTAATATCCACTTTATCCAAACTAATAGTATTATTTTGCATTTTAGTAAGTTCAAATAAATCATTTATAAGCAAATTTAAACCTTTAGCTTTTTCATATGCTATATTAACATAATATCTCAATTCCACTTCATCTTTATATTTATCATTGTCAATAATTTCTAAATAACCTATTATTGAGGTCAATGGAGTTCTTAAGTCATGAGAAACATTAGTTATTAAATCAGTTTTGGTCTGTTGAGCTCTTCTTTCCTCCACTGTTACATCTTTAAGCTGCTCTGCTATATCATTTATATTTTTCATTAAATTTTTGATATCACCTTTTGAATCAACTTTTATTATTCTATCTAAATCACCACTAGCCATTATTTCAGTTTCATCCATAATAGCTGCCAGGCTCTTAGTTTTTTTATATATTACAAGCATATAAAACAACATAAATAACGATATTTCAACGATTATATAGATATTGTATCCAAACATCTCATATTTAATAATATTCCAGAATTTAAAAAAATAATTAATAAGCTGAATCTTAGTATACCTATATAAATAAACTAGTATTTTATTACTTATAATCAAAGTTACATATGTCAATAATACTGCAATTACTACATCAACTAATGATGATAACCAATATCTATAGAATCTCTTATTTTTCAATTTTATAACCAACTCCCCACACAGTATGAATTATCTTATTTCCTTCCATATAGTGTTCTATCTTATCTCTGATTCTACTCATATGCACCATAACAGTATTATTAGATTGATAATATCTTTCCTTCCACACCTTTCCAAAAATTTCCTCTGCACTAAAAACTCTTCCTCTATTTGTAGCTAATAAATATAAAATTTCAAACTCTCTTGCTGTTAAATCTACTTCATTATCACTTACTGTTACCTTATGTTTGCTCTTATCTATAATCATTGACTCAATCCTTATTAAGTCATCTGAAACTTGAATTTTAGTATTTAAAAAATATGCTCTTCTAAGCAGTGCTCTTACTCTAACTGTAAGTTCTAAACTATTAAAAGGTTTACATACATAATCATCCGCACCAGTCATAATACCTTGTATCTTGTCCATATCCTCCACTTTTGCACTTAACATAAGAATTGGCATGCTATACTTTTCTCTTACTCTTCTACAAACCTCTAAACCATCCATACCTGGCATCATTATATCTAAAACTATTAAGTGAATTTCTTCTCTATCTAGTACTCCTAAAGCTTCTTCCCCTGAGCTTGCCTTAAATACACTATATCCTTCATTTCTAAGGTTTATTTCTAACAAATTTCTTATTTCTTTTTCATCATCCACCACAAGAATATTGTTGTTCATTTGCTCCTCCAATTATATAATTATTTTTCTAAGTATTCCTCTAATGTAATTTTATTATCATAAATGTACTTAGCAGCCTCTTTTCCAACATATCTAATATGCCAAGGTTCATATTCTATACCTGTTATATTTTTCTTTCCATAAGGATATCTTATAATAAAACCAAATCTATAGCAATTTTTTGCAAGCCAATCTGCTTCTTTGGTTCCTTTTACAAAATATCTATCTTTATTAGTAATATCAATGCATAATCCCGTTTGATGTTCACTAAATCCTGGTTTAGCTACATATGCATCTGCAAGTTTCTCTCCTTCTGATTTTACTCTACTACTATAAGTATTCTTTTGTGACTTATATGATCTATAACCTGAATTACCAATTAATATTATTCCTTCAGCTTTAGCTGTATTTACTAATTCTTCTAGTGGCTTTATAATAATTCCTGCTGCATGCCTTTCTTCCTCATTCACTCCACTAGCAAATGATATACTTGGTATAGTTAAATCTTTTGGTTCATAATTTTTATCTAAACCATATTCACTATTTACTAATATTAGTCCTGTACTTGCATTAATATTATTTTTATTTACTAACTTATCTTTTTGATTTAACTCAAATTTATTTCCTTTAAGATTAAAGTCTATACCCTTTAATCTTAAACCTTCATACTGTATTATGTACCAAAATCCACAAGCTATTATAATAAGCACTAAAATATTCTTAAATCTATTTTTCATATTCTCTACTCTCCTTCTAAATATCATAACTTCATTGTAGAGAATAGACTTTACAAGACTTATAAAAATTTCTTAAGAAATCTTAAGTTTATAAAGTAATTCTTAGATTCAGGTTGAGTTTATCTTTGAGCAAAACCCATCTATATCTGATTTTCACATATTACAATTTAGTAATGTCACTTTAAATCCTCTTCAAGTTGATCATGGATCATATTTAATTTTTATGACTAATGGTTTTTAAAATCAAATTTTAATATCTATATATAAAAATAAACAGATAAATGTATAATGAAAAAAACTGTGTGTAAGATAAAGAGTATAAATACATTTGCTTATTTAATTAATTTAATTTTATTTTTTATATTTTGATATTAATTATAATGTAAAAATCATTTTTCCATAATTGTCTGTAATATATTAAAAATAATTCTTAGCTATTTGCAATGAAATTTTAAATTAAATTTTATTAAGCAAAGTAAAAAAAGCTTATATTATCAAAAAATATATTTATATCAATAAAATCAAATGTATTTCGATATAGTTGTATATAAAACGATATTTTATTTATTATTTATATAATTATTGACAATATTGAAATGATTATATAAAATAAAGAAAGAATATTATATAAATTGAATAATTGTATTTTAATAAAACAAAAGGCAAATAATTAATTTCAATTTGAATATTCTGAAAAATCAATTCTATTCATTAAGGATACTTCACAATATACTCATGCTAATTAATATCCAGTAATAGGTGAAAGAAATCCTTTTTGATACAACTAAAAAGCTCTATAAACCTAATGTGATTTAAAATCTCACAAGTATCTAATTTTTTCATAAGAAAGGGGTAAGTAAAATGAGTAACAAAGTTGAAACTCAAACAGGTGAAAGCCTAGAGCGTGGTCTTGAAGAAAGACACATTAAAATGATGGCAATTGGTGGAGCCATCGGAGTTGGTTTGTTCCTAGGATCAGCAACAGCCATTAAGGCTGCAGGCCCAGCTATACTGGCTACTTATGCCGTTGCAGGAATAATTATATTTTTTATCATGCGTGCTCTTGGTGAAATGGCTGTTGAGCATCCAGTTGCAGGTTCATTCAGTGCATACGCAAATGATTACGTAAGTCCTCTTGCAGGATATCTAACAGGTTGGACATACTGGATAATGTGGGTTGTAACATGTATGGCAGAAGTTACTGCAGTCGGTATTTACATAAACTTCTGGTTTCCAAATGTGCCACAGTGGGTATCCGCACTTGTCGCTGTTTGTGTACTTACTGCTGTAAACTTAACTGCAGCAAAAGCTTTTGGAGAAATCGAATTCTGGTTTGCACTTATAAAAGTTGTTACAATAATTATTATGATTGCAGTAGGTTTAGCTATGATAGCATTTGGACTTGGAAATAAAGGAGTACCTATTGGTATTTCAAACTTGACTGCTCATGGTGGATTCTTCCCTAAAGGAATTATGGGACCTATATCTACCTTGACTATGGTTTCCTTTGCTTTCGTAGGAGTTGAACTTATAGGTGTTACAGCTGGAGAAGCAAAAAATCCTGAAAAAGTAATACCAACAGCTATAAATAGTGTTTTCTGGCGAATAATGGTATTCTATATTGGTGCATTGTTTGTTATAATGTCACTTTATCCTTGGGATAGTATAGGAACAACAGGAAGTCCATTCGTTCTTACATTTGCTAAACTTGGTATAGCTGCAGCAGCTGGTATAATAAACTTTGTTGTACTTACAGCAGCAGCATCATCATGTAACTCAGGTATATTCACAACTGGACGTATGTTGTATAATCTAGCACTACAAGGTCAGGCACCTAAATCTCTTGGAAAGCTTAGCTCAACTAATGTTCCTAAAAATGGAATACTTATTTCAGTAGCCTTTATGTTAGTTGGAGTTATCCTAAACTATGTTGCTCCTGGTAAAGCATTTACTTATGTTACAAGTGTAGGAACATTTGCAGGTATATTTGCTTGGTTTATGATTGTTTATACTCAGATTAAATTCAGAAGAAGTCTTACACCTGAACAGGTTAAAAATTTGAAATTCAAAACAGTACTTTATCCAGCTTCAGGTATCATAACTATGATATTCTTAGTTGGGGTATTTATTTCAATGTGCATGGGAGCAGATACAAGAATTCCAGCTATAGTTGGAGTTGTATGGATACTACTTTTAATTGTAGCTTGGTATGCAAGTGGATTAAATAAAAAGGAACCTACTAAACTTCTTAGATAAATCCTTTAATTATCATTCAACCATATTGATTAATAATTAGTAAAATGGTGCTGTTGCACTAAGAAATTTACATACAATATATTGTAGTATTTATTCTTAATGCAACAGCCCCATTTTTAATTTACAAGTTCTACAGATTTTATTTAAAAAAGTTTATTCAACGATTTTGTAATATGCTCTAGCTGTCAATGAAAATACAAGTGTATAAATTGCTGCAAAAACAATTATTGTCATTGAAGTTGAAAGTATAAATAAATTTACATTTTTTAGTCCTAAAAGAGCAAGCATCTTTGTAATCATTGGAAATGCAAAGGCAATATGGATTATTGTAAAAACAAGAGGAAGAAAAAATACCATTAGTACCTGACTTCTTATAGTCTTCCTTATTTCACTTTTATCCATTCCAACTTTTTGCATAATCTCAAAACGTTCTTTATCTTCATATCCTTCTGATATCTGCTTATAATAAATGATAAGTACCGTTGCCATTAAAAATAGTGTGCCTAAAAATATACCCAAAAAGAACAACCCACCATATACTGAAAGAAATTCTTCTTTGCCAGATACAGCACTTTCAACACCAGCTTTCATTTTATTTTGCACAAATTTTTTATTTAACTTGTCAGAAGTTGATATTATATCCTTATTTGCACCACTAATATTAAAGCTAATTGTATATTCCTTGAATCCTTTATTTCCTACAGCATCTACATTATTTACAAATATTACATAGGTATCTACTACATCCATCATAGAATTATTTAAACCCTCTACAGGTTTATCCAATCTCTGCCTAACTTTAAAGACTTTGCTATCAATATTAATTGTATTATCATCATAACCTTTTACTTTTGAGAAGAGAATTACTTCATCATCACGAAGAGTAACATTTTTTCCTTGTAATCTATTATAATCTGAAACAGGAATAACCTCTATAACAGAAACTTTTGATTTATCAGTGTTTTTACTTACAGTTAAAAATTTTCCATTTTTTTCCACGACTTCTAAACTATTATTCATATATTGAATTTTATCTTTTATATCTATTTTACTACTTTTTAATTCAGAGTCTAAAGTTTCATTCAACTTTTGTATTTGATTTTCATTAGTTTCTCTAGCTGTTATAACTATATCCCTTGGATAGCGAAACTTTAAGAAATCCTCCATACCAGCATATAAAGAAATTGTAGTTGAGAGCATAACTAGTACAGCAGTGCTTAAAATACAAATATTTGCAAGTCCCACTGCATTTTGCTTCATTCTGTACATCATGCCAGAAACAGATATAAAATTGCCTGTTTTATAGTAAAAATTCTTTTGCTTTCTAAGAAACTTTAATACTGCAATACTTCCTGCTGTAAAGATTGCATAAGTTCCTATCATAACCAAAATAACTGCCCCAAAGAACAAAAGCAATGCAGAAATAGGTGATTTTACATTTAATGCTATTCCATATCCAGTGCAAAGAGCTGTTACTCCTATAATGGTCATAATCCATTTTGTTTTTGGCTCTTTTTCCCCTTGTTCAGACCCTTTTAAAAGTTCAATAGGCTTTAATATCTTTATTTGAAATAAATTTGATAACAAATTTAGAAAAAAGATACTAATAAAAACAATTAAAGTTTTTACCACAGATGGCATTGAAACAGAAAATCCAAAGTATACTTTAAAATTAAGCATTTTTATTAGCAAAAGGAACATAAGCTTATTCAAAATAATTCCACCAATAAGTCCAATTATTAAACTGATAGCAGAAGTAAAAATGCATTCATAACACAGTATTTTTGCAATATGTTTTTTCTCAAGTCCAAGAACATTATAAAGTCCAATTTCTTTTTTACGTCTTTTAATTAGAAAACTATTTGTATAAAATAGAAATATAGCTGAAAATATTCCTATTACTATTGTTCCTAAAGAAAGAATTGTTTTTAAACTTTGAGCTCCACTGGTTCCATCCAATCCTTTATTTATTGAAATTGCATGCATTATATAAAACATCATTATTGTACATATACAAGTGAGTATAAATGGGAAATAAGTCTTACTATTTTTTTTGATGTTTATTACTGCTAATTTAGGATAAAATAGCTTATTCATTTGCTGCACCCCCAGTAGCAATTACTGTAAGTGTATTTGAAATTCTTTCAAACATCTCCTCCTTTGTCATTGAACCTCTATAAAGCTGATGAAACACTTCTCCATCTTTTATAAAAAGTACCCTTCCTGCATGACTTGCTGCCTTGGTACTATGAGTAACCATAACAATTGTCTGTCCCTCATTATTAATATCTGAAAATAATTTTAAAAGTTGATCTGTTGATTTTGAATCAAGAGCTCCTGTTGGCTCATCTGCTAAAATGAGCTGTGGATCTGTAATTAAAGCTCTAGCAACAGCTGCTCTTTGCTTTTGTCCTCCTGATACCTCATAAGGAAATTTTTCTAGTATTTGATCTATTCCTAATTTTCCTGCAATAGGCTTCAATCTTTTTTCCATTTCACTGTAAGCTTTTCTTGATAAAACAAGTGGCAAAAAGATATTATCCTTTAAAGAAAAGGTATCAAGCAAATTAAAATCTTGAAATACAAAGCCTAAATTTTCTCTACGAAATGCAGTAATTTCACTCTCTTTAATTGCAACAATATTCTTGCCTTCAAGTAAAATCTCACCACTAGTTGGCTTATCTAAAGATGCTAGTATATTAAGCAATGTGGTTTTTCCCGAGCCTGATTCTCCCATAATTGCTAAATATTCGCCCTTTTCCACTGAAAAAGTTACATTACTTAAAGCTTGAACTTGATTTCCTCCAAATCTTGATGAATATATTTTCTTTAAATTATTTACTTCTAATAACTTCATTTTCTTCCTCCTCTGTTCACTTTGACTATACTATAATTATAAAAAAAATAGAAATGCTCAGCCATAACTTTAGCTTACATTTCTTATTTTAACCTTACATCTTTGTAACATTGTATTACTCTATTATAGTTTTTATAGAAGAAAGATTAATTTTTACTTTAGTTCCTACATTAACCTTAGAAGTAATGCTTATTGTATGTGAAAGCTTATCTAATATCTTTTTACAAAGATAAAGACCAATTCCTGTTGCCTTTTTATCCATACGTCCATTATATCCAGTAAAACCTCTTTCAAATATTCTTGGTAAATCTTCTTCTGCAATACCTGATCCTGTATCCTCGATTACAAGCACCTTTTGGGAAATATCCTCCATATATATTGATATTTTTCCGCTGCTTGTATATTTTAATGCATTCCATAATATTTGTTCAATTACAAAGACCAGCCACTTTTCATCTGTGAGCACAGTGCAATCCATTTCTTTTAAATCAAGTGCTATATTTTTTCTAATGAATACATGTGCATACTTTCTAATAACTTGTTTTATAATTTCAAGCAAATTATATTTTTTAAGCACCAAATCTGATGAGTTATTATCAATTTTTAAATAACCTAACACCATTTCAACATACTGCTCAATTTTAAAAACTTGCTCCAACAATTCCTTGTTTTGTTCAGTATACTCACTTTGCAGTATCAATCTCATTGCCGCAATTGGAGTTTTAATTTGATGCGCCCAAAGGGTATAATAATCTACCATTTCTGTCTGCTTAATGTCTATATTTGAAATTAGATCTGTACTCTGTTCATAAAGTGTCTGCAGAATATTTTGATAGTCAGCTTCAATTAAATTATTAGCTACTGGCAATTTATCTAATCCTATGTTTATCTTTTTTTCAAGAATACATAGATCATTATGCTTTTTATAGTATTTAATAAGATCATAAGCAATAAATATAAAAGCTATAATGGCTGATAAAAAAGAAGCATATAAAACTGGCTCAAGCTCTAAAGAATATAATGAAAATACCATAGCAAAAATTCCAATAAAAATACTTCCCATTATTATTGTTTTTTTATGACCTCTAATATACCATAACAAAATTTGAAAAAAAGATTTTTCTCTCATATTATTCCACCACATACCCAATGCCTTTTTTTGTCTTAACAAAGTCGCAAATACCAGCATCTGAAAGTTTTTTTCTAAGGCGAGTTACATTAACAGTTAAAGTATTATCATCTATGTAACTGTCACTTTCCCAAAGCCTTGTCATAATAACATCCCTTGGAATTGCCTTGCCAACATTCTCAAGTAAAATTTGAATTATCTTAAATTCGTTTTTTGTAAGCTCAATCTTATTATTTTCATATTCAATAGTAGCGTTGTTTAAGTTTAACACTATGCCATTATGTTCAATTATATCCATGGTTCCACCAAAGGAATATGTCCTTCTTATTAATGCCTGTACCTTTGCTACAAGAATATTTAAATCAAAGGGTTTAGAAATAAAGTCATCTCCCCCCATATTTACAGCCATAATGATATTCATACTATCAGACATGGAAGAAATAAAAATAATAGGAACCTTTGATATTTTACGAATTTCAGTGCACCAGTAATAACCATTGAAAAATGGCAAGGATATATCCAAAAGTACAAGCTGTGGATCAAACTTAATAAATTCTGCAGTAACATCCTTAAAATCTGTTAAAAATTCAGTTTCATAATTCCAGCCACTGAGACAATTTTTCATCGATTTTGCAATAACCATATCATCTTCAACAATTAAAATTTTATACATATTTTACCTCTAACCAACATTTTTTCCTATTTACTTTTTTATTATACAATAAGTTTGATTTAAATATTATATTATGAAACAATGTTAATTGGCTGCTCATTAATAAATGCTTCAATATTTCTACTCAAAAGCTCTATAAGTCTTTGTCTTGATTCAATACATTTCCACCCTATATGAGGAGTGAGTATAACATTTTTCATATCAAAAAGTGGATTATTTACTTCTGGAGGCTCTGGATCTTGAACATCAAGTGCTGCTCCTGCAATTTTTTTACTTTTCAATGCTTCAATCAAATCTGTTTCTTTTATAATAGCTCCTCTAGAAGTATTTATAATAAATGCTGATGGCTTCATAAGTTCTATTTTAGATCTATCAATAAGATATCTTGTTTCAGGTGTAAGTGGACAATGCAGCGTAATAAAATCACTTTCTTTAAGAAGTTCTTCAAGCTTTACAAAACTTATTTTTGAATCTCCTAAATTTTTATTGGTTCTGCTATATACAAGTACTTTCATTCCTAAAGCCCTTGCTATTTTCATAACCTGCTGCCCAATAGCCCCTGCTCCAATGACTCCGAGTGTTTTATTTTGCACTTCAAAATGAGGAACTTGAAGGTATTTAGTAAAATTATCATAATTTTTATCTTCAATCATTCTCTGCTGATTTGATAGTGAAGAGCTTAAACTCAACATAAATGTAATAACTAACTGCGCAACTGCCTCTGTACTATAGCCTGGTAAATTACATACAAGTATATTTTTTTCCTTTGCCGCTTTTATATCAATATTGTTGTAACCAGTACCAGCTTCACAAATTAACTTCACACAAGGTGGAAATTTCTCAATTAACTCCCTATCAATTATCATTTCTTTTGTAATTACGATATTTTGATCCTTTACTCTTTCTAAAATTTCTTCATTACTGCTACCTTCATATTTGCTAACCTTACCCAACCTATTTAAATATGATAAATCAAGCTTGTCATCAAAATCTATTCTCTTTATATTAAGAAATACAATATTATTCATTTGTTCCTCCTTTTATTTCAGTTGTATTTAATTATTAGTATACTACTTTATAAACATCTAAAACAAATAAATCTGCATATTAAATTTGTATTCATGTTTTCATTTTGCTTCTATATCGTTCACAAAAAACTTTTTCACTAATTCTCACTTATATTTATATCACCATCTGAAGATAAAAGATTAATATTCTTTTCTTTTAAAGAATGATCTACATTTGAATCAAGATCATTAGTTACCTTTCCCATATGTGATTTAGCAGATAAATTAAATTTTTCATCTTTAGGAAGCTTTAAATTTATATTTCCTAAGTTTGAATTTACAGTAATATTACCACATATATTATTTAATGAAATTTTAATATCGCTGTCATGTACGTCACATTGTATATTCTTTGAACTTGAATTCGTTATTTTTATTTTACTCAATTTAGACCTTATAGATATCTTATTTTTATAACTTTTAGGTATATCAATATTCAAACTTAATCCTTCATAGCCACCAAAACAAACTGTACCTATTTTACTGCTTGAAGTAACATTTAAAACATCATTTTCTATGCCAGATTCAAAGTTATAAGCTCCTAATATAAATCCTTTTTGAACCTTAGAAAAGCTGCATTTTATATCCTTTGAATCAGAAGCTGTAATATTAACATCAAAATCTCCATCTAATGATATTTCTTTTAAATTCTCTATTTCTTTTGAAGTAAAGATTCTTTGTGAATTCTCAGCTTTGGTTGGCGAGAAAAGTAATATACCTCCTGCCACAACCAAAATCAGTACAAAAATTAGTAACACTTTTTTTATCATGATTAGTACCTCCGTATAATATGTTTTGAAGCTTTTAGTTTTGTTCCGCATGCTAATTTTTCAAGCTTAATATGAGTATATACTGCTGGGTTTAATGTATTATTAATGTAAAATTAATAGGAGCTTAATTTTATGATAATTTTTATTTTTACGGGAATATATATTGAAGGGCTATTCTACTCATAAGCACATTCTTACAAGCCTGGGCAGCATTTTAATACCTCATATTCCAAAACTTGACGTAAATTAATATGGATATTAAACTACTTAATATAGAAGGTCATCAAATGTTTGCCATTTTTAAGTAGAATTTTTATAAGAAATGCCTTTCCAACTAAACTTAAAAGCATTTCTCCAGAATAGTGCAAAAATAAATGAACTAAACCAATATTAGGGAAATTTAAAGATTATATAAGGAGTTAAAAATATGAATTCAATTTTAATTGTAGATGACGACAAAGAAATTGTAGAGTTGATAGATTTTTATATGAAGAATAATGGATACAATACCTATAAAGCATTTAATGGCAAAGAGGCCTTAGAAATTTTTCAAAAGGAGCAAATAGATATTGTAGTACTAGATATAATGATGCCTGGTCTTGATGGAAAAGAAGTTTTAAGAAAAATTAGAGAAAAAAGCAGCACTCCTATAATATTCTTATCTGCTAAAGGCGAAGATATTGATAAAATTGATGGTCTATTCCTTGGTGCAGATGATTATCTTGCCAAGCCCTTTAATACTCTAGAACTTATTGCAAGAGTTAAAGCACTTTTAAGAAGAAGTACCATATTTAACAACAATAAGGAAGAAAATAATCTCACAATTATTAATAAGCATCTAAAGTTGGATGAAGGAAGCTGTAAAGTATATAAGGATGATATGGAAGTTCAGCTGACCTCCTTTGAGTATAAACTTATGTGCTTTTTTATGAAAAATAAAAATAAGGTTTTTACTAAAGGTCAATTATATGAAGAGGTATGGGGACAATGTTATCTTGGAGATGAAAAAATTATAATGGTTTATATAAGTAAGTTAAGAGAAAAAATAGAGGACAATCCTAAAGAACCTAAGTTTATCAAGACTATAAGAGGTCTTGGTTATATATTTGAAGGTAATTAAATCATGAAGTTTGACTTTAATATTATTAAGAAAAAATTAGGTGTAAAAAACTTTCTTATAATAAATTGTTTAATAACCTTTCTAGTATTGTATGTAATTATACAATTATCCTATAAATCCTCAGCCTTTATAGTAAAAAAGCTTGTTTTTAATAATGAACAAATCAATAATATACCAATGTCTTCTTATTATAATGAAGACTTTGATAAAATAAATTTAGGTTTTCTTTCTAAAATAGGTGCCTGGGAAGAAGTTCTCAATGAAGATAGGAAAGTAATCTATGTAAAAGGTGAAAAAAAAGATAGTATAATGCAATACAATGATGAACAACTATTTAGATTATCTTCTGTTGGAAATTATTCATCTGAAAGTCCTTATTATGGGGAAGTATTTTCAGTAAAAGGAAAACATGGCGAACCCTATCTTTTTCTTTATAAAATTGATAGAAGGAAACTCACACTTTCCTTTATCTATAAACCTAATTTATATACTAAAGCCGACAGCCTTCTTTCTTTTAAGGTTTATGGAATACTATATTTAACTCAATTTCTTTATTTGTTAATAGGTTTATATATTTGCAGTCTTATAAGCTCTAAATTTATAACAAACCCTCTTAAAAACTTTATTTACAGCATAAAAAACTTAAAAAAGCTGGATTATGGCACTAGAGCTAATGTAAAAGGTTTAAGAGAGCTTCAAGATGTTGAAACTGAATTTAATGAAATGGTAATAGAACTTGAAAAAGTCAAAGAAGAAAATAAAAGAATAGATGAGAGTAAAAAAAGACTTTTAGTTGATATATCTCATGATTTGAAAACACCTATAACCTCTATTCAGGGATTCTCCAAGCTTTTGCTAGAGGAAAATGTAACCTTAGAGGAGAAAGAAAAATTCTTAAAGATAATACATAATAAAGCAATATACTCTACAGTACTCATTGAAGATCTATTTGCACTTTCAAAACTGGAAGATTCAGAATATAGCCCTTCTTTAGTAAAGCTTAACTTTACTGAATGGCTTAGACGTCTTATTGTAGAATACTATGAAGAATTTCAAAATAAGCACTTTAACCTAGAACTCAACATCAGTGATTATCCTATTACATTTAAATTTGATGAAAAGCTTATGAAAAGAGCAATCTCCAACATTTTTAATAATGCTTTAAATCATAATGAAGATTACACAAAATTAAGGATTTCTTGTTACTTAGAAGATAACAATGTAATTTTACAAATTGGCAATAATGGACATTATATTGACAAATCAATTAGAGATACAATATTTGAACCCTTCGTAAAATCAGAAATTAGTGCTGGTGGAAGTGGTTTAGGCCTAGCTATAACGAAAAAAATTATAAAAAAACATGGTGGAGATATTAAACTTACTCCTAGTGAATCCCTAAATAATTTATTTATTATATCTATTCCTCTTAAATTTTAGAATTTATTAATGTTAGATTAGCTTTATATTAAGGCTAATCTATTATTATTTTAAGTGAGTTTATCTAAGGTGTAAGTCCGATCTTTACTTCTATTTAAAATAAATAGATATTACATAGTTACTTTTATAGAGTGACTTGAAGTATTAAGGTGGATAATCATTAGATAATTTTACAACTTAAATTTAGGAGGAAATATTATGCTTTCAATTAAAAATGTTTCAAAAAAATACTCAAATAATTTTACAGCTCTTTCAAATTTTAATCTGGAATTAGAAAGAGGAATCATAGGTCTTTTAGGTGCAAATGGTGCTGGCAAGTCAACACTAATGAAGATGATAGCTACAGTTTCAAAGCCAACAGAAGGTGTTATTACCTGGAATGGATGTGACATTCATAAAAATGGTGATGAACTTAGACATGCTTTAGGATATTTACCCCAAAGCTTTGGGGTATTTCCCAATTTAACTGCTGTTGAATTTTTAAAATACATGGCAGCTTTAAAAGGACTTAACATGAAAAAAGCAGTAAATAGAATAAATGAACTTATTGATTTACTAAATCTTAGAGATGCTGCAAATAAAAGTATTGGAAATTATTCTGGCGGTATGAAGCAGAGAATAGGCATTGCACAAGCTCTTTTAAACGATCCTAAAATTCTTATAGTAGATGAACCAACCGTAGGATTAGATCCCAATGAAAGAATGAACTTTAGAAATCTAATTAATAGTTTATCAAAAGATAAAATAATAATCTTGTCTACCCATATAGTGTCTGATGTAGAAGCTTCAGCTGAAAAAATAGTTCTTATTGATAAGGGTAAGCTCATGTGTTTTTGTAAAAACGAAGAACTTTTAAATTCATTAGAGGGAATAGTATGGGAATGTTTAACTGAAGAAAGTCACCTTAAAAAAATAAAGGACAATTATATAACAGGAAATATAGTAAGAAGAAATGAAGGAATGGTTATAAGAGTAATATCAGAATCAAAACCCTTACTAAATGCCTCAAGTGTGTCCCCTACTCTTGAAGATGCTTATATTTATTATACCTCAAGAAAAAGAGGTGGAAACATTGAATAGTCTACATGAAATTTACTACATAGGAATATCTGATTTTTTAGATAGAATAAGAAGCAAAACCACACTTATTATAAGTCTTTTAATGATGTATATATGCTATTTATTCTTCCCAGAAAACAACAGCAGTTTTTATTATACCTTAACCTATTCTTTTGAAGGATATTTTTATAGAGGAGTTTATAATTCTGTATGGCTTGGCTGGGTTTCTACTATGGCCTTTATTAGTGTTGTGACTTTGATTGGATTTTACTTTGTTAGAAATTCTATAAAGAGAGAAAAAGAACTTTTAATAGGCGAAATGACAGCTTCTATAGGAACAAAATCCTGGGTATTTATATTTGGAAAAGCCTTTGGCAATTTACTGTTTCTTCTCACTCAAATGCTTGTAGTTGTTGCAATTACTGTTTTAATGCAATTTGCTAGAGGTGAAAGCTATTATTTGCAGCCAATTAAGCTTTTAACACCATTTTTAATATTAGCAGTACCAGCTTGCTTTCTTACAGCAGTTATAGCAATAATTTTTGAAATCATTCCTTTTCTAAGGAACTCTTTTGGAAATGTAGTATACTTCTTTACCTGGTCTGGAATAATCATATATTCCATTCAAAACAGAACTTCTACTTTAGCAGATGTTTTTGGGATGAATACTGCTGCCAAAATAATATCAGAACAATTAAAGCATGCTTTTAAAGAGTTTTCTAATATAGATTCTTTCAGTCTTGGCACAAGTGGACCCCTTCATGGAAATATTAAAACTTTTATAATGAATAATGCAAACCTTGGTTTTAACATATTGTTCCAAAGATTATTTTGGATTTTTATAGGAATCCTTTTACTCTTTTTAGCCTCCATGTTTTTCAAAAGTAATTCTCTTATTAGAACAAAACCATCTACAATAGCTAATAAGCTTACAAAAGAAGCAAAATATATTCCTTGTAAAAAAACAGTTTTGACTAAGATTTTTGAAAACAAAACTTATATGAATAACCTTAGCATACTAAAAAGCAATCTTAAAATTGTAGTCGTTTCTCCTAGTTTATACTGGTATGCAGCCATCATCTTCTGCTCTATAGGAATATTTTTTGCAAATGGTGATAACTTAAATAAATTTTTAATTCCAACCATATGGATTCTACCTGTTTTCATATGGTCTAAATTATCTACTGTTCAAAGAGCTTTTAATATGGAAGATTATCTTTTGACTTATAAAAACTATAGAAATATAGAGCCTTTAAATTCAGCTGCTGCTGGAATTTTATTCACTGTATTTATAAATACAGCTGTTATAATAAAGTTTTTGCTGCTGCATAACTTTTTAGGAATTCTTTATATTTTAATTGGTTCTTTCTTTGTAAATACCTTAGGAATTTTTATTGGAAACATTGCTGGAAGTTCTACTGCCTTTGAAATAACTTATATTATTTTATGGTACCTGGGTATATTAAATAGCTTACCAAGTTTAGATTTTCTTGGACTTACCACAAAGTCTGCAATGTTCCATATTCCAGTTATATTTTTAGTTATTGGAGCTTGTTTGACGGTGGCTTCAATAGTGATTAAAAATATCAGACTTAAAAGTTATTAGATATCCTACATTTTTTATAGTTAATTCTTAAAAACAATAAATATTGATTATTATACAGTATAAACATAAGTATTATGAGTAGGACATAAAATGCTAGGGCATCATAAAGACATATGAAGTTTTAAGGAGGAAATATAATGAAAATAGTTGTCATAGGTTGTACCCATGCTGGAACTTCTGCTGTGGTAAACTGCTCTAAATTATATCCAGATGCAAAAATAACTGTATATGAGAGAAATGATACAATTTCATTTTTATCTTGTGGAATAGCATTATATGTAGCAGGAATAGTAAAAGATCCTAAGGGATTGTTTTATAGTTCACCAGAAAAATTGGCGGAATTAGGAGTATCCACTAAAATGTCTCATGACGTAGTATCCGTTGACATAGATGAAAAAAAACTTAAGGTTCGTAATTTAAAATCAAAAGAAGAGTTTGAAGATACCTTTGATAAATTAATAGTAACAACTGGTTCATGGCCAATACTTCCTAAGGTTGATGGAAGCAATTTAGAAAATATATTGATATCCAAAAATTATTACCACTCAAACACTATAATTGAAAAATCTCAAAAAGCCAACAATATAGTGGTTATAGGCGCAGGGTATATAGGTGTTGAACTAGTAGAATCCTTTGAAATGAATAATAAAAAGGTAACGCTAATTGATAGTCAGGATCGCATTTTAAGCAAATATTTAGATAAAGAATTTACAGATAAAGCAGAAAAAGCTTTATCAGACCATGCTATTAAATTGGCTTTAGGTGAGACAGTTATAAGATTTGAGGGTGTAGATGGAAAAGTTTCAAAAGTAATTACAAATAAGGGCCAATATGAAGCAGATTTAATTATACTTTCTATTGGTTTCAAACCAAGCACAGAACTATTTAAAGGACAGCTTGAAATGTTAGGCAATGGTGCTATTGTGGTAGACGAATATATGCATACTAGTAAAAAAGATATATATGCAGCTGGAGATAGCTGTGCTGTTAAATATAATCCAATAGAAAAGCAAGAATATATTCCACTAGCTACAAACGCAGTTCGTATGGGTACATTAGTTGCTAGAAACTTAGTTAAGCCAACTACAAAATATATGGGTACTCAAGGAACTTCTGGAATTAAAATCTATGATTATAACATAGCCTCTACAGGTTTAACTGAAAATTCTGCCAAAGCATATGGAATAAATATCAAAACAGTAATGGTTGAAGATAACTACCGTCCAGAATTTATGCCTACTTATGATTTAGCACAACTAAAAGTAGTTTATGAAAAAGACTCTAAAAGGATTTTAGGTGCTCAAATTGTTTCAAAGGCCGATTTAACTCAATCCATAAATACAATGTCAGTGTGTATTCAAAATAAAATGACTATAGATGAACTGGCTTTTGTTGATTTCTTTTTCCAGCCACATTACAATAAACCTTGGAATTTGTTAAATTTAGCAGGATTAAGTGCTGAATAATATAAAAACTAGTATAAGAGTACTTCATTTAATTATGTTTTTCAAACTAAATTAATTCACTTTGAAACCCCCAAAAATAGCATTAAATTTCACAGTAATAACCAATTATGTTCTCTTCATGGTCGCTTCTTATTGTGAAATTTAATACTTTCAGTGCTTTATGGTGCTTGTTGATTTTTTTCTTAATATTTTTCTCATTGAAAAATATTAAAAATATAGTCTTTATTTTCAGCTAGTGCACATTCAAATATGAAAAATAACTTTGTATCCGACCGCTACCATTGCTAATCCCCCCATCTTCTTCAAATGGGAGATAAGCACTGCTACGCATCTGGATAAGTTCTTCTAAGACTCAAATGGAAAGAGGTATTCCTCACAAGCAAACTCCACCTGAGTCTAAGAATCACTTGATATCCTTTCATTTACTTTGTGCAGTAAATTGCAATTGCTTGTGATATAAATTCTGCTGTTCCCTTGCCATAACCATCAATATTTTCTTTAAAACGTTCATCCTGTAAATACATAAGTCCAAGGCCTTTTAAAATTTCATTAGTACATTTGTAAAATCTTTTTGTAATGTAATCCTGCCATTCTTTAACAAGTGCTTGAACTTCTTTACTATCAGCACTTTTTTCTCTATTCTCAGCAAAAGCCTTTAAAATATCTCCACCTTCTTCATTTACCTGCTTCCACTGTTCTTTACCATACTTTTTAGTCTTTGTTTCACTCTCAACATAAGCATCAGTTTTTCCCCAGCGTTCTTTAACTTCCTTTGCATATTTCTTTCTTGCATTTTCAAAATCAATATTATCAAATTCCTTAAAACTCATATTACATTCTCCTTCTATTGTTTTTTCTACAAGCTTTATTAGCTTATCAATTCTTTTACGTTTTTTACTAAGAAGCTCTTTATGCTTTTTTAGTGCTTCCGTTCTATCAAATGATGCACTTTTAACAATTTCTTTAATTTCATTAAGTGGAAAATCCAACTCTTTGAAAAATAATATTTGTTGAAGCAACTCAATAGCATCGTCATCATATAAACGATAACTCGCCTCAGAAACCTTGCTTGGCTTAAGCAAACCTATTTCATCATAATAATGAAGAGTTCTCACTGTAACTCCTGTTAATTTTGCAACTTCGTTAATTTTCAGTTCCAAAAATCCTGTACCTCCTTTCCTTCAGCATAACTATACTATATACTATCACGTTACGTTAGAGTCAATATAAAAATAATGCGACACAGCTTTTTAGGTGGAGTCCGCATTGAATATATGGTGTATAAAAGCCAACCGTTTATTAAGGGGCTCTAATGTCTAAAATTTTAAAAATCTCTACCCGCTCAAATGTCCCGTCCTGGGACTTTCGCGGCTTGAATCGTCCTGATTCAAATTACGAGATTTTTTAAATTTTAGACATAAGACCTCCTAAATTCTCTCAAAAGCTTTTATACACCATATATTCAAAGCTCCCTCCACCTAAAAAGCTGTGTAGTAACTATTGTAATTCTAATATGAAAAATTGCTTATAATACATTATGATATGGCTCTTAATAAAAAACGTAGCTTTCATAATACTTATTGCCTAGTTTATATATTTAAACTATTTTAATAATATCCTCTGGCACATCCTAAAAAATATCAGAAGCTTATTAAAAAATTTTTAGGACGGTAGTCCTT